>NZ_JALGRD010000098.1:0-268 GCF_022810315.1 Stutzerimonas marianensis | reverse complement strand
GCGCAAAAATCCGCTCGATCTCCGGAAACTCATCCATGAGCTTTCGCTCCAGCTGCTGCTGCATCTCGACAGACTGACTAAGGCTGGTAGCCGGTACACGAAGGGCTTGGATAGCGAAGTCCCCCTCGTTGAGGCTAGGCACGAATTCACTGCCCATACGTGCCCCTACGAGGCCGGAAAGTACAACTGCAACAACGGCAAAGGTGAGCACTACTGGCTTGTTGGACATCACCGCATCGAATGCAGGTGCGTAGGCCCGTTTAGCATT
>NZ_JALGRD010000097.1:0-274 GCF_022810315.1 Stutzerimonas marianensis | reverse complement strand
GTTCGAAATCGTTAAGAGGGAAGCGAACGGAACCGAGATGCGTCGGGCGTTCTTTCTGCGTCGAGTGGGTCTCTACTGTATTTCGTGAGCCAAAAGCCACGGGGTGCGGAACGGGGTTCACGCGGCGAGTATTAGGGCGTTCGACGGACCGACATTGGTTTGGGAAGCTGGAAGAGGGGTAACGGTGACGGGGGTCAAGCTCAAACTTGACTTTGACGAACGTTGCTCTACTCGCAGTCGCCTGGATCAGGGTATTCAAATCACTCGCCTCGGC
>NZ_JALGRD010000096.1:0-277 GCF_022810315.1 Stutzerimonas marianensis | reverse complement strand
ATTTTAAGTCGTCTGCAAATGATTTGTGCAATAATAATCGAAATTATGAATCGATTTCCGCCGCCTGAATTAATCAAGCTTTGTGCATCGAAGATGAATTCCAATGTATTTGTTTTCGTTTATTATTGAATGTTGCATTGCTTTCCAGCATGGATTCTGACTTAGAGGCGTTCAGTCATAATCCAACAGATGGTAGCTTCACGGCATTAGCTGGTCAGCTAACCGTATTTACCAATTATCTGGACCAACTGTTCCTCTCGTACTAAATTAGTCTACT
>NZ_JALGRD010000095.1:0-280 GCF_022810315.1 Stutzerimonas marianensis | reverse complement strand
AACTCGTCAACTAGTTTTATCGGGTAAAGCGAATGATTAGAGGCCTTGGGGACGCAATGTCCTTAACCTATTCTCAAACTTTAAACGGGTAAGAAGCCGTGGTTGCTTAATTGAACTGCGGATTAGAATACAGAGTTCCAAGTGGGCCATTTTTGGTAAGCAGAACTGGCGATGCGGGATCAACCGAACGTATAGTTAAGGTGCCCGAATGCACGTTAAAAGAACCCAGAAAGGGTGTTGATTCATTTAGACAGCAGGACGGTGGTCATGGAAGTCGAAA
>NZ_JALGRD010000094.1:0-307 GCF_022810315.1 Stutzerimonas marianensis | reverse complement strand
ACATGCTTAGCCTGGTTGTTTGATTTAACCCGACGTCCGCCAACCGGCAGGCTGACGCTAGGCGATCCGTTGGGTTTTCGTGGCGCATCCCACGGCAGGATGGACCCTTATCTCACGTAAATGACGCTGCTGCGGGTTGCCCCGCCCGGCCCGTGAGCCGTCCGGTGCAGCGCTCGCCGGTATTAAGCGGCGAGAGCGAAACGCTCGTCGTTGGCGTTTGTTGGTTTCCAGATGGATTTGCGAGGTGACTGGTCCTCGGCATGCACTGCACTGCTTCGCGACCCACGTCGAAGCCAGGTCGCCCCCG
>NZ_JALGRD010000093.1:0-309 GCF_022810315.1 Stutzerimonas marianensis | reverse complement strand
GCTCAGAACGAACGCTGGCGGCGTGGATTAGGCATGCAAGTCGCACGAGGGAGCGTCCCGAAAGGGGCGCAAACCGAGTGGCGTAAGGGTGAGTAATGCATTGATAACCTACCTTTGAGATGGGAACAACAACGTTCCAAGTAATTGGGGCTACCGAAAGGGTTGCTAATTCTCAATAAAAATGCTGACACTTTGGTGTCGGCAGTCAAAGAAATGGATCTGGAAAGGTCCATTTGCTCAGAGAGGGGTCAATGTCCTATCAGCTAGTTGGTAGGGTAATGGCCTACCAAGGCGAAGACGGGTAGCCGG
>NZ_JALGRD010000092.1:0-309 GCF_022810315.1 Stutzerimonas marianensis | reverse complement strand
GCCAAAGCACAAAGCAAAAAGAGATGCATGGATAAAGAAATGCCAGGATTGCCATTCTCCAAGGTTTGCTGCTGACAAGCTGAAAGAAATGGATGCAGGTGTGAATTTGAGCTTCACAAAATGGAGGGAAGCGGCAGCCGTCATCGTTGGTTGCTTCCTGGACGGTGTTGTCGACCCGATGCCGGAAGGTTCACCTCCAGACTGGTATGGTCACTATACCTTCAGCCTGCTGCCAGGCGGAGATCCGAGATTTTATGCGACTTCGAATTTGGAACGTTTAGGTTTGGAAATGATTTGTTATCTGACCGG
>NZ_JALGRD010000091.1:0-310 GCF_022810315.1 Stutzerimonas marianensis | reverse complement strand
ACGCACCGGACCTCCCAAAAGGCGGAAGGCTCTGCCAGATCTCTAACCCTATCGCCGATCAATTCGATTCCAGGGTCATCGAACCTGTTAAGAAGAAAAGAGAACTCTTCCCAGGGCAGCCGCAAACGTCTCTGAGTTCGCACGCGTCGCCGCCGCGCACGCCAGGTCTTGGTTCCGGAAAGTTGACCGGATTCCCTTTTGGTCGGCGGGGCTACTTGCGTATTGCTACGCCATCGCCCCGGTCCAACGGCCTTCGCCGACTCCTTAGGACCGACTGACTCGCGACCGAATGCCGTTCTCGCGAAACCTT
>NZ_JALGRD010000090.1:0-311 GCF_022810315.1 Stutzerimonas marianensis | reverse complement strand
TTCTACATGCGTAGCTGTCTGATTTGAATCTCGCGGCCCCGATCGCGCAGCAGCACGCTACCGGGGTCGCCAGTCACTTGAGTCTCGTCATCGCCCGAGTGACCCGGGCGGTGACCAGCCAATGTGCATGACCTCGCAGCCCTTTGCCTTGCGGCATCAGGCCCGGCCCATCGGCCAACCGTTGCGAGGCTCACCGGTTTTAAGCGGCGAGGGCGAAACGTTCGTCGTTCGCAGTTACTTGCTTCCAGTGGATTAACGAGCGAACTGGTGCTCGGCATGCCCTGATCCGACTCCGTACCCACGTCGAAGCC
>NZ_JALGRD010000089.1:0-312 GCF_022810315.1 Stutzerimonas marianensis | reverse complement strand
CAAAACCAATTGTACCTACAAACGTGCTGGAATTTGCGCCGGTCTCTACTATGGGCACTGCAATCCAGGATGTGCCATCTGGTGATATTTCCACCGTATTGTCAACGGCATCCGTCGTTGCAGTAAAGGACGCTGTCGATGCAGTGCTAAGGAAACTATCAGCAGTGGATGATTGTCCTCTTACAAGAGGTATTGCACTCGTTGACTCAGTACCAAGACTAAACGTGGAACTACCAAGAGACAACGGACTTCCAAATCCAGAGCCTGTCAATCCACTCCCGCTTGTTGGGATTACCCATACGAGGGAGTTAT
>NZ_JALGRD010000009.1:0-294911 GCF_022810315.1 Stutzerimonas marianensis | reverse complement strand
GCAAGATGGGAATTTGTCGTCCAGTTGTTGCGCGGTTTCCTCCAGCTGGGTCTTGAGGGAGCCAACAAACTCCTTCGCCGTGCCTGGCAGCCCGACCTTTTCGCAGTAGGCCGGTAGTCGCTGCAGGCATTCTTCCCAGGGCAGCAACTGCTTGCGGTAGTCGGCGAAGGATTCCGACCCCTGTACACACATGTCACCCGATCGCAGCTCGCTGGCCAGGTAGGAGAATACGCAAACTTCCAAATAGCGCCGGTTGGTCGGTGGCCCCTCACTGGCAGGACGACGAACGACCTTGACCCAGCGCTCCGACGCAAACGACAAGTCGATGTGCTCGTCGATCCATTCGCGGCGTAGATTCTCGCTGTCCTGGATCAGTTGAAGATTCTAAACCAGCGATCGATCCTGAGTCGTGGGCTCCAGTTGGAGAAGGTGGCTGAGACGGAACAATAACGAGCGATGGGACTTGAAGTGCTTCCAGATCAGCGGCAGATAGTTATTACCGCCGGTAGCCTGTACTTCGGCGCAAGTCTCACGCAACCGATCCAAATTGCCACCGGGGGAGAGGTATTCCCGAATCAGACTGCCAGCCTCCTGGTCATCCGGTTCTTGAACCAGAATCTGCACCACGCCATCCAGGGTCGCCGCCAACTGCTCCAGCTTCTGGCGTTGCCGCGCCTGGATTCGCTCCAACTCCTCCTTGGCGCGTTTATGGATCGTCGAAATCCGTCGGATGAACATCTCGGCCAGGTGATCCCGGGTCCGCACGCGCATGCGGTAGATCAAGGCCAGCATCAGCGTGTAGCGTTTCGGCAGTGAGCAGTCCTTCAGCTCGGCTACATCCGACGCCGCGGCTTGGGCAGCGAAGTGGCGGATCTTGGTGTCGACTATTCCTCCAAAAATGGCATCCAGATCCCCGAAGCTCTCGAGCCAAGCCAGATGATCGATCAGCACCTCCAAGTGCTTGCGAGATGGCTTCTTGGGCGCCTGCTTCAGCGCATTGAAGTCGCTCTGGCGTCGGCCGAAATCAGTGTCGAGCAGATCCTTTAACTTGTGGATCACCTCGACTGGCGTTCTGGTTACTACGAGGTTGAATATTGCCTCTTGGGATTCGGCATGAATTCGCTCAGCGAGATCATTCAGGGTCGAGTAGCAGGGAGCTCATAATCCTGGCTGATCAGCTCTTCGATTACGGAGTTGATGATGTCGGCGCGTTGGTCAAGCACAAACGACATTGCTTTGGCATGCCGCTCGGCGAGCTCCATGGCATCAGAGCCGTAGAATGCCGTCACACCGAGGCGAGCTCGGATCGCGTTCATGTGGCGATATTGTTGGAACCACTTGTATTCCGCGAGTTTCACCTTGCTACGCTGACCCAACTCTCCGCGAATGAAGTCCACCAGTTGAATAGGTACGTCGGTGATATCAGGAAAATATCGGAGCACCTGAAAGGTTTTTAGGAGAACGGCGAGATTGAGGTGAAAGGGGGCCTTGGACTTGCTTCGTACCCACTTAATCTCATCATCTGAGCACGAAAAATCACGCTGCAGCTCAGCTTTTGAATACGCCTTTGGCAGAGTGGGATACGCCGTACGCTCTAATGAAGCCATAGGAACTCCTTTTCTGAGGAGTCAGAAAAGATAGTCCACGATCAGAGGCTGTGCGGTCGACTTGGTAAATTCTCTTGGCATCAACACGTTACGTGCGAAGTGAGTGAATTTTCCTTATATCTCGGCATGACCCCAATTCCAGGCCGACCGCCCCAACCAGCTGTGGGTGTCGGATTTCACTTACGTGTCGACCTGGCAGGGATGGCTGTATGTGGCCTTCGTGATCGACGTCTTTGCGCGGCGCATCGTGGGATGGCGAGTCAGTAGCAGCATGAAGACCGACTTCGTACTGGATGCCCTGGAGCAGGCCCTGTACGCCCGCCAGCCACACCGTGCCGGTGGACTGATTCATCACAGCGACCGTGGCAGCCAGTACGTCTCTATTCGCTACACCGAGCGGCTGGCAGAGGCCGGCATTGAGCCTTCGGTTGGCAGCAAGGGCGACAGCTACGACAACGCCTTGGCCGAGACTATCAACGGGCTGTACAAGGCTGAACTGATTTACCGTCAGTCATGGAAGAGTCGTGAAGCTGTTGAGATGGCGACCTTGAAATGGGTGCACTGGTACAACCACCAGCGGCTGTTGAGCTCAATCGGGTATATCCCGCCTGCGGAGGCTGAGGCAAACTTCCACCAGCAACAAGCAAGTCAGGCCATGGCGGCCTGACTTAAACGAAACGGCCTCCACGAAACCCGGGGCGATTCATGCTGCCGATGGACCTGTCATTCCTCTTGTACATCTCTTCTGTGCAAGACTACACGGCCGGCGGCATGCTCACCCTGTTCCGTCACTACCTTCAGTCCTGGTTTGACGACGCCTCCATGTACGCTTTCTCATGTCCTTTCGATCCGGTATGTACGGATTCAGGGGGCGCGTGCAGCGGTTGTGTGCAGACCGAGCTGGCTGCAAGACATTCAACTATGGACTGTCCCGCGCTTACCTGCATGGCGGCAACACGAGTCGTAACGGGACGCGGTATCCTCCAAGGGATACTGGGATGGGTCGCACGGAGACGCATGATGTCCTCGTGGAGTGTGTAAACATCTGGTTCCCAGTCCCACCTCCGGAGCGACCTTTACACTTCTTTTGCGAGCGATCTCGCCGTTTCGATCTGGGAAGTGATCATCGAAAGCTGTGTTTGCAGCAGTATACGACACTCCTCGAGCGAGCTGATCCCAGAATCAGACAAAGTCATTGCGATAGCCACATCGACATATGATCTGAATGTTGTAGAAACTTTTTTATGACCCGCTTGCTGAGTTAGCCGCAACTCGATGCTACGCCTGTCTATTTCGGCGTTCTCGCCGGCTTTGTAAAGCGACAGCTGAATGCGATACAGATAAGCAGCATAACGTGTCAACGCATAGCGCCGCAGCGCGTGCGGCGAAATTTCACTATCTACAGAATCGAGCAGGTCGGTGATAGCTTGCGCAGTAAACGTGCCGCCGTTTGCATTATAAGTGCTGACAAACACAACGCCAGGATCATGGCCAGCATGGCACTTTCGGACTATCTCCGGACGCTCATACGCAATGTAATCAAGGGTCTCTTGAATCAGAGAGGACTCGACCTCAACGTCACGTACCTTGCTAAACTTTGTGCCTTTGGTCAAAGTGACCATCACCATGGTTCCGGGCTTGAACTTGGTCGGAATTGCACTCACAGGCAGGGATACAACCTCCAAGCGCCTCAGTCCTGCCTCCGCCATCCAACGAAGCATCAATTGATTGCGCACATTAATTTCTTCGGCGAGCGGGTGCCCACATTCCAAAGTTTTATCAGCAATGCCATCTTTCAGGGCTGCAATTTCGTCTGCGGACGGAATACGCTTTCTTGCCTGCTGAACAGTTCCAAGCAAAAAAGGAATTTTATAGTTCGCACTACTCGCTTGCGTCGTCAGATTTACGACGATACGAAACACTCGACCGCTTAGCATGTCGTTAGAACCGATCACTCCACGACACAAGCCCGTGTTTTCGGCATACCAATAGAAGGCGCAGACGGATGAAACTCGGTAATTAATAGCTTTTGCTTCAAGGTCGCCAGAGATCTTTAGCTCATCACGATACTTGCACAAAAGCCTGTCTGTGACATCGTAAATATCGCGTGCACCAAGCCAGTTCAACCACGCCTTGAGTCGATATGCGATCTGACGAACATAGGATTTCTCATGACACTGTACGCTTTCAAGATCAAGCAAATATTGAGTTACGTGACGCTGAAGCACTCCCGACTCATCAATAACGATGTGCTGTCCATTTTTCGTCGGCAATAGCTCATACATTTGAGCCTCCCTTGAGCTTGTTGACACTGAATTGCTTGTCTGCCCATTGGGCTTGTTGCAAGGAGATGCGCTGCTCAAGTTCACGCACCTGATCAAGCAATTCAACGATGGTTTGCGACAAGCCAGGCACCATCGTTTCATATTTTTTTACCTTCGCGTCAAGTTCGCTAATTCGCTTTGACTTGAGACAAATGCCCTGCTCAGCCCTGCCGTTCTCCAAAACCGACTGTGCGCTCGCCAGTGACGAGATCACACGCTCGTGAGTGGCTGAACCCGTCCTAAGTTGATCACCGGCCTTAGAGACGCTCTCGTAGGGCTCAGAAGCCAAGGCAGCAAACCAGTTGAGGGTGAACTTCTTCGGAATTGGAAAATCGGCCACCCCGTTTTCGATGTAGTGCTTCAGACCGTTGAGCTTGCGCTGTATCTTCTGCTCTGTCTTTTGCCGGTTCGCTTCACTAACATGCTTAGACATTGTGAGCCCCCTGTCTGTCGGCAAACGCTTTAAGCATCGGTGACGATGCAGGATCAAGAACCAAGCCGACATCTTCCGCACTGATGCCAGTCTCAAAGCCCAGCAAATTAGGGCATCCAACACACGACCCTCGGCAAGCCGAAGATGTTTGAACAGCATCATCCATGAGGCACTTACTGCGCTCTAATAAGGTCGGCGTCTGGCCAAAACATGCACCGTCAGGCACAAAGTTAAGAATGTAGCCGATTTCCTCAACCTTCCCAATCATTTTTTCTGCGCGACTCTCTGAAACAGCATCAAACGAACTGAAAAAATCACCCAGTTCTTTCTGCATATTTCCGCAGAGCGCTTCAGTTCTTGCATTAGCAGCAGACTGTGCAAATGATACAATGCGTTCTGCTTTGATCTCTTCAAAAGCTCTGCGGAAGTCTTTGTCCGTGATGTACTTGGCGGTCATTTCAAAATCTGTGTGACGCAAGTGCCAGGACAGCGTTGCAAGATCACCGGACTCAAACTTGTAGAAAAACATCATAGCGAAGAAGCGGCGGAACTGGTGCTCGCTAAACTGCCAAGGGGTTCCTTCATTGTCTGGAACGCCGACGTACTCAGCGAATTCGTTGACTTTGCCGCTTGACCAATAATTAATTTCCCCACCACCTAGCGCCGGGAAAGTAAGTAACGACTGGCTTTCTCCATTGCGAACCGGCTCAGTCAGGGCCTCAAGCACGCGAACCGCTTTAGCAACAAGCTTCGTGACCGGAAAATACTCGTGTTCTTGATAAACCTTGGCAGAGTACATGCGGATAACCGGGCCGTTCGGAGTATCCACACAGCATCCTGCTTGCAACGATTCGACTTCGAATTGCCGCCTGGCGGTGAAACAATAGATAACAAGCAAGCAGGCGGTTGGGAGTAAGTGATACAGACATTTATTAAGCGATGCACCGCTAACAGCAACCCCCTTAGTAATAAGATTATGTGCTGTTGCTTTGCTCACACCCAAGCGCTCGCCTATCTCCTGATATGTCAATCCTTGAGCACGAAGTGCGTGACCATTTTGAATTTGCTCAGCAGGCAAGACCGATTCAAAGTTCTTGGCAGAAGTATCTTTTGTAAACCCACTTATGGGATATGGACTGCCCGGATGGCCATCCAGCCACTCAAGTTGTTTGCTAAGCCAGAAGCGCATTTTTTTCGACGCATAGTGCACCTTATGCACTTCTTTCCCGCCGCGCCCTACTTGACTAACGTACTCTTCGTACTGCGCGAGCGCTTGAGAGCCAAGTTCAAGCAGCGGCTCGGCATAATCCACAACCCAGCGAATAGCCCGATCCATCAACTCAAAGAAAATTGGCTGCGGAATATCGCGCGTGCGCTCGCCGGCCCGGCCCATATTTTTGGATATTTTTTGGGGATTGATATTATTTTTCTGAAAGTAATCCTCGGGTATCCGCTGGCTAACAGGAAAAAGGTCTTTGAATATCTGGCACTGACGATACAGCTTTGATATAGACGTCAGTTCTTTGCGGATTGAGTCTTGACTGCTAGTCTCTGCAGTTTCCTTGACACTACCCCCTGCATAACGATCCTTGATACTATTTTTAATGTAAAAACCATTATGCTGACGAAAATTGGTTAACATCACTACCATCGGTGATCCGGCGCTTCCTAGAAGCCTATCACTAACACCGAGAGCTTCGCTTAGTTTGTTATTATTAAATTCGACATGACCAACCCTGCTTCGGAACACTTTGTATTGCTCAAGACAAGCAGGAATACCCTGCAATTCGTCAAGCTTTTCTCGCAAACGATCTTCAAGATTCAGGCGCACATACAACGGATTAGCAATTGAATCCCTAAAAAATGCAAATACGCCATCATTCACACTGGAAAGATGATTAACACCTTGGAGCCTGAGCCAGCGAACGTGGTTAATAATGTTATTGACATAGTTATACTGAGAAGCACCGGACAAAAGGCCGCCTGTCTTTCTGTCATGAGTAATAGCGCGCGCAAGGTATGCCGAAAGCTTAACCGCATAACAGAGATCTTCATTATCCGTAAGCAGTTCATTAGGCGCCACGGCAACATCAAAGCGGATAATCTGTTGGCCTGTTTTATCCTCTACAACCCATTGATTATCAGGAAAACGCGACACACCGACAAACCAGGATGCGTAATAAGAGCCAAGATCACTTAGGCCGCGCTCATCATCGAAGTAACTTCTGTAAGCATTCAAACTAATGACACTCATACTGTAGCCTCTTCGATGACGAAAACAGGGATAACATCAATATATGGATTCTGATGGCTATTGCAATACTCTTCTGCTTGAGTAAGCAATCTGCGTTGTTCACGCGCACTGTAGAGCCTGTCGAGAATTGAACTCACGAACAACTTCCACAGACTCCACCTTGAAAACTCCACTTCCCCTAAGCTCTCTTCGGCTTTTGCCAGCACCTCGCGCCAGTGGATAACATTGGCAATATTTTCTTTTGTGGCAAGAAACAAACTACGGCGATTCGAGCAACTGACGCACTTATCGATGCGATGACAGACTTCCCCCTCTATCGTGCCAGGCTGTACGCCGGCCATGGGATCTGAGCAATGTATGCCGCCGAACTGCTGATTGAGAATCCTTTGCTTGCGTATATCATAAGCCTCGGGATCAATACCGACTTTCTCTGCAAACTGATCAATATTGACGGTCAATACTGTTTCAAACCAGTCCAAAAATTCGCGAACCTTTTTTTCACGGCGCAGTATTTCAGGCAGGTGGTGGGTGTACTTCGCTGCCATCGTCAAGTCACTATGACGACCGACCAGCATTACCTGCATGGCATCTCGGGTTACAAGGCCAGTCAACAAAAGAACGCTGCCACGCAGCGCTTTTAGTGTACTCGACCAGCGCTCACCGGAGACCTCTCGACAGAGCGATTTGAAACTATTATTGATTGTGTTAAGCGCGAGCTTTGACGGCACATACACTCGCTCACCGCCAGTTCCTTTTGTATAGTTTTTGTAGAACCCAATAAACAAACTATTGCGATCTTCATCGCGTGTAAAAGCGCGAATATGCTCAGTGCATACCTTCAGATACTCAACAACATCAACGGCTGTCAAGGTATCGCAAGTAAGTGTAACCCCGTCCATTCGCGAATTTACAACTACTGACTCCTGATTCTCAGTCCCTTTGCGTAACTTATTCCAGACAAGCTGATACTGACCATCATTGCCCGTGGAAATAAGGCAGTTCGTTGTGAGATTTAATAGAGCATCGGGGTTGATTGCATATTTGATCGAGAGCCATACAAACGCAGCCACACGAGCTTCACGCGAATATCCAAGGGCGCTTCTAACATCAGATATGGTGATACTGCTTTTTTGTATGCGGCTAGACAAGAATGAGTAGGAAGCATCCTCATCTGAAGGATAAATTCCGCCATGATAGATATGACAGTAAGTAACTATCACTTGCAGAGCACAGCCATCCATTATGATGGCGTATTCCTCACCCCTAACTTTTGCCGCCTGGCCACCAATTACCCCGATGCCAGGCTGATCAAACATATCCCTCAAGCCTTTCGCTTTCCGTTGATATGCTTGACACTTCACCCACTGCTCTGCATCCTGAAGTAATTTATAGTGCTGTACGACTAAATCCGCACTGGCGCTTTTCAATACTTCCAAGCGACTATCTAAGACGCGAGCAGATGCCTCAATAATATCAAACGAATCTTCCAGCGGAGCACAGGCACCTGCCTCATTAAATAGATTTGAAAGAAGGCTTTCCATACCTTCGAGATCATCAAGCCCTTCGGAAATCAACGTATCCTGATGCTGAGAAATCAGCGCTTGGATGTCAACCTCTTTATGAATGGTCACATCAAGCAGAGTGGAGCCTATTCCACGCTCAAACTTGAAGCCTTTGATGTACAAGCCATGTGGTACGACACCACGATTTGCAAGATGGCGAACGAACGCTCGTACGCCGGCCGCATAGGTATTTTTTGTTCGATTTTCAATCTCTAACTTATCAAGATTACTGCGAAAGCCGCTCATTAGATTATGGAAAAGCACAACGATGTACGATTCGCCTAGATCTGAGATCTCACCAGTTTTCAAGAAATTCCTGAGTTCTTCTTGCGAACCATCTTCGGCCAAGAAATCTAAAAATTTAATGATGGGATAAAAATAAGTGACCTCAGTTGAGCTATTATCTGGCCAGAATATTTCGTATGCAGATACGAGAGCATTGCAAAAGTAATGACCAAGGCTTTCAGTATACTTACCGAAATCGCGCTCGGTGTATCCCTTCTTCAGTTTGAGCATAGTGCCTTCCTGCAATACTCATGGCGGTTAGAGAAGCTGAGTGCAATACGGTTATCGAATTGAAGCTGGAGCATCATGCCGCATGCATTACCTCGCCCATAACTTCGATAGGACACTTGAAGTCGAAGCGATTACGCGGACGCATGTTCAATTGCAGTGCGATGGCATCCAACTGTTCTTTGCTGTATACCGACAAGTCCATTCCTCTGGGCAGGCACTGGCGTTTCAGGCCGTTGATGTTTTCGTTGCTGCCACGTTGCCAAGGGCTATGCGGGTCAAAGAAGTAGATCGCCACGCCGGTCTTCTGGGTGATATCCACGTGTCTCACCATCTCCCGACCCTGGCCGTCGGTCATGCTCCTGTGCATCGCCAGCGGCATGCGATTGAGCGCCGGACTGAAGCCTTCCAACGCCGAGGTCGCCGTCGCGTCGTTCATCTTGTTCAGCATCAGGTAGCCACTGGTGCGTTCCACCAAGGCACTTACCACAGAGACGTTGGCCTTGCCCTTGATCAGGTCGCCCTCCCGATGGCCCGGCATCAAGCGGTCTTTGATCTCCGTCGGGCGCACGTGGATGCTGACTATCTTGGGAATCAGGCCGCGCCGATCTACACCACCAGAACGCGGCCTGCATGTCGTCTCACCTTGACGCAGACAGATGATCAGCTCCTTGCGCCGCTCACCGACGGGCAGGGGATAGATCGCGTTGTAGATCGTCTCGCGACAGACGTAGGCATTTCTTAGGTTGGGTATGTTCATGCTGCGCAGCTTGCCGGCAATCTGCTCGGGAGACAAACGTTCACGCAGCATATGAGCGAACCGTTCGGAGCGCTCACAGCCTGGCAGCAATTTGCGTCTGGGGCGGTAGGCTTTGCGCCAGCGCTGCATCTGCTGCTGGGCTCCGAGGACCGATCAGGTGCCGCAAACCTCGCGTTTACGACGCAGCTCCCGGCAGATGGTCGAAGGGGAGCGGTTGATCAGGCAGGCAATCCTTCACTGACTGAAGCCTTGGGCAGGACCGATTTGGATAGTGGCGCGCTCTGCAACGCTGAGTTCGGAATAGGACATAGGGGCAGCACCGTACCGGAATGGTCAGGTGTTGCACTCAGCTTTTGCGGCCGCCCATACTATCTAGGCAGCACCAGATGGTGCTGCCTTAAACGTCGATCAATATTCGACTTCTGGAACTTCAGAAATAGGGCTGCCAGTTGGTTTGGCTGCTGGAGTGACACTAAGCAGCCTGTCCCGGATCTGCTTCTCAAGCTCTTGTGCGGCCTGCTCGTTATCTTTCAACCATTGCGCAGCGTTTGCCTTACCTTGGCCGATCTTGTTGCCTTGGTAGCTGTACCAAGCACCTGACTTTTCAATCAGTTTTTCTTGCACACCTAGATCGATAAGTTCGCCCATCTTGTAGATTCCAGCACCGTACATGATCTGGAACTCTGCCTGCCTAAACGGTGGGGCCACCTTGTTTTTTACGACCTTAACGCGGGTTTCGCTGCCAATCACGGTCTCGCCATCCTTAACGGCACCGGTGCGGCGAATATCAAGTCGCACAGAGGAATAAAACTTAAGTGCATTTCCCCCAGTTGTAGTTTCGGGGTTGCCGAACATCACACCGATCTTCATGCGAATCTGGTTAATAAATACCAGGATGGTATTGGTCTGTTTTACACTTGCAGTCAGTTTGCGCAGCGCTTGAGACATCAAGCGGGCTTGCAGGCCCACGTGCGAGTCACCCATTTCGCCTTCGATTTCAGCCTTCGGCACCAATGCAGCTACCGAGTCGACGATAATGACTCCGATAGAACCGGATCGCACGAGCATATCGGTAATTTCCAATGCCTGCTCGCCCGTATCCGGTTGCGATACCAACAAGCTATCAAGATCAACTCCAAGCTTTTCAGCATACAGTGGATCAAGCGCATGTTCGGCATCTATAAATGCACAGGCCTTTCCAAGTTTTTGTGCTTGTGCGACAATTTGCAAACACAAAGTGGACTTACCGGAACTTTCTGGACCGTAAATCTCAATTATACGCCCCTCGGGTACTCCACCAATACCAAGTGCAATATCAAGTCCGAGAGAGCCAGTTGAAACAGCCGGAATAGGTTCTTTTGGCTCCTCGCCCATACGCATCACTGCGCCTTTACCGAACTGCTTCTCGATTTGCGACAAAGCTGCATCCAGCGCCTTCTTCTTGTTGGCTTCCATCGTCTTGCCCTCGCTTAAGCTGATATATGAACTGGTTTTGGTTTTGCTACCGGCCTGGAGGCCAGTTAAAATCAGTCACTCACTCACATGAACCGTTTTTATGGGCGTGAATAGTAAATCTCGACGATCCGACCCTTGGGCAGACCGCCGATGCCCAGCGCGATGTCCAGCCCCAGCGAACCGGTGGAAATAGCGGGAATCGCCTGGCGATCATGATCGCCCATGCGCATGACTGCGCCTTTGCCGAACTGCTTTTCGATCTGGCCCAAGGCGGCAGCCAAGGCGCGCTTCTTGTTCTCGTCCATTACAATCCTCACTTGATCAAGAGGGCCAGAGGCCACAACAACTGTATAAGTAGACAGTATTAGAGCATAGGCAAAATCGAGCGCCTAGCCCTCGGCAGGATTTTCTCCATTCACCAGGCGGATCAATCCGACGAGCGCCGCTTCTACACTCTGCTCACGGACGACCTGGCGATCACCCGCGAAGTGGAAACACCGCGCGAATCGCGCCTCGTCCCGTCCCCAGGCCAACCAGACGGTTCCGACCGGTTTGCCGGGCGTGCCTCCGCCTGGTCCCGCCACGCCACTGACGGCTACGGCATACCGTGCTCCGCTGGCCTGCTGCGCCCCGCGAACCATCGCTTCGACGACCTCACGACTGACCGCGCCGACCGTCGCGAAGAGAGCGGCCGGCACCTGCAGCTGGCGGGTCTTCTGTTCATTGGAATAGGTGACGAAACCCGCCTCGAACCAGGCGGAACTGCCGGCGATACGGGTGATGGCCTCGGCAATCCCACCACCGGTACAGGACTCGGCGGTGGTCACCTGCGCCGCCTGTTGCTCAAGCGCGCGCCCCAGTTGGGCGGCAAGATCGGTCGAGCGGGACATGAAAGCTCCGCGTGTCGGGTCGAAGCCCTACCTTAACAGTCGGCCCGGGCTCGGTCAGCCTGGCGCCCGTCCGAGGTCATCGAACGGTCCAGTGGCGCTGCATCTCAAGAAACAGGAAAGAAGCAGTCCAGGTGATCAGGACCAGCCCCGTGAGCGCTTCCACTCCAGTCAAGAAGCGGATTGGCCCTACTGGGTGAATATCGCCGAAGCCCAGCGTCGTGAACGTGGTGAAGGAGAAATAGGCGCAGTCGAGCAGGCTGCCGGCAAACTCTCCGGACAGCTCACCCCAACCCGGTGCGCGGTGCATCAGGTAATAGGCGAAGGCGAACACCCAGACCTCGACCGCATGCGCTGTAAGGGCGCCACACACGCCGATCACGATGCCGAGGCGAGGATTCAGGCGCGGCCCCGATTTGCGCGACGACAGCCGCGAGAGAAACTCGTAGTGAACAGCGACCACGGCCGCGACGATAACGATGTTCACGACCGCCACCACCAACACGTTGGCCGATGCACTCCAGGAATCGTCAGGGCTGATCATTGGGTAACTCCTCTACCTACGCGAGGTGCACGGACCTGATCGATCCATGCGACACGACCGCAGCCTTCCCGCAATGGCCCATGGTAACCTTGCCGGTTTCGCTCACCCGGCCAGTGAACAGCCCGCCAAGGCGTCGTGGCGCTGGCCAGATGGCGCTGCCTTGCGTTCTTCCAGCACACCGTTTTCCAAGTATCGAGCCCTATGTCACAAGACCTGTCTCATCACACACCCATGATGCAGCAATACTGGAAACTCAAGCGCGAGCATCCGGACCAGCTGATGTTCTACCGCATGGGCGACTTCTATGAACTGTTCTATGACGACGCCAAAAAGGCGGCCAAGCTTCTGGACATTACCCTGACGGCACGGGGTCAGTCCGGCGGCAGCGCGATTCCGATGGCGGGCATTCCGTTTCATTCGGCCGAAGGCTACCTCAGTCGGTTGGTCAAGCTCGGGGAATCGGTAGTCATCTGCGAGCAGATCGGCGACCCGGCGACCAGCAAGGGCCCGGTGGAGCGTCAGGTGGTACGCATCATCACGCCGGGCACCGTCAGCGACGAGGCATTGCTCGACGAGCACCGTGACAACCTGCTGGCTGCCGTGGTGGGCGACGAGCGGCTGTTCGGGCTGTCAGTGCTGGATATCACCAGCGGGCGGTTCAGCGTGCAGGAATTCGGCGGCTGGGAAACCTTGCTGGCCGAAGTCGAGCGACTGAATCCCGCCGAGCTGATGATTCCCGACGACTGGCCCGCGGGCCTGCCGCTGGAAAAGCGGCGCGGTGTTCGCCGCCGTGCGCCCTGGGACTTCGACCGCGACAGCGCCTTCAAAGGCCTCTGTCAGCAGTTCGGCACCCAGGATCTCAAAGGCTTCGGCTGCGAAAAACTGACCCTGGCAATCGGCGCGGCGGGTTGCCTGCTCGCCTACGCCAAGGAAACCCAGCGCACAGCCCTGCACCATCTGCGCAGCCTGCGCCATGAGCGCCTCGACGAGACCGTGATTCTCGATGGCGCGACGCGGCGCAACCTCGAGCTGGACATCAACCTCGGCGGTGGGCGGGATAACACGTTGCAATCGGTGGTGGACCGCTGCCAGACCGCCATGGGTAGCCGCCTGCTCAGCCGCTGGCTGAACCGCCCGCTGCGTGATCGCACCTTGCTCGAGGCACGCCAGGATTCGATCACCTGCCTGCTCGAGCACTACCGCTTCGAGCAGATCCAGCCTCAGCTCAAGGAAATCGGCGATCTCGAACGGATCCTCGCGCGCATCGGCCTGCGCAACGCTCGCCCGCGTGATCTGGCCCGGCTGCGTGATGCCCTCGCTGCGCTGCCGCTGCTGCAAGACGGCATGCGCGAACTCGTCGCACCGCACCTGATCGAGCTGGCTGCGACCATCCGCACTTATCCTGAGCTGGCCGAACTGCTGGCTCGCGCGATCATCGACAACCCACCGGCGGTGATCCGCGATGGCGGCGTCCTGAAAACCGGTTACGACGCCGAGCTGGACGAACTGCAGTCGTTGTCGGAGAACGCCGGCCAGTACCTGATGGACCTGGAAAGCCGGGAGAAGGCCCGCACCGGCCTGGCCAACCTCAAGGTCGGCTACAACCGGGTGCATGGCTATTTCATCGAATTGCCGAGCAAGCAGGCCGAGTCGGCGCCGGCCGACTATATTCGCCGGCAGACCCTAAAAGGCGCCGAACGCTTCATCACGCCGGAACTCAAGGCGTTCGAGGACAAGGCCATCTCGGCGAAAAGCCGCGCGCTGGCCCGCGAAAAGCAGCTCTACGAAGAGCTTCTGGAGCGGCTGATCGAGCACCTCGCGCCCTTGCAGGAAAGCGCCGCCGCCCTGGCCGAGCTGGACGTGCTGAGCAATCTGGCCGAGCGTGCCCTGAACCTGGACCTCAACCGCCCGCGCCTCGTCGACCACCCCTGCCTGCAGATCGAACAGGGCCGCCACCCCGTCGTCGAGCAGGTGCTGCAAACGCCCTTCGTCGCCAATGACCTCGCCCTGGACGACGACACCCGCATGTTGGTCATCACCGGCCCGAACATGGGCGGTAAATCGACCTACATGCGCCAGACCGCGCTGATCGTCCTGCTCGCGCAGATCGGCAGCTTCGTACCGGCCAAGGCGTGCCAGCTGTCACTGGTCGACCGCATCTTCACCCGCATCGGCTCGTCCGATGACCTGGCGGGCGGGCGTTCGACCTTCATGGTCGAGATGAGCGAAACCGCCAACATCCTGCATAACGCCAGTGACCGCAGCCTGGTGCTGATGGATGAAGTGGGTCGCGGCACCAGCACCTTCGACGGGCTGTCGCTGGCGTGGGCGGCAGCCGAACACCTGGCCGAGCTGCGCGCCTTCACCCTCTTCGCCACGCATTATTTCGAGCTGACCGTACTCCCGGAAAGCAAGCCGGTCGTGGCCAACGTCCACCTCTCGGCCACCGAGCACAACGAGCGCATCGTCTTTCTGCATCACGTCCTGCCCGGCCCGGCGAGCCAGAGCTACGGCCTGGCCGTGGCGCAACTGGCCGGCGTCCCCGCTCCGGTGATCCAGCGCGCGCGCGACCATCTGTCGCGGCTGGAAACCACCAGCCTGCCGCACGAAGCGCCGAAAATAGCCGCCGGACAGCCCGCGCCACCGATGCAGAACGACCTGTTCGCCAGCCTTCCGCACCCGGTCATCGAAGAACTCGGACGGGTCAACCCCGATGACCTGACACCGCGCCAGGCACTGGAGCTGTTATACAACCTGAAAACGCGCGTCTGACGGTC
This sequence comes from Stutzerimonas marianensis, assembly GCF_022810315.1. NCBI lineage: Bacteria > Pseudomonadati > Pseudomonadota > Gammaproteobacteria > Pseudomonadales > Pseudomonadaceae > Stutzerimonas > Stutzerimonas marianensis. Next base: position 279,795 of record NZ_JALGRD010000009.1, on the reverse strand, counting down.
AAAAAAAGCTGCTAGAATCGCGCGCATTTTTTGGATATGAGCGGTATTTGCCTGGTACCGACATAGCCCTTGCCGAACAGGGGCGTCACCGTAACGCCACCTGACACGCCTGAGGAGATAGCTAGAATGACCTTCGTCGTCACCGACAACTGCATCAAATGCAAATACACCGACTGCGTGGAAGTCTGTCCGGTGGACTGCTTCTACGAAGGCCCGAACTTTCTGGTCATTCATCCGGATGAGTGCATCGACTGCGCACTCTGCGAGCCGGAGTGCCCTGCCCAGGCGATTTTCTCGGAAGACGAGGTGCCGGATGAACAGCAAGAGTTCATCCAGCTGAACGCCGATCTGGCGGATATCTGGCCGAACATCACCGAGAAGAAGGATTCGCTTCCCGATGCCGAGGATTGGGATGGCGTGAAAGACAAGCTTCAGTACCTCGAGCGGTAATAAACCCCCGCCCACAAAAATGCCCGCTGAAGCGGGCATTTTTGTTTTGCTCGATCGTCAGGTGCGATCGACACCTTTCTTGACGGTGTCCTTGGCTTCACCCTTGACCTGTTGGGCGTCGCCCTTGATTTCCTGGCGCTGGCCTTCGCCCTTCATGCGCTCGTTGTCGGTCGCTTCGCCGACGCCCTGCTTCACCTTGCCGGCGGCTTCGTTGAGGTTGCCTTTCATCTTGTCTTCAGTACTGCTCATGGCGTGTCCCTCTTTGCTATGGGTTGCATTCGGTTGACTGCAGCAGCACGGCGATAGTTTCGCTTGACCGAGGAACGGTACCGCCCCGTCAGCTGCTACGTGCCCGTACCAGTCGGTTCAGCAAGGGTCGTCCAGCCAGGTGCAGGAACAGCGGTGCGCCGGCGATGAGGTAGAAGTAGTAGGTCACGAAGCGCCAGATCAGGATCGCCGCGGCGGCGGTCGGTTTGCCCACCAGCGGGGCGAGCAGCGCGGCCGAAGCCAGTTCGGCACTGCCGGCGCCGCCAGGCAAGAGGCTCAGCTGACCCGCCGTCAATGAAAGCAGCTGGACGATGAAGGTCCACGCCCAGGCAAGCTGGCTGCCGAGCCCCTGGAGGGTGAAATACAACACGCTGTAGCGCAGCAGCCAGTGCAGCGTCGTCAGCACGAAAACACCGAGCAGAACCGCCCATGGCAAACGGAAGCATTCAAGCAGGGCGTTACGAAAGCTCAACATCTTGCGCGCCCAGCTGAGCCGGCGATGCGCCCTGACACCCACACGGTCGATCAGCCAGCCGTTGAAGAGAAACACCTGGCGGTGAAAGCGTCCAAGCAAGGCCAGCAGCACGATCAACCCCGCCAGCAGCGCCGCACTGAAACCCAGCAGGCTGGCGATATAGCTGTTCAGCGAATGGGTAACCGCGTAGATCAGCACGCCGATCAGCGCGCAGGCGAAGAACAGCAGGTCGGAGAGCTGCTCGACCGCATAGGTCGCCGTGCCTTGCGCAGCGGCGATACCGCGCCGGCGCAGCAACGCCATCATGGTCAGCGGGCCACCAGCGCCACCGGGCGTGGCGCATATGGCGAACTCCGTTGCAATGACGATCCCGAGGGCGCGCGGTTGCGTCAGCCGGCGCCAGCCGACCAGCAGGCGCAACCGCAGCGCATTGAGGAACCAGCCGAGCGTGATCATCCCGAGCATGACCAACAATAGGTCGATCGGAAATCGCTGCAACCGCTCGAACAATCCACTGCCGCCCAGCAGCAGCGGCACCAGCGCCGCGGTCAGCAGCGCACCGCCCAGCAGCCACCAACGACGGCTCATGCCGCCTCGCGCGCCGCGCGCCGATGCTGGTTCAGCCAGTCGATCTTGGTCATCGGCCGGCGCCCGTCGCGTAGCAGGCGAATCAGCAGATCGAGCCAGTATTCACGAGAGAGCCGGTGCCGCATGTCCACCGGGTGAAGCCCCAGCCGGAGCAGCGGCGCCTGGTGATGACGTCTGAGCATCTGTTCGCTGACCACGCGTGACATGCCGCGACGCCAGGCGCTACGGGCGCTCCAGACCAATCCAGGCGCCTCGATGCGGTGATAGTCGGGCAGCAAGTAGAAATGACCCGGATCGCTGGTGTAGGTCAGCCCGCTGCGCGCCAACGCCCGCCGCGCGCCGGGCCCGAGCAGCCACGCCGGCGGCACGAAGCCGTGCAAAGGCCATCCCAATCGGCTGAACAGCGCCATGCCGGCCTCAAGCCGGTGCATCGCCTCGTCTTCGTCGAGCGGATAGAACTCACCCTCATGGGTGAAGACCCTGCGCATGAACCAATCCCGCGGAGAGCGCGGCGGTGGCGCTTCGTCGGCGTGGTAGCAGCCATGCAGAATCAACTCGTCGCCACGCGCCAGTCGCGTATCCAGCAGCCGGCAGAAGTCCGGGCTGGCGTCGAGCGGATTGCGGCGATGGAAATCCGGAACCACCAGCCAGGACATCGGAATCTGCCCCAGCCGATCGACCGCTGCGACGAACTCGCGGTAATCCGGCCAGGTTTCCGGCGCCACGTCGTGCAACACCAAGAGTACGGACGAATCAGCCATGGACGGCGACCGGCAGCTCGGCCGTGCCGAGCACGGCGTGGTAGTGCGCGAGCAACCCGGCCACCACCGCATCCCAGGCATGGTGCGCCTCAACATGCTGCCGCGCCTGCGCACCGATCAACCGCGGGTCATCCTCGAACAGCTCGCGCACCGCCTGTGCCATGGCGACGGCATCCAGCGGCCGACAAAGGCGACCGGTGTGAAACGGGACCAACTCGGGTAGTGCGCCCGCTCGCGCGGCAACCACCGGAATTCCGCTCGCCATCGCCTCGAGCGCGACCAGGCCGAAGGTTTCCTGATTGCCGGCATGTAACAGCACGTCGGCGCTGGCCATGTAGCGTGCGACCTCCGCGGCAGGGCAGAAATGGTCGATGACGGTGACGTTGTCCGGAACACGGCGCGGCATGCGCGACCCGACCAGCAGCAGGTGGTAGGGCTTGCCCAGCTGACGCGCGGTATCCAAGAGCACATGGATGTTCTTTTCCCGCGACCCCCGGCCCGCGAAGATCATCAGCCGGGTTTCCTCATCCAGCCCGAGCCTGTCGCGGATTTCCGCATCGCGGCGGTCCGGGCGGAAGGTTTCCAGATCCACGCCGAGCGGTTGCACGTAGACATCGGGAACGCCGAGTTGCTGAAGCTTCTCGGCCATGACGCGACTGGGCGCGAGCACACGGTCGAAACTGCGATACAGCCGTGACACGTAGCCATTCATGTTGGTGCCCAGCCAGTCGCCGATGCGATTACTGACCAGCAGGGGCAGGTCCGAGTGATAGAAGCCGATCACCGGGACGTCCAGGCGTCGCCCGGCATCCAGTGCGGCCCAGGCGGTCATGTAGGGATCGCCCACCTCGATGACATCAGGATGAAGGATGCGCAGCTGGTTGCGCCACGGGGCGCGTCGCACCGGGAAGCGGTAGCCCTTGCCGAATGGCAGGGCCGGCGCCGGAATCTGATAGATGCCCGCACTGTGCTGATGGCGGTCACCCGGCACCAGGATGCTATGACGGACCCCGGCGTAAAGTTGCAGGCGGCGATGCTTGGCCTCGAGGTAGGTGCGCACCCCGCCGCTCGCCGGGGCGTAGAACATGGTCATGTCTGCGATATGCAAGATGGAGCGTCTCCGTGATCTCAGCGCAGTACTTTCGGAAAGACGCAAAGCGCAAACGCAGGATCAGACCCGACGTCGCCTGCCGGTCCATCCCGAAAGGTTTTGCAATGATTCAATGGACCGCCGGCATCTCCGGTCGTTCGCCGCCCCGCCGACGGCCGTCAACTGTCGATACGCTTGTCTCCGTCGTCCTTGCCCTGAGTCGAAGCGTGCTCGATCACCGCGTTCATCTCGGCACCGAACAGCAGCACTGCTGCGGAGATATAGAAGTACAGCAACAGGACGATGACCGCGCCGATGCTCCCGTAGGTCGCATCGTAGTTGCCGAAGTTCTGTACGTAGATGCCGAAAGCGATCGAGGCCGCGATCCAGACGATCACCGCCACGACCGAGCCAGGCGTGATGAAGCGAAACCGCTGCTCCACGTCGGGCGTGACGTAATAGAGCACTGCCACCACGAGCATCATCAGGAACACGATCACCGGCCAGCGCAACCAGGTCCAGAGCGTCACCACGATGTCCTTCAGACCGACCTGATCGGCGAGCCACTCCATCACTTGCGGGCCGATGATCATCAGCGCTGCCGCACACAGCAGAATGACCGCCAAGCCGATGGTATAGCCGACCGAGAGCAGCATCAGCTTCCAGGTCGGCCGACCTTCTTCGACGTCGTAGGCTCGGTTCATCGCGTTCATCAGGGAGCGAATGCCGATCGAGGCCGACCAGAGCGCGACGAGGATCCCGACCGACAACACGCCGCTTTTCTGGTTCTGCAACTGATCGATCACTGGATTGACCAGATTCAGCGCATCGGGGGGCAGGACCAGCGAGACCTGTTCACGCAGCCAGGTGAAAAAATCCTGCAGATCGAGCATGCCCAGCATGGCGATGAAAAACAGCAGAAAGGGAAACAGCGAAAAGATGCCACGGTAGGCCAGCGCCGAGGCGTAGGTCGTCATGTCGTCCTTGCTGAAATCCTTGAGGGTGCGCTTGAGCAACTCGAATACGCCTATCCCGCCCATGTCCAGCAACGCCATCGTCAATCCCCTACCCGTCAAGAAACCAAGCTGTTGAATTGGGACGGCCCACCTTGACGAGAGTTCGCTGCAGATCCCGACATCGAGCCGATGCCGCTTCACGGTCGCACGCCACGCGACCGTACAACCGTTGCCCTTGACGCCCGGCGTTTCCACGGCCCGGCGGAACTTTCCTTGCTCTGGAGGCTCTGGATGGAGTCCCACAATCGGCCGATGCAACAGGATGATTGCGGACCACTCGTCGTTCGCCGCCTCGCTGGCAACGGGATAGAGGCCAGAGATGGCTACATCGCTGACGCGACCGCAGGAGCACGAATGAAATCGGCCTACGCAACGGATGCCCCACGCCCCACGATGAAATCCGACCTGTTCAAGTACGCCCGCCTGATCCTCACCAAGGGCAGCGGCGCCGCCTCCACGCTCGGCCTCAACATTCTCCTGGCACGCCTGCTGGTCCCGGACCTGGCCGGTACGGTTTTCTTCTGCATCGCGCTGGGCATCTTCCTGTCGCTGCTCGCCCGCCTCGGGCTGGACATCGCCTGCCTGAAGAACATCTCATCGCTGCCCGAGGGGCAGCAACGCAGCTATTTCAACCGTGCCCTGCTAATGGCGGCGGCGATGAACATCCCGACCTTTCTGGTCGGACTGGGGGTGGTGTATTTCTCGGAAACCACCCAGGCCAACGTCGCTCATGCGGCGGTGCTCTTTGCCGTCACGGCGCTGGGCCTGTCGCTGCTGAGCATTTCCAGCGAAACCCTCAAGGCCAAACACCGTACCAGCGAGGGATTGTTCTGGCAGACCGCCTTTCAACCTGCGCTGACGCTCGTGCTCGTCGCGGCCACGGGCAGCGAGCTGACCAGTGTGGTCGGCTGCTTCGCCGTCGCCTTCGCCCTGGCGATCGCCGGCTCCATCTGGCGCGCCCACGCACACCTGCCCTCGGCAGGCTCGGACGCCCCCATGGGCTGGCGGGACATGCTGGTGCTGTGCGTTCCCCTGATGCTCATCGCCGTGATGAACAGCGTCATCGAACTGTCCGATACACTGCTGCTCGGTGTACTACGCTCGGCCAGCGACGTCAGCATCTATTACATCGCCGCCAAGATCGCCGCCCTGTCGACCACCCTGCTGTTCATCATCAACGGCACCATCGGGCCTGACATCTCCCGCCGCTGGGCCCAGGGCGACCGCAGGGGCGCCTTCGCAATCGTGCGCAAGTACTCGCGCTTCATGCTGGCCCTCGCCCTGCTGATCCTGCTCGCCATCGGTCTGCTGCGCGAATACATCCTCGCGGTGTTCGGCCCTGAGTATCGCGAGCAGGGCGTCTACCCGCTGCTCGTTCTGGCGCTGGGTTATTTCTTCGTCCTGGCCGCCGGCCCGCTGGGCATCTTCATGACCATGACCGGCAACCACCGGCGCTACATGCACAACAACATCGTGGCCTGCGTGGTCAACCTCGCGCTCAACCTCATCCTCATCCCGCGCTACGGCGTGAACGGTGCGTGCTTCGCCACGGCCGTCGCGCTGGCGCTGAAAAACGCTCTGCTCTACGTGCAGTTCAAGACCATCGAAAGGAGTCCGACGCCATGACTGACCGGGTTAACGTAATCGCTTACGGAGCCTATGACCGGCACAACTATGGCGACCTGCTCTTCGCAATCGTCCTCAAGCGTTACCTGGAGGCCGATGGCCGCTTCGAAGTGCTGATCGCGGCCACCAAGGCGTCGAACCTGTCCAGCTACGGTGCCTTGCCGACCATGCCTCTGAAAAAGGCGCTGGATGCCACGCGCCACCAGCCCAAGACCATGCTCATCGTCGCGGGCGGTGAATGCCTGACCGCTCAATGGGAGAGCATCATCGGCTACCTTGCGCCCCAGGCCATCTACTATCCGATCAAGGCCAGTCCCTACCTGATCGGGCACAAGGCGTTTATTCGCCTGAGCCGCCTGTTTACCTCCATCCCGTCGGACATCCCCCTGGTGCTCGGTGAGCGCGACCTGCCCGGCTACAAGGTCATGTACAACAGCGTCGGGGGCAACGAGATCAGCCGCAAGAAGCCGCTGATCCATGCGGCGATCAAGCGCAACCTGCAGGACTGCACCTATGTCTCGGTGCGTGACCGGGAAACCTCGGCCGAACTGGACAAGCTGGGCATCGAGCACAACCTCGTACCCGACAGCGCCATCCTCATCTCCGACATCTTCACCCCCAAGGTGGACCCCGCCGAGGCCGGCCACATCGTGTTCCACATCTCCGATCACCACGCCAAGCGCCGCATCGAAGCCATCGCTCAGCAGTTGACCGAGTTGAACGTGAACACGGGCCTGAAGATCGCGCTGCTGACCATCGGCAAGGCACCCGGGCATTCCGACGACGAACCGCTCGACAAGCTGTACAGCCTGCTGGGCGCCGAGCGCGCCTACCGGGTCGACAGCGGCAAGATCGAGGACATCATCGGTTGCATCGCGACCAGCAAACTGTACTGCGGCACCAGCCTGCACGGCGCCATCACCGCGCTGGCCTATGCCGTTCCGCAGATCGCCCTGCTGCCGCAGCGCGTGATCAAGTTGTCGAGCTTCCTGGAGACCTGGGTACCGAAGCAGTCGTGCGGCTTCGCCGAAGTACCGCAGATCAGCCAGATCGGCACCAACCTGATCAACAGTTTCGGAGAAAGCCAGCGAGCCGAACTGGACACCGTGATCGAGGCGATGAAGGCCCGTGTCCGGGCAAATCTCGACCACATGGTCGCGCTCTACGACCAGGCCCCGGCACGAGGGGAAAGCGCCAGGTCGCAACAGCCGAAGCCGGAGACGGTCACGGCAGGCTGAGGTCGGTCATCGCTCCCTCGAGCCATTAGTGCAGGCCAGCATGGTCGGTGTCAGGGGTTACAACACCTCGGGCACCAAACAAGAGGGCGTACTGTTGCGACCGGCTGCAGGCGGGCGACCTGGCCGGGGGCCCGACTGCCCGTGAGGCAGGTCATCCACGACCTGCAGAGCGGCAACTGACAGCGCACAAGCGATTGTTTCAGCAGGAAAAAACTGGCCGACACGCACCGAACGACTGTGTAGAATCCGCGCCCCGAAAAAGCAGGAGACAATACATTGGTCATTCACTACCTCGCCTCTCAGGACACTGTCGCATGTGGGCGCACCGGGTCGAGCTTGAATCGCTCCCCGGAAATCGCTCAGGTTTCCTGCAAGCTCTGTCTTCGCTCGGTCGAGAAGTCGGCGAGTGAGCCTGTACGCAAGACGCCAAGCCTCGCCGAGCTACGCGCGGCGGCCAAGGCTGAAAAAACCGCCGCTGCACAAGCAGCCAAGGCGGTCGTGACCCTCTCACCCCGCGCCGAATGGCAGCAACGCCTGGCGCAACTGCCCGGCCGTAACCGACTGCCGCGGGGCAGCCGCAGGCAGGTGTTCATCTGAACAACGCAGACGCCCGCTTTCAAAGCGGGCGTCTACGGCTAGACCACGCAGCCGGCGCATAGCGTCGGTGGCCGCCTTCAGGCCACTCTGAACCGCCCCACCAGTTGCTGTTGCTGCTCAGCCAGGCGCGCGAGTTCAAGGCTGGTCATGGCCGTCTGCTCCGCACCCGCACTGACCTGAATCGCCACGTCGTTGATCTCGACGATGTTCCGATTGATGTCCTCGGCCACCGCGCTCTGCTCTTCGGCAGCCGTGGCGATCTGGACGTTGCGGTCGCTGATCGCCGCGACGCCTTCGGCGATCTCGGCCAGTAGCTCCCCTGCCCGCCCGATATTGCTCGAACCGGCCTGCGCCTTGGACAGGGTCTCCTGCATGGAGCGCGCGGCTCGGTCAGCGCCGCCCTGCAAGTTGGCGATCATGTCCTGGATGCTGCCCGTCGACTCTTGCGTCTTCTGCGCCAGGGTACGGACCTCCGAGGCCACCACGGCGAAACCGCGCCCGTGCTCGCCCGCTCTGGCCGCTTCGATGGCGGCGTTGAGCGCCAGCAGGTTGGTCTGGTCGGCAATACCACGGATCACATCCAGCACCGACGAGATCGAATCGCTCTCGCGCTTGAGCTCCGCGATGATGTCGGCCGTCTCGTCGGCCTGGCCGGAGAGCTGACGGATGAGGCTGATGGTGTTCTCGATCTCGTTCCGGCCCTGCGCGGTGTTCGTGTTCAGCCGCTGGGACAGCTCGGCGGCGTCGCTGGTGCTCCTGGCCACGTCCCGAACGGTCGCGCTCATTTCGTTGATCGCGGTCACCACCAACTCGGTCCCCTGGCGCTGCCGGTCGATGCTCTCGCTCGTCTGCACGGTAACCGCCGAGGATTCTTCCGCGGCCGTCGCCACCTGGGCGGTTGCGTTGCTGATCTCGCCGACCACCTGCTGAAGCTCCATCGCCATGGCGTTCAGGTTGCGGGAGATCTCGCCGAACTCGTCCTTGCCCTCGTAGCGCGCCTTGGCCGTCAGGTCACGCCCGGACAACGCGACCAGCGCCTGATTGACGTCACGCACCGCCAGTTTGATGTTGCGAATGATCAGGTACGACAGCCCGGCGACGGCCGAGAGTGCCAGGACCACCGCAGCGATTGTCACCCACAATGCACGGCGCGCCTCGTCCCTCGCCTGCGCGGCAAGTTCGCCGACATCCTGCGCCAACGCCTGCTCCAGCTCGCCCATCAGGTCGATGCGCTGGGTGGCTGTTTCGAACCAGCTTTCGCTGTTGATGCCAAGGCTCTGCCCGATCGGCACTTCGAAGCTCAGACGTTGGAGCCGGGCGACTTCCAGTGCGCCCGGCTGCCGCAGCTTTTCGTCGAGAAGCGCGATGAAGCGAGGCTCAGCCGCACGGCGAAAGCCATCCATGTACGCCGAGAACTCGCCCAGGTTGCGGCTGAATGACGCCAGCAGGGGTGCGTCGAAGCGATCCTGATTGAAGACCACGCCAAGCATTGCGCGCTCGCGCCCCGCCCGCTCCTTCATCTCGATGAACTGGTTCAACCCACCCAGCGCGCGCGCCAGTCCGGCATCCTCGACACTGCGTTCCACGGCATGGGTAAAGCCGATGAGCGCCTTGATGTAGCCGGTGTACCGGGCACCGGACTCGACGTTATTGATGGCAAAGGTGTCGATCTGCGAGCGCGTGGCCTGAAGCGCATCGAGGGCTGTCAGTGCAGCGCCGACCTGCACGGCCTGAGCACCAGCAAGTGTCGTTTTCACAGCCCTGAGTGCCTCGTCGGTCGCCTGCCGCATCCCCGGCAACCGCTGCGCCATGGTGCGGCCCTGACTCCCGAGAAACACGCCACTGGCACCACGCTCTCGCTGCAGGGTGGTGATCAATTGGCTGACCTTCTGCGCCGCCTCACTTGCACCAACGGTGTTTTCCATTTGCTTCAGCGTGTCGTAGCTGTCGGCGATGTACAGGTTCGCCAGCCACAGGAACCCCAACAGCGGGCACAGCAGGATCAGAATGAGCTTCGAGCTCAGCGACAGATTTTTCAACATGGTGGACCTCGGTGCTCCGGGTACATGACCGGAAGCCAAAATGACGAAGGCATGGCTGCAGAAGCGGCCGCGTCAGGCTCGGCCTGCGCACGGACGCGGTCAGCATCGTTCTATGGGGTTCTGCAGGTGCGATGCCTGCGGGCCCTGCCGCTCCGTGACACCTATGGGCGCCGGATCGGTACCGTCCTGGGTGCGCGCATTGTCCGTGCTGCGGCAGACGCCCCGCTGACCCAGGTCAATAAAACAGCGCCAACTATTTGCCGTTCATCGGCTCCAGCTTCAGGCTTCAGCTGCCTGGAATACCGCTCTCCATTGCCGGGGCGATTGCCCCGATTGCACCTTGAACGCGCGCGACAGCGCGGCTTCACTGCCGTAGCCGACCTCGGAAGCGATCACCTTCAAGGGCCGTCCGCGGCGCAGGGCTTTCTGGGCCAACCGTACGCGCCAGCTCTGCAAATACTGCCCCGGCGTAATCCCGATCACACTGTGGAAGGTTGTCGCGAACATGCTGCGCGACATACCGGCGACCTGGGCCAGGTCATGCAGGGTCCAGTCCTGCGCCGGACGCTCGTGCATCGCCACCAGCGCGTGGCGTAGACGCGGATGCGCCAACCCGGACAGCATCCCGCTCTGCACCTCGCCACTTTCCATCACTTGCCGCAGCAGCTGGATCATCACCACCTCGAGCAGACGCTCGATCAGCGGGACGCGACCGCATCGTTGCGCGAAGGCCTCCTCGAACAGCAACGACAGCACCGGCTCGGCACCTGCAATAGAGTCCAGCGGCAGGCAGACGACATCCGGCAGCGCCGATGCGATCGGATTGCCTGCGCCCCCCTCGAATGACAGGTTCGCGCAAACCATGTCCGCGCCACGCTGCGGATCGGTGACGAAACGATGCGTCAGGGGCCGTGGGAACAACAACAGGCTGGGTCGCTCGATCTGTATCGACTTTCGCTCGTAGCGCACCTCGACTGCACCGCTTCGCACCAGGTGCAGCTGCCCATGCGCGCCGTCACTCTCAAGTGTGTTGAGGCCGCATAGCGGACCGGTATTGAAGACTTGCGCCCCTACGGGGAAATGCGTCATCAGCGAGGCGAGCCGGTCTACCATTTCGAACTCCTGATCAAGTTTTCAAGACTTACTATCACCAAAGGTTCCACCCGCACGCGCAAACTTTCTCTCACCGGGCAATACCGACCGGCCACCCAACCGAGAGGAACCACCGTCATGAACACCACCCTTCGCACCGTCGCCGCCAGCATGCTCGCGATCACCCTTCAAGCCGGCGCCACCGCCGAAGCAGCACCCTCTGCCACGCCCGCGCAGATCGCAGCCGGCGCCACCGTGGACGGCAACTACATCGTCACAGCCGATGGCGTACGCCTGTATTACAAAGACTGGGGCCCGAAGAACGGCCCGGTCGTGACCTTCAGCCACGGCTGGCCGCTGAGTTCGGATAGCTGGGAATCGCAGATGATCTTCCTCGCCGACCAGGGCTACAGAGTAATCGCTCACGACCGTCGCGGACATGGGCGCTCCAGCCAGCCGTGGGAAGGCAACGACATGGACCATTACGCCGACGATCTGGCCTCCGTGATCGAGGCGCTCGACCTCGACGACATCACTACGGTCGGCTTCTCCACTGGCGGCGGCGAAGTAGCACGCTACATCGGTCGCCACGGTACCGAGCGGGTCAAGAAGGCCGTACTGGTCAGTGCCGTACCACCGCTGATGCTGCAGACCGAAGACAATCCCAACGGCGTGCCGCTGGAAGTCTTCGATGGCCTCCGCAAGGCGTCGCTGGAGAATCGCTCTCAGCTCTACCTGGATATTGCGTCCGGCCCGTTCTTTGGGTTCAACCGCCCGGGTGCCAAGGTTTCGCAAGGGCTGATCGACAACTGGTGGTCACAAGGCATGCAGGCCGGCCACAAGAACACCTACGATTCCATCGCGGCATTCTCGGCCACGGATTTCCGGAACGACTTGAAGAAATTCGACGTGCCTACGCTGGTGATCCACGGTGATGACGACCAGATCGTGCCGCTCGACATCTCAGGCAAGGCATCCGCCGCCCAGATCGAGGGAGCCAAGCTGATCGTCTACCCCGGCGCCCCGCACGGTCTGACCGACACACACAAGGATCGCTTCAACAAGGATCTGCTGAACTTCCTCAAAGACTGAGCCGCCCGCTTCACCAAGCCGACCATGGATTCCACGGTCGGCTTTTTTTGCGGCTTCGTAGCGGAACGAAAAAGCCCGCACGGGGCGGGCTTATTGGGCGATTCACGCGACTGCTTGGCGCTGCATGAATCCACTTGATGGTGCCGGAGACAGGAGTCGAACCTGCGACCTTCGCATTACGAATGCGCTGCTCTACCTACTGAGCTACACCGGCATGGCGCGGCGCATTATCGGATTTCGGCTTCGCGGACTCAAGCCCGCGAAGCCGAATTCTCGGTCGCTTCGCTCGGCTCGGGTCAGAGCCCGGCGCGGGTCGAGTCGGCACCGGTGGCAGCCGAGCCAGACATGGAGCGGTTGCCGGTGTCGCTGTGCATGTCCTGCTTGACCTGCTCGGCGACTTCTTCGCCTTTGGCCGACACGCGCTGGTAACCTTCCTCCGCCTTGCTGCGCAGCTGGTCGGTGACTCGATCGCTGGTCTCACCCAGCATCTCGTCTTCGCGACGGGTCGGAGGCACGGCAGCGGCCATCAATGCACCCAGCGCAATCCCGATGGCACCTAGGGCCAGCGGTTGCTCCTGCAGCAATTGATTGAAGCCTCCTCGGGCCCGGTCGGCGCCGCCACGCAGCTTTTGCGAAGCCTGCCGCGTGGAGTCGCTGGCACGGGTACGTGCTTGGCCGAGCGACTCCGAAACGCTGCTCGACATCTGCGAAGCCTTTTCCTTCATACCCGCGCCCTGCTGCTTGATGCCCTGGGTCTTCGCGGACAGCTTCTCGCCCATCGAAGGACCATGGGACGTGCCGGTGTAGCCAGTGGTGGTCACGTTGGAATGCGGCTGACGATTCTGCCCAGCCATCATCCAGATCAACCCGATGGAAGTCAGCACCGTCGGTACGGGGTTGGCTTTGACGGTATTGCTCAGGTTGGAAAAGAACTCACCGTCGCCACCCTTGACGTACCCCAGGGCCGTATCGATCAGTTCACCCGGAGACAACTTGTTTTCAAGCGCATGAACGATGTTGCCGATGTCGGCACGCTTCTGGTCGATCTCGCGCTCGAGCTGTTCCGGATCCTTTTGTGCTTCGGCATCTATCTGGTTACGTGTGCTCATGATGTATGCCCCCTTACCGCCTCTTTATCCTTGTTGACCGAGTGGATGGTCCGCTCGGGCTTGAATGACGATGCCTCGAATTTCTTCTTGCCGGCCGACACCATGATCAGGCCGATCACCACCACGACACCGCCCACAATCAGCGCCGCCAACCAGGGCTCCATGACCTTGCTCAGGCCATAGACGGCGGACATCAGCAGGACGATGAAACCACCCAGCAACACCGCGCCTCCGGTGGCGACACTTGCCGCACCGGCCTTGGTGGCGCGCACGGATTCGCTGACTTCGGCCTTCGCCAGGGCCAGCTCCTTGGTGATGAGTGCCGGTACCTCCTGGGTCAGCTGCCGCAGCAGCCCGCCCACCGACGTATCGTTTTCACTACGCATGCCCGGTTCCGGCGTGCTCGTCACGTGAGGTGTCTTGCGTGCTTCGCTCATGGATAAAGCCCTCCGTCAGTGCCCTTGCCATTACGGTTCGAACTGGACAGTCCGGATGCCGGGTTGGAGCCAACACCCAAACCATTGCTGAGGTCGGTCGAGCTGCTGGACGTACCGACGCCCGTGGCTGCTCCGGTGCCTACGCCCTGGCGAGAGGTGCTGGTCGCCGAGGACACGCCGGCGTTGCTGACGCTACCGATGGTGCCCGGCTCGCCCGTGTTCAGGCGGTCGTTCAGGTCCTGCTGGCTCGAGGAATGCTGGCTGTCGTCCCGGTGCGAATGCATGCTCGGCCGGTGGCTCGAATAGTCGCCTTCGGCGGCACGCTTGCTGGACGCCCGGGCGAAGCGGGTCAGGCCGAAGCCGAGCGCGATACTGCCGGTAATGAACAGCGCCGGATTGTTGCGGGCCAGCCGGTTGACGTCCTGGACCAGCTCATCGACGCTCTTGCCGCGCAGATCGTCCGACAGGCGAACCATGCTCTGCGCCATGTCGGACACATAGCCGGAGAGCCCGAAGCGGTCGTCACCCTCGAGCTGCTCGGCGGCTGCCTTGGCGCCCTGTGCGACCCGCTCGAGTTCGTCGGCAGCGGTCTCCCGATAACCGTCGAGCTGGCTTCTGCCTTGGGCTTTCGCCTGATCCGCGACCTGCCGGGCCTTGGCCTTGGCGTCCTCGGTCGCGCCGGCACCGCCTGAAGATGTCGATGCCGAAGAAGACGCGCCATGGCCCGCCGTGGAGGTCGAGCTGGTGGTCGCCGAGGAGGTATTGTCGGGGCCGGTCTTTGGCAGGCCACCGTAACCGGTAATTTCTTCGTCGGGTGTAGTCATTTGATTCACCTTTTAATATGGCTTGGCCGGAAGACCACGGTCCGTAGAACACAGCAAACTGCGATTACCGCGAACTGTGTAGTTTCGGTGCGCACATATAAGGTGACCGGGGGGGCTTTTTTGAGTTCCGTTCTTTTGCACGCACGAAAAAATGCGTGGAATCAAACGGTTCGCGGGCCAAACAGATGCGTGAGCAACTCCCGCTTACTGGCAGTTCGCCCTCGATCAGGCGCAATCCCGCGTATTGGCTCGCATTAAGCGAAGCGGTCTCAAAACAAGCGAAACGCTATTTGGCATGACATATATAAGGAAGCAACCTGACGATAACGGGGCTGGCAATAAAACCAAGCGAACCGCGGCCGACGAACAGCACGCCAGGCTCTCGATAATGCGCCGCGCATAAAAAAACGGGCCAGTGGCCCGTTTCTTTAGTTTCGGTCCTGTTATTACAGCGGACCGATGGTGGAGCAGGTCTTCTTCGCAGCGGCATGCTTCTGCAGCGGTGCCAGCTGGGGGCGGTGCTTACCGCTCAGTACGTCCAAGGACATGATGTTCTCGCCCCACCGCGGACCGGCAGCCCAGTAGGTGCTCGGGATGCAGTTTTCAGCGAGGTAAGCCAGCAGGTTATCGGTCGCCACCACCGCGGACGGGGAGAAGTCCGGAATACCGTGCTCACCGATGTAGCCACGCAGCTTGTTCTTCTTCAACCACTCGACCCACGGCTTGACCCGCTCTACACCCAGCATCGGGGCAAAGGTTTCGGCGCGCTTGGTGTAAGTGCCCGAGTAGTCGAAGTCCAGGTACTGGTGCGCTTCATAGACAAGGTTGTTCTTCGGATCACGCATCCAGGGATCGTTGATCAGCGAAGTGTTGTACTTCTGCCAATGGAACGCGCTGGAGTAACGGTCGCCGGCAATCATGATCCAGGTGGTCGGGTCGATCTTGCGGATCGCTTGACCAGCGGCCTGAGCCGTCTGCGGCCACATGCCGTTGCCAGTGTTGTACGGCTCGTTCATCAGGCCGTAGCCATACAGGGCCGGGTGCTTGGCCAGCGCAACCGCAATCTTGCGCCAGGTTTCGGCGAACTGCGCGCGGGGCACTTCCGGCGAGTTGATGACCTTGCCGTAGTAACGGTAGTAGTTGTGCATATCAAGGATGACCTTGATGCCGTACTTCTGCGCATAGTCGAGCGACTGCTTGATGCGACCGAGTTCAGCCGCGTCCAGCTCAGTGCCGAGCTTGGGCTGGATACGCTCCCAGAGGAAGCCCAGGCGAACCAGCTTGAAGCCAAGGCCTGCATGGCGCTTGTAGTAGGACTCGTCGGCGTAGGTGTAGCCCTTGTTGTAGATACCAGGCACGTTCGCCGGATCGAATACGCCAGAGCCGAAGTTCACGCCGACCAGGTCGATGCCACTGCCATCGCTGACGACAGGTTTGGTCACGACGGGAGCCGGTGCGGGTGTCGGAGCCGGGGTCGGCGCTGGGGCCGGCGTGGTAGCGACCGGCGTGCTGCCCGTGCTGCTCGACACGACGCTGATGGTCTTCGGATAACCGACGCTGGCGGCCGACAGGGCGGCGCCGCTGAGCATGACCGACAGATGCGCGCCGACATCATAGACCGCGGCCACCTTGCGAACCTGACCATCGGCCAGCTTCACCGAAGCACCAACGACGAAGGCAGACTTGTTGGACGTGGTGTCAGGGATCGAGAACCCAGCGGACTTGCGATAGATACCGTTTTCCCAATCCGCATTGGTGAAGCTGTTCATCGACGCGGTGTAGCTCGTGCTCGGCGCCGAGGGGGCCGGAGCGGTAACAGCGGGTTTACTGGTCACCGGTGTCGAGGGCGCTGCGGTGGCCGATACGGTGCTGAGGGTGCGCGGGGCGCCCACAGCAGCCCCATCGAGCAGTGCGCCGTCCACATAAATGCTCAGGTTGGAGCCGACCTTGTAAACACTCTTGATCTTGCGTACCTGGCCATCGGCGAACTTGATCTGCACGCCAGGCTTGAACGCAGCGATGGAGGCGGACGTCGCCGGTACGGAGACGGCAGCTACGCGACGCCACACGCCGTTAAGGAAATCGGAGCTGGTGAACTTGTTGATGCTGGACGTGAAAGCGGCCGAAGAAGAAGCTGTGGCCGTTTCGGCTGCGGCTACTTCGCCAGTTACGACGATACCGCTGAAGATTGTTGCAAGAGCGATGGAGCGAACGAGTGCCCGCGGGGCACCAAATACTTTGATAGACATCGAGTCTCTCCGGAACTTAATACTTCAAAAGGCCGGAGCCTTTAAAAAAGTAGCGGGAGGTTTGTTTAAGTCGTTCAGGCGCTTACTGGGCGAAATCTCACTATGCGCAGCCGGACGAACCGCTTGGCAAAAGACGCCGGATTGCCTTGGTGGGGAACCCGGCAATCCGTTGCGTGGCGCCTTTATAATAGGTTTAAAAAAGAACTCAAAATTTTTTTGACGGGTTTTGATCGCCAACTCTACGTCACGAATTTGACCAGCTATTAATTCGCTATTAATCCATGGCAATTTGATATTACACATCATAGCCGTCGAGCCCCTTGAAACCGTTTCGATAGTTTCTGGGCGGCGTCATTTTTTTGAATTGCACGCGTTCTCGAATCCTATCTCCCTATGATTCGAGCCGACGAACGGTCACAACCTGACCGACCTATTTCCGGTCGGGTGAAGGAAGCGGAAGCGGCATTTCCGCACCTCGAGTCGCTTGAAGGGAGACCGCGTAATGGCGAAACCGAAATTCAAGGTGGGCGATCACGTCCGCTGGAACTCCGAGGCCGGACACGTCACCGGCCACATCACCAAGGTGCATACGCAGGACACGGAATTCATGGGGCGAACCCGGCATGCGAGCCCCGACCAACCTCAATACGAGATCAAGAGTGACAAGACGGACCATGTGGCTATGCACAAGGAGAGCGCACTGGGACGAGTGAGTTGAACCCACCGCTCATCTGGACGATTGGTCACTCGACACGCAGCCTGGGCACGTTCATCTCACTGCTGCGGCACTACCGGATCGAGGCCATAGCCGACGTACGCCGCTTTCCGGGGTCACGAAGACTGCCCCAGTTCGCTGCTGCTCAGCTGGAAACGGCGCTGGCGCACGAAGGAATCGGCTATCAGTGGTTCGAGGGCCTGGGTGGCCGGCGCCGCGCCACCGAGGCCTCGGCCGATAGCGCCTGGCGCAACGCGTCCTTCCGCGGCTATGCCGAACACCTGCAGAGCGAGGAATTCGCCCATGCGCTCGGTGACCTGCTGACGCTGGCCGAAGCGCGGGCGACAGCCATGATGTGTGCAGAAGTGCTCTGGTGGCGCTGTCATCGCTCGATGATTTCGGACGTGCTCAAGCTCAAGGGGATCGAGGTGCTGCACATCCAGGACGAGCAGCACCTCACGCGCCATCCATATACCTCGCCAGCGAGGCTGCACGGTGACGTATTGAGCTACGGGGATAAGGGAATGTTGTTGAAAGGCGGGACCGCTGATCAGCGACGATGAAGTGACATCGACTGCAGGCAGCGGCGTATGGGAGGCGTCCGAAGGCGGAACTTTGCTAAACGAGGGTTTTCCTATCCAGCTGATTGATCAACCAGGCGGTGCAGCTAGTCGGCAGGGATGACGGCACGGATCCAACTGCAGGGAAACCACGGGGATTGCGTGCCGGCTCAACGGGAGGAGCGCTCATGTTCAGCATCGACCTTGGCAGCAAAGTGAATGGCGCCGTGCAACGCCTGACGAGTGGATCGTCTGGCAGGGTGTTCAAGGGGATGGCCACCCTGGCCCTCGGCAGCGGTCTGGCCAAGATCGTCGCCCTGCTCTCCATCCAGGTGCTGACTCGAATCTACAGCCCGGAGCACTTCGGCATCCTGTCGGTCTTTACGGCATTGCTGCTGATTCTCACGCCCCTGGTCACACTTCGCTACGAACTCGCCGTTCCCTTGCCGAGCAAGGACGGAACGGCCGTTACGCTGATGGCCGTGTCGATGGGCCTGTTGCTGTCAATGACAGCCCTGATCGGCCTTGTGCTCTGGCTGGCCGGTCCGCCGCTGCTGGCCCTGGCCTCGATGGAGGTGCTGACGCCTTATAGAGGGCTGCTGATCACCGCCCTGTTCCTTGCGGGTCTTTACGAAGTGCTGCTGATCTGGGCTGTGCGCCGACGTGCCTATCCCTGTATCGCACGCACCCAACTGCAGCAGAGCATCGCCGGCGCGGTCGCCAAGATCGCGTTGGGCTTGGCGGGCCTGATGCCCATTGGCCTGTTGCTGGGCCAGGTGTTGGGGGCTGGGGCAGGCTTGACGACACTGATCCGCACGTTTCGCGCCGACATGCAGCGCAACTGGCGTCACGTCACCTTCCGCCGCGCGCGCTGCTTGTTGCACCACTACCGCAGCTTTCCGCTTTACCGACTCCCTTCGCAATTGCTTCAGACGTTCTCCAGCCAATCCCCGCTATTGCTGACCGCAGCGCTCTATGACGCCAGCACCACGGGGCAGCTCGGACTGGCGTTGATGACGCTGGCCCTACCCATGCAATTGCTGGGGTATACGACGAGCAAAGCCTACTACGCGGAAATAGCCTCGCTCGGACGCAAGCGCCCCGCGGATATCCGTGCCGTGACCCGCTCAGTCATCAAACGGCTGTTCGCCCTGTCGTTGGCGCCGACCCTGGTCCTTCTGCTATTCGGCGAACCGCTGTTTGCTCTTGCCTTCGGCGAACAGTGGGCGCTGGCCGGCGAACTGGCCGCTACGCTCGCGATTTATCTGCTGTTCCAGTTCATTCACGCGCCGGCCACGCACCTGCTGTCATTGTTCGAGCGCCAGCGCCTGTTGTTGATGCTGAACGTGCAGCGTTCGATCCTGACGGTCGCCTGCTTTACCGTCGCGCACCTGATCGAGCTGCCGATCACCTCGGTCGTCCTGATCTACTCGGTCACGCTGTCGGCCCACTACTTGTTCAGCCTGGTGACGGCGCTGCGCGTGATTCCCCGCGACGCACGGTAGCGTTCAGGTCGCGGGCTGATGTTGCGCCCGCGACGACGGGCACGCTGGCCGAAGCCGATCAGGGTTCGCGCTTGAGCGCATTCCAGTTGGACATGCGGCGGTCGCCCGACAGGGCATTGCGCACCAGGTAATAGAAGAAGACCGGAATACCCACTGCGTAGCGCTTGAAGAGGCGCCGCGGCTCGATGAGCATGCGAAACGCCCATTCCAGCCCGAACTTGCGGAAGAACAGAGGCGCCCGGGGGAAACGCTGCGCGGAGAAATCCAGGATCGCCCCGCCGCAGATCAGCAGCGCACGGCAATCCATCGCCTGTTGCAGATAGAGCGCGACCTGCTCCTGCTTGGGCATCCCCATCGCCATGACGATGATCGGGAAACGCCCCGGGACATGGTGGGCCTGGTAGAACTTCAGGTAGTCCTCGGCATGCCTGAAGCCATCGATCGCGTGAAATGCCCTTCCGCCGAACAATCGGCGAGCGCCTTCACTCAGCCATGGCTCACGCGTACCCATGGCGAACAGCTCATATTCCCCTTCCGAGCGTCCCACCAGCTCATCGATGAGATCGGGAATGAAGTCCGAACCGTTGAGGTTGGCCTTGGGATCCACGCCGTTGAACTGGCAGGCCATCTTGATTCCGATTCCGTCGCGCAGCAGATAGTTGACCTGCATGAAGCTCTTGAGAACCGAGAAATTGCGCTGGGCGATGTTGTAACCGTGCTGGTTGAGGAATCCAAGGATGGTAGGCGCCTCGCGCTCCTTGAGCTCGGCCATGAACGCAGCGATATCCGCCTCGTCCAGCAGCTCCAGCTTCCCTATGAGAGGGTCGATTCCTCTGGCAAGCGGTTTTTTCATAAAGGGTTCTCTGTCTGCATTTCGATATCGATGGCTGGGCCGCCAAACGAGCGACCCAGCGCCAAAACGTTACGGGGATTTGCCCGGGCACTGCGGAACAATGCGTGCCGCGTCGGGACAAACGAAGCAGTGCATGAATGGCACCCCTTCCCCACCGGGTTAAAAAGGACGTGAAATGACACGGTTACACGGCAATATGAAGAAGCGATCAACAGCGACTCTCCTCGGACTCTTGCTTGCCCTCGGAGGTGCCGCAAGCGAAGCAAAAAATATCGACCTTATCGGACTGAATGTCGGAGGAGCGGCCTTCTCGAGCGGACACTTGCCGGGAAAATACAATACAAATTATTTCTTCCCCTCCCAGAACTACCTTGAAAAGTGGAAGAACCAGGGCATTGAAACCATTCGTTTCCCCATTCTCTGGGAACGATTGCAAAGCGAACTGGACGGCGAACTGGAAGAACCCTATGCCAAGTTGATCGATGCCTTTCTTGACCAAGCGGCCAACCATGACATGCGGGTTATCCTGGACATCCATAATTACGCTCGTTATCGCAAGCAACTTATTGGAACCCCTGCGGTGCCCATATCCGCCTATGGCAACTTCCTGGAGCGAGTGGCCGAGCGCTGGAGCGGTCACGACGGCTTGTATGCCTACGACATCATGAACGAACCACACGGCGCGGATAAGTACTGGCCAGCCGCCGCACAGGCCGGGATCGACGCGATCCGCAAACACGACAAACATCGCCCGCTGCTGATCGAAGGCAACTTCTGGTCCAGCGCCTACAAGTGGCCCAAGTTCAACGATCCGCTGCTGCAACTGAAAGACCCCTCCGACAACTTGATCTTTTCTGCCCATCTTTACCTGGATAAACATGGCAATGGCCAATACCGGGAGCCGCTCGAAGACGACTTCGACACCATGTTGGGCGTCAAGCGCGTCACGCCCTTCATCGAATGGCTGAAAAAGAATGGCAAAAAGGGCCATATCGGTGAATTCGGCATCCCGGCCGACGAACCTCGTCTGCTGGAAGCGATGGATAACCTGCTCGCACATCTGCAGGAAAACTGCATCCCGCTGACCTATTGGGCGGCGGGATCGGCCTGGGGCAACTACAAACTCTCCATCGAACCCAGGAAAGACGGCACTAAACCACCACAGTGGGATGTGCTCAGCAAGTACGTCGGCCAGGGCAATTGTTCGGATATAGGCCCAGGTGCAAATTAACGCCTCGGGAATCGGCCAAGGCCGGTTCCCTCCTTCTATGGCTTGGTGACCGACGACAGCGGCAGCCATTTGCCCAGCATCGCCTTCACCTTGCTGCCCAGCCTGGACTTCAACCGATAACCTTTACGAACCGCACCTGACTTGAAATTGTGCAACTGCCCCGGCAGGTACATCTCGTTCGTTTCCAGGCAATAGACCGGTTTGCCACTGAGCTTCATGATTTCGATCGCCTGTTTTTCTTCACTTTCGACGAACAGGCGCGTCAATGGATGCTTCGCATAGACCTCTGCCTTGAACCTGGCGTGAATACCGAGCCGGCGCCGCTCTTCGGCCGAGGCGAGATCGAGCATATGCAAGGTCCCGTATTCGACGCCGTTGCGTCCGAGCCACTCTTCCGTCTCGGCGCGGTACTTTTCCAGGCGACTGGTTACCAGATGCGCCACCTTTACAGACGGAATGAATAACGGTCGGGTGCTGGCCAGAAAATCTCTGTATCGCTGGCCGTCGTCGTTTTCGTCAAGACTGGGATCCACACACAACACGCCATCGATATCCAGACAAGCCTGCTTCAGGAACTCGTGATGCATGATGTTCCATTCGAATACCCGGGGCTGCTCGACGAGCTCCAGATGCACGTCCACCAGATGACGGTTGTGGCGCTCGGCGAATACCGCCATGGTCACCACCTCCTTGTCGAAGATGGCTTTGACCTGCGCCAGCGCGGCATGCATCGACTTGGCGGAGGAAATGCTGTCGTCGACCAGCAGGATCTTCTGTGCGTCCTGCGGTTTCACAAGCCCCTCGTGTTTGTAACTGCGGGTCGTGCCCCGTTTGAGATCGTCGTTGCGCAGAAACGAGTAGAGGTCAGTCAGTGGCAGGTTCTGTTTCAACGCAATGATGCTGGCCACCAGCATCCCGCTCCGCGGAATGCCGACGACCAAATCGACATCACATGGAATTCGTCCGGCATAAGCGTTGGTCAACTGGGAAAGATGATTAAGGCTTCGGTAATTCACGAACACGCTCCTGTGTCCTGTTCTTGTAAGAATCCCACCAGGCAGAAAACCGACTTGCCCATCAGCGCCCGAGCGCTGCGCGTACCAACTTGGTGTGCGTATGCACATAGTGCAGCACATAAAGCGCGAACGCGTTCAATGCGGAATAGTTGAGAAACCGCCGGCGGATTTCCATATCCTCGCGAATGGCTTCAAAACGGCGTTTATGGGAAACACCCGTCGTATCGAATATGCACAGCGGAAAAGACAGCTGCATGACATCGCGCTGCGGATCCAGGCCCTGGAGAAACTCCAGCAACAGGCAATAATCGGCTGACAACTTGTAATCGAGCCTGAACGGGTAATCACGCAGGCGCTCGTTCTCGAAATACATCGTTTGATGACTGGCGGGCAAGCCCAGTGCCGCACGTTTAATTGGATGAGCCGACACCGGCACCAGCGTACCGTTTGCGTTCTTGCGGTAGAAATCGCCATAGATGAACTTAGGCGGCACCTCGGCGCTCCGCAGATGCTCATTGATCTTTTCCAGCACATCCGGACCACCCAGGCAATCACCGCTATTGAGGAACAGCGTATAACCGGGCGTTTCGACGGCGCGCAGGCGGCCCTTGTTCATCGCATCGTAAATACCCTTGTCGGGCTCGATGGTAACTTCTGCCTGCGGTTCATTCAGCTCACGAAGCCACTCGGCGCTTCCATCTTTCGAGGCACCGTCGATCACGATCCAGCGAAAGTTGCGATACGTCTGTGCGGCTACGCTCTTGTACGTGTCCTTGAGCCCCTCCAGGTTATTCCAGTTTATAGTGACGATACTGAAACTGACCATAATCCACTTGCCCCGGGTTTAACGTAATAGAAGAATCCGCATATTGCATTTTGGCGTAATAAACGAAGAACGCCGCCGCCATACCATACAGATCGCCCGCAAAAGTCAGGCCGTTGGAGAGCATGAAATTCATCATGCCGAACACGAAGGCGATCTGAATCGAAGACAGCAATGCACCCTTGTTTGGCACCTGCCGCATGATCCAGAGGTAACCGCCGTAGTAGATGAGCAACACGGCCAGCGCCATGAAACCATAGCGGTAATAGACACCGAAGATGCCAACATCTGAAAGATAGAAGTGCGAGTTGTAGATTCTCGAGAAGCCACCCTGCCATTGCAGCGACAAGGCACCCATGCCGATGAAATTGTTCTCGCGGATGGCATCGATGATGGTCGCGACGGTCAGGTCTCGCACACCCGGGCCGGACGTGGCTTCGAACAGCAAGGCGTGGAAGCGCTCGTACTGCGCGACGTAGAATTCGGGAACCAGGAAGTAGGAAATGCCCAGCATCACCAGGCCGAGGATGCTCATCTTCATCAGCGAGTCGATGCGCTTGCGGAAGATCCACAGGCCGGCGAGCCCCCAGACGAGCATGGTCTGGCGAGTCTGCATCACGAGCCAGAGGTAGGCGACCAGGTACAGCAGTATCACCACCTTCGTCGTGTTCACGCGCTCTCGCAGGTTGTACATGAGCATGAACGCGGAAATGGTGACGAACGCCGAGCCTATGCGATAGCGGTCGGGCCGCAGCAGGTCCTCGTACTGGGTCCAGTCGTCGACGGTGAACGAGGCCACGGTGTTCTGCGGGATGATGCCCAGGTAGTAACAGAAGCCGAACGTGGCACAGGTCAGCGCCACGTAGAGGAAATACTTGCCCAGCTCTTCCTCGGTGGGCCTGGCCATGATCAGCAGGAAGAGCATGGGGAAGAAGACCAGGTATTCGAAGAATCTTCGTTCTTCGAGCAAGCCGTAGACAAGGGGCTGGCCGAAATTCAGGTACGCCAGACTGGCGGACAGCAACGGCAGGCAAACGCCCATCCAGACGATCCACAGGCTGGTCCGGGACTGGTAGACCCACTTCCAGACGACGAACAGACAAGCCGTCGCGCTGATCACCATCAGCAGGAAGAGTTCACGCAGGTAGGGGACGCCGGCTCGCTTGTCATCCGTCAGAAAGAAACAGGCGGAATTCAGCAAGAGCAGGATGAACAGCAGATTCTTGTACGCCAGCACTTTCCTTAACAAGCGGCTTCCCCAATATCCAAGTTGACGTAGCGAACAGCGAACCGACCACGAGGCCTGACGCCCCGAGCGCCGCTTTCCGGCACCCGGGTCCGCGTGCCAAGGATGGACAACAGCTGGCCCGAAAAGGTCCGTCGCGACGTCGCGTCCTTTTCTTTCCTGTGCCTTGATCCGGCCTGCGGTGGCTTTATAAACGGCGAGTCAGGCGTATACCCAGCGATGCACGGCAGCCTGACGGCCGCCTTGCCCCCGCGTCAGTGCCTTGCCTTGTCCTGATTCTCGACGAACCAGCGATACGCATCGCGCAGCCCGTCTTCCAGGCTGATGCTGGATTGCCAGCCCAGCGCCTTGAGGCGTGATACATCCATCAGCTTGCGTGGCGTGCCGTCGGGCTTGCTGCTGTCGAAGACCAGCTTGCCCTGGTATTCGGTGACGCGCGCGATGGTTTCGGCCAGCTCGCGAATGCTGCAATCGACGCCGGTGCCGACGTTGATATGGGACAGCATCGGCTGGGTGTGTGCTTGGTAGGTCGCGTCATCCAGCTCCATGACATGCACGCAGGCCGCCGCCATGTCGTCCACGTGGAGGAATTCGCGCTGCGGCTTGCCGCTGCCCCAGATCACCACTTCGTCGTCGCCGCGCTGGGTCGCTTCGTGGAAGCGCTTGAGCAACGCCGGGACCACGTGACTGTTTTCCGGGTGGAAGTTGTCGTTCGGCCCGTAGAGATTGGTGGGCATCACGCTACGGTAGTCGCGGCCATACTGGCGGTTGTAGCTCTCGCACAGCTTGATGCCGGCGATCTTGGCCACCGCGTAAGGCTCATTGGTCGGCTCGAGCACGCCGGTCACCAGGGCCTCTTCCTTCATCGGCTGCTCGGCGAATTTCGGATAGATGCACGAGGAACCGAGAAACAACAGCTTCTGGACGTCGTTGCAGTGCGCCGCGTGAATGATGTTCGCCTCAACCATCAGGTTCTGGTAGATGAATTCGGCTGGATAGGTGTTGTTCGCATAGATGCCGCCGACCTTGGCCGAGGCCATGTAGACCTGGTCGATCGGTGTCTCGGCGAAGAAGGCGTTCACCGCGGCCTGGTCGACCAGGTCGAGCTCTTCTCGACCGCGCGTGATGATGTTGGTGTAGCCCTGGGCCTGGAGGCGTCGGACGATTGCCGAGCCCACCATGCCGCGATGGCCCGCGACGAAAATACGTGCGTCACGATTCATGTCAGTTCTCCAATGTCACTGGAATTTCGAAACCGTGCTCCTTGAGCAGGGCGTGTCGCCGGGCCACCTTCAGGTCCTCGCGAACCATCTCGGCGCACATTTCCTGCACGCTGATTTCCGGTGTCCAGCCCAGTTTTTCCTTGGCGCGCGTGGGATCGCCCAGCAGCGTCTCGACCTCGGCGGGGCGGAAGTAGCGCGGATCGATACTGACCACCACGTCGCCCGGGCGGAGCGCCGGCGCCATGTCGCCCTCGATGCTGTCGACGATGCCCCGCTCGTCCACCCCACTGCCTTCGAAGCGCAGCTGAATGCCCAGCTCGGCAGCCGACCACTTGATGAACTCGCGAACCGAGTACTGCACGCCGGTGGCGATCACGAAATCCTCGGCCTGCTCCTGTTGCAGCATCATCCATTGCATGCGCACGTAATCCTTGGCATGGCCCCAGTCACGCAGCGCGTCCAGATTGCCCATGTACAGGCACTTTTCGAGCCCCTGGGCGATATTCGCCAAGCCGCGGGTGATCTTGCGGGTCACGAAGGTTTCACCGCGGCGTGGCGATTCGTGGTTGAACAGAATCCCGTTGCAGGCGTACATGCCATAGGCTTCACGGTAGTTCACGGTGATCCAGTAGGCGTACAGCTTGGCGACCGCATAGGGCGAGCGCGGATAGAACGGCGTCGTTTCCTTCTGCGGAATCTCCTGCACCAGGCCATACAGCTCGGAGGTGGAGGCCTGGTAGAAGCGGGTCTTCTTCTCCAGCCCCAACAGGCGAATGGCCTCGAGGATGCGCAGCGTGCCCATGCCATCGACGTCGGCGGTGTACTCGGGCGACTCGAAGCTCACCGCGACATGCGACTGCGCGCCCAGGTTGTAGACCTCGTCAGGCTGCACTTCCTGGATGATGCGCGTCAGGTTCGACGAGTCGGTCAGGTCGCCATAGTGCAGGACGAAGTCCTGTTGCTGGTCGTGGCGATCCTGATAGATGTGGTCGACCCGCTGGGTGTTGAACAGCGAAGCGCGGCGCTTGATGCCGTGCACCTCGTAGCCCTTTTCCAGCAGAAACTCGGCGAGGTAGGAACCGTCCTGCCCCGTGATCCCGGTGATCAGCGCTTTTTTTCGTTCCATGTGCAGTTACCTTTGCTAGTCGTCAAGAGGGGGTAATCAGATCCAGCGGTCAGCTCGAGCGAGCGCTGCGGATCGCCATCTGGAGGCGTTCGATGAAGCCGACACAAATCACCGGCACCGAGGGAAATTTGTAGAAGAAGCGGTAGGTGTCGTACTGCGTGCGCGGCGCATTCAAGGTCGCAGGATCGACCTCGGCGGTATCGATCAGCGCAATCCCCTCGCCTTCCACGTCATGCAGCACGCTCAACTCCATCGGCTTCATCGACAGGCTGAAGCCGTACAGCCCGGGCTTGCTCGTGCGGGTCAGTTGCAGGCCGCTGCGACAAGGCTTGCAGCCGAACAGATTGACCGTGAAGTCGTGCTGGGCGAGTTTCGGGTTCAGCCGTTTCAGGGTGTTCGGCGAGAGTTCGCAGAAGGCGTCGTACACGGCCAGCGAATCGTCGAATCGCGGGAAGTGATAGTCGATGCGCTGCTGCTGGATCGGTACCTGGAAGCGCGACGAGGCGATATAGAAGTGCTCACCCGGATCGCCGAAATTGGTCGTCAGCGAGCGGTAGGGGTACACGAAATACAGGTCGCGGCTGATGATGTAAGCGTTGTAGAGCTTCAGCCAGGACGACTCCGGCCAGCTGCGGATGTCACCGGGAATGCCCTCGATGCGGCTGATATCGGTGCCGTTGCCTTCGAGCCATTGGCGAAATCCTCGCCAGTGCGCGCGCGACCAGGCCTGCCCCCAGGAGGCAGCCAACTGCATGAAATGCACGTGCGCGTTGCCGTCGTCGATGGGGGTGAATGGCAGATTGGCCGTCTGGTTGAACTGCTGGCTGTACAGGCTGATGCCGGCCACGCGTGGCTCATCAGCGTAGAAGGTCAGCGCTCTGGACGTGTACTCGTAGAAATGCGGCGAGACGAACAGGTCGTCCTCCAGTACCAGGACATCCCCGTATTCTTCGGTGAGGTCGCCGCACGCCAGCACGTGGTTGCGCAGCCCCATCCGCTTTTCCCGATGGATGACGCGCTTCTCGCCATGCGGCCATTCGTAGGCCTCGGCAACACGCAGCGGCTCGAGCGTGCCCGAGTTGTCCAGGCTGATCACCAGCCGGATGTCACCGGCGGGGTAATGCGCCTTGCTCAGCGAGGCCAGCAGCCGGGAAAGGCTTTTCGGCCGGTTGTAGCCGATAACGACAATGGTGGGCAGGTTTGCTGTCATTGAGAAATCCATACCGCGTGAACTAAACGGGTTGCGAGTCGGCGGAAGCCGACTCTCCAAGGCGCCGATACCAGCGTCGCGCCGCAATCGTGACAATCACCACCAGCGAGGAGTAAATCACCATGCTCGCGGCGGCGAAGGCCTGAACGGTGGCCAGCGCTTCGCCGACCACCACCGCGCCGCCGAACAGCGCGACGAGGCGCAGGCTGGTGCTGAAGACTTCGAACAAGAGGAAGCGCCCCTGAAGCGAGAGCGCCGGCACCGCAACGACACAGGGTCGCGAGATGAACACGACGTATTCGGCCAGGGCCATCCAACGCGCGAACTCACCAGCCACGTGCCACTGCTCGCCGAACACGAACGAGAACAGCCAGGGGCCGAAAATCACCACCACCGAGAACGGCACCAGGCCGACCAGGCCCAGCGCCGCGGTGGCTTTGAGCAGCATGGCCGCCACCGGCTCGCGATCATGGATGGCACGGCTGATACGGGGGTAATACACGTCGGCCACCGACTTGCCGATCATGTTGGTCGGCATCGTCAACGCCTGCTTGCACAGGGCGAAGAAGCCGGCCGCGGCAGGGCCGAAGTAGGCCGCGAGCACCAGTGTCGGCAAGTGCTGCGACGTGGCGTTGATCAGCATGACCGGCGCACGGTAAAGCGGAAAATCGCGATGCCGGCGCGCCAGCTCGCCCAGCCGTGCCGGCTCGTTGCCCGTCTCCTGCGGCTGACTGTCCGAGTGGCGCCCGGCGCGCCGCAGCGCCAGACCGAGCATGGCCGCGTGCAAGGTCTGTTGCAGCGCGGTGGTGCAAACCAGCACCAATGCCGACGACTGCACCAGCCCGCCGATCGTGCGCAGGGTGTTGAACAGCATCGAATGACCGACCGCCACGCTGGCGGTGATGCGGAACCGCTGGGTGCGAAACAGCCATTGCTGGCAGATCTCCAGCGCCGCCGCGCTGAACATCACCAACGGGATCAGCATCAGGTACGGCTCAATGATGCCGATCTCCAGCCGCGTCGCGATCCGTTCGCCGAACAGGCTCAGCACCGCGGCCACCAGCAGCGTGAGCAAAGTGGCGACCAGCAGCGACAGCCGCACCAGGCCGCGTGCGTCGTCATCGCGCTTGGGCAGAACGATGGCGATCGGATAGGTCAGCGCCGCGACCGGGATCAGCATCATGGTCACGCTGAGAAACGTCCCCAGCACGCCGTAGGCTTCCGGCCCGTAGAGGCGCGTGATCACCGGCATGAACGCCAGGGTGATCGCCTGCGCACCCGCGGTCCCGCTGACCACCGTGACGATGTTGCGCAGCAGCCGGCTACGCAAGCTGCCGTGCCTCAAGGCGGTCAACCGCTGGGACAGGGGCACGCCTTGCCGGCCGCTGGTCTGGTCGAGGCTGCTCACCGAATTCGGCGCTCCGTTCAGGCCTGCACCGGCTGGCGGCCGACGCCGTAATAGCTGAAGCCCTCACGCTTAACCTGGTCGCGGTCGTACTGATTACGGCCATCGATGATCAGCGGCGTGTTGAGCAGGCGCTTGAGGGCACGGAAGTCCGGTCGGCGGAAAGGCTTCCACTCGGTCACCAGCACCAGCGCGTCAGCGTCGATGGCCGCTTCGTACTGACCCTCGACGATCTGCAGCTTGCCCTCGGCGAGCCAGCTCTCCGGGAACTCACGTCGCGCGGTTTCACGGGCGACCGGATCGAAAGCCCGGACCTTGGCACCGGCATTGATCAAGCTGTTGATCAGCACCACGCTGGGCGCCTCGCGCATATCGTCGGTGCCCGGCTTGAAGGCCAGCCCCCAGACCGCGAACGTGCGGCCGGCCAGGTCGCCGTTGAAGTGGGTGGACAGCTTGTTGAACAGCGAGTGCTTCTGCTGGTCGTTGCGCGCTTCCACGGCCTGTAGCAGCTTGGGCTCGAAATCGTTCTGGTGCGCGATGTTGATCAGCGCCTTGACGTCCTTCGGGAAGCACGAGCCGCCATAGCCGCAGCCGGCGTAGATGAAGTGGTAACCGATGCGTTCGTCCGAACCGATGCCCAGGCGTACGTTCTCCACGTCCACGTCCAGGCGTTCGCAAAGGCTGGCGATCTCGTTCATGAAGGAGATCTTGGTCGCCAGCATGGCGTTCGCGGCGTACTTGGTCATCTCGGCATCACGCACGCCCATGAACATGGTCCGCGGGCGGTTGCGGATGAAGGGCGCATACAGCGCGCTCATGACTTGCCGGGCATGATCGTTGTCGGCGCCGATGACGATGCGATCGGGGTGCATGAAGTCGTCGACCGCCGCGCCTTCTTTAAGGAACTCAGGGTTGGAAACCACCGAGAACTCGATATCCAGGCCGCGTGCCGCGAGCCGCTCCGCCACAGCTTCGCGGACCAGGTCGGCCGTGCCGACGGGCACGGTGGATTTGTTTACCACGATGGCGGGTGAGGTCAGGGTGTCGCCGATCTGCCGCGCCACTTCCAGTACATAGCGCAGGTCCGCCGAGCCATCCTCACCGGGCGGTGTACCGACGGCGATGAAGAAAACCTCGGACTGCTCGACCGCGTCGGACAGCGAGGTGGTGAAATGCAAGCGACCGGAGCTGTGGTTCTCCACCACGATGTCTTCGAGGCCCGGCTCGTAGATCGGCAGGATGCCCTGCTTGAGGTTCTCGATCTTGGTCTTGTCAACGTCGACGCAGTAGACCGTGTTGCCCATTTCGGCGATACAGGCCCCGGTCACCAGACCCACGTAGCCGGTTCCAACGACGGTAATGTTCATAGCAGCTTCCTCGAGTCAGACGTGATACGGGCGCGCCGCGGCTCGACCCGCTGGGGTGGCCGCTGGCGAAAATACTTGGAGGCAGAAATCAGGCCGGGCCGAGACCGCATGGGAGCGGTGCAAGGCCCGGCAAACAAGGCGAGCCGGGTTACACCGTCTGCTCGCTATAGCCGTAGTGGTCGTAGTAGCCACGGAACTGGCCGTTCTTGCGGGCCTTTTCGACGTCCACGTGGTTCAGCACCACACCCGTGATCGGGGCGCTGCTGTTCTGCAACTGGCTGACGCCCTTCTGCACGTGCGGGATGAGCGTGCTGTCGGACTTGACCACGTAGATCACCGCATCGGCCAGCTTGGACAGGACGGCGGCGTCGCTCACCGCCTGGCTTGGCGGCGAATCGATGATGATGCGGTCGTAACGCGCCTTGAGCGCCTCGATGAGCTTGGCGAAGCGCGGCGAGGACAGTAGCTCGAGCGGATTGGACGGCACGGCACCGGCAGCGATCATGTCGACGTTGCCGACGGTCTGGATGCAATCTTCGAGCTTGGCGTTGCCGCCGATGAGGTTGACCAGGCCCGGTGTGCCGGGCTTGAAGTCGAAGGACTTGTCCAGCGTGGCACGGCGCAGGTCCGCATCGATCAGCAGCACGCGGTGCAGCTGCCCCATGGCGAAGGCCAGGTTGGCCGATACCGAGCTCTTGCCCTCGCCCGGCGCGGTGGAGGTGATCACCAACACCTGACGTGGCTGGCCGGTTTCGCTCAGCAGCAGGTTGGTGCGGATGGTCCGCACAGCCTCGCAGAAGCGCTTGTCGCCGCTGCGCTCGAACAGGTGACTCACTTCCTTGCGCAGCTTGCGCGGTACCTGCGGCACGATGCCCATCACCGGCAGGTTGAGCTTGGCCTCGACTTCCTCGGAACTCTTGAAGGTGTTGTCCAGGATTTCGCGGATGATCGCCTGGGCAATGCCGAGCACCAGCGCCAGGAAGATGGCCACGGCCATGATCAGGGTGCCGTTTGGTGCCGACGGCTCGGCCGGCGGAATGGCTTCGTCGACGATGCGGGCGTTGGTGGTGCTGAGATCGGAGGTCGCCGTGGTTTCCTGCAGACGGGTCATGAAGGTGTCGTACAGCGCACGGTCACTCTCGACCTGACGCTGAAGGTCACGCACCTTGAATTCCTTGCGGGAGATGTCCTGGATACGACCCTTGTTCTCGTTGAAGGACGCCTTCAGAGAATTCTCGTTGGCGACGGCGAGCTGATAGTTGCGCTCGATGCTCGCCACGACCTGCTCGACCTGCTGGCGCAGGCTGGCGGTGGCGGCGTTCAGGTCGGAGCGAGCCGATACCATGGCCGGATGACGATCGCCGTAACGACGCGACAAATCCTCTACACGTGACCGGGCGTGTGCCTGGTCCGCCTTGAACTGCTGGATCAGCGGATGACCGAGCACCGCCGGCACACTGGCCAGGCGCTCCCAGCCCTGGCTGCGCATGGATTCGACCTGGCGATACTGGCTCTCGGCCTCGGCGCGCTGACGGCGGGCGTCGATCATGCGGTCACCGGTCAAGGACAACTCGTTGGCGCTGATGGTATTGACACCCTCCAGATCGACCAGCCCTTCGGCATCCAGGTACTCCTGCAGGCGATCCTCGGAAGCCTGCAGATTCTCACGCAGCGACGCCAGGCGATCGTTCATCCAGCTCGCGGCCGTCATCGACATGTCGACCTTGGCTTCGAGCTGGGCTTCGATGTACGCCTGCGCCAGTTGATTGGTGGCCTGGGCCGCGGTCAGGCGATCGGCCATGGAGATCGACAGGTAGACCAGCTGGCTCTTGCCTTCGACCCAGACGGCAGTGCGATCCATGAGTACGCGCGTGGCGTAGTCCATGATCTCCGCTTCGGTGTAGGGCTCCGTTTCTTCGCCGGTCAGGCTACGGACGATCGCGCCGATGTCCACGAGCGGCTTGGACTGCTGGCGCAGATCGAACTCGGGGTGCTCGGTGAGATTGAGGTCACGCACGACCTTCGCCGCGACGCCCCGGCTCTGCATCAGGCTGAGCTGGGTCTGCAGGTACTCGCTGAGTTCGGTACGGGCATCGGGGGTTGGCTGAAACGACAGTACCGGCGTGCCCTCGTGCTCGATCAGCACGGTGGCGATGGACTTGTAGATTGGCGTCATGCGGGCGACCAGGATCGCCGCAATCACGGTCACAGCGGCCACCAGCAGGACGATGCCCCACTTGCGCGACCAGATCGCATGCCAGATCTTTTTCAGATCGATGAAATCGCTGTCGGCGGCGGCCCCGGCTGGGCGCTGCCACGGCCGGTCCGGGCGGATTGGGCTGTTCATCAGAAGAATCCTTCGTCGATGTTGATCGTGTCGCCAGGGCGAACCGGGGTATCCATGGTTGCTTTCTCAGCCGTACGCCCACCTTCGGATGCGCGAACGATGGTCATGCGGCGGGTAGAGGCGCGCTCGGTCAGGCCGCCAGCCAGGGCGATGGCACGGTCAAGCGTCAGGCCGGGCTGATAGGGGTAACCGCCGGGGCTCTTCACCTCACCGGAAATGTAGAACTCGCGGTAGTTGACGACCGAGACCGAAACCCGCGGGTCGATGAGATAACCGTCCTTGAGCTTCTGTACCAGCAGGTCACGTATCTGGCCGGGTGTCTTGCCGTTGGCGTCGACCTCGCCGATGAAGGGAAAGGTGAAGGTACCGGCGTCGGTCAGACGAATCTCTTCGAACGACAAATCCGGCTCGCCGTGAACGCTGACGCGAATGATGTCGCCGGAGCCCAGCTGGTACTGGGCCGCGCTCGCGCCAGCGGTGAATGCCAGCAAGAGCAGGAACGACAGGTATTTGAATATGTTGCGGTTGGACATGTTCGGCTTCTCCATGATCCTGATTGACGTCCAGCCTGATTCAGAGACTCAGGTCGAAACTCAGCAGATAGATGTTGCGGTCGTAGGTTTCGCTGTCGAAATTCGAGTCGTTCTCGGTCCTTATGTAAGCAAGGGTCACGTCGATCCAGCGGTCCGGCGACCAGATCAAGCCGGCGCGGTAGCGATTGCGGTCATCGTCCCGGCCGATTCCCTTGTACTCGCGATCCTGATAGCGGTATTCCAGCTCGCTGGCGATACGCGAGGTCCACTCGTGGTTCCAGATCGCTTCGGTGGTCCAGTCGTTGATGGTGCTGGCTCCGTTATCCCCCTCGTCGAAGGCGCGGCGGGTGTTCAGCCGGAACGTGGAGTAGGTGCGCGGGTTGTAGGTGAGGCCCACTTCCCACATGGGACTGGTGAAGTCCTCGCGCTCACTGCTGTCGAAATTCTTGCGCTCGGCACCCAGCTTGACGCTACCGGACGTCTTGGAGGTGGCCTCCCAGGTCATGCCCCCGAGCAGCGCGACGTTGGTGCTGTCGCGCTGGGCGCGGGAGAGCTTGTAGTCATGGTCGGTATGGCGGACTTCGAGCAACGAACGCGTCGTACCGCCCAGGCGATGGAACCAGATGGAGTTGAGCATCAGACTGTCGCGGTCTTCGGTGGCGTTGATATCGCCACTGTTGTGGTATCGCCACTGATCGTAGTGCGCACCGAATTCCAGCTGGTTACGCGCGGTGCGGGCGCCGAACCGGTAGGCCGCCTGGGCAATCTTGCGGCTGTACTTGTCGTTCTCGGTGTCGATCTCGGTATCCGCCGTTTCTTCCACACGGTGGTAGGAGAGCCCCCAGCTGAGTCGATGGCGGGAGGTGAACTCCAGGGCGCTTCTCAAGCGCAGGTGGTGGTCGGTGTTGCTGGCGTCCGAATCGGAATGAAAGATGTCGCTGTTAAAGGAATATTCCAGCTCGTATTCGCTGTTCCGGTTGCCGGTCCCGAGCAGGAAGGTCGGGTTGATGCCCGTCACCCAGGACGCCTGTTCGTTGTCGGAAAGGCCGCGGTAGTTGTCGTCGTAGCTCTCGCGCACGACCAGCGTAGGCGTGAATTCGAAACCACCAATGCGAATGTCCTGGGGCTCGCTGGCCGCCCAGCTGTTACCAGCGGCTAGGCAAAGTAGCGATACACCTGGAAGCGTGATGTTCCTCATTATGGAATCCCTTCTCGGAGATAAATTGTTGTTCATGCCTGCGACCCTGGCCACGACGGCTGGCCGATGTGAGGTGGCATAGACACGCAACAGACCGCAAATATCCCTGACAGTTGCAGATTCTTTGCAGCACGCTTGGGCATTGGGATTAATCGCTCCGATGGTAACGCTCTGCTGTGCCCGTTTCAGGCACGCTACCGCCCCAGGATTATGCCCCTGTGGCGTAATGCTCCCCTTCTGCGCAAACGACATACGCGCTCCCGCATGGCCCGGGAAGGACGGCAGGCGAAACAGCGAGCGTCGAATCGTTTTTATTAGAAGAGCGAGGCAGCAGCCTGCTTCCGAAGAACCGGCTGCACGTTTGCGAGACTGACCTGTACCTGTTGTTCACGGTTGAGAATGTTCAACAGCAACATGACGCGCTCCTCCCCATCCATGGAAAGAAAGATGGCATCGAGATCGGCATACGCACCGACCCGGACCTGCACCTGATCGCCAGGACTCAGCAGCGGAGGTTGCTCGGCCGCCGCGCAGCGCGCTTTCAGTTGCTCGACGATGCGTTCCTGCACCCGGCACGGCTGACCGCAAAAGGCCACCACGCGGTTGACACCACGCGTCGAGCGCAGCGGCAGCCAGTTGTCCACCTCGCCCATGCGGATGAACAGATAGCCCGGGAACAGGGATTGTTCGACCTCCCGCAGCCGGCCGGCACGAAGGCTCTGCGCCCTGAAGGTCGGCGCGAAGCAGTCGAACCCTTGGCGCCGCAGGTGCTCCAACGCACGCGAATCCTGGCGCGGCTTGCATTGCAACAGGTACCAGGACCCGTCCGGTCGTTCGGTATGTCTATCCACAGCGTTCCGCATAGCCTCCAAACAACCGGCGCAGGATGCGCGACCCGTTTCGAACGCGCCCCGGGCAGGGTCGGGCGCCCTTTCTGGACACGGATCAAAACCGAGAGTTCCGCAGGGGAAACGCGCACGTGCCGAAAGGCAGGCACCGACGACCGCCGGGCCCGCGACAGACGGGGACCCGGCAGGTGTAACAAATGTTGTCGTCTGGCTGAGGCGGCACCGCAGAGCGGAGGCGGTGCGCCGACGGGCTTAGCAGCGCTCGATGCGATCCGGGTGGATCAGGATGCGGCCCTGCTTGTACAGCCCGCCGATGGCCTTCTTGAAGTTGCCCTTGCTGACGCCGAAATGGCGGGCGATCTCATCGGCCGGGGATTTGTCGCTGAACGGTAAGGTCCCGTCCTGTTCCTCGAGCTTCTGCAGAATGAGCGCCTGCAGCGCATCGCTGGCTTCGGTGCCGACCGGCTGCAGGCTCAGGCTGATCTTGCCGTCGGGCCGAACCTCACGGATGTAGCCGCGCTCGTGCATGCCGCTGCGCAGAAACTTGAAGGCCTCGTTCTTGTGGATCAGGCCCCAGTGCCGCCCGTTAATGATGGCTTTGTGGCCCAGCTCGGTCGCCTCGACGACTAGCAGGTCCACCGCTTCGCCGGCGCTGTAGCGTGCCGGTGTCTTGTCGAGGTAGCGATCCAGGCGGGCCGTGGCGGTGATGCGCCGGGTGTGCTTGTCGAGGTAGACGTGCACCACGCAATAGTCGCCTTCGCGCAGTTGGCGCTTTTCCTCCGAATGCGGCATCAGCAGGTCTTTCGGCAACCCCCAGTCCAGAAACAGCCCGACACGGTTGATCTGCTTGACCTTGAGGCTGGCGAACTCGCCGACCTGCGCCTTGGGCCGTTCGGTGGTCGCGATCACCCGGTCGTCGCTGTCGAGGTAGACGAACACGTTGAGCCAGTCGTCGATCTCGGTCGGCACATCCTTCGGCACGTAGCGATTGGGCAGCAGGATCTCGCCGTCCGGGCCGCCATCGAGGTAGAGCCCAAAGCCGGTGTGCTTGACGATTTGCAAGCTGTTGTAGCGCCCGATGGCTGCCATGAAAAAAGGTCCTCTGATCGAAGCCGGCGATTCTAGCAGGCCAACCACTGATCGGCGCCGGGCCGATGGCCCCGGCGCCTCATCGAGGCAAGGCGTAGGCGATGATCGCGTCGCCAGCCTTGGTTCCGAGCGAGCCATGGCCACCGGCGACGACCACAACCATCTGCCGCCCCGTGCGGCTGAGGTAGGTCATGGGCGTGGCCTGGCCGCCAGCCGGCAGGCGCCACTTGGCGAGTTCCTTGCCGGTGGTGACGTCGTAGGCCCGCAGGTAGTAGTCCAGCGTGCCGCTGAGAAAGGCCACGCCGCCGGCCGTCAGCATCGGTCCGCCAAGGCTCGGCACGCCCATCTTGAATGGCAAGGGAACCGGTGCACGGTCACGCACGGTGCCGTTCTTGCGCATCCAGTGCGTGCGACCGGTGCGCAGGTCGGCGCCGGCGACATAGCCCCACGGCGGCGCAATGCACGGCAGACCGATCGGCGACACGAACGGCTGCAGCTCCACGGCGAACGGCGCCCCGAAATTCTCGTTGAGATGGGGCTCGCTGTCGGATACGTAGGTGGCCTCATCGTTTTCCCGCGGGATGAGCGTGGAGGTGAACGGCAAGTATGCAGGCGTACTGAAGACCATCTGCCGCACCGGATCCACCGCCACGCCGCCC
Source organism: Stutzerimonas marianensis (assembly GCF_022810315.1). Lineage (NCBI taxonomy): Bacteria > Pseudomonadati > Pseudomonadota > Gammaproteobacteria > Pseudomonadales > Pseudomonadaceae > Stutzerimonas > Stutzerimonas marianensis. The sequence continues at coordinate 241,888 of NZ_JALGRD010000009.1, read as the reverse complement.
CAGTTGAACACCCCGAAGTTGCCCGGATGCACCAGCGTGCCCTGGGTCGAGGGCGGTGTGTAGCGGCCTTCGTAACGCAGCCCGTTGAATGCGATGTGGCACATCATCTGGTCGATTAAGGTGGCCCCCCACAGGTCCTTGTCTTCAAGCTCCGGTGGCTCGTAGGTGAGCGCGGAAACCGGTTGGGTCGGGGCGGCCTCGTCGCCCTCGGCCGCGCCTTGCGGTGCAGGCACCTCGCGAACCGGCAGCACCGGTTCGCCAGTGCGCCGGTCGAGCACATAGATATCGCCCTGCTTGGTTGGCGCCACCAACGCCGGGACAAGGCCACCTTCCGTGTCGATATCGACCAGGCTTGGCTGGGCCGGCACGTCCATGTCCCAAAGGTCGTGATGCACGGTCTGGAACACCCAGCGCAGCTGGCCGGTGTCGATATCCAATGCCACGATCGATGACGAAAAACGCTCGGTGTTCTCGCTGCGATTGCCGCCCCACTGGTCCGGCACCTGGTTGCCCAGCGGCACGTACACCAGCCCCAGGGCCTCATCGGCACTGGAGATGCTCCAGTTGTTCGGCGTGCTTTCGCTGTAGGTCTCGTCTTCGGCAATCGGCTCGGTCTGGTCTGGATTGCCTGGATCCCAGTTCCACAAAAGCTCGCCCGAGACGGCATCGTAAGCACGGATCACCCCGGACGGGGCGTTGACCGACACGTTGTCGTTGACCGCACCGCCGATGATCACCCGGCCACGCGCCACGACCGGCGGCGAGGTGGAGTAGTAGAAGCCCTCCTTTTGGTGGGGCATGTTCGCCCAGAGGTTGACTGCCCCCTCATCGCCAAAACCCTCGCACACCTCGCCGGTGTCAGCGTCCAGCGCGATCAGGCGGGCGTCGGCGGTGGGCATGAACAGGCGTTGCCGGCAGGCCTGAGCGTCGGGCGCAGCCTCGTCCAGATGGTAGGACAAGCCGCGACAGGTCTGATGCTGGCGATTGATCGACTGCGGGACCTGCGGATCGAAGCGCCAGCGCTCCTGGCCGGTTTCGGCATCGAGCGCAACGACCAGGTTATGCGGGGTGCAAAGGTAAAGGGTCTCGTCGATCTTCAGCGGCGTGACTTCGTAGGTGGTCTCCTCCGGGTCGCCCGGGCGGCGCTGGTCGCCCGTATTGAACTGCCACACCTTCTCGAGCCGGGCGACATTGCCGGGGTTCAGCTGATCTAGCGGCGAATAGCGCGTGCCGTGCTGGGTGCGACCGTAAGCGTGCCATTCGCCATCGGGCACGCTGTCCTCGGCCCCCGGCGCCTGCGCCAGGGGTGGTGGAAGCATGCCCTTGAAGTCGTGGCTGTCGGTCACGATCGCCTGCACCGCGGCGGCACCCCAGAGGGCAACGGCGAACATCAGCGGAATCGCGCTACCGCCCCAGGCGCGAGCCCCGAAGTGCTGCCAGCCCAGGCGCTGAGCCACCCAAGGCATCAGCAACCAGAGCCCGAACGGCGCGATGATGCTGCCGCGTGGCGCGAGCTGCCACCAGTCGAAACCCACTTCGTAGAGTGCCCAACCCAGCGCGCCAAGCATGACCAGCGAATAGACCCAGAGCGCCGCTCGGCGCCGAGCCAGCAGCAGCCCGCCGGTCAACAGGAAACCCACCGCCAGGATGGCGAAATACCAGGTCCCGCCGAGGGCAATGACCTTCCAGCCACCCACGGCGAGCGCGAGACCAAGAACGATGCACAGGACAGCGCTGATGACGACCGCCACGACTCCTCCCTTCTTTTTTGTTTTTGGGCTACGCCGACGGCCAATGGCACCTGCCGGACAGGTCAGGTTGCGGCCGCCGGACGACCATGTCTTCTGTTGACCGGCTGTCGCCCGGAATGCTCCCCACCGGCGAAAAAGATTGGCGTGCTGGCAACAGGACGCGGTGGGGTTGGCCTGGAGCGGTGCGACCGAGCGCAAGCTACACGCGAACGCGACGGCACAAGAATCGAACAATAATTGACCAAATCTGTATAATGGCCGGTTCGACCGACCACAGGAAACCACCGACGATGGCCACCAAGACCACTTCCGCCAAGCGCAAACCCGAACCCGCCAGCGAAACCAGCGAATCGCTCGCCGCGCAGATGGCAGCCTTCCTGAAGGCTGGCGGTGAAGTCCAGAAGATCCCGACCGGCGTCAGCGGCCAGACCCAGGGGCCGTCCCGCCAGATCACCATCAGCCGCAAGTAATCCCCGCCCCGACCGACAGGCGAGCCCCCGTTCCGGGCACGGCTCGCCCGGTACCTCTCCGCACACCGAGACCTCTATGGCCGACCCGATTCGCCTTTCCAAACGCCTGGCCGACCAGCTCGGCTGCTCACGGCGCGAGGCCGAGCTCTATATCGAAGGCGGCTGGGTCCGTGTCGATGGCGAAATCGTCGAGGCGCCCTACTTCAAGGTGCTCGATCAGCGCATCGAGCTGCTCCCAGGCGCCAGCCCGGTCGAAGTGCTGCCCGTGACCCTGCTCTGGCACAAGCCGGCCGGCGTTCCCTGCCCCACCGAGCCGGGCCCGGTTCATGACCTGCTGGCCAAAGCGCCGCGCTGGGACGCTGACGATGCCCGCCAGACCCCGCGCGGTCGCCATTTCGCTCGGCAGCAGTTGCTGTTGCCTCTGGCAACGGAAGCAAGCGGCCTGCTGGTATTCAGCCAGCAGCGCGAAGTGATTCGTGCACTCACCCAGACCCGCACGCCGCATGAGCAGGAATACGTCATCGAGGTTCGCGGCGAGCCGAAGGCCGGCGGCCTCGATCGGCTCGCCAAGGGGCTCGCTCACCGCGGCCGCGAACTGAAGGCCAAGGCCAGCTGGCAGAGCGAAAGCCGCCTGCGTGTCGTCGCCAAGGCGCCACGGGCCGATGACCTGCGACTGATATGCGAAGCCGTCGGCCTGGAGATGCTCGCCTGCAAACGCATCCGGATCGGGCGCCTGTCGATGGCCAAGCTGCCGGTCGGCGAATGGCGCTACCTCGGCGATCACGAGCGCTTCTGAGCGACGCCGCCATCGTTTTCCCCGCCGTTTCGTTCGCGTCAGGCCCGATACCGCCCTATGCTTGTCTTGCCGCCCGGCACGTACCGCGTGCGGTGACCGCTGTATCGTCCATGCCTGAGGTATGCCCATGCACAGAGTCGTTCTGGTGCTCGCGCTCGGCCTGCTACCGCTGTTCGGCGCCGCGGAGCAACGCATCGAGGTCTGGACCTATCACCTCTCAGCCCCCTTCATTCTCGAAGACGAACAAGGGCTCTCCCACGCCTTCGTCGATCTGCTGAACAAGGACCCGGCCAACGCCGGGCGTTTTCGCTTCGAACTGGTCGAACTCCCCCGCAAGCGCGTCGACGCCCGACTGGTAAAGGGTCGACCGGGCATCCTGCTGTGGGCGACGCCGGGCTTCTTCACCGAAGCGCAGACCGCCCGGGCGAGCTGGTCGGAACCGCTACTGGCCGATCAGCAGGAGTTCGTCTCCCTGCCGGACACGGCCTTCGATTACGAAGGGGTCGAATCGCTGCAGGGCATGATTCTCGGCGGCGTGCTCGGGCATCGCTATGCCGGCATCGAGGATGCCGTGGCCCGTGGCTCGGTGATCCGGCAGGACGTCCGCTCCGACCTGCAGAACCTCAAAAAACTGCTCAGCGGGCGCATCCATACCCTGCTGATCGCACGCTCCTCATTGCTCTACTACCGCAAGCAGCATGAACTCGGCCGGTTACACGTCTCCGCCACGCCCTTGTACGAGTTCTCCAGGCACCTGTTAATGACTGAAACCCTGGACCGGGCCGTCAAGGACTACCTGCGCGGGTTCGTCTCCGCCCTGCCGAACAACCCGCAATGGCAGATCCTGGTATTCCACTATGGCCTGTCGCCCATGGCGGTCACCGAGTGAATCGGGCTGAACACACGCGAAGCTGGCGAGTCAGAACACGCGCTGACCAACGATAAACAACCAGAGAGACAAGGCAGCGATGAAGAAAGCACTGGCGATCGGACTGCTCATGATCCTTGGAGGTTGCGCCTCCCAACCACAGCCCTGCGACGAACCCGGCGGCGATTGCCGATCCGAGCGACTGCTCTACCAGAACGACCTCCTGCAAGCCAAGATTCTCATCGCCATCGGCGACGAGGATGGCTACGAACTGGCCGACGCCCTGCTCGAACGCAGCGCCGAGCTCGACGAGCGCGGCGAGACCGAGTTCTACCAGGCGTTGCTCCTGATCCGTCAGGGACCTCAGCCCACCGAGGTACTGCAACGGCTGGAAGCCGCCAGAGCCAAGGGCCACCCTCATGCCGTGGCGCTGCTCTACAAGATTTACAGCGAACCCTACCTGATCGACCAAGCGGATCCGGCCAAAGCCGAGCGATACCGCGAGGAATATGCCGAGCTGGACGTTGCGCAGAGTGGCTATCCGTCATTCGAGAAGGCGGTCGACCTGGTCAGCGAGCTGGTCGAACCGCCGCCACCACTGGCCGAGCGGATCATGCCCTGCCCGAACCAGTGTTTCTGAGCGGCTGCGGGCCCACCACCCGCGGCTAGCGGGGCGTAGGCGTCTGGCTCACCTTCGGCAGCTCGTCGCCGTCGAGGACCGCCTGCGCCTCTTCGCGGGTCGCGTAGGGGCCGGCGATCGCCCGGCCATCCATTTCCACCACCCAGCAGGTTGCCCAGGTCGGGCGCCAGCCCTGCGGGACTTCATCGCCAGTCAGTTGCCGAATACGGGTCTGCATGATCACCTCCTGCGTTCGTCAATCACGCCGCCATAGCGACGGCCCTATCCGTGGGACCGCAACAGCCGGCGATGTGCTCGCCGAAACAGTCGGTTGCCATTTGCACCGAACTGCCACGCAGCGGGCGGCTCTACTGAGTACCGTCCGCTTTACCGACGCGCACGAAGGTTGCGCCCCGAACGACAGCACGAGGATGCCCATGCCGTTCCCGACGCTCGCGAGCAAAACGCTGATCTGGCTCTTGGCCGCCACGCTGACGCTGACCGGCTGCAGCCGCATGAACCTGGCATACCGCAACCTGGATCTGCTGATCCCCTGGACGCTTAACGACTACCTGGACATGACCGGTGACCAGCAGAAGCGATTTCGCGCGCAGCTGCGCGACCACCTCGGCTGGCACTGCCGCACCCAGCTACCCGGCTATCTCGACACCCTGGCCCGCCTGCAGGGGCAGGTACGCGACGGCCAACTGAACGAAGCCGCGTTGCGTGAGCACTACGCCTACGCGACAGAGGCGGTAGCGGCCATCGCCAAGGAGATCACACCCACCACGGCGCAACTGCTCGCCGACCTGGATGACGACCAGGTGCGCGACCTCAGCGAGTCGCTGGAAGAGGACCGGCGTGAGCGCGAAGAAAAATACTTGGGGCCTTCGGATGCCGAACAGATTCGCGAACGCGCCGACCGCATGCGCGAGCGTGTCGAGCGCTGGACCGGTACCACCGATGCCGAGCAGCGCCAACGCATCCTGCAATGGGCCCATGCGGTCGCCCCGCAGACACGCCTGTGGCTGGAAAACCGCGCCGCGTGGCAACAGGCGCTGCGCGATGCGCTGGACCGGCGCCACGAACCCGGCTTCGATGAGCGTGTCGCTCGCCTGCTCCAGGACCGCGAGGCCTACTGGACGCCGGCCTATCGTGCCGCCTTCCCCGCAGCGGAAAAGGCGGCCATCGACCTGTTCAGCGATCTTTATCGCCTGACGGATGCCAATCAGCGACGCCACATCGACAAACAACTGCAGGACCTGCGCAACGACCTCGGATCGCTGGACTGCCTGCCGGCGAACTGATCCGCCTTCAGCGCCGCCGGCGTGCCAACAGCAGGCCAACCACGCCAGCGGCGATTCCGCCCGCGATCAGCAACGTGCGCTGACGATCCGCTTCATGGCGCCAGCCGCCGTCAATGCGCCGCTGTCCCAGCGCCGGATGAAAGAGATTGCCCGACGATGGCGCGACTCGATCGGCCCGACGCAACGCGGCGCCGGTCATCAGACCAGAGAGCAGGTCGAAGCCCGGCGTGAGGAAATGCGCGAAGCGCAACAGCGTCGCCGTCACGCCCACCGAAGTCGTATGGCGCGGATGCAGCGCGAGGCTGACCATTGCATCGGCCACCTGCCGTGGATCGCAAAGCGGTGGCGGCGGCTGCAACGAGCGCCCGGCATAGTTGCCGCCGTCGCGAAAACCGGGCGTATCGACCATCGACGGGTAGATGTCGCACACGTGGATATGCGGCCATTGCGCCAGCTCGCCACGCAGTGCATGCGAAAAACCACGCAGCCCGAACTTGCTCGCCGAATAGGCCACCGCGAAGGGCTGAGGCACCCAGCTACCCACCGACTGGGTATTGATCAACGTCCCCTCGCGCTGTTGTTTGAAGTAAGGCAGGACCACGTGCGCGCCACGCAGATAGCCGATCAGGTCGGTCTGTACCACCTGCTCATGGGCATCCAGCGGGGTTTCGTCGAAGGCGCCCACGGCCCCGACGCCGGCGTTGTTGACCCAGACGTCGATGCGCCCACCGCCAAACTCGGCCGCGGCGCTGGCAAGCCGCTCCACCGAGTCGCTCAGGGTCATGTCAGTCGGCACCGCCAGCGCCTCGGCGCCCAGCGCACGGCATTCTTCGGTAGCGTCCTGAAGCGCCTCCTCGTCCCTGGCCGCCAGCACGACCCGCGCTCGCTGACGGGCGAACGCCTGTGCCGCGGCGCGGCCGATGCCGCTGGACGCGCCGGTGATGACCACCACGGCGCCGTCGAGACTCGTTCGTTTCATGCCTGCTCTCCGGTTTGCTGTCGTTCTTAGCTGACCGTGCCGACCTGCCAACATTCCCTGCGAGGCGGAGGTCGTCGTCAGACCATCTGCAACGGTTGGGCGCGACGCGGTGGTGGAAATGCCTGGTCGAGTACGGCGAGGTCGTCATCGCCCAGGCGGAGCTCGGCGGCGCCCGCGTTGGCACGCAGGTGTTCGGCGCGCGCGGCCTTGGGAATCACGATGACGCCCGGTAGGCGCAGCGCCCAGGCGAGGACCACCTGGGCCGGCTCGGCTTCGAGCCGCCGCGCCACTTCGACCACAGCCGGGTGGCGCAACAGGTCGCCGCCCTGCCCCAATGGGCAGTACGCCATCACTGGTATCCGCTGTGCCTGGCACCAGGGCAGCAGGTCGAATTCGATGCCACGCTCTTCGGGGTTGTAGAGCACCTGATTCGTTGCGCAGGCGGGTTCAGCCAGCTCCTGCATGTCGTCCAGGTCGAAGTTCGACACGCCCCAGCGACGAATCTTGCCCTCGGCTTTCAGACGTTCGAACGCTTCCACCGTTTCGGCCAGTGGATACTGCCCGCGCCAATGCAGCAGGTACAGGTCCAGGCAGTCGGTGCCGAGTCGCCGAAGGCTGCGCTCGCACGCCTGGGCGACCCCCTGGCGACTGGCGTTGTGCGGGTAGACCTTGCTGACCAGGAACACCTCATCACGGCGCCCGGCGATGGCCTCGCCGACGACCTCCTCGGCGCCGCCTTCGGCGTACATTTCCGCCGTGTCGATCAGCGTCATACCCAGTTCGATGCCGAGCCGCAGTGCGGCGACTTCTCGGCTACGCGCGGTCGGGTCCTCGCCCATGTGCCAGGTGCCCTGGCCGATCACCGGCACTGTCGTGCCATCGGCCAACGTCAGGTTTCGCATCAGCGGTCTCCTTGCGTGGCGGGCTGGTCGGCGACCGGCGCAGCCCAGGGGTCATAGGTGCCGAAGGTCCACAGGTGCCCTTCCAGGTCGCGGCAACTGAACCCGCGCCCGCCGTAGTCTTCGTCCTTCAACTCGATGACGATCTCGGCGCCGGCGGCCTTGGCCTTGGTGTAGAGCGCATCGGCGCTGTTCACGATCACGTAGATGCTCTGGGTCGAGTAACCGCCCACTTCGTCGGGCTGGCGAACCTGGCGCCCGTAGGCCGAGTCGGTGACCGGACCGAGCATGAGCATACCGCTGCCAAAGCAGAGCTGCGCATGGATCACGCCCACCTCGGCATCTTCGACCACCTGCTGGCGCTCGAAGTCGAACACCCGACACAGCCATTCGAGCGCCGCTGGAACGTCGCGGTAGCGCAGGCACGGGATGAGGTTGCAGGTTGTGTTCTTGCTGTACAGGGACATGGCTTCTCCTCTGGCTTTGCCGCGGCAGCTCGTCGGCACGCGCCCTTCTCTTCTTAGGGGCGATCGCGGCGCACGCGTTCCGCCCGCACGCCGTTTTCCATGGCTCGAGCCCGCACCGACCCCGCACAGCGGCCTTGCCAACCGCAGCCAAGTGCCGGTCTAGAGCTGCCGTTGCAATACGCATGTCACGCGCTCCTCGCACAATACCCGGACCTGCAAAGGTGCTCCTGAGCTAGTGTCGGACTCACAGAGCGGCAGCGGTCTAGCTTGAATCCACTTCTCTGGAACTGGACACAAGGCCATGAAAACCCAAGGCGTACAGCGCACCCAGCCCCTCGCGGACGAACTGCCCTCCGGTTCGGTAACTACCTTCAGCCTCGCGATCAAGGCCGCATTGCAGCGGCAGCAGCCCTCCGGCGACGACCCGCATCGCCTAGCCAAGGCTGGCGACGAGCCCCCGGCCTTCAAGGACTACCAGGACATCGAAGCGCCCGACGCAACGGGCGCCGGCATCATCCGCTACGAAACCCGTGACGGCGAAAAGGTGACGGTCTCGCAGGCGATCAGCCCCGCCCTGTACGAGCAGCTCTGTCGTGACTACGAGAACCTGAAGGCAGTCAAGGACGCGGTAGCCGACGACTATCGCCGCGCCGGCGCCGACGACCAGGCACCGGCCAGCATCGACGACTACCTGGCCATCGAACAGCCGGCGCCCGAAGTGCTGCGCTTTCGCATGACGCAAGGTGGCGACTGGATCGTCGTGGCCAAGGGCGACAATCCGGAAATGTTCGACGACGTCCTTGCCCACAAGGGCATCCTCGACGGCATCCGGGAGAGCGAGCGGGACGGTTATCGGCGCGCCACTGACAACGAGGTGTGGCCGCCCGCGGGCGGAACCACCATCGGCCCGCTGGACGAAGTCGGACAGGACCTGATCCGCTTCGAGCATGACGGCGACAAGGTCGTCGTCTACAAGCATGACAACCCGAAGCTGTTCGACTATCTGTCGCGTCTTCGGGCGTTGATGGAAGACCCGCAGGCACGAAACGCCGTGGAGGGTTACCTCGGCGAAGGCTATGCCCTGGCCAGACGCGAGGGCGAACCGCCCGCCTTCTTCGATTTCGCCACCTTCGCCTACACGAACGAGTTCGGCAGCACCGGCGCCATCGCCTACACCACCCACGACGGCGATCGGGTCGTGGTGTCCAGGTTCATGACGCCCGAACTCTACGCACAGGTCGAAGAGATCGCCGAGGCTCACTTCAAGCTCAACGACCTCAACGCCGACGGCTGGGGCTCGGCCGGCGCCACGGCGGACTTCGACGCCGACCAGATCCACAACGTCGGCTTCCCCGACAACGGCGTGGTGACCTTCGAAGTCGAGGGCCAAGGCAAGTTCGCGGTCTCCGAGCTGAGCAACAAGGCGCTCTATGACAAGGTCATGGACGCCAAGAAGGCCACCAGCGAGACCTTCACCGGGATTGATATCGGCACGCTGGAAACCAGCGCGAAGGACAAGGACGGCAAGACCCTGACCGTCGACGAGCTCACCTGGCAGAACCTGCTCGACAGCTGGAAGGCCGATATCGACGCCGGCAAGATCAAGCACGACGATGACCGCGCCAAACTGGTCCGTGCGCTGCAGGCCAAAGGTGCGCTGGAAGGCGGCATCGACATGACCTCGCTGGACATCAGCTCCGGGCGCTCGCTGACCCATGTCGGCGAGACGGACCTGGAAGACATCATCGATCGCGACAAACTCGACGCAACGATCGAAGCGCTGCTGCAGACCGACGCGGTCAGCGAGGACTACGGCAAGGCGCGCAAGGCGGCGCTGGATGAGCTGCCAAACAAGGACGAAATCTTCGAGCGCATCGAGCGCGACGCGATGAGCGCCGATTACGCGCGCCACCTGGCCTTGCTCAAGGCCGACAACAAGGACGACGTCGCCCAGGCCAACATCGCCAAGACCTACGCCTCACTGCACGCCATCGACCCGGAAAAGGCCGATGCCTTCCTGCAGCAATTGCAGCTCGATACCGTCACGCTCGATCTGGCGAACATCCTCAGCGACCCCGGCTCCATCTCGCAGGAAAACCTCTCGGTCGCCGCCGCCGACACCCTCAAAACGCTGTTCGCGGCGTTGAAGAAAGCCGGCGTGGACATTCCGCGGCGTACCGTCGAGAGCATCGACAAGTTCATCAACGAGCTGCTCAAGGATTCGAAGACCGCCGACGCGCTGAACAAGCTGCTGGTCGAACTCGGCGACCGGGCGCGGCATGGCACCCTCACCGAGAACGACCTGCGCGAGCTGGTGAAGACGAACCCCACCTACACCGCCCTGGACAAGGCCACCGACGGCGGCCTGTTGAACACCCTGGCGCAACTGAACAAGGTCGGCATGCTGGGTTCGGCCGGCGGGATGATCTCGCTCTTCTCCGGTATCTACCAGCTGGCCGGCAAGGGCGGCACCCTGGCCGACACACCGGAGGAGCGCGTGTCCATCGCGCGGGACTTCATCTCCTTCGTCGGCGCGGGCCAGCACTTCACCACACTGTTTCACAACGTCAGCGGTCGCGATTCGGCCGCGGTCAAGAGCGCGCTGGATACCCTCGGCCTCGATCGCAGCTTCCAGGAAATCTGGACCGGCAGCAGCAAGCCGGCGCCGGAATGGGTCCCCGCCGAGGGCGAAAATGCCGATACGCCACGGACCAAGGTCCAAGAGCAACTGCGCGCCATCATTGACGCCAATCCCGCGGACGCCGAGGACCTGCGCACCCGTGCCAACCTCACCGAAGACCAGCTGAAGGAAGTGCTCAAGGGATACAAGGGCGGCGCCGGCGGCTACATTTCCGGTCTGCCCGAGGCAACCCGCAATTCACGCATCTTCACCTCCGCGCTGAAGGTGTTGAACCTGGTCGGTGACGGCTTCTCCGGCGTGGCGGACCTGGTGATCGGTGCGCTGAAACTGGACAAGGCCAAAGGCGACAAGGCACTGATCGCCGAAGCATCCATGACCATCGCTGCCGGCGGGCTGACCACAATCGGCGCGGGTGCGAGCCTGGGCAACGCCCTGGGCCTGACCCTGGCGCGTGCGCTGACCGCCCCGTTCTTCTGGGCCGGGGCAATCGTCTCGTTCATCACCCTGGGCTTCTCGATCTACCACGACATCAAGCTCAACAATGCCCTGAAGGACAACCAGAAGGCGCTGGCGGACCTGTTCAAGGACTTCGAGGCCGATGGCCTGCTCGTCGAAGACGGTGGCAAGCGCTACGAATTTCTCGACGAATACATCGAGCAATACGGCCAGCGCGATGCACCGGACGATCAGTCGATCTTCGATTACCGAAGCGACGAGTACGAGTATTTCAAGGAAAAGGGCCACACCTATTGGGACGGCCAGCACGAGGACTACAAGGGCGACGGTGACAACCTTGACACGCAGATGGACAGGGGCTCGACCGTCGGCTCCTGACGCCTGCACGGACACGGGGCGCTGCGCACGCCCCGTGCACCCCGTGGCGGCATGCTCGGGTTCGGATTTCCGAACGTATCCGGAGCCGGCGTTCGGCCAGGCGAATCCAGCAGCGTCAGCGAAGCGGTCGTGAGAATAAATACCTTGAAATTCAGCACATTACATAAGGGCTTTCAGAGAGGCAGCCTGGCACGCGTTCTGCTTTGATCCATGAACAAAACCAACAAGAGGACTCACCATGCATTGCTGTACTGCCCTTCGCAGGTCGTCGTAATCATTCGGCATGGCCGCGCTCCATCCCGGGCTAACGTTGACCGATACGGTCCGCAGTACGTGGCGCTCGAGCCCGATCTGAGTTCCTACCTGAAACGGTGTACGCATGACCCCGAGCAAGACCTTTGACCTCCCCCCGCTGTGCGGACAGGAAACCTTCTATCGCTTCGGCCCCTTCACACTGCTGCCCAACCAGCACCTGCTACTCAAGAACGGCAGCCGTATCGTCCTCGGCGGCCGCGCCCTGGACCTGCTCGTCGCGCTGACCGAGCGGGCCGGCGAACTGGTGGAAAAGACCGAACTGATGGCGCGGGCCTGGCCACGCGTGATCGTCGAGGAATGCAACCTGCGCGCGCAGATCGTGGCGTTGCGACGCGTCCTGGTTGACGACACCGGCTTCAACTACATCGTCACTGTCCCAGGCCGCGGCTATCGCTTCGTGATGCCGGAGGACGCCGCCACCAGCGAGCCGGTCCCGGCGACCGAGCGCACCGGCGTCCCCGCGCTGGTCAGCGAGCTGGTCGGCCGCCAAGCGCTGCTCGACACCCTGGCCAGCGACTTGCGCCAGCGCCGCCTGGTGACCCTCGCCGGTCCTGGCGGTATCGGCAAGAGCAGCGTCGCGCTGGCCTTGCTCAATGGTGAGATGGCGGCTCGCTTCGAGCACCTGCATTACCTGGACGCGTCGCGGCTGGGCGAGCAGGAGAAGCTGGCCGAACGCATCGCCGCGCTGTTGAACCTGGAGCAGTCCCTCACCCAGACAGCCTCCGCCGCCCGCCCGGCAAGCCAGCGCAGCCTCCTGCTGCTGGACAACTGCGACCATCACCTCGACGCCGTGGCGAGCGCCGTCCAGTGGCTGTTGCGCTGGGTACCCGGCTGCCACGTGCTGGTCACCAGCCGCGAGCCGCTCAACGTCGAGGGCGAGGTGGTGCGCCGTGTCGAACCACTCGATTATCCCGAACCGGGCCAACCCCTCACGCTCGAGCAGGCACTGGACTACACCGCGGTGCGCCTCTTGGTGGAGCGGATGACGGCCCATGACACCGGCTTCGTCCTGCAGGAAACCGACCTCGAACCCATGGTGCGCATCTGCCGCACGCTCGAAGGCAACCCGCTGGCCCTGGACATCGTCGCCGCCCGGGTACGCGCCTGCGGCCTTCGCGACCTGCCGCAACTGCTCGACCGCTCCGGCTATCTGCAGATGAAGGGGCGCCGCACCGCCGACCCTCGCCACGGCAGCCTGGCGGCATTGCTCGACTGGTCCTATGCGGCGCTGTCTGCGACCGAACAGGCCTTGCTGCGCCAGTTATCGGTGTTTCGCGCCTCCTTCACCCTGGGCGAAGTCCGGGCGGTGGTGGCGGGCGCCAACGAACAGGACGACCTGCTCTCGCTGATCGAGCAACTGGTGGACAAGTCCCTGCTGCAAATCCGCAAGCAGGCCAGCGCCCGGCGCTACTGCATGAGCGAAATCACGCGCGCCTACGCTCAGCAGAAGCTCGAAGCGGCCGGCGAAGCCAAGGCCGCCAGTGCCCGCTATGCCAACCATTACATGCGCCTGCTGAAAGACGCGGGCAGCCAGCTGGGGGGTGAAGCGCGGCTGGTCATGGAAACCGAACTGACCCGCCCCGCGGCGGTTACGCGCCAGGCGGGTGAGCGCTCGCGTGCGCAACCGCATCTGGACGTGTTGCGTCTGTCGGTGAGTTAGGCCCTTGGCGAGCGCCCTCTCCCGGGTGGGGAGAGGGCCGGGATGAGGGGCTGCCGGACGCTCTGATGGCAGCGCCGAGCACGACGGTTCAGCGCATGGACTGATGTCCGCTTAGATCAGTCTCGCGGCAACCAGAAGGTCCGCGACCTCCTGAAACGTCGTATCCGGCACCGGATCACCCAACATGGCCCGCTTGGCAATCCTTGCCCCCAGTTCCGGGTTGAAGGCCTGGGCGATGCCCAGCGCCGTCGCCTCACCCAGCAATGCCCCGGCCTGCGCGCCCTGCACCCGACACACCACCACCGGCACCGGCGTCTCGCCCCGCACGTAGCGCACCCCCACCAGCCAGCCATCGGCACTGCCGATCATCAGCGTCGCACGCGCCACACCGATCTTGCGCGTGCCCAGTGCCTGCATCTGTTGGCGCAGGCGCTGACGCTCGCGCTTGATCAGCGGGTCGCCGTCCAGGTCCTTGCGTTCGCGCTTGTGCTCGGAGCGCGTCATGCGCATGTCGCGGCCGAACAGCCAACGCTGCATGAGCACGTCGAATCCGCCGACCAGCAGGAACGCGAGGATCACCGTCACCACCAGCGGGGTGAGAAACGCGTAGAAGGTCGCCTCGACACATCCCGCACCGCACAGCGAGGAAGTCAGCAGCGCCTGCAGGGCCAGCCGGCCGATCACGTAGAAGGCGGTCGCCAGCGCCACGACCTTGAACAGCCCCTTGAGAAACTCCACCAGGTTGCGCATGGCGAAGATGCGCTTGAGGCCTTCGACCGGATTGATGCGCTTGAAGTCCGGCTTGACCGGCTCGGCGGAGAACAGCGCGCCGCCCATGCTGATGACGTTGGTGAGCACGCTGGTACCGAGCGTCACCGCCAGCAGCGGCAGCGTCAGGGTCAGCACCAGTTGCTCGGCGGCATCCAGCAGCCGCGGCCAGACGCTGGCGAAAGGCTCGAGGTAGATCTGCGTGGTCAGGTCGATCAGTTCGCGCAGCTGCGCCTCGGCACGCGGCACCAATACGATCAGGCAGAGGGTGCAACCGAGCAGGGACATGGCCGACACCATGTCCTGGCTCTTGGCGACCTGCCCCTTGTCCCGTGCATCGCGCAGCTTTTTCGGCGAGGCCGGCTGGGATTTCTCCTCGCTGGGCTCAGCCATCCGCGCCTGCCAGGGTCTTGAGCAGCTCGATGGTGCCGCGGAATTCGCTGAGCTGGTCGAGCATCAGCGGGATCAGGAAGCCGACGTAGAGCACCATCAGCACGGCGAAGATGAGGTTCTTCACCGCCAGCGACAGGTCGAAGATGTTCAGCTGCGGCGCCATGCGGGCCAGGTAGGCGAGCATCATGTCCACCACCAGCAAGGCGATGACCAATGGAGCGACCAGCAGCACCCCGATGCGCATCACCTGATCGAGGATCGCCAGCACCGCCTCCAGTGCGGGCGCCGCGATCACCGGCGTGAAGGAGGTGACCGGCCAGAACCGGTAGCTGTGGTAGTAGCCGTCGACCATCAGGATGAAGCCGCCGGACATGAAGAACAGCGTGATCAGCGTGACGGTGAGCAGCGTGGACGACACACCGGATTCGCCGCTCGCCAGTGGATCGAGCAGCTGCGCCATGGTCGAGCCGCGCTGCAGGTCGATCAGCTCGCCGGCCACCTCAGCAGCCCAGAACGGGATGCCGAACAGCAATCCCACCGTCAGGCCGATCAGCAGTTCCTTGAGCAGGAGCCCGACGAGCAGCAGCCCACCCTGCTCCGGCCCGCTGCTGAGCGAGGCGAACACGGGCAGGAACATCGGCACCGAGATCGCCACCGCCACGCAGGAGCGCAGCATGCCCGTCAACCCGAGGCGGTTGAACGCCGGCGTGATCATCACCACGCCCAGCGCACGGGCGGCCGCCAGGGCCGCCGCGGCGATCACCGGATAGGCGACTTCGACGATGCTGAGCCCGAGGCCGGCGTCCATGCGTCAGCGAGTCCAGGCCGCGAAGTTGTTCAGCACCAGATCGCCGAGCGCGACCACCTGCCCGGCCAGCAACGGGCCGGTAAAGATCAGCAGGAGCAGTACCCCGACCAGCTTCACGGCCTGCGGCAGCGTCTGGTCCTGCACCTGGGTCAGCGCCTGGATCAACCCGACACTCAGACCGATGAGGATGGCCAGGCCCAGCGCTGGCGCCGACAGCAGCAATACCGTCATCAGCGCCTGGTTCATCACGGTGAGAAAGACGTCCTGCCCCATGGATCACCCGTAGCTGAGGATCAGCCCGTGCATCAGGCGCGACCAGCCGCTCAACGCCACGAACAGAAAGATTTTTAGGGGAATGGAGATCAGCGTGGGCGAGACCATCATCATGCCCATCGCCATCAGCACGTTGGAGACCAGCAGGTCGATCACCAGAAACGGAATGTAGAGCAGGAAGCCGATCTCGAAGGCGCGCGTCAGCTCCGAGCTGACGAAGGCCGGGATCAGCACCAGCAGGTCGTCTTCCTGAAGTTCCGCACGCGCCTCTTCGGACCAGATGGTTTCGGTGGCCTGCATGAAGAACTGGCGCTCGGACTCGTTGGCATAGCGCGACAGGTGCGCCTGCAAGGGTTCGCGCAGCGCCCCGCCGAGCGCCTTGAGGTCATCGACTCGCTCGACGCTCAACGAGCGCCCCTCCACCGCGCGGTACATGTCGCCGATCAGCGGCGTGGTGACGTACACCGAAAGGATCAGCGCGATGCCGTAGAGCACCAGATTCGGTGGCGTCTGCTGCACGCCTAGGGCGTTGCGGATGAGGAAGAGCACCACCGATATCTTCAGAAAGCCGGTGAGCGTGACCACCGCCAGCGGGATCAACCCGATCGTCGCGACGACCAGGATGATCTCGATGAGATTGGGCTGGTAGTCGGTCATGGGCGCGCAAGACTGATGATTCGAACGCCGAGGCCTTCGCCGATGCGCACCAGTTGGCCACGCCCGACCCGACAACCGTTCACCGTGAGATCGACCGCATCCGGCTCCCGTGCCGCCAGGGGCAACACGCTGCCCTCGCCCAGCTCGCGAAGCTCGGCGAGCGACAACTGGCTGCTGCCCAGCTGACAGACCAGCTGCAATTGCAGGTCGTCCAGCGCGGTGTCCGCTCCCGGGGCGATGGCGGCTTCATTGTTCATGGGAGTCTCCAAAGATGATTGTAGAAATTGCTGGAGGTGCAGGCCGTCGGCCCTGGGCACGCAGAGCGCCTGCAGCTGGTCCTGAATCGACAGGCGCAGCGCGCCGTTTCCGGGGTGATCGAGCATGACCACGTCGCCCGGTTCGAGGCTGTGCAGTTCGCCCAGCGTCAACCATTGCCAACCGGCCTCGACGCGCCGCTGCAGCGGCCATTCATCGAAGGCGTGACGCTGCATCGGGCAGCTCTCGAGCAGCCCGAGCACGCGCTCGGCGACCGCCGCGCTCAGGTGCAGCTCCATCCCTAGGGTCGGCGCATCGCCCAGGGTCAGGCCGACCTTCAGGCGCAACGGCAAGGGCGAGCCCTCGGGCTCGCCGACATCGACCACGCGGATGGCACCGCCAAGCGCCTGCTCGAGCGGCTGGATCAGGTCCAGCAGGGCCTGCTCGGCCAGCAGCGCCCGCGCCAGCCCCGGGGGAACGGACGACGGCAGTTCTACCAGCGCTCCCGGAATGCACAGGCGCAGCGGTTGATCGTCGAGCGTCAGCGAGAGCGCAACCGGCCGCTCGATCGGCGCCGCCACGCATGGCCAGTGCAGCCGTAGCGGCTGATCGCGATAGCGCAGGTCCGGCAGATGGCGACAGCGATGCAGACGGTTGTGCAGCGCCAGCCAGCGCGGGTCGAAGATTTCGCGAGGCCGGTACGGCAACAGCGCCAGTCCGGGGATGGGTTCGGCCAGCATCATCGGGTCACCTCCTGGAACGACCAGGGCCGCTCGCCCTGCTCCTGCTCGTCGTGGCATTCCTCGGCGCGCCAGGCCGCCTGGCGGGCACGCCCCAGCAGGCTGTCCCACGCCTGAAGGCGACGCTGGCAGCGGCGCAATTCACGATCTCGCTCGAGCTGATATTCACGTTGCTGCGAACGTGCCTGGCGCGCGGCCTCGACCGCCTCCAGCGAGGCCAGGTAACACTCGCGCTGCGCCTCGACCTCGGCCTGCGCCGCCAGCCACTGGGGCACCGGCAACGCAGCGGCGACAGCGCTGGCGTTCAGCCTGTCGGCGCGCTGCTGCAGTGCTTGGCGCAGCGCCTCGGCCTCGTCACGCGCATCGGCCAGTGCCGCCTGCGCCGCCGCACAGGCCTGGCGCTGCAACGCGCTGGCGCTGGCCGCCTGCTGTTCACGGCGCTGACGCACAGCGTGCAGCTGCTGCAGGTCGCGCGGTGTCATGCCAACACCTTGCGCATCTGGCGCAGCATGTCGTGCCGGCTGCAGGCCCCATCGGGTTGGCGAAGAAAAGCGTCGATCGCCTCGCGTCGGGCAATCGCCTCGTCCGCCAGGGCGTCGCTGCCGGTGCTGTACTCGCCGATACGCATCAGCAATTCGACCTCGTCGTAGCGCGCCATCAGCTCACGAATGCGACCGGCCATGCGCCGGTGATCGGGGTCGGCGACCCGCTCCATGAGGCGGCTGCGGCTGTGCAGCACGTCGATGGCGGGAAAATGCTCGCGCTGCGCCAGGGCAGCACTGAGCACGATGTGGCCGTCGAGAATCGAACGGGCTTCCTCGGCCACCGGGTCCAGGCTCGCCTCGCCTTCGGTGAGCACCGTGTAGATCGCGGTGATGCTGCCTCGCGCGGCCGGCCCGGCGCGTTCCAGCAGGCGTGGTAGGGCCGAAAAGAAGGAAGGTGGATAGCCGCGGCGGGTCGGCGGCTCGCCCACGGCCAGGCCAATCTCGCGCTGCGCCCGGGCGAAGCGCGTCAGGCTGTCCATCAGCAGCAGCACGTGCCGGCCCTGGTCGCGGTGGTACTCGGCCATCGCGGTGGCGACATAGGCCGCCTTGACCCGCTCGGTCGCCGGCCGGTCCGAGGTGGCGACCACCGCCACGCTGCGCGCCCGCGCCTTGGCATCGAGCCCCTGCTCGAGCAGCTCGCGCACCTCGCGGCCACGCTCGCCGATCAGCCCGATGACGATCACCTCGGCCTCGCAGCCACGCACGATGTTCGCCAGCAGCGAGGACTTGCCCACGCCCGGCTCGCCGAACAGGCCGACGCGCTGGCCACGGGCGACGGTCATCAGGCCGTCGATGGCTCGGATGCCCAGCGGCATGGCCTGGTCGATGGGTTGGCGCGCGAAGGGCGCCGGCGGCTCGGCATGCAGTGGATAACGAGCAAACCCTGCCGAGCTCGAGGGCGGCCGGCCATCCAGGCATTCACCCAACGGGCTGACCACCCTGCCGAGCAGCGCATCGCCGACCCGCACGCTCAGGCTGGCGCCACTGGGGATGACCTCGGTGCGGCTCGACAGCCCATCCAGCGAGCCGATCGGCGCGAGGATCGCGTGCTCGCCGTCGAAGCCGACGACTTCGGCCTGCAGCGCCTGCCCACTCAGCGGATCGTGCAGGTGGCAGAGCTCCCCGATGCTGACGCACGCCACGCTGGCGTGTACCAGCGTGCCGCGGATGCTGATGATGCGTCCACGTGGCGGGCGCGGTTGGGCATCTTGCAGGCGCCGGGTCAGACGCGGCAGCAGGTCCTGCAATGCCGCGTTCATGGCTGGCGCTCCGGCAACGCATGCGGCAGCAGCGCTTCGCGCACCGCCTGCAGTTGGGCATCGACGTCCAGTTCGACCGCGGCCGCCGGACTGGACAGGCGCGCCTGCCCGTCGGCCAGCGTGCGGTCGGCGATCAGGGTCAGCGAGGCGAGCCCGGCGTCCTGCAAGCGCTGACGAACGCCGTCGAGCAACGCTGGCGGCACATGCAGGTCGAGCGCCTGCCCTTCTCGGAAATCGGACAACGCCGCGCGCGTCAGTCGCGCCAGGCGCTCGTCAGGGGCGTATTCGCCGAGCAAACGGCGGGTGATATCCAGGGCGAGGTCGGCCAGCGCCGGCTCCAGCTCGGCCAGGTAGCGGTCGACCTGCGCCTGGGTCCGCGCGAGCAAACCGGCGGCGGCCTGCAAGCCCTCCGCGCGGCCAGCGTCGTAGCCTTCGCGTCGAGCGGCCTCGAGGGCTTCGCGGCGTTCGGTCTCCACTCGATCCGCCTGGGCCTGGGCAGCGTCGAGAAAGGCGAAGCCGTCTGTCCAGGCATCCGCTTCGGCCGCCCGCAGGATGCGCTGGGGCGGCCGGGTGGGCAATCCGCTCATGGCTGCTCCTCCTTGCTTTCGGCGGCCAGCACCCGCGCGACCAGGCGCACGATCTCGCCGGCCCGGGCGTCCGTCGAGGCGGGCAACCCCGGGAGGATCAAGCGGGCCCAGCCCTGCGCGGCCGGGGCCAAGGTCTCGACCCAGGCCCCCAGGCAGGCCTGCCCGTCGCGATCGATGGCGGCAACCAGCGCCTCGGCTTCGAGCAGCAGGTTGGCGCTACGGCCCAGCGTTCGTTGCGCCACGGCAAAGGCGAACAGTTCCCGGCCCAGTTGCTGTTGCAGCAGGGCGACCTGCTCGCGACGAATCTCCCGGGCCAGCGTGGCGCCGTGCAATACCGCGCCACACCAACGCGGCAGCCGGGCCAGCGCCGGCGCCGGCAGCTGCAACACCTGCAGGTCCGCCTCCGACAGCCCCTCGATTGCCTGCTCCAGGTTCGCCAACTCGAAACGTTGCGCGACCAGCTGGGCGATGCGTCCGCGAAAGCGTGACGGCGCGGCGAGCGCCTGGGCCTGCTCCGGCGACAGCGCACCGCCAAAGCACTCGGCCAGACGTTCGGCCGGCAGCCAGGCGGATAGGTCGGCCATCTGCTCGCGCAGCGGCAGCGTTGCCGTGCTCATTCGCTCACCTTCAGGCGGTACAGCGCGCCGCCCTGGCGCTCGCGCCAGAATTGCCAGCCCAGCGCGCCGCCGAGCGCGACGACCAGGCCGGCCAGCACGCCGAACAGCAGTCGTGCCCGTGACAGGTTGGCCTCCAGCACCCAGATGCCGAGAAAGGAGACCATCGGCGGGCGACTGTCGCCGGCCGAGCGGCTGGCCGCCTCGACCGCTGTCACCGACACGCCTTCGTAGCTGAGGCCGGAAATGCCGTTGGCGACCAGGGTCTTGATCTGTGGTATCAGCTGGTCGACCGCCGTGCTGGCCTCGTAGCGGACCAGGACCGAGGCTGACGAGGGTGCGATCACCCGCTTGAGCAGGTCGTTGTCCGGCAGCACCACGTGTACCCGCGCCGAGACCACGCCGTCGATCTGCGACACGGTGTGCGACAGCTCCTCGCTCAGCGCATAGACCATCTGCGCCCGCTCCTGCACCGGCGAGGAGACCAGGCCGTTGTTCTTGAACACCTCGCCCATGTTGGAAAAACGCTGCCGTGGCAGGCCAGCCTGATCGAGCACTTCCATGGCTTCGGCGAAACGGTCCTTCGGCACGCTGAGCGTGATCTGCCCGTCGCTCACCTTGCGCTCGGCCGGTATGCCTTCGCGCAGCAAGGTCGCCAGCATGCTGTTGGCCTCGCGCTCGCTGAGGTTGGTGTACAGGTCGGTGTCGCACGCCTGCAGCAGCAGCGCGAAGACGACGACCAGCACATGACGCCAGGGCGATCCGCTCATCTCATTGCCCCCGCAACAGGGTATTGGCCGAACCGGACACCTGTGTGGCGCCGCGCACCACCATCTGCGTCTCGATGGAGTAGTCGAACATCAGGCTCAGCGAGTGCATCAGTTGGTTGACCTGGGGCTCTGCCACCGTGGCCGGCGCCGGACGGGTCAGCCCGTCGCCCGCAGCGGCCTGCGCCACGGGTGGTTGGTCGACCAGACCGCCGTCGACCCGCTCACTGAAGCGGCGGGAACGGTCGATGAACCCATCGAGCCGCGACATCAGGTTATCGCCGATCTGGTTCGGGCTGGCGCCCTGAGGCATGCCCTGGGCCCGGCCGGCCATGTGCTCGAAGAGGTTCTGCGAGGCCTGCAGCACCTCCTGCCCGCTCCCGGCCGGCACCGCCGTGGTGATTGCCGCACTCGCTGCGCTGGCTGTCATCGTGGGCCTCCGTTATTCATCGTCCTCGCCGGACATGGCTTCGTTGAGGATGTTCTGTGCCATCGGCATGAGGATGAACTGCCCGCCGATGGTGATCGCGCCGGTGATCATCTGTTCTTCGAACTCGGCATCGGTCAGCTCGGTTTCGGCGTTGTCCACCGCCGCGTTGAACTCCGCTTCGGGACTGGTAGGGGTGATAACGCTGTTGTCGACAGGATTGACGGCCATGGGCTTTTCCTCCGCTTTCAGGGTGTCTGGGCTGTGCCCGTTGGGTTGCTCACTTCGCTGACGCTGCCACGAAACACGCGCACGCCGCGCTCACGGGTCTGTCCGCGGGCGACGACGTCAGGGGCCGGGCGGCGCCGTTCGATCCATTGCTCGACCAGCGCCATATAGGGCGGTGGGCCGGAAACCATCACCGGCTCGCCGTCGGCGCCGCCGCGAATGGCCAGGTGATTGCCGGCGACGCCGAGTGCGTCGAGCGCCTGCTCGAGCTCGATCGCCTCGAAGCCATCCGCCATGAACTGGCGGATCTCGACCTCTTCGTCACGCGTGACATGCAGCACGCCGCCGTCGTAGAACCAGGTCAGGCCGTTGTGGGCACACAGGGTGTCGAGGAAGTCGCCAGCGCTGTCGGCACGCAGGTTGCTCGGCGCCTTGCCGCCGACCTGCTTGGCGATCACCACCGGAACGCCGAGGTTGCGGCCGAAGGCTTCCAGCGCGTCACGCAGGCTCTGGTCGATCACCACGTACCCGTAGGGCTGGTCGTACCAGTAAGGCTCCACCGCCCCGACGGCACGCCCGGCCAGGCCGCCGAGCAGCACGATCAGCAACAGCGCAGCGCCGATGCCGCGACAAGGGCTCGATATTGGGCGCGACGGCACTGGCCTGGCGCCGCGCGGCTTGTACAATGGCCGCCCGGTCGCCACCGCGACCGCGCCTGCCGCCCCCGCCGCCAAGGAGCCATGCGTTTGCCCACTCTCAAACCTGTTCGGCCATTGCTGCTCTGCCTGTTGCTCGGCGCTTGCGCGTCCGGCCCGACCGACGACAGCCACGCGCGCCTGATGACCCTTGCACAGGACGTCGAGCGCCGCGGCGATTCGGCCAGCGCCGCCTCGTTGTACCAGCAGGCGACCCAGCAGCCCGGTGCGAACGCCGAAAGCTGGCAGCGCCTGGCTAGAGCCCGCCTCGACAGTGGTGACGCGCGCGGTGCCGAGCTGGCTTACCGGCAGGCGCTGGAGCTGGCCCCGGACGATGCCGAGCTGTTGCTGGGTCTGGGCACCGCACAACTGCACCTGGGCGAACTCGCGCGCGCCGCCACGACGCTCGCCAGCGCGGCGTCCCGTCTGGACGTGCCTGTCGCCCATAGCCGCCTGGGCGTCGTCGAGGCGTTGCGTGGGCAACCGGCTGCCGCCCAAGCTGCCTTCGCACGGGCGGTCGCGCTCGATCCTGACGACCTGGACGCGCGTTACAACCTGGCGCTGGCCTATGCGTTGAATGGGCAGCCGGACAAGGCCCTGAGGGAAATCGCCGACCTCGACCAGTCGCCGCGCATCCTGCCGCGCCATCAACGCAATACCCTGCTGATCCTCGTGCTCAGCGGGCAGCCGGAACGGGCCGCCAGTCTGCGTCTGGATAACGCCACAGCCGCGGAACGCGACGCCCTGATCGCCCAGGCGCAACGCATCGCCGCGATCACAGACCCCGCGGCCCGGGCACGCGCCCTGGGCCTGATCAAAACGGAATAACGTCACCCGCCTCATTGTGCCCCCCGGCGGGTGTCGGTCTGGCTTTGCTGTTCCTGCTGGCGACGCCGCTGTTCCTCGGTCTGCACACCATTGAGATACAGCTGCGCCGCGCGGCCGACCGGCGCGGCCATGGCCGGCCCGGTTTGCCGGCCTTCGAGCAGGTCTTCGCGGCGCTCGACCATCTGCAGCAGGTTGAGGCTGTTGGCGCAGCCGGGCGGAAGCATCGGCGCCGAACCGTCACCTGGCTGATCGACCACGACAGGCTCCAGACACGCCTGTGGCACCAACAGGGTCCGGCCATCGGTGCCGGTCAAGGTGCCATAGCCCTTGGGATATTCACGCGGCTCGAGATGCGTCTGGCAGCCGGCTAGAAGCGCACCGAACAGCACCACGCTGGCCACATTCATCGATAAGCGCCTCATTGGATGTAGAACCCGAACGGGCCGCTGGACAGGTGCGTCACCCCGCTGGCGGTCGCTGGCGCACCGTCCAGCGGCGTGGCCAGCGACGGTTGGCGAACCGGGTCGACCAGGTAGGGCGTGATCAGGATGACCAGTTCGGTCTCGTTGCGCTGGAAGCGCTTGGAGCGGAACAGGTTGCCCAGCACCGGCATGTCGCCGAGCAGCGGCAGCTTCTCGATGTCCTGGCTGCTGTCACGCTGGAACAGCCCGGCGATGGCGAAGGTTTGCCCGCTGCCGACCTCGACACGGGTATCGGCGCGGCGCACACGAAACGCCGGCACGCGAAAGCCCGAGATGTCCACCGGGCTGGTGCCCATTAGGCTGCTCACCTCGGGGCGCACCTGCAGCGCAATGCGACCGCTGGGCAGCAGCGTCGGGTTGAACAGCAGCGAAACGCCGTAGGGCTTGTATTCGATGCCCACCATCTCGCTGTTGACCGGCACCGGAATCGGCACCTCGCCGCCGGCGAGGAAGCTGGCCGTCTCCCCGGTCATGGCGGTGATGTTGGGCTCGGCAAGGATTTCCAGCACCCCGTTGCTCTGCAGTGCCTCGAGCATCGCGTCGATGTTGACGTTGCCCGAGCTGACGCCGGCGCTGATCAGGTTCGCCGCACCGGTCAGGCCGCTGCTGGTGACCAGCCCAAAGGAGAAGGTGCCGTTGTTGAACAGCGCGCTCCAGTTGACGCCGTAGCGCAACAGCTCCTCGCGCGATACCTCGGCGAAGCGCACGCGGATATTGACCTGCGCCGACTGGTCGAGGGTCGCGGCGTTGACCGGCTCTTCGCTCGCCGGATCGAGCAGGGCATTGAGGCTGAGCGCCTCGCCGACGCTGCCCACCTCGCCGCCGGCCATCAGACGGCCGCCGGCGCCGGCCAGGGTGACGCCTGTCTTCGGGTCGAGCCGTCGCATCGCTTCGGCGGCCGGCTGCGCGTTGGCGCTGACCGACAGTTTCAGCGAAGCCAGTTCACGTTCGCCGCTGTCCAGCGCGATCAGGCTGGTCTGCCCGGGCCGCTTGCCAAACACGTAGATCGTCCCGGCGGACACGACCTGCAGATCGGCGATACCGGGCTCAGCCACCAGCACCGAATCCACCGGCGACTCGAAGCGCAGCACGCGCCCCTCGCCCGCCGCCAGCTCGACCGTCGCGGTGCTGCCACGGCCGATCGTCTGGGCGCTCAGCGGGGCGGCGAAAACCAACGCAAGCCACAGGGCGACACATCGAGCAAAGATCGTCATGACGCACTCGCCAGGCTGGTGGTCTTGCGGGAGGCCGTCTCCGGCCGGGAGGCCTGGGGCAGCGCCAGGCTGGCCAGCGCGTGCAGGCTGTATTCGGGCGCCAGTTCACGATAGGAGAGCACGCTCAGTTCGAGTGACTCGCGCAGCGCCAGGCGCCGAATGCAGCGTCGCAGTTCCGGGCGCACCACCAGCACGCCGCGCTGGCCATCCGGCAGCTCGGTGCAGGCCTGCCGTAGGCTCGCGGCCAGGGGGCGGACGAGCTCCTCGGGAAGCATTTCACGAGACGAATCGAGCCGCCGTATGGCGCCGCGCAACCGTTCCTCGGATTCGGGCTGCAAGACCCAGGCGGCGATCACGCGGTTGCGGTCGGCATGCTGATGGCTTATCTGCCGGGCCAGCGAGGCCCGCAGGTGCTCGACCAGCCGCACCACGTCGGCATCCCGCCCACCCCATTCGACCATCGACTCGAGCAGCGCACGCTGGTTGCGAATCGACACGCCCTCCTCGACCAGCAGCCGCAGCGCCTCGGCCATGCGCTGCAAGGAGACCAGGCGCAGCGCTTCCTTGACCAACTCACCGTAGCTCGGCTCGATGCGCTCGAGCAGCTGGCGGGTTTCCTGGATACCGAGAAAGTCCCCGGCATACTGGCGCAGCGTGCGATCGAGCACCTCGCGCAGCAGTTCATCCACGCGCAGGTAACCGATGCCCGCCTGCTGCAGCTGCGCCTCGTGCTCACGCGCCACCCAATGCGCGGCGCGGCGCGTCAGTGGGGAGGTCGCCTCCAGGCTCGGCACGTTCATCAATTCCAGATGCAACGGGTCGTCCTGCAACAGCAGGTGGCCGGCCGGCACCTCACCCTCGGCGACCGGCACGCCTTCGAGGGCGATGCTGAAACGATCCTCGGCGCTGCCGATCTCGACATACAGGCCCGGTACCGGGAAGTTGAGCCCGAGCTCGCTCTGCAGCTGATGACAGAGCGCCTCGAGGCGCTGCTGCATGGGCTGTTGCGGCACCATCGCCGCGAGCCCCGTGCCCAGCGTGAGCAGCACCCGGCAGTCCGGTGCGGGCATCGGCACGGGTGCCGACTCGCTGTCGTCGGCATCCGCCTGCGGCGCCGGTCCCGGCTCCGGCTGCGCCTCGTCGGCAGCCGCTGTGCTGCGGCGCGACAACCGATACGCCGCCACCCCGAGGATCAACGCCAGGCTGAGGAATACCACTGCAGGGAAGCCCGGCAACAGACTCACACCGGCGAGGATCGCCGCGGTCAGCCCCATGGCCCGGGCGCTGGAACCGAGCTGGTGGAAGATCTCGGTGCCCAGGTCCTGATCGGAGCCCTCGTTCTTGACCCGGGTGACCACGGTCCCGGCCGCCACGGAGATCAGCAGCGCCGGAATCTGTGCAATCAAACCATCACCGACGGTGAGCAGCGAATAGGTGTGCACCGCGTCGGAGAAACTCATGCCGCGGTCGAGCATGCCGATGAGCAGGCCGCCGATCAGGTTGACCGCGAGGATCACCAACCCAGCGATGGCGTCGCCCTTGACGAACTTCATCGCCCCGTCCATGGCACCGAACAGCTGGCTCTCGCGTTCGAGGTCCGAACGCCGCTGGCGGGCCGTGGCCTGGTCGATGTCGCCGTTACGCAGATCGTTGTCGATGCTCATCTGCTTGCCCGGCATGGCATCGAGAGTGAAGCGCGCCGCGACCTCGGCGACGCGCTCGGCGCCCTTGGTGATCACCACGAACTGCGCCACGGTGATGATCAGGAAGATCACCAGGCCGACGACCACCTCGCCAGCAATGACGAAGTCTCCGAACGCCTTGACGATGTTGCCCGCATCGCCATCGAGGAGGATCAGGCGGGTGGTGGTGATCGACAGAGACAGCCGGAACAGCGTGCTCAGCAGGATCAACGGCGGCAACGCCGAGAGCTCGACGGCACGGGTGATGTAGAACGCGACGATGAGGATCAGGATGCTCAGTGCGATGTTCGTCCCGATCAGCAGATCCACCAGGTAGGTCGGCAGCGGGATGATCATCATGGTCACGGCCATGAGCATGAACGCCGCGATGACCACGTCGGTACGCTGCGACGCGAGCCGTGCCAGGCCGTTGAGTCGGGAGGTCAAGGTCATGCGCGCCGGCGCTCCTGCAGGTAGTGCTCGAAACTGTCGCGGGCGTCCTGGGGCCGTCCGGCATGCCAGCAGGCGCGGCTGCGCAGCAACCAGGTCGCCGGCGATTCGCCTTCGAGCGCGATCAGTTGGTCCAGGGCGCGCAAGGCCCGTTCGCCATCGCCCTGCGCGGTGAAGGCGATGACCAGGTTGCGCAGCAACGTGGTGTCGCCGGGCAGCACCTGGCTGGCCAGGAGAAACATGACCAGCGCCTTCTGCGCCTGGCCGCAGCGCTGGTAGATCTCGCCCAGCCCTTGCAGCAGCTGGGCCGCCTCGCGGTCGCGTGTCGACATCAGGCCTCCTCCTCGTGTCGATAGCCATCGAGCAGCTGCCGCCACTCGATTTCCTGCGCCAGCACCGCATCGGCCAGTGCGCGGGTCTGCGGGTCGGTCTGCAGGGCGGGAACGATGTGCTCGCGGGCATGTTCGAGCAGGGCCAGGGCTCGCGAGCTGGAAAACAGCGAAGGCTCGACGCTGCCGACCTCGCCGAGCCGCTGCAGGCCGTGCTGCAGCGATCGCCGCTCGCCGGCACCGCGGCCTTTGAGCAGCGCTTCGAAGTCGGCTGTGCGATTGGGCGACTCGGTGCGCGCAGGCGCCTCCGCCGGGCGGACCGGGGCGGAGGACGGGCGAACCGCGGGATCGACCCTCATGCTCAACCTTCGTCCGTACCGGGGCCGTCCAGGGTGAACGCGAAGCGCTCTTCGCCACGCGCCAGCACGAGCCGATCCGCCTCGATCGCTTGGAGAATCCAGCCGTCCTCGAGCGCGGCGCCGGGATACAGATGTTCGCCGGCGGCATCGATCACATAGGGGTTGGCGCCGAACCAGACCGCCTGGAGCCGCACCCGGGGCTGCTTGAACGGCTCGCGCAGGCTGACCTCGCTGTGCAGCGGCACATGGCGACCATGGCGGCCGTCGAATGCGCGCTGCAGCTCGGCCCACTGTGCCTGCTGCTCGGGAGCGACGCTGCCGCGCGCAACGAGGTGGCCGCCCTGGAGAGTGATGCTCACGCCCTCCAACCCGGCGGCCTGGACGTCGCGTTCGAGCTCGGCGCGTATCGCGTCGGGCGCGGGCCGGTCCACCACTGGCCGGATCGCATCCGCCTCACGTGCCAGGCCCGCCTGCACCGGCGCGGCCTCTTCGCGCAGCACGGCCAGGGCGCCGGCACAGATGAACATGAACAGGATGGCCATCATCCATTGCAGGGTGCCGTTCCACACCGGCGGTGCGGCGACCTCCCCTTCACGACCAGGCGCCGCGAGCGCCAGTCGGGCCTGGCCAACCATGAGCTGGAGCGGCAGACGGGCTCGATAGCCGCTGCCCTGAGCGACCGACACCCTGCGGCCATTCGCTGTGATGACGCTGACGTCGCCACCCAGCGCCTCCACCGAAACGTGACGCGCGGCCAATCGCAGCGTCACGTGAAGCTCGGCGACACCTGGGTCACCGAGTACCAGATCCGATTGCTGACCTGCGCCAATGCTGCAGGCCGCCATATCCAGAGGCAGGGACACGCCCTGATGAACCCCTTCGAGCACGGTGAGCATCGAGGTGTGATGGTGTTCAGCGCCTGACGGGAAGGAAGCCATGGCTGTCATCTGGATCACCTATCGAAACCAAACGCGGGCGGGACCAAGCGCTGCGAGGGACGGCCAAACCGTCGTCTCGCAGGCCGTGACGAGAAACGCGTGAGCGATGCCAGGCACCGCCCACGCGCCCAGGTCAGTTCTGAGGACGCTGCTTGGTGGCGTCGAGCTCAGCCTTCTTCGCCGTGGTGATCTCGGTGATCTTGGCGGACTTCTCAATGGCCATGTCGAACACAGCTTCCATCTTGGCGATGGCTGCGTCGGTGTTGCCGCTGCTCACTGGGGGAGTCGTGCTCATCGGTGTCTCCTGAGAATGTGAAAGGCATTTCAGATGAGGTGATGCGGGTGCATCGCGTTACCGCTGCATATCGACACCCGCTTGTGGCGGGCCTGATCGGCGGCGGTGATTTCATCCTAGGAGCAGGCGCCGACGGCCTGTTGTGAAAGGTTGTGAAAGCTCATGAAGCTAAGCCTTGCAAAGCAGTGACTTAGCGTTGCCAACGAATGAGCGTCAAAAATCGGACAGACTTCGAACCGGCCCTACCACTACTGCAGGCCGTACTTCTTGACCTTGTCGAACAGCGTGGTCTTGGCCAGGCGCAGGGCCACGCTGGCCTGGCTGAGGTTGCCACCGTGGCGCTCCAGGGCGGCGGCCAGCAGGCTGCGCTCGAAGGCTTCCACCGCCTCGGCGAAGCCGGGCCCGGGCACGTCGCCAAGTTGGCCCGGCTTCTTGAAGATGGGCAGGCCCAGGGCGAAGCGCTCGGCGACGTTGCGCAGCTCGCGCACGTTGCCTGGCCAGTCGTGCGCCAGCAGCGCCGCCAGGGTCGGACGGTCGAGTTCCGGCGGCTGCCGGTCGAAACGCAGGGCGGATTGCTGCAGGAAATGCTCGAACAACAGCGGAATGTCCTCGCGACGCTCGCGCAGCGGCGGCAGTTCCAGAGTGACCACGTCGAGCCGGTAGTAGAGGTCGCTGCGAAATTCGCCGGTACGGCCCATCTCGGCCAGGTCCGCCTTGGTTGCAGCGATGATGCGGCAGTCCAGCGCGATCGACTCGTTGGAACCGAGCCGCTCCAGGCAATGCTCCTGCAGCACCCGCAGCAGCTTGATCTGCAGATTGAGCGGCATGCTTTCGATCTCGTCGAGAAACAGGGTGCCGCCGTTGGCGTATTCCATCTTGCCGATGCGCCGCTTGCTCGCGCCGGTAAAGGCATGCGCCTCGTGGCCGAAGATTTCGCTTTCGAAGAGATTTTCCGGCAGGCCGCCGCAGTTCAGCGCCACGTACGGCCGGCCGCGTCGCCCACTGCTGTCGTGCAGGCAACGGGCGATCAGCTCCTTGCCGGTGCCGGTCTCGCCAACGATCAACACGTTGGCATCGGTGTCGGCGACGTTGCTGATGAGCCCGCGCAGCTGCTCGATCGCTGGCGAGCGACCGATGATGCGCTGCTCCAGCGCCTGGCGCCCGGCCAGGTGACGCCGCAGTTGCGAGACTTCGCGCGCCAGGGCGCGCTGTTCCAGGGCCCGACGGGTCACCTCGACGAGACGCTCGGGCGAGAAGGGTTTTTCGATGAAGTCATAGGCACCGTTGCGCATCGCGCTGACCGCCATGCCGATGTCGCCGTGGCCGGTGATCAGCACCACCGGCAGCGCCGGATCGTCCTGATGCAGCCGCTCCAGCAGTTGCAGACCGTCCATGCGCGGCAGCCGGATGTCACTGATGACGATGCCAGCGAAGTCCTGGCCGATCTGCTTGAGCGCCTCCTCCGCGCTGGCTACGCCGATGCACGCGATGTCCTCGAGCTCGAGTGCCTGGCGACAGCCGAGCAATACATGGGGGTCGTCTTCGACGATCAGAACGGTCAGGGTTTCGGTCATGAGGCGCGGCTATCCGGGCTCGAACATTGCGTGGACCGCGGCAGGGTGAGGACGAACGCGGCGCCTCCCTCCGGCGGATGAGTGACCGTCAGGGTACCGTTGGCGGCCGCCGCGAGGCTTGCCGAAAGGGTCAGCCCGAGGCCCAGGCCGGCATCGCCGGGTTTGGTGGTGTAGAACAGCTCGAACAGATGATCGCGCGCCTGCGGCGGGACACCGGGACCGTTGTCACGCACCTCGACGGCGTATTCATCGCCGCGCTGCCGCCCGGTGAGCCACAGCCGGGGCGCTTGCTGCTCCCTTACCGCATCGAGCGCATTGGCGATGAGATTGACCAGGATCTGCTCGAGACGTGTCTGGTCGATCGGCAGCTCCACCTGGTCGTAATCCCGCTCGATCAGCGGACGCACCGTCTCGAGGCGCGGATGCAACATCAGCAAAGATGTCTCGATTGCCGTGTGCAGCTGCGCATGACCGGTGTCGTCCGTGCCGCGGGCGAAGGCCCGCAGGCTGCCGGTGATCTTGCCCACACGATCGACCAGTTCGCTGATGGACTCGAGGTTGGCGCTGGCCGTATCGATCGCCCCGCGTTGCAGGAAGCGCACCGCGTTGGCCGACAGCGTACGCAGGGCGGCGAGCGGCTGGTTGATCTCATGCGCGAGGTTGGTGGACATCTGGCCGATGACCGCCAGCTTGCCGGCGCGCACCAGTTCGTCCTGGGCCATGCGCAGGGTCTGCTCGGCCTGCAGCCGCTCGCGAATCTCGGCCTTGAGGCGCTCATTGGTGGCGCACAGATCGGCCGTGCGCACGTCGATCCGCAACTCCAGTTCGCGATTGGCGCGCTCGAGCGCTTCGCGGGCATCCAGGCGGGTGGTGATGACCTTGCGCCGCTGGTTCCAGACGATCAGCAGCACGATCAGCAGCGCGCAGGCAGCCGCGGCCAGCATGGCGTTGCTCAGGGCGTTGCGCCGGACCTCCTGCAACGGAGTCAGCAGGGTCAGGTGCCAGGGCGTGTCGTCCAGCTGCAAGCTCTGCGAGAGGTAGTCGACATCCGAGGCGACAGGGTCGGGCAGCCCGCTGTCGTAGCGAACCTGCTCGAGCCCGTCGCCCAGCGAGTCGCGCGCGCGCAGCCGTAGCTCATCGAGACGCCACCAGGAATATTGCTGACTGTTGGCCAGTCGCTCGCGCGTCGCCAGGCTCAACGGGCGCAAGGACTTGAGCCGCATCGCCGGATCGCTGGACAGGATGATCACGCCGTTCTCATCGCTGATGTAGGCCTTCACCTGGGCGCGTGACCAGCGCTCCTCGAGGGTATCGAGGCGGACCTTGACCACCGCGACGCCGTAGATGTGGCCCTGCGCATCGGCCAGGCCGTGCGCCAGGTAATAGCCGGCCTCGCCGCGGGTGCTGCCGATGCCGTAGAAGCGCCCCGGCAAGCCGGCAATGGCCTCCTGGTAGTAGGGTCTGAAGGACAGGTCCTCCCCCATGTAACTGTCCGGCGCCAACCAGTTGCTGGTCGCCACCACCTGCCCCGCCCGGTCCAGCACGTAGACCGCCAGGCTTCCACCACGCTCGTTGAGGCCCTGCAGGTAGCGATTGACCTGTCGCTGCTGCTCGAGATCGTCGGGGGCGTTCAGCAACCGCCTGATGCCATCGTCAAGTTCCAGCAGGCTGGGCAGATAGATGTACTTGCTGATTTCGCTCTCCACCGCCCGGGCATTGAGCTCCAATTGTCGCTCACCGGTTTCGGCCAGCCGGTCGATGCCGGCCTGCTCGCTGGCGATGAACGCCACGTAACCGCAGGCGAACACCGGCAGCAGCAACAGCAAGGGCAGCAGCAGGCGGGTGGTTGAGCGCGGTTTCACTGTGAATGGCATGCCGAGGCGAAATCCTTTGCAATGACCCCATCCAGTTGCGGGGCGTTCCTCGGCAGGGGCCAGCGGTCGAACGAGCGGAGCGAGTGGTCATCGCGGCGCACTGTGCCGTACAGGCGCTGCGTCTCGTTCGAGTCTTCAGAATGGCTCAGCGCACCTGATCGAGCCACTTGTCCAGATCGCGACGGCTGATCTTGCCGTCGTCCTTGGTGTTGTTGGCGTGGTAGCGGATGGTATCGAGAAACTCGAAGAATTCTGAGTTCTCCATCAGAAAACGTACGGCCTCGCGTTGCTCCTCGGTGGTCTCGAGCTTGCCACTGAGCAGCTTCTCGAAATCCTTGTCGCTGACGATGTCATCGCTGCCCTTCCAGTCAGCCCAGTCATCCCAGCTGTCGACGAGGAGGTCGATCTTGTCCTTGTGCTCCTCGTAGAAGGCCGTGTCGAACCGACTGCTGTGCACCACCAGGTCCTTGGTGGTGTCACGGAACCAGTCGTCACCGATGCGCTTGTCCTTCTCGACCTTCTCGGTGAATTCCTTGAAGTGTTCGGGCTGCGCCTCCCACACCGGCATGGACTCGGGAAACCACTCGCGGTACTGCTCGTTGTTCTTCAGGAAGGTGTAGTTATGCTCGTAACGCACGTGAATGAGGTAGTTGAGCTTGTCGCCCCACCCCTCTTCCAGCACACCGTCTTTCTCCAGCCCGCGGAAGAAATCGCGCACCCCTTCGGCGGTGTTCTCGTTGCGTTTCATCGCGGTGACCCCGCCAATGATCGCCGCGATCAGGCCGATCACCGAGCCCGCAGCGCCCAGCACGGAGGACGCGATGGCCGCGCCGCCCACCCCGAACGCCGCCGCGATACCCGTGATACCCATCCCGGTGCCGAACGCGCCGGCGCCGATCTGCAGACCCTTGGCAGCGAATTCCTCGGGCGTGCCGCCTTCCTTGATGAGCTTGTCCAGGCCCATGCCACCCAGCACGATGTCGAGAATGCCGCCGGCCGAGTCGGCCATGCCGCCAATGGCCGACAGCGCGCCGCCGATCCATTGCAGGCGTTGGTTCTTGGGCACCGAGTCCGCGTCCGGGGCGTTGTTGCTGATCGCATCGACGTGGCTGCTGACACGATCGCGCTGATCGTCCGGCAAGGCGGTGATGGTGTCCTCCAGTGCGGGTCGCGAGGCGGTCAGGCGATTATCGAAGGCCTCCCAGAAATTCTCGGGCGTGAAGGGCTTGCCCAGGTCCGGATCCGGGACCTGCGGTTTGACGTCGGGTGCGCCCAGTGCCGGGTCGAGCATCTGCAGCGGGATATCGCTGGTCAGGTCCGGTTTCTTGGGTGGATGGCGCTTGTCCCAAACGGTTTCCCTCAGGTCCTTGCCGATGCCCAGCGCGTCGGCAAGTCCGGCGTTCTTGAACAGTTGATCGAAGGCGCCAGTGACCATGGTGGCCGTCGGCGCCAGCACACCGACGAACGAGAGGAAGTTGCGCGCCACCTCGATCCGCTCCGCCGCGGTTTCGCCGAAATTCAGCCCGCCATCGGACATCTTGTAGATCCCGGCGACCATGCCCAGCATCCCGGCCGACGAGCTCAGCACGCCATGCTTGGCCAGCGACCCGAGCACCCCACCGACTCCGCCGCGCTGATCCAGCGGGATCTTGGCCTTGTCCATGGCCTTGTTCAGCTCGTCGCCGGTGATGGGCTTGGGCTGGGCACTGGGGTCGTTGAGGTTCGCCACGGCACGATCGCGTACCACCTGCTCGATGGCGGGCCTGGCGTTGGTCAGGTTCTCGACCATTTTCTGTTCGCTGGGCTTGAGCTCCAGCTTTTCCTGACCTTTTTCCTTACCGCCGCCGAAGTAGTAGTTGAAGATGTCCGAGCCACGCTTGGACCCGAACAGGGTGGACATGGTGGTGGCGATCATCGTGGTGACGACGTCGCTGGTGGCCTTGTCGAGGTTTTCCGACCCGACACCCTCGGCCCCATCCTCGAATATCTCGTTGAGCTGCTCGATGGGCACGCCGAACTTCAGTTCGATATCGATCTGCTCGGCGAGGTCGGGGTCCAGCGCACGCAAGGACTGCATGTCGCTCGCGTAGCGTGCTTCGGCGACTTCGCCCTTGCCGTCCGCCTTCAGTTCCTCGAGCGCCTCCTGATATTCGGGGTCGCGCATGGTGTCGGCGATCTTGTCGCGCAGCTCGTCCTTGTCCTTGACCTTGTCGACTGCTTCTTTGAAGAACTTCTCGTTGTCCTCGATGATCTCCGGCTCATTGGCCAGCCGTAGCAACTCTTCACCCAGCGCGCTCTCATCCATCAGCCCGCGCATGTCGGCCGGATCCATGTCGACCTGATCAGGCAGGTACGAGGTGTTGTCGCCCGTGCCGAATGCGTTGCGATTGGTCGTGTATGGCAGATACTTGAAGCCCCCGCTGAGGGTCGCCTGGGCTTCGAGCAGCCGCAGGTACTTGGCCTTGTCGGAATCTTCCGGTTCGTCCTTGTAGGCTTCCTTGAGCTTTTCGTAATAGAGCTCGCCGACCGTCTTGTCCTTCTCGGTGGTCTTGGCCCGCATCAGATCGGTTTCTTCAGCGGTGGGCAGGTCCTTGTCCTTGAACACATCGTCCGCGCCCGACTGCTGGCCTTCCACCTGGTCGCCATGCAGCGTGGCGAACTGATCCGGCGTCAGGCTCTCGATCACGATGAACTTGCCGCGCCCCGGCACCTCGATGGCCTTGACGCCATCGGCCAGGGTTTCGACTTTCGAGTCGCCGGTGATGACGGGAGTGTCTTCGTCCGGCTGCAGCACCGAATACCCCTCGTCGTCGATCTTCTCCATGATCGCCTTCTGCTGCTCGTCCATCTTCTTGAGTTCTTCGTACGCCTCGGCGTTGTATTCCTTGGACACGGCGTAACGCTTGCCGTCGCCGGTTTCGAATATCGCCGTGCCGTGTTCGAACAGGTAGCCGTCGCCCTTCTCGGCCACGGTCAGGTTGAAGCCGGTGTCGAAATAGACGGCCGCATCCATGTCCAGAAAGCCGGGGCCGATGAAGCGCAGCGAGCCGAGTTCCGGTAGCGAATCCCCCGGCTCGACCACTTCGAACCCGCGCGCCTCGTACTGCCCGAGCCACTTGGCGTGCTCCTCCGACAGCCCGGCCTTTTCCCAGGCAGGGCCGCCCTCGACCTCGCCGTTGTCGAGCATCGCCTTGGCCTGCTCGTGGAGTTCGGGATGCAGGTCCGGGTGGATCAAGACTTCCTTGCCGTCCTTGTCGGTGACGAGCAGCATGTCGTCCCACAGCAACAGGCGGTCACCGGTACGGGCCTGCCAGTGATCGTCGACGTTGGCGATGTCGTCCTCGTCGAGCGTGAAGTCGTTCTCCGCCAGCGGCGGCTTGTTGTCCAGGTAGGGGCCACGATCTTCGAGGATTTCCTCGCGCCGCTGATCGCGTGCCTTGCCCTCATCGGCACGCTTGAGGATGGCTTCGAAGACATCCATCAGGATATTTTTTTCAGGCAGGGTCTGGGTATCGCGATTGACGACCGGATCGGTTTTGCTCATGGCACGGGGCTCCCTGGGCCAGGACGAGGGGCGCAGGACGACTACGAGGAATGCACCCGGCCACTGCCGTCAGAGCGAAACAAACGCTGATCTACTGCGTCGTGGACGTCCTTATCGATCGGTCCGAGTCGAGCAACCGGCCATGAGCATCCCTCATGTCCGCTGGTTTCGGATCATTGAAGCAACCGCTCCGACCCCGCTCAACGCACAACTGTCATATTTCACAGGTTTTCACAGCCTGACCTGAAAGGCCCGAGCCCTGACGCCCTCTACGCACGCTCGCTCAGCCCCAGACGAACGCCAAGACCGATCAGCACCGAGCCCAGCACCCGGTCCAGCCACAGACCCAAGCGCCGGTTCGCTCGCAGGGCCGAGCTGGCCCGCGCCGCCAGCAGGACCAGCGCGCATTCGATGACGATCGCCACGAGCACGACCAGCCCGCCCAGGACCAGCAATTGCACGGCCACCGCGCCCTGCTCCGGTCGCACGAACTGGGGCAGAAAGGCCATGAAGAAAATCGCCGCCTTGGGATTGAGAATGTCGACGAGGATGCCCTGCCGATACGCCTGCAGCGCGGAGGTACGCGGCGCCGGACGCAGGTTGAACTGGCCGCCGGCCGAACGCAGCGCCTGGATCCCCAGGTACAGGAGATAGGCTGCGCCGACGTACTTGACCACCGCGAAGGCGAGCGCCGAGGTCGCCAGGATCGCCGACAAGCCCAGCGCCGCCGCGGCGACGTGCACCAGTGCCCCGCTGCAGACGCCGCATGCCGAGGCCACCCCGATGCGCCGGCCGCCGCTGAGCGTACGCGACAAGACGAACAGCAGGTCAGGCCCCGGCGCAAGGTTCAGCGCCAGCGCCGCCGAGAAGAACACCCACCAATAGGCTGCATCGGACATAGCGCCCTCCCACCTCAGCCGGCATGAACACAGGGCTGCCGCCCGGTTCGAAGGCGAAGCCGTTGCGGCGCTTCGCCACGCCTTTTTGCCCCGAAAGCGATCAATGTAGTCCCGCTGCCTGAAAGGTGCCAGGCGACGCTCATCCAGATTTACGAAGCAGTTCGTCGGAAAACCGGCACAAGCTCGCGTTTCCGACTATTTATTGTCACAACCCTGAACTACTTTTCGATGACAATTGTCGAAGCCGTCAGCCCGCGGCAGGGAACAGGGCACCCCAGGCGTGCCCACTCAAAGCAAAGGAAATGCTCATGAACGACAAAGCGTGCTCAGCCCTCGTATCCACTCCCTCGCGAGTCACCCTGTTGTCCCACAGCGAAGTTCTGGACACCGCCCTGCGCCAATACCTGCATGAACTGCCGCACCTGCGCATGAATCGCAGCGCCACCGTGCGCACAGACCAGGCCGACGCCGAGCTGGTACTGGTGGATGTCGCCAGCTTCGACAACGCCGAGTGCGAACGCATCCTGCGCAAACTGCGTGACGTGCCCATCGCGCTGCTCAATGCGCAACCGGACCAGGCCCGCCTGCTGCTGGTCAAGCACCCCTGGGTCAGAGGCGTGTTCTACCCCTCGACCACACGCAGCATCCTGCACCGCGGCGTCACGACGATCCTCGAGGGCGGCGACTGGCTGCCCCGCGCGCTGATGGAAAAACTGCTGGGCCGTTACCGCGAGCTGACCAGTGCCTCGCGTGCCATCGACGACCTGTCCGAGCGCGAAAAGCAGATCCTCGCGCTTGCCGGTAAAGGCCTGTCGAACGCCGAGATCGCCGAACGCCTGCACCTGAGCACCCACACCATCAAGAGCCACATCCACAATGCCTTGGGCAAGCTGGGTGCCTCCAATCGGGCCCAGGGCGCATCCCTGGTGCTCGGCCACGCTGGCGAGGCGCTGAGTTGACAGCCGTCGCGCGTGGTCTGGCCCGGCTCGGCAGGGCTCCAGCGACCGGCACCGGCCCGCGCGACATTTCCCCTCCCTTCCTGCACGACATCCAGCGTCCCGCTCGGGAGGACGCTGCGCTGTCGCGCACGATGAATCGTAACGAGATCAACGCATCGTTCGAACACGACCCTGAACTTGCGAAGGAGCTGTCATGAACCGGCGATACCTCCCCGGCGGCCTGCTGGCCAGCCTGTTGCTCAGCACCAGCGTCGGTGCGACCGAACTGGTCTACACCCCGGTCAACCCCTCGTTCGGCGGCAACCCGCTCAATGGCGCCTGGCTGCTGGGTAACGCCCAGGCGCAGAACGACACCAAGGACCCGGACGCGATCGACCGCTCGTCACTGACCGGCACCTCCGCGCTGGACCGTTTCACCAGCCAGCTCGAGTCCCGCCTGCTGTCGGATCTGCTCGGCGACGTGCGCGACGGCAAGACCGGCTCGATCACCACCGATGACTTCATCGTCAACATCATCAACGACGACCTGGGCAACCTGGTCGTGAACATCACCGACCGGTTGACCGGCGAAACCTCCGAAATCGTGATCGGACAGAACTGACCGGGAGCTTAAAAGGCCATGAGAAGCCTATTCGTCGCCGTCGGGATGATGGCCTTGCTGCAGGGGTGCGCCGTACGCGAACCCATGTCCGCCGACCAGGAAACCCCCACCCTGACGCCGCGCACCTCGACCTACCAGGACCTGCTTGAACTGCCTCGCCCCAAAGGCCCGCTGGTGGCCGCCGTGTATGGCTTCCGCGACCAGACCGGGCAATACAAACCGAGCCCGGCAAGCTCGTTCTCCACTGCCGTGACCCAGGGAGCGGCCAGTATGCTGGTCGATGCCATGCAAGCCAGCGGCTGGTTCATCGTGCTCGAGCGCGAAGGCCTGCAGAACGTGCTCACCGAGCGCAAGATCATCCGCGCCTCGCAGGCCAAGCCCGACGTGGCGCCGAACATCCAGAACGAGCTGCCGTCGCTGCTGGCGGCGAACATCATCATGGAAGGCGCCATCGTCGCCTACGAGACCAACGTGCGCAGCGGCGGCCAGGGTGCGCGTTACCTGGGCATCGGCGTGTCGCAGGAATACCGGGTCGACCAGGTGACGGTGAACCTGCGCGCAGTGGACGTGCGCAGCGGTCAGGTGCTGTCGAACGTCATGACGACCAAGACGATTTATTCCATCGGCCGCAACGCCAACGTCTACAAGTTCATCGAGTTCAAGGAACTGCTCGAGGCCGAGGCCGGCTACACCACCAACGAACCCGCCCAGCTCTGTGTGTTGTCGGCCATCGAAGCAGCCGTCGCGCACCTGATCGCACAAGGCGTGGACAGGCGCCTCTGGCAAACCGCTGACAGCTCACCGGCGGTCAAGGACGCCCTGGCCAAATACCGCAGCGTGCCGGCCAAACTCTGACCCATCCCCCGCCGCCGGTCTGGCGGCGGGTCCCTCCCGCCCCCCTCACGCCCTAAAACGGAGCAGCCTGTCTGCCCGCTCCGCTTATTTGAGGCATCGGTCAGGAAATTGCGCCCGGACGGGCTACGCCCAGCGACCTCATCGCCATCGCAATCCCATGAAATAAAAGGGTTTCTGTGTTATTTACGCTGCGCCTTATCACTTGGCGCGGGCATTGCTTTACGAGCAAAGCCTGACCGCTTGGACAACTAATACAAGCAGTCTCAACTGCACCCCAAGGAGCACACGATGAAACGCAGCCTCACCACCGCCGCCTTCGCGGCCGGGTTGATCCTCAGCGGCCAAGCCATGGCCGCGCCGATGCTGTGGCAGAACAACAGCCTGACGTACCTGTACGGCAAGAACTTCGCCGTCGACGCCGGCGAAATCCAGCAGACCATCACGTTCGAACACGCCAGCGGCTGGACCTGGGGCGACATGTTCCTGTTCGTCGACAACAAGTGGTACAACGGCATCTCCGGCAGCGACGGCCACACCTACTACGGCGAATTCAGCCCGCGCCTGTCGCTGGGCAAGCTCACCGGCACGGACCTGTCGTTCGGCCCGGTAACCGACATCTTGCTCTCGGCCACCTACGAGCGCGGCGAAGGCCGTAACCGCAACTACCTGCTCGGCCCAGCCGTCGACCTGAAGGTGCCCGGTTTCGACCGCCTGGCGATCAACACCTACTACCGCAAGCCCGACGGCATCACCGGCAAGCCGGGCGGCCAGTGGCAGATCACGCCGACCTGGGCCATCACCGTGCCGGTCGGCAAGTCCGATATCCTCATCGACGGCTACATCGACTGGGTCGTCAACGACGCCGGCTCCAAGTCTAGGGGCGACTACCTCGCCAAGAATTTGCACATCAACCCACAGGTGAAGTACGACCTGGGCAAGGCGCTGGATTACACCCCCGGCAAGCTCTACGTCGGTATCGAGTACGACTACTGGTCGAACAAGTACGGCATCGAGGACAGCAGCGCTTTCAACACCGACAACAACGTCACCAACTTCATCGTCAAGGCGCACTTCTAAGGCAACGGCCCGCCGGGCCGCCCGTCCTTACGACAAACGATCAACGGCCGCTGGCAGACCCCAGCGGCCGTTTTTCATCCCACCCGATCAGGCGGAGGCCAGGATTGACTAGGCACCCGCCCGCGTCATGAGCCGTGCCACCGCCTCGCGCGATTGCCGACCCAGCTCGGCCAGGTCCAGCCCGGGGAGGCGGTCATCTTCGACCACCCGGCGCCCACCGACGAGCAGCGCCTTGAGCGGCGCACGCCCACCGCTGGCGATGGGGCCGATGGCCGGGTCGTGCAGGCCGAAATAGCGCGGGTCATCCAGCCGGTAGATCGCCAGGTCCGCGGCCTGGCCGACCGCCAGCGTACCGATGGCATCGAGCCCCAGCACCTTGGCCCCACCGGCAGATCCCCAGCGCAACACATCCTCGATGCTGGCCGCATCGGCGCCGCCTTCGAACTTGCCGCCTGCGTAGCGCGGCCGCGCCTGTTCGCCCTTGCGCGCCCGCTGCAGCAGCCAGGCGGCATGGGCTTCGGACTGCATGTCTGCCGCTTCATTGGAGGCAGCGCCGTCGACACCCAGCGACACCGTGACACCGGCCGCTTCCAGCGCCGGCAGGTCGGCGATGCCGCTGCCCAGGCGACCGTTGCTCTGCGGGCAGCTGGCGATGCCGGTGCCGGTTTCACCGAGCAGCCGGATCTCCTCGGGCAGCAGCTTGACCAGGTGCGCGAACCAGACATCCGACCCGAGCCAGCCCTGCTCGGCGCAGAACTGCACCGGTGTCATGCCGAACTTGCCGCGCGCGGCGTCCAGGTAATCGACCGTCTCGGACAGGTGGCTGTGCAGGCGGATGCCGAGTCGGCGCGCCACGTCCGCCGTCAGGCGCAGCTCGTCCGGTGTGGTGGAATGCAACGTCGTGGTAGGGGCCATCACCACGCGGCGCCAGGCGTCGGCCGCCGGGTCGTGATAGCGCGAGACCAGCCGCTCGACATCCGCCAGGTAATCATCGATACGCTCCGGGCGCAGCGCCTGCGGCAGGTCGGCTTCGAGCTGCCGCGTCTGGGTCGCACCGCCACGGCAGAGCACGAAGCGCACTCCCAACGCCTCGGCCTCCTCGAACAGAATGGCCGCGCTGTCGAAGGGCATGCCGGGGTAATAGAGGTAGTGATGATCGGCCACGGTGCCGCAACCCGAACGCACCAGCTCGACCAGGCCGATGCGCGCGGCCAGCCGGAAGCTGTCCTCGTCGAAGGCTCCGCGGAAGCGATAGGGCGTGGCCGCGAGCCAGGGGGTCAGTGTCTGGTTCAGGCCCTGGGGCTCGCCCTTGAGCAGCGACTGGAACAGGTGATGATGGGTGTTGACCCACGCCGGGTAGATCACGCAATCGCGGGCGTCGATGAGGGGTTCGCCGGGCTGGGCTTCGAGCGAGCCGATGGCCGCGATGCGACCGTCGACGACGCGGATGTCGGGCCCGATGTGCCGCGCCCCGTCGTCCGGCAGGCCGGTGAGAATGGCGCTGGCGTTGCGGATCAGCCAGTTGTTCATTTGCATCTGTGTTGTCCTGTCAGAAAAAGAATCGGGCCGGTTTGGTCCGGAAGGACGGTGCCGGTGCGGACTCAGCGTGGCGCTTATCGTCGCAGTGAAGATGGAAGTGCACAGCGACATCCCCCTGCCGCGGCCTCGGCTTCGACGTAGGGTGGAAAACCGCACCGCGTTCTCCACCGCCCGCCTGCATCGCTTGCCGCCCTACCCCTGCTCGCTCTCATGCCAGTGCCCGAGGCTCGCCCGCGCCAGCATGGCCATCAGGCTGAACAGCAGCACGCCGGTCAGGGCGATGAGAAAGAGCGCGGCGAACAGCCGCGGGATGTTCAGCTGAAAGCCGGCCTGCAGGATCTGGTAGGCCAGCCCGGCGCCCGTGCCGCCGGTGCCGGCGACGAACTCGGCGACCACCGCGCCGATCAGTGCCAGGCCCGAAGCGATGCGCAGCCCCCCGAAGAAGTATGGCAAGGCGCTGGGGATGCGCAGGCGCACCAGCGTTTGCCAGCGGCTCGCGCGGTTGAGCCGGAACAGGTTCAGCAGCCCCGGATTGACGCTGCGCAGACCGAGCACGGTGTTGGAAATGATCGGAAAGATCGCCACCAGCGTGGCGCAGATGGTCAGCGCCAGCGTGGTGTTGCTCACCCAGATGATGATCAGTGGTGCGATGGCGACCACCGGCGTCACCTGCAGCAGAATCGCGTAGGGGAACAGGCTCGCTTCGATCACCCGGCTCTGCACGAACAGAAACGCCGCGACCACGCCGAGCACCACAGCCAGCGCGAACGAGAGAAAGGTGATCTTCAGCGTCACCAGCAGCGCGCCGAACAGCATCGGCCCGTCGGCGACCAGCGTACGGGCGATGTCCACCGGCGTCGGCACCAGATAGGTCGGCACCTTCAGCGCCACGCAGAGGAACTGCCAGAGGCCCAGCAGTACCAGGCCGACCAGCAGCGGTGCGGCGACGCGCTGGATGCGCGGGTTGGCCAGCAGGGGTTGGGTGCGTTCGTTCATGTCGTCACCTCAGTGGCCGGCATCGGCGTTGGCTTCGGCGAGCAGCCGGGACAGCTGCGCGCACTGCTGGATAAAAGCGGCGCTGGTGGCGAAACGCCTCGTCGCGCTCGTCCGG
This sequence comes from Stutzerimonas marianensis, assembly GCF_022810315.1. Lineage (NCBI taxonomy): Bacteria > Pseudomonadati > Pseudomonadota > Gammaproteobacteria > Pseudomonadales > Pseudomonadaceae > Stutzerimonas > Stutzerimonas marianensis. The sequence goes on along the minus strand of NZ_JALGRD010000009.1, from coordinate 198,656 downwards.
CCCTTCAATGGCGACATCGGCCAGCACCCGCCCCGGTCGCGCGCCCATCACCACCACGCGCGACGACAGAAACACTGCCTCGTAAATACTGTGCGTGACGAACACCACGGTCAGGTCGCGTGCCCGCCAGAGCTCGCGCAGATCGCTGTCCAGGCGGTTACGGGTGAATTCGTCGAGCGCGCCGAACGGTTCATCCATCAGGAGCAGGTTGGGCTGGGTTGCCAGCGCGCGGGCGATGGAGGCGCGCATCTGCATGCCACCGGACAGTTCGCGCGGATAAACGCCGCCGAACTTGCCCAACCCAACCAGCTCCAGCGCAGCCTGCACGCGCTCGTTGCCCTCGGCCTTCGGCACACCGGCCAGATCCAGCGGCAGGCGCGCGTTGTCGGCTACCCGCGCCCAGGGCATCAGCGTCGCCTCCTGAAACACCATGGCCATGCGCTGGCCGGTTTCGGAGGCATTCAGGTCACCCTTGCCCCACCAGCGCACGTGCCCCGCCGAGGGCGCCTCGAGCCCGGCGAACATCTTCAGCAGGGTGCTCTTGCCGCAGCCGGACGGGCCGAGCAGCGAGACGAACTCACCGCGGCCAATCGACAGTTTCAGCCGCTGCAACGCCTGGGTGCCGTTGGGATAGGTCTTCTCGACGCCGTTCGCCAGCAGCACCGGCAAGGGTTCGTGGGCGGCCGCACCCAGCGCGGGGTGGGCCGTGTCGACAGGGATCGAGTGCATCAGCATGACGGCACGCTCCGTTCAGGGTGCAGGAAGGCAACAGGCGTGGCGCGGCGTGTGGATCGGATCGGGTTCATGCACGGTTCTCCAAGGCGGTTGGGCATCCGGCCGGCTCGTCTTTGCGAGCGGGGCCGGGGACGCTAGGCAGTCATGAAGATTTCGCTTTCGCCGTGCGCCTCCAGCAGCGCCAGCAATTGCTTGCGGATCACGATGCCGGGCTTGTCCGATGGCATGTGGAATTCCACCCGCCGACGGGTATCGACGCAGGCGTCGTATTCGGTGGCTTCAAGGATCTCGCGGTCCTCGGCAGTGATCGCCGCGTCCCAGTCGATCAATTCCTGGGTCGGGCATTGCGCTTCGCTGTCGTTGCGGTAGAGCCACTGCACCAGCATCAGCCGGCCGTCGTCGATAGGCGTGGCGCAGTTGTAGATGATGTGGTGGATGCCGCTGTCCGGGTACATGCAGCCAAAACGCCGCGAGAACGGCAGGTAGTAGCGGTTGATCAGATGGCGGTTGGTGATCGGCGCGGTGGTGCCGGTGATGCGATAACTCGCCTCGGGGTTGCGGATCGGCACCAGCGTTTCGGCCTCGAAGCCGTAATCGGTCTCGCGGAACTCGTAGGAGGACGGCTTGGGCTGGTCGAACAGGCCGAAATTGGCCTTGTGCACGAAGGAGAAGTGCGAGTTGTCGAAGGAGTTCTCCATGACCCGCAGCGGGCTGGTCTTCCACTCCTCGTAGAACTGGAAGATGCGTCGGTAGCCGGGCGCGCCGTCTTCCGGAAAGTCCGGGATCGGCCGTAGCGGGTCCTCGAGCGCGACCCAGACGTAGCCGTAGCGGTCCTGGCAGTGGAAGGTCTCGACCTTGGCGCCAGGCGGAATCATCCCTTCGGGATTTTGCGGGATCTTCACGCAGGCGCCGCTGCAGTCGTACTCCCAGCCGTGGTAGCCGCAGGCCAGGTTGCCGTCTTCGCTGATGAAGCCTTTCGACAGCTTGGCGGTGCGGTGGCAGCAGCGGTCGCGCATGGCGACCGGCGTGCCGTCCGGCTTCTGCCACAGCACCAGCGGCTCGCCGAGCAGGGTGAAGGGTTGCGGTCCCTCGGCGAGTTTCGCGGTGGGCATGAGCGCGTACCAGAAGCGGCGCAGTACGGGTTGTTTGGTGACCAGCATAGCGGTGTCCTCATCGATCTTGGCGTGGCCCGGCTTCAGGCGCCGGGCTCGTAATTGGCCCGGGCGGGTTACGGCAGCACCTTCTGCGCGCCCTGGACGAAACGCAGGTCGTAGCCCTGCTTGTAATCGACGCCCGCGCCGAGCAGGCCGGCCTCGACCATGTAGTCGCGGGTCTTCTGCCAGCGCGCGGCGGTCATCACACCGATGCCCGCGGTGGCCGCATCGCCCCCGGTGACCAACTGAAATTCCTTCATCCGTTCGAGGCCCCAGGCGATCTGCGCATCGCTCATGTTGGGGTTGTCCTGCTTGATCAACGCGTTGCCCGGCGCGGGATTGGCCAGGTAGCTTTTCCAGCCTTCCATGGTGGCGTCGTAGAAGCGCTGCAGCACCTCGGGCCGCGCTTCGATCAGGTCGCGGCGGGTCACCAAGGTCGAGCCGTAAGGCGGATAGCCGTGGTCGGCGAACAGATAGAAGTTGGCCTCCACCCCCTGCTGCCGGGCCTGGAACAGCTCGGAGCTGGCGTAGGCCTGCTGCGCCACGTTCGGGTCGGCGAAGAACGGCTGCAGGTTGAAGGTGTAGGGGCGGGTCTGGCTGTCGTTCAGCCCGTACTTGGCCTTGAGCCAGGGCCACCAGGACGTCTGCCCGGAGGTGGCGACCAGGATGGTCTTGTCCTTCAGGCCGTCCAGGCCCTTGACGTCGCCATGGGTGAGCAACCCCTGCGGATCGCCCTGGAAGCAGGCGCCGATGGCCACCACCGGCAGGCCCTGCTCGAGATTCTTCAGCACCTGGAAGTCGTAGCCGACGATCACATCGGCCTTGCGCGCCAGCAACAGCTGCATGCCGTTGACCTGCGGCCCACCCATCTTCACGGTCACGTCCAACCCGTGCTTTTCGTAAATGCCCTCGGCCACCGCCTGGTAGAAGCCGCCGTGCTCAGCCTGGGCGTACCAGGAGGTGAGCAAGGTGAGCTTGTCGTTGGCGTGCGCCGAGGCAGCCGCCAGCGTGGCGCCCAGCAGGATAGCGGGCCACAGGGCCCGACGCAGCAGCGTGCGCAGCGGGGACGCGGCGCGTCCCGATTCCGTCGTTTTCATAGGGTGAACTCCATCGGCAAGGCACGGGAATGCCGCCGGCTGCAAAAAGCGGCCGGCAGGCGAACGAAGCAAGGGAAAGCGAGGCGAAGGCATCCGGCCGGTCGGCACGGGTGGGCTGAAGCGAACGAGCGGCACGGCATGATGCATGGCGGTGGTCCTCTCTCCTGTCGAACCCTGGCGGGCATGAACAAGCACCCGCAAACGGGGTGTGCGGCCATGGAGCCGCAAGAGCAATGTCCCGCGCCACCGGCGAACCGGGCGGCGCTAACCGCTTCTACTCGAAGGGTCACGTAGCAGAAGCTGTGCCAGATCGATGTGGCGCGCGGAGCACGGCGCGCCAGGGCCGATAGTTGACGGATCGGCCAGTTTCGCCGCCGCGCTGGCTGCGTCATGGCGCGCCGGTACGCGCGCGACAAAACCGAGCAGCCCGTCTTCACCGGAGCCGCGTTTTGGTGCAAGAAGCGCAAAGCCACCCATGGCGAAGGTCCTCCATCTGATCCGCCCGCACGACCCACGACGCCCGTCAGCTCCCCATCTGACGCGGGCTGGCGATGCATGCGGCGCGCGTTCCAGCGATAAAACCTAAGCAAGTGGTCAGCTTCTTGCACTCACCCGGCTACCGAGACAGGCACGCGAGCCTGCAACCACCGTTGTCGCATTTCGAGGCCACTGCCATGCACGAACGAACCGAAGCCGACCTGATCCACGGGCTGGACGACCGCCCCGCTCCCCTGCCCGCCCTGTTCGCCGCCGTCCAGCACCTGCTCGCCAGCTTCGTCGGGATCATCACCCCGCCGCTGGTGATCGGCGCCGTGCTCGGCCTTGGCGAGCATCTGCCATACCTGATCAGCATGGCGCTGATGGTCTCCGGTGTCGGCACGTTCATCCAGGCGCGCAGCCCCTTCGGCATCGGTGCCGGGATGATCTGCCTGCAAGGCACCAGCTTCGCCTTTCTTGGCGCAGTGCTCTCCGCCGGCCTGTTGGTCAAAGGCCGCGGCGGCAGCCCTGACGACATCCTGGCGATGATCTTCGGCGTGTGCTTCTTCGGTGCCTCCGTGCAGATCGTGCTGAGCCGCTTCATCGGCCAGCTGCGCCGCGTGATCACCCCGCTGGTGACCGGAATCGTCATCACCCTGATCGGCGTCAGCCTGATCAAGGTCGGCATCACCGACCTGGGCGGCGGCTTCAAGGCCGACGACTTCGGCGCGCCGCGCAATCTGGCGCTCGGCGCGCTGGTGCTGCTGACCATCATCCTGCTCAACCGCTCGCAGCAACCGTGGCTGCGCCTGTCAGCCATCGTCATCGGCCTGGGCGTGGGCAGCCTCGCGGCCCTGTTCAGCGGCAAGCTGGTTCCGCAGCCTCTGCCCGACCTGCCGCTGGTGAGCCTACCGGTGCCCTTCCGTTTCGGCTTCGCCTTCGACTGGACGGCATTCGTCCCGGTGGCGCTCATCTACGTCATCAGCACCATCGAAACGGTCGGCGACCTGACCGCCAACTGCATGCTTTCGCGCCAGCCGATCGAAGGCCCGAGCTACCTGCGCCGCCTGCGCGGCGGGATTCTCGGTGACGGCGTCAGCTGCCTGATCGCCGCCACTTTCAGCGCTTTTCCCAACACGACCTTCGCGCAGAACAACGGCGTGATCCAGATGACCGGCGTGGCCAGCCGCCATGTCGGGCTGTACATCGGCGCCCTGCTCTTCGCCCTCGGCCTGTTCCCGCTGCTCGGCGCGGTGCTGCAGCAGATCCCTAAGCCGGTGCTCGGCGGCGCCACCCTGATCATGTTCGGCAGCGTCGCCGCCGCCGGCATCCGCATCCTGGCCCAGATCGAACTGGACCGGCGCAGCATGCTGATCATCGCCGCCTCGCTTGGAGTCGGCCTGGGAATTGCTGCGCAACCGGAGCTGCTGCATCAGATGCCCACCCTGGTACGGAATCTGTTCGAGTCGGCCATCACCTGCGGCGGCCTGACCGCGATCCTGCTGGACCTGCTGTTGCCGCGCGATCGAAGCGAAGCGGTTATCGTCGCCCACTCCCATCAGGCATGATCACCACCACGGTGGCGGCCGGACGCCACCGCCTCACGGGGCAAAGGGACCAATGAACAAGAACGAAGCCACACTGCCGCTCTACACTTCGACCGGAAAGCCCGCTGGACGCATTCGCCAGAAGAACGAGGAAACCATCCTCGCCGCTGCAGCGGAGGAGTTCGCCCGCCACGGATTCAAAGGCACCAGCATGAGCGCCATCGCGCTGCGCGCCGGGTTGCCGAAGGCCAACCTGCACTATTACTTCACCAGCAAGCTGGGGCTGTACGTCGAGGTCATGCGCCACATTCTGGAACTCTGGGATACGGCCTTCGACGATTTGACCGTCGACGACGACCCGGCCCAGGCGCTGGCCAACTACATCCGCGTGAAGATGGAGTTCTCCCGACGCAACCCCGAGGCGTCGAAGATCTTCGCGATGGAGGTCATCAGCGGCTGCGAGTGCCTGTCGGAGCACTTCAACCAGGACTACCGCAACTGGTTCCGTGGCCGTGCCGCCGTGTTCGACGCCTGGATCGCCGCCGGCAAGATGGACCCGGTCGATCCGACGCATTTGATCTTCCTGATCTGGAGCGCCACGCAGCACTACGCGGACTTCTCGCACCAGATCCAGCGCGTCACCGGCAACAAGCGCATGACCCGCGCCGACTACACGCTGGCGACCGACAACCTGATCCACATCATCCTCAAGGGCTGCGGGCTGACGCCGCCTCCCCCGACGAGTTGAGCTTCAGACCGGCGGAAGGCGCCGGAACACCAGCGCCTTCAAGCCGCTCTCCGGGCTGATATCGGGAAATTCCGGCGGGTTTTCCAGGCGCGACTGGAAGGCCAGCTCGGGCGCTTCGGCGGCCATGCCCTGAATCAGGAAATCCGGACCCGTGTCCGGATCATTGATGCAGGCCAGGACGCTGCCGGTGTCGGTCAGCAGCTCGGGCAAGCGGCGCAGGATCTTGGCGTAATCCCGGCTGAGCGCGAAGCTGCCCTTCTGGAAGGACGGCGGGTCGATGATCACCAGGTCGTAGGGGCCGGTCTTTCTGACCTTGCCCCAGGACTTGAACAGCTCGTGACCGAGAAAGCTCACCCGGCCCAGGTCCTGGGCGTTGAGGCGATGGTTCTCCCGCCCGCGGGTCAATGCGGCTCGCGCCATGTCCAGATTGACCACCTGCTCGGCACCCCCGGCCATGGCCGCCACGGAAAAGCCACAGGTATAGGCGAACAGGTTGAGCACCCGCTTGCCCCGGGCCTGCTCGCGAACCCAGCGCCGGCCGTAGCGCATGTCGAGGAACAGGCCATTGTTCTGCTTGGTGCCGAGATCGAGCCGGTAGCGCAGCCCGTCCTCGGTAATCACCCACGCTTCGACCGGTTCACCAATCAGCGGCTGCATGAGGCTGTCGGGCCGGTAGCGATGCTGCAGCAGCAGGGTATGCGCCCCACTCGCCTGCCAGGGTTGCCCATCGGCAAGCGACACGAGCAGGCGAATCAGCGCGTCGAGCTCCGCCTCGGCCGGCTGGCGAAACAGCGAGACCAATACCACCCCCTGCAGCCAGTCCACGGTGATCTGCTCGAGCCCGGGCCAGCAGCGCCCGCGCCCGTGGAACAGCCGCCGGGCTTCGTCCGGCACCCGCGTCAGCGCCTGGGTGAGGTGATCGTGGAGCGTGGCAAGAGCGTCAGGGTGCATGGGTGGCGTGCCGTTCGGAAAGGCCGCGCATTCTAAACCCCAAGAGCCAGCGCTGCAGCCTGACGGGTCAGGCCGGGCTGGCTGCCTCGGCCGGGCGCCGACCGCGGGAGGCCGGCTTGCCAGCCTTGCGCTTCTTCTTCCAGGGCGCGCCGCGCCCGGCCGGCACCGCGGGACCGCTGATGGACAGGCGCACCGCCTTGCACCGCTCGACCTGCTTGCTCATCCACGCCGACTGCTTGGCGACGAACTCCTCGAGGCTCATCTCGCCGCTCTGCACCATGTCCAGTGCCTGTTCCCAGATCGCCGTGGTGCCCGGATCGGCGATGGCGCGCGGCACCGCGTCGATCAGGCTGAAGGCCGCTGGCGTCGCGGCCAGCGCCTTGCCCTGCTTGGTCAGGTAACCGCGATCGAGCAACCCCTGGATGATGCCGGCGCGAGTCGCCTCGGTGCCGATGCCGGTGGTGTCCTTGAGCTTTTGCTTCAGCTTGGGGTCTTCCACCAGCTTGGCAACGTTCTTCATCGCCTTGATCAGGTCGCCTTCGGTGAAGGGCTTGGGTGGCTGGGTCCAGAGGTCCTTGGTCTGCATGTCGAAGATCGGGCACCGCTGCCCCTGACGCAGCGCGGGCAAGGGTTGTGGCGAAGGCGCCTCACGTCCACGACTGGCCGCCAGCGCTTCAGGCAGTGCCCGCTTCCAGCCAGGCTCGACGATCTGCTTGCCCACCGCCCGCAACGCCTCGCCGGCACATTCGAAGTCGGCCTGGGTGCGATCGTATTCATGATGAGGCAGGAACTGCGCGAGATACCGCGCGCGAATCAGCGTGTAGACCGCCCTCGGCTTGCCTGTCAGCTGTGCGAACCCCCGTGCTGCCGCGGTGGGAATGATGCCGTGGTGCGCGCCGACCTTGGCATCGTTCCAGGCGCGGGACTTGCGCTGGGGCTCGAGGTGCGGCCTGAGCGCTGCCAGCGACGGGTCGGCGTCGGCCAGCGCCGCAAGAATGCCGGCCGCCTCGCCATGCTGGCTGAGCGGCAGGTAACCGCAATCGCTGCGCGGATAGGTGATCAGCTTGTGGGTCTCGTAGAGCGCCTGTGCGATATCGAGCGTCTCCTGCGCACCAAGGCCGAGCTTCTTCGAGCAGACTTCCTGCAAGGTACCGAGGTCGAACGGCAGCGGTGGCGCTTCGCGCACGCGCTCGGTCTTGAGCGCCTGCAGCACCGCGCTGCCCTCCGCGCGCATGGCGTCGGCGGCACGCAGCGCGAGGGCCTGATCGAGGCAACGGCCCTGGTCATCGCAGTGCTCATCCGGCGCGCGCCATTGCGCGGTAAAGGGGGTGGGATCATCGCCAAGCAGCTGCACCTCGATGGTCCAGAACGGCTGCGGGACGAAGTCGGCGATGCTGCGATCACGGTCGACCACCAGCCGCAGCGTCGGTGTCTGGACGCGGCCTACCGGCAGCACGCCCTGGTAACCGGATTGCCGCCCGAGCAGGGTGAACAGCCGGCTCATGTTCATGCCGATCAGCCAGTCCGCCCGCGACCGGCCCAGCGCCGACTGATAGAGATTGAAGGTATCCGCCCCGGCTCGCAGCGCGCCGAGTGCCTTGCGGATCGAGGCTTCGTCCAGCGCCGACAACCACAAGCGCTGGATAGGCCCGCGGTAACGACAGTGCTCGACCAGCTCACGGGCAATCATTTCGCCCTCGCGGTCGGCGTCGGTGGCGATCACCAGCTCGCTGGCCTCCCCCAGCAGCCGCTTGACCGCCTTGTACTGGCTCGCCGTCTTGGGCTTGACCTGCATCTTCCAGCGTTCCGGCACGATCGGCAGGTCAGCCAATACCCAGCGTTTGTAGCGGGCGTCGTAGCTGTCCGGCGGCGCGGTTTCCAGCAGATGCCCGATGCACCAGGTCACGGTCACACCGGCGCCCATCCAGCAGCCCTCCCCGCGCCGCCTGGCGCCGAGCACCTGGGCGATGTCCTTGGCCTGGGAAGGTTTTTCGCAGAGAAACAGCCGCATCACGTGATCACTGGGTCATTTGCCTGGCGCATAGCATGCGCAGCGGCAGGCATGCAGGCAAGAAATATCTGTATGGATATACAGATATATGACGGCGACGGCGATGCCGAGACGCGCCCGCAATGGTGCCGCTCGGGCTTCGCATGATCACAGGGATGCCGAGCGCGAGCCTCGGCATCCCTGAGCTGCTTTCAGGCCCGGCGCGCGGGTGGCTGGATACGGCCGCAGCCGCCCCGTCGGGGTCAGACCTGAACCACACCGATCGCCACGGCGAAGGCGAGCATCACCAGGCTCACACCCCACGCCCAGAAGAATGTGAAGGCGATGTGCTTGCGCAACTCCACGCCGGCCAGCGCCAGGGCCAGGTAGACGCTTGGCACCACCGGGCTGATGGCGAAGCCGGTGTTCTCGCCGATCAGCATGGCGCGGGCGACGGCTTCAAGCGGTACGCCGGCGGCAACAGCCACGTCACGAATGACCGGCAGCAGCGCGAAGTAATAGGCATCAGGGGAGAAGATCATCCCCAGCGGCACGCCGAACGCACCTATGATCAGGTGCAGATACTGCGCTGAGCCCGCCGGCAGCACATCGATCAACGCCAGAGCCATTCCGTCGGACATCTTCGTGCCGGAAAGCACGCCCAACAGAACCGCCGCGGCCATCATGACCAGCACCATCTGCAGCGCATCGGCGGCGTGGGCACGCAAACGCCCGGCCTGCTCGTCCAGCGAGCTGAAGTTGAGTGGGAGTGCGATCCCCAGGCCGACCATGAAGCAGGCATAGAGCGGGAAGATGCCCGTGAACAAACAGCCGAGGATGGCGGCCGTCAGTGCTACGTTGAGCCAGTAGCGAGGCGTCCGTGGCGAGAGGGCGAACTCGCGAGGCTCGCTTTGGGTTGGCGCGAAGTCGATGGTCGCGGCGGCGCCCAGGGAGACCGGCTGCTGGCGCCGCGCCCGATTGCCGAGGTAGGCGGCCACCAGCAGCATGCATGCAAGGCCCACCAGTTGCACCGGCACTAGGCCGAGCCAGAGCTCGGTGGCATCGAGCCCGGCAACGGCCGCGGCACGCGCTGTCGTGCCGCCCCAGGGGACCATGTTGCCGACACCGGCGGTGGTGCCTACCAGACAGAGCAGCATGACCGGGCTCATGTTGAGGCGACGGTACAGCGGAAGCAGCGCCGGGATCGTCAACAGGAAGGTGGCGGCGCCAACGCCATCCAGATGCACCACCGCCGTGATCAGCACCGTTACCAGGGCCACGGCGAGAGGCTTACCTCCTGTGCTGCGGATCAGCAGCCCGACCAGCGGATCGAACAGCCCGCGATCGCGCATGATGCCGAAGTACAGGATGGCGAAGAGAAACAGCGCGGCGGTAGGCGCCACGGTAGTCAGACCCGCCTTGATGAACTCGCCGATCTGCGGCGGCGTGAAGCCCGCCAGCAGGCAGATCGCAACGGGAATCGTGGTGAAGGCCACGACCGGAGAGATGCGGCGCAGCAGGATCAGGACGATGATGCCGAGCATCATTACAAAACCCAGGGTGGTGATCATTGGAGCCTCGTCTTGTTCTTATTGTTGGGGCCGGCAAGCGCGCCGGCGGGAAAGATCGCCTCACGCCTCCGGAGGGGTGGGCAGACGCATCGACAGCAGCAGGTAACTCAGGCTCTTGCCATGACGGTCGAGCCCGGCGCTGCGGTTGACGCCACCCTCGAGCGCATCCTCAAGAACGAAGTTGAGCGCCCGCAGGTTGTCTAGCGCGTAGCGTCGCACCGTGCTCGGGCGGCGAGTGGCGAACTGTTCGGCGACCCGTTCGCAGGTCAGCTCATGCAGCAGCCATGCATAGTGCGCGTCGTCCAATGGGAAGACGGCGATGCTCAGGACATTGCCCTTGTCGCCGGCGCGGGCGTGGGCATAGTCGGCCAGGGTGACGAAGGTGTTCATCAGTACCACTCCAGCTCGGTTTGGATTTGCGTACGCGGGATCAGGAACGCTTGCGTGGTGATGCTTTCGGCGATGTGCCGCCGTACGCCACCGCCGCCGGCCGGGCCGTTGGTGTAGAGCGACTCGACTTCGGCCAGCAGGACATCGATAACGCCGCGTTCGTCATGCACCAGCCCGACCCGCAGGCGAACGTCCTGCAACGGCTGCATCTGCTCCAGCTGCTGGTTGAGGTAGAGGCCGGCGTGATCGTTGAACAGGCTCGCGACGCCGGACAGATCGATCCAGGGCTGTACCTGTGGCGCCAGCAGGTCGAAGCGCTGCAGCAGAATCTGCCGCGCCAGGGCGGCCCGTTCCAGCGCCGCCGGGCCGGCATAGGAAATCTCGCCCTCGCCGAACCACAGCCCACGCAGGCCAAGCAAGCCCTTGAGTTGATCCGGTCTCCGGTGCCCGGCAATGCCGCCAATCGCCACGCGGTCCTTGCCGGCCTGGCGTACCCAGGCGCTGCCCAGATCGAGCATCACGTCGGGGGTGAGGTAGCAGCGCGGGTCATGCACCTCGTACAGCAGCTGCTCGCGAACGGTGCGCTCGGTGACGAAGCCGCCGCTCGTTGCGGTCTTGGTCAGAACCAGGCTGCCATCGCTGCTGATCTCGGCGATAGGGCAGCCGAGATTAGCCAGGTCGGGAACATCCTTGATGCCGGGGTGTGCGAAATAGCCGCCCGTGACTTGGGTGCAGCATTCCAGGAGGTGGCCGGCGACAGTGGCAATGGCGATCTTGTCCCAGTCGTCGGCGACCCAACCCAGCCCATGCCGCACCGGGCCGACCGCAAGCGACGGGTCAGCGACGCGGCCACAGATGACGACATCCGCACCTTCGGCGAGCGCCATGGCGATGCCGTCGGCACCGGTGTACACGTTGACCGACACCACGCGGTCGCCAGCAACCTCGCCCGGCAGCCAGCCATGCAGGGCGTCCGGCTCCCGGCCTCGCAGGTCATCACCCAGTACGCAGGCGATCCGTGCCTCGCGCTGGCGCGCGTCGAGAATGTCTCGCAGCCGACGCGCGGCCGCCTGGGGATTGGCTGCGCCACCGTTGGTGACAATCGGAATCCGTTGCGACAGGCAGGTTTCCAGGATCGGCTCGAGAAAGTCGAACAGCCTCGTCGAATAACCGGCGTCAGGGTCGACGTCCTTGCGCAATTGCGCTTCAGCCAGGGTGCGTTCGGCGAGCAACTCCAGGATCAGGTAGCGCTGCCCGGCGCGCTGGGCCAGATCTTCGGCCAAGCGACGCGCCGCGTCGGGGCGGTCGTTGGCGAAGCCAGCGCCGCAGCCGATGTGAATAGTTGTAGTCATCGGTGACCCCTCTCGTTTGCATGCATCCTGGCGCTCGGTCATTCTTTTGTGAATTCGAAAGGAATTACCAATTCATCAAATTGCTTTATAGGCGGCTTATGAATGTTTCGTTTCGGCAGTTGCGCGCCCTGGTCATGGTCGCCGAGAGCGCCAGCTTTACCCGGGCGGCCGAACGCCTCCACCTGTCGCAGCCGGCGCTGAGCTACACCATCCGCAAGCTGGAGGACGCCCTTGGCCTGCAACTGCTGGCACGCAACACGCGTATCGTCGAGCTGACGCCGGCCGGGCAGCATTTTCTGCTCCAGGCCCGGCGGATGCTGCGTGACATGGACGACGCCGTGCGTGACGCCAGGGATACCGTCGCTCTGACCCGCGGCGTGGTCCGCCTCGCCGCGCTGCCAACGGTCGCGGCATCCCTGCTGCCGCAGGCGATCGCCGACTTCGCCCAGATTCATCCTGGCATCGAGGTCAAACTGCGCGATGGTCGCGCGGGCGAGATGCTGCGCTGGGTCAGGGACGGCGACGTGGATGCCGGTATCACTTCCGCCCTGGATGACGCCGCGGGGCTCAGCTTCGAACCGCTGTTCGACGACAACCTGATGCTGCTGGTACGCGAGGATGGGCAACGGCTGGCACGCTGGACCTCGTTGCCCTACATCGCGCTGCTGCCCGATACGAGCATTCGCCCCCTGGCCGATGCCGCGCTTCGCGCCGTAAACGTCGACCCGAAGCCGGCCTGGGAAGTGGCTCACATGAGTTCGGCGGTCGCGCTGGTGAGGGCTGGGCTCGGGTTCTCCCTGCTGCCTTCAAGCTGTGCCGCGGTGTTCAACATGCAGAGCTGCAGTGTAGTGGCGCTCGAACACCCGGCCTCACGCACGATCGGCCTGCTGGAAACTCGCCCAGTCGCCCGCTCGCCATCGCTGGCCGCGTTTTTGCAATTTTTCAAAGCGCGGCTGGCCGAGGCGCAGACGTACGGCAACTGAACTGGGCAAACGAACAGCGCATCGCGGCTCCCACCGAAGCGCTCCAGCGGAACCAGCCGATGACGCGCTAGATCGAGCGCTGCGGCCGCAATATCGAGCACGTCATCGGTGTAACGGGGCGGATGCTGTACTTGCGCAGGCAGGCTGCGCCGCTGCGTGCCGCGGCTCGCTGATAGGATTGGGCAATACTCCAATCCGATCCCGCATAGTGCTTCGACCCTCCTCGCCCTAGCATGGCCGCACCCCATCTGTTCAGGAGTGTGAGCCATGAATGCAGTCAAAACCCTGTTTGTTACGGGCGTCAGCAGCGGCTTCGGTCAGGCCCTGGCCAGAGAATCGCTCAACCAGGGCCATCGAGTAATCGGCACTGTTCGCAGTGAATCCGCCCGGGCAGCCTTCGAGGCGCTGTCGCCGGAGCGGGCCCATGCTGTGCTGCTGGATGTGACCCACTTCGATGCCATCGACGCGGTGGTCGCCAAGGTGGAGGCCCAGCACGGCCCCGTGGATGTGCTGGTCAACAATGCCGGCTATGGCCATGAAGGCGTGTTCGAAGAGTCGTCGCTGGCGCAGATGCGCCAGCAGTTCGACGTAAACGTGTTTGGCGCGGTGGCGGTGACGAAGGCCTTTGTGCCGTACTTTCGCCAACGGCGGGCGGGGCATATTCTCAATATCACCTCCATGGGCGGCCATATAACCATGCCAGGCATCGCCTATTACTGCGGCAGCAAATTTGCCCTGGAAGGCATCTCCGACACCCTGAGCAAGGAGCTGGCGCCCTTCAACATCTTCGTCACCGCCGTGGCGCCAGGCTCGTTCCGCACCGACTGGGCCGGTCGCTCGATGCAGCGCACGCCGAGAAGTATCAGCGACTACGACGCAAGCTTTGACCCGGTGCGCAAAGCCCGTGAGGAGAAAAGCGGCCACCAACTGGGCGACCCGCAGAAAGCCGCCCGCGCCATGTTGACGATCATCGCCACCCCCAACCCGCCAGCTCACCTGCTGCTAGGCAGCGACGCCCTGGCCCTGGTGCGTGACAAGCTGCAACGCACAGCGGAGAGTATTGAGCAATGGCAGGCGCTCAGCTGCTCCACCGATGGCTGAGCATTGACGGGATAACAGGGCAGCCAATGGCCAAAGCCAAAGACCCGAGCACCGCGCGCATGGTGCAGTTGATAAGCCAGTTGGCGCCGCTGGAGGGCTACAACCTGAGCCCGCTGGACGATGTGCGTTTTCTGCGCTCCAACCGTCCGCTGACGCGCACGCCGGTGCTCTACGAACCGGGCATCGTCATCCTCTGCCAAGGGCGGAAGCGCGGCTATCTGGGGGATGAGGTTTACGTGTACGACGCCCAGCACTATCTGGTGGTTTCGGTACCGGTGCCCTTCACCATGGAGACTGATGCCAGCGAAGCGGAGCCAATGCTGGCGGTGTACCTGCGACTGGATTTCACCCTGGCTGCCGAGCTGATACAGCAAGTGGATGAAGTACGCGGCTTCGCTACAGCCGAGCCGATGGGCATGTACGCCTCACCTATGGATGAACCGCTGCGGCAGTCGACGCTACGTTTTCTGCAGGTAATGGCTGACAGCACCGACGCGCAGATCCTCGGGCTGGCCATGCTGCGCGAACTCTATTACCGCATTCTCACCGGCGAACAGGGCGGCACCCTGCGCGCGGCCATCGCCCAGCAAGGTCATTTCGGCAAAGTGACGCGTGCCATTCACAAGATCCATCGTTGCTACCACGAGCACCTGAACGTCGAAACCCTGGCCCGGGAAGCGCAAATGAGCGTGCCCAACTTTCACCTTCACTTTCGAAAAGTGACCGACTCCTCGCCGATGCAATACCTCAAATCCACACGGTTGCATCAGGCAAGGCTATTGATGCTGCGTAACGACATTACGGCAGCCAAGGCCGCGTATCTGGTGGGCTACGAAAGCGCCTCGCAATTCAGCCGCGACTTCAAACGCCTCTTTGGTCGTACTCCGCTGTCGGAGGTAGCTTGGATGAAAGCAGCGTATGCGTTGCCCGTTCCGCAGACCCCGTCGCCCTTTGTGTCATCACATTAAAACTGCGTCGACTCAACCACGGCTCGTGCGTGATCAGACCCAGCCGCCCGCCCCGTATCAACATGAGAAACCGCTACTGGCCGCTTTTGGCTGATAGCGGGCGGATAGGCCGCTACCGGCCAAGAGCAGTCATCGGGCGGATTCAGCGCAATGACCGCTTCCGGCTGGGCCGTACACCTGTTGAAAAAACGTGCCAAGAGTAGCTGTCCGACGCGCGGCTAGATGCGGGCGTCAGGAATGCTGCGGGCGTTGTTCTTCTGCAGAATCACCGACGCTTCGTTGTAGGCATGCTGGAAGGTGTCGCCGCCGATCCAGGCCACTGCCGCGTCTTCGTCTTCATCGTGGAAGATCCCACGATAGGTAACCAGCAGACCCATCATAAAGTCGATGGCAGCGTCTTCAGCTTCCTCAGCGACCACCAGCTCCAGCACTGGGTATTGCAGGAATACCAGGCACATCGCTAGCAGGCTGATGCCTTCACCGACGTTCATCGCCTGGAACAGGTCGTCGAAGTCCGCGGGGTCGAAACCATTTTCCTCAATGTCTTTGAAGTCGAAGGTGCTCAGGTCGATTTCGACATCGTCGAACGGCTCGTTGACCAGTGGATTGGCCAGCAGCGGATGGACGACATTGGCTTTGGTCTTGCCCGAACGGTTCTGCTTGGCCTTGGCTTTGGCCCGCTGGGCGCGTTTTTGCTGTTTATTTGGGGAGGCCATGGAGGCGAGTTCCTTGATCGAGGCAGCCATATTCATGGCCCAGGGTAGTCGGGCACATATTCTATTCAGTCCTGGCTGGGGGCGTCGGCTAAAGGGAACAGATTTTCCCTGCTTTAGACTTCCGCTTTCGGCAGCTGGCGGACGCGATAATTGAGCACCCGGCATCAGACCCCATTACCACTCCAACTATTACGCGCCTTATATATTGGCCTCTGACGGAGTGAATCTGGAAGCCGTTTGCCATCTACCGGCTTAAACGCCGGGGTCTGTACCCGCCCCAACTGGACCACTGCTAGGGCAACCTTCATCGATCTGGTCCTGCATCGCTAGAGCTTAGATGATGGACGCCCTGGCTCACGGTTGAGACCGGCCGCAAGGCGTGCTGATGATCGAGACCAGACGACACTTTCGGCGAGCACCATCGCGGCCCATCTAATCTCCCATCTGCTCACCAATGGTGCGCAATGATCTTCGCTCAGCCCATTTTTCCCATCCGGCAACCTGTCCACAGGCTGGCACGCTTCATGCTCTTGTACATTTATTCAAGTTGCTTGAATAAATATCCATCTCTTCAAGAAGAGGTCTTGCCATGCAACGCCGTGCCGTGAAAAACCTGACATTTGCCCTGGCCACTCTGCTCGCCAGCTCCCTGGCCCACGCCGACGACCTGCTGCAACGCGTCCAGCAGAAGAAGCAAATTACCATCGCCACCGAAGCCCGCTTCGCACCGTTCGAATCGGTGGAGAACGGCAAGATCGTCGGCTATGGCGCTGATCTGATGACCTACGTGCTCAAGGATCTGCCGGAGGTCAAGGTCAAGCAACTCGACCTACCCTTCCAAGGCATTTTGCCGGGTCTGGATACAGGCAAGTTCGATTTCGTGGTGACCTCTGTGACCGTCAACAAGGCGCGCTTCGAACAATTCGCCTTCACCGTGCCGATCGCCGAGTCCACCGTTGCACTGCTCAAGCGTGGCAATGACGACTCGATCAGCAGCCTGAACGATCTCAACGGCAAGGTGGTCGGTTCGCAGAGCGGCTCCGGCCAATTGCAGGTTCTGCAGGCCTATGACCAGAAACTCAAGGACGCCGGCCAGCCTGGCCTCAAGGCCATTCGTGAGTACGTCAGCTTCGACGAGGCGTACGCCGATCTAGCGCTGGGCCGCCTGGATGGCGTTGCCCAGTCGCTGTCCAACCTCGGCCCGCTGATCAAGTCGCGTCCTGGCGTGTTCAGCACGCTCAGCGACATGCTCGGCCCGCAGACCTATTACGGTTGGGTCGGCCGCAAGGATGCCGACAGCGCCAGCCTGGTCAAACTGTTCAGCGACGGTATCGCCCGTGCTAACCGTGACGGCACCATGAAGGCTCTGCAGGAAAAATGGTTCGGCTTCACCATGGATGTGCCGGCCGACGCCATGCCCGAGCCGAGCATCTGAGTCGCTGACCATGGATGACTTCGGCGTTCGCTTCGCACTCTACTGGCCTGCTCTGCTCGACGGTGCGCTCACCACACTGTGGCTGTGCCTGGCCGGGATGCTGCTGGGCTTCGTTCTCGGCGTGCTGATCTATCTGCTGGGCAGCAGTCGCAGCCGAGGTTGCGTAGCGTTCGCCAGGGTTTATGTGAGTTTCTTCCGTGGCACGCCGATGTTGGCGCAGTTGCTGCTGCTCTTCTATTTGCCTGCCGGGCTGGGCATGGACGTGCCGGCGCTGGTCGCCGCCGGTCTGGCATTGGCCCTGAATACTGGGGCCTACCAATCGCAAATCCTGCGTAGCGGTTTCGCTGCTATCCCGGCAGGGCAGCTGGAGGCCGCTGCGGTGTTCAGCATCGGTCGCTGGCGCACGCTGCTGCACATCCAGTTGCCGCAAGTGGTACGTCTGACCCTGCCGGCGCTGATTTCCGAGCTGATCGATGTGATCAAGGTGTCGGCAGTGGTCTCGGTGATCTCCATCACCGACCTGATGCGGGTCAGCCAGCAACTGGTTTCGCAGACTTACCGCCCGCTGGAGGTATATCTCGTCGCCGCACTGTTCTACCTGGCGCTGACCAGCCTGCTGGCTCTGCTCGGGCGCCAGCTGGAGCGTCGCTGGCAGGCGCGCAGCTGATGGAGAACTGGATGAATCACCTTCCCGATTTCGGCCATGCGCTGCTGGTCACCCTTGGCATCAGTTTTTCCGGTGCGGCGCTGGGCCTGCTGCTGGGCTTTACCCTCAACGCGTTGCGCCTGGCGGTACCTGGCTTCATTGCTGTGTATCGGTTGTATGTCTGGCTGGTGCGCGGCACACCGTTCCTCGCGCAACTGTTGCTGATCTACTTCGGTCTGCCAGTGCTTGGTGTGACCCTGGACGCCATCGAGGCCAGCATTCTTGCACTGTGCCTCTACAGCGCGGCCTATTTCGCCGAGTTGCTTCGTTCGGCCTGGGCCAGCGTGCCGATTGGTCAGCTAGAGGCCGCGCAGGTGCATGGTCTGAGCGGCATCCAGACCTTCTGGCACATTCAGACGCCCCAGGCGCTGGCGTTCGCGCTGCCGCTTTTGGGCAATCAGGTGATCCTGACCATCAAGGAAAGCGCGGTGGCGTCGATCATTACCGTGCCGGAGCTGACCATGACCGCCGGACAGATCGTGTCCAACACCTTTTCCTATGTCGTGCCCTACGTGCTGCTGGTGCTTTCGTACTGGCTGCTGACGCTGCTGGTGGGTTTCGCCGCCGCTGCGCTCGGCCGTCGCGCAACGCGCTACCTGCGAGGATGACCCGATGAGCAACCTGCCCCTTCTTGAACTGCGCGGCGTGGGCAAGTCCTACGGCGCCAATACCGTACTGCAGCGCTTCGACCTCAGTGTCCGGGCTGGTGAGATCGTCTCGCTCATCGGCCCCTCCGGCTCCGGCAAGACCACTGCCCTGCGCTGCATGAATTTCCTCGAAGCCTATGACCAGGGCGAGGTATGGATCGATGGCCAGCTGCTTGGTTACAGCGGCCCCGGACGGCGCCCAACCGACCAAGACAGCGCCGCCATCATCGCCGAGGTACGTCGACCGCTGGCCATGGTGTTTCAGCAATTCAATCTCTGGCCGCACATGACGGTGCTCGAAAACGTCATGGCGCCGTTGCTGCTGGGCAAGCGTCTGAACCGAACCGACGCGCGCTCGCTGGCCGAGGCCGCTCTGCAAAGGGTTGGCCTGGCAGCCAAGATTGGCGCCTATCCGGCACGACTGTCCGGTGGGCAGCAACAGCGCGTCGGTATCGCCCGGGCGCTGGCGGTCAAGCCTCGCCTAATGCTGCTCGACGAGCCGACGTCGGCGCTTGATCCGGAATTGGTAGAAGAGGTACTGCAGGTAATTCGCGGCCTGGCCAGCGACGGCATGACCATGGTCATGGTAACCCACGAGATGAGTTTCGCCGCACAGATATCCAGCCAGGTGGTGTTCATGGAAGCTGGGCAGATCGTCGAAACCGGTGCGCCGGCGACGATGTTCCAGGCACCCGCCACCGACCGCCTGAGGCAGTTCCTCAAACCCTGGTTCAACCGCAGCCTGACGCCACGCCAGGAGATGTGCCAATGAATGCCGAACGGGTGATGGCGGCGGTGCGTGCCGAGCGTCTGCATGGCCTGCTCGATACCCTGGCCGGGTTCGGCGCGTTACAGGCCGGCGGGATGAATCGCCAAGCGCTTTCCGCAGAAGATTTCGAGGCGCGTGCCTGGCTGATCGGCGAGGCGCAGCGTATCGGTTGCCGCGTATGGACGGATGCCTGCGCCAATCTGTTCATCCGCCTCGACGGCCTGGAGGATCTGCCGCCAGTGATGACCGGCAGCCATATCGATACCCAGCCCAGCGGTGGTCATCTGGACGGCTGCTACGGCGTGATGGCCGGTCTGGAGTGCCTGCTGGCGCTGCACGATCAGGGCTTGCGCACGCGCCGCCCCATCGAATTGGTGGTGTGGACGAACGAAGAGGGAAGTCGTTTCAGCCCCGGAGCCATGGGCTCCAGCGCCTTCGTCGAACCGACCCGCATGGCTGCCTATCGAGACAGCCTGGATGCTTCGGGCGTCAGTGTCGGTGAGGCTCTGGACGAGCATGCCCGACGTTTCGCCGGGCTACCGCTGCGCGACAGGATCGCCGCGCATGCTTTCATCGAACTGCATATCGAACAGGGGCCGGTGCTGGAACGCGCGGGTGTGCCGCTTGGCGTGGTATCCGGCATTCAGGGTGTGCGCTGGTACCAGGTCCGCTGCCATGGGGCCTCCGCCCATGCCGGCACCACGCCGATGGACATGCGTCAGGATGCGATGCTGCTGGCTACCGGCTGCCTGCCAGCCATCGACGCCCTGGCCGAGCGCCTGGCGGGCACCGACAAGCGCCTGACCTTCGGACGCTGGCACGTGCTGCCCAACTCGATCAACACAATAGCCGGAGAGGTGACTTTCAGCATCGACTTCCGGCACGCCGACAGTGCCGTGCTGGACGCCTTCGACGCGGCGCTGGCCGATTGCCTGCCCGCGCAGGCCGAACTGCAGATGCTCTTTAGTCATCCGCCAGTGGCGTTCGATGCAGCTGTCGTCGACGTGCTTCAGCAGGCCGCCGACGCCACTGGCGAAGCATCCCTGAGCCTGCGCTCGGGCGCCTTTCACGATGCCATGTACCTGGCGACGCATTGCCCGACCGGCATGCTATTCGTGCCGAGCCGCGACGGCATCAGCCACAACCCCAAGGAATACACCGAACCTTCCCAGCTCGAAGTCGGCGCCCGTGCGCTGGCCTGGAGCCTCGTCCAACTGGCTGAACAAGCCTGACCTGTCCTTGCCCACCTAGGAGCGACCATGAGCCATTCGAACCACGCCCACGATTACCCCGCCTGCTGCCAGCTCGACAACGGCGCCTCGCTGGGCACCAACGCCACCCTCAACGAGCCGCTGTCGGCCGACGGTACGCCGGAACTCGGCAAGACATACACCGTGCCGGCACGCTGCGGCCGTGCCGTGCGCTTGAAGGCGGGTGAGGTCATCAAGATCATCAACACCCACGGCACCCAGGTGTGCGACACCTGGCTGTTCAATGCCAAAGACCTCAGTGAATTTCTCTCCATGGAACATGCCCGCGCGCATATCGACCGAATCATTCCGAAGGCGGGTGACGAGCTGTTCAGCAACCGCCGCCGGTCCATCGGCACGCTGCTCACCGACACCTCGCCAGGCGTGCACGACACCCTGATCGCCGCCTGCGATCTGCATCGCTACACCAACCTCGGTGTTGAGGGTTACCACGATAGCTGCGCCGACAATATGCGCCTGGCCTTGCAGGCCATCGGTTTGCGTGCCCGCGAAGTCCCTCAGCCATTCAACCTGTGGAT
Source organism: Stutzerimonas marianensis (assembly GCF_022810315.1). Taxonomy (NCBI): domain Bacteria; kingdom Pseudomonadati; phylum Pseudomonadota; class Gammaproteobacteria; order Pseudomonadales; family Pseudomonadaceae; genus Stutzerimonas; species Stutzerimonas marianensis. The sequence goes on along the minus strand of NZ_JALGRD010000009.1, from coordinate 177,530 downwards.
GAACATTCCGGTCAATTCGGACTACAGCATCGAGTGGCTGCCTCCGGTATCCAAGGCCGGTGACTACGTGGAGATCCAGGCAGCTATAGACTGCGTGGTGGTCATGTCGGCCTGCCCACAGGACATCGTGCCGATCAACGACCTGAATCCGGTGGAAGTGCACTTTGTGGTCAGTGCCGGCTAATCGGCTGGCAGGTTTGAGCCCTCTGGCACGGGCTTGGCTTGACGGCTAGCAGTGGCGGTGAGGTGGGCACGGCTTAAACTTCGCGCCCGCCTTGGACGATACTGCGCCGCTCATGGCTGCTCCCCTTCGTCACTCATTGATTGAGATGCGCATGCGTAAACCCAGTCCTACCCCTTCTTTCAAGGCTCACCACACCGACGGTCTGCCCAGCCTGGGCATGCGCCTGCGCCATGCACGCAAGGTTGCCGGGCTGACCCTCAAGCAGGTGGCCGTCGCCGCCAGCTGCTCGGAGAGTCTGATCTCCAAGCTGGAGAACGATGCTGCGTCACCTTCGCTGGCGATGCTTCACCGCCTGGCAGGGGCCCTGGGTAGCAACGTGTCGACACTTACATCGGAGGAGTGGGTATCCGATGAGCCGGTGCTGCGTGCTGGAGACAGGCCGGTGAAGCGTTTCGTCAAACGCAACAAGGATGGCGAGATCGGTCTGGAGCGCATCACCCATCTGCAGAAGGGCGGCCTGCTGCAGGGCAATATCCATATTGTGGCTCCAGGGGTGGCCAGCGATGGTCTGATTGAGCATCCCGGCGAGGAAATGGGTTACGTACTCACGGGCAGTATCGAGCTTACTATCGGTGAGCACACCTACAGCCTGACGGCGGGCGATGCTTTTCATTTCCCCAGCAACCTACCCCATGGTTACCGAAACGGTGGCGATAGCGAAGCGCGTATTCTCTGGGTCAATACCCCAGTTACGTTCTGATCGTGTGTCCCTCTGCCTGCCAGGAAATGGCGCAACGAGCTGCCAGCCAGGCGCTACTCGCCAAGAGGCCGCGGCAGATGCCCTCTCTAGCGTCCAGTCAGCGCCCTACGAGACAACGGGAACCGTTGCCGTCCAGCCATCTCCGGTCGAGTCAGTTGATGCATTGGAAGCCGCAGCTAACACCGTAGCGAACCTTGACAGTCAAGTGGGACTGCCATCTAAAGCCCGCTTTTGGCCGGTTAGCGACGGCCTGGCTTCGACCGTCGCTATGCATGGTCAAACCTCGGTCTGTTCCGCCATCTCTAGGGCATCATCGACCTCAATCCCCAGATATCGAACGGTGCTCTCCAGCTTCGTATGGCCGAGCAACAGTTGAACTGCCCGCAAGTTCTTCGTCCTGCGATAGATCAGCGATGCCTTCGTACGTCTCATTGTGTGAGTGCCATACAGAGCTGGATCAAGGCCAATGGCTTTCACCCAACCTTTGACGATACGAGCGTATTGACGAGTGGATAGATGGTCTGAGATATGCAGCCGGCTCGGAAAAAGGCAATCCTCGCTGCGGAGCTGGGCTTGATGTATCCAGGCCGCGAGAGCAGACCGTGTTTGCTCAGTGATCTCGAACTGCACCGGCCGCTGCGTTTCTGCTGCATAACCATGGCTCGTGATGACACGTGCTCACCATGAGCAACGTCGCGCACACGAAGTTTGGTTAAGTCGCAGGCTCGAAGCTTGCTGTCGATGGCCAGATCGAAGAGAGCCAGATCCCGTGTTTTTTCCGCAATTTGCAGCCTGACTCGGATGGCCCAAATATCTCTAAGTCGGAGCGGGATTTTCTGCCCGACCAGTTTTCCTTTGTTCCAGGGCTGACGGCTGCAGGTAGCGATGGCGTTCATGGCAAGTCCTCCACGTGTGGGAGGACAAGGATGGCTAGCCAGAGCAGTGGTCGCTAACCGGCCAGAAGCGGCCGGTCAGCAGCGCTCGTAACGGCGGCGCGTCGTCACCCCGAACGCATTTGCAATGCCCGCACACTCGCCGCTCAGCGTTATTCGCGTAAGAAAATCTCAATGCTGCCCTGCTTGCGCGGCTCAAAGATGCATCTCGCCGTGTAGCCGATCTCCGTACCATAAACGTTCTTGGCATCAAAGTTTAAGAGCACCTGGACGTTCCCGGTGGTCTTGGCGGTCGTTGCACTGGTACCAGTGAAACTGTGGAAGCTGACCGAGCTCGGGATGGTCGCGCTCCGTTTCGTCATGTCCCTACACGCAACAATGGCCTCACCTTCGTCCCAAGAGTTTTCTGCCTGTGTACGCACCTCGGCGCCGCTCTTAAGTTCAGCCTCGGTCAGGTAGATCCGGTTCTCGTTGGCGCAGTCAATGAAGAACTTGAGTGATCGCAGCGAGCTTTCGTCGCTGAGCTGGACATTCTCGACGTAGTCGCATTTGCTGCTGTCAATCACGCGCTCAGCCGCTGTGCGGCGGAAGTTTTTAATCTCCGTTAGCCGGCTGCGATATTTGGCCGTGAGCTTCGGATACTGTGCCGAAGTGTACTCGTCGATCGCGTAGTCTCGGATGCGAGTGGTGTAGTTCTCCTGGCGCTTCCGCTCGGCCTTGGCAGCGGCCTCCTTGGCTTCGAAGGCTTCCTTTTTCAGTTCGTATTCACCCTTGAGCGCGACCAGATCAAAATCAGAAACCGCGCTGTACTTGTCCATGATCGCTTTCGCGTCCGTAAATCGCTCTTTTTGGATGGCCCGACTTAGGTTATCGAGGACCTCTAAGCGCTTCGCCGCGAACTCATTGGTGGCTTGAGCCTCTGCCGCCAGCCTTTTCTGTTCGGCATCCACGCGACGCTGCTCGGCAACTCTCTGTTGCTCAACCGTCCGCTGCTTTTGCTGTTCGGCAAGGAGGGCCTGGCTCTCGTCGTAGACCGCCTGGGCATGCTGAAAGTAGGAGATGTTGGCCAGTAACACGATGCCCAGAATCACCCAAACTCCGAGGTTGTATCGGTCGTACCACGGTGCTTTCTGTACCAGTTTCTGGTGTGTCAGCGGGTTGAACACCAAGCCGGCAACCAGCATCAGTAAGGCCCCCAGCCAGCCTTGGTGGATGGCGGTGTAGACCGCGACGGCGACGAACACTATCGAGAAAAGCCAGCGGGCCGGGATCAACAACTTTTCAGCCTCGCCGGCCGGCTGGATCGCGCCGGCTGCATACTCTTCGACAGGGAACTGACGGGGGAACACATCGCCGTCCAACAGTTGGAGAAGCATGGTCGTGGCGAATTGGTGGAAGACAGCCTGATCGGCCCGGGTCCTGATGAAACCCTCGACCTTCGGGCGGACGATCATAGTGATGAACTTGTCGAGCTCAGCTTTCCACTTCGAGTCGTCGACTACCTGATATCCCTTATCTTCGACCAGCAAAACCGACTTGTCTTTCAGCTCAACGTAATGCGTTTCAACGGCGGCCATCACCGCCTTGCCGTAGGCGACCCCCTTTTTCTTGGTCTGCATCGCAGCCAGTTGTTCACGGGTCAGCCAGAAAAGGTAAGCACCCAGCGCCAGCAGCACCAGAACGAGATAGAGCTTGGGACTCATGCGGAACTCCTTTTCAGAGCATTTGTTTGCGGTTCTTTTGCACACACACCATAGCATTCCGCCAGCAGCGGGAGCTCGCCTGCATGGGTAGTTGTTGTTACATATCCGAGGAAGCGTGGGGCTGTGGGAAAAGGCAAAAGGGGCCAGATTTACTTTCCTAACCTTAACGCCCGTTCCTGGCCGGTTAGCGACGGCCTGGCCTCGACCGTCGCGCTGCATTGCATTGTCAAACTTCAGTCTGTTCCGCCATTTCCAAGGCGTCATCGACCTCAATCCCCAGATATCGTACGGTGCTCTCCAGCTTCGTATGGCCGAGTAGCAGTTGAACCGCCCGCAGGTTTTTCGTCCTGCGATAGATCAGTGAGGCCTTCGTACGTCTCATTGTGTGAGTGCCATACATGGCTGGATCAAGGCCAATGGCTTTCACCCAACCTTTGACGATACGAGCGTATTGACGAGTGGATAGATGGTCTGAGGCATGCAGCCGGCTCGGGAAAAGGCAGTCCTCGCTGCGGAGCTTGGCTTGATGTATCCAGGCCGCAAGAGCAGACCGTGTTTGCTCAGTTATCTCAAACTGCACTGGCCTCTGCGTTTTCTGCTGCATCACCATGGCTCGTGATGACACATGCTCGCCGTGTGCAACGTCTCGCACACGGAGCTTAGTTAAGTCGCAGGCTCGAAGCTTGCTGTCGATGGCTAGATTGAACAGAGCCAGATCTCGGGTTCGTTCTGCAATTTGAAGCCTTACTCGGATGGCCCAGATATCTCTCAATCGGAGCGGGGTTTTCTGCCCGACCAGCTTTCCTTTGTTCCAAGGCTGACGGCTGCAGGTAGCAATGATTTTCATGGCAAGTTCTCCACATGCGGAGAACAAGCATGGCTAGCCAGAGCAGTGGTCGCTAACCGGCCAGAAGCGGACATTAGCGAGCAGCTGCTTCTGACCCATTGCTGCCTGTCGCTGGTGAGCGACAGTTTCCGATCCGTTCCCGCTTCGAAGTCATTCTCAGCTCTCTGTAGAGGCACTTTGCCCGCAGTGGTATGTATCTTCTCATGGCATCATCAATTCCTCTAACTGCGTAGCCAGGGAAGACAGCCAGTGATTTCTATCGGCGACATCTATAACCAAGACATCAATTTTCTATTCGGATCGGGTGCATCGTTCGGTCTGCTCCCAACCCTCCAATTGCAGGTTCAGACCGGTGAGGGCGACTCTCGCTATACGCTGGAAGATCTAGCAACCAAGTTTGAGCGTGAGCACGACCGGCGTCTGATCCCGCTGTTCATGCACTACTACGCCAGTTGCATACGTCCCGCCGAGCGGCTCAGCCTGGAACAGGCGTTGGCCGGAGAGCCAGGCGCCACGGTTATTAAGAACTACCGCATGTTTCTAACTACAGCACTTGAAATGGTGAAGCGCCGCAAAGCGCTGGATCGTCGCTGCAATGTGTTCACAACGAACTACGACGGCTGTTTCCCGCTCGTGGCTGACGCGCTTATCAAGGAGGGCAACATTGACTTCGTGCTGAATGACGGCGCGCGAGGATTCACGCAGCGCATCCTACAGGCCCGAAACTTCGGGTCTTACCTTTGCCAAGCCGGCGTCTTTGGGCGTTATCAGAACAGCATCCCTCAGATCAACCTGATCCATTTGCATGGGTCGGTCTACTGGAGCAAGTTGGATGCCGCTATTAAGGTTGGCTACGACCTGTTTGGCCGCGAAGGCCTGCTGGATGACGACGCGATGGAGTTATTGCAACCATTTTCGGCGGCACTTAATAATCCTGCATCGACACTTGCCGACGTGCCAGACACAGATTTTTCCGATGCGGAGCTGGAAGCGTTCTGGGCAAAGTACGAGCAGATCCCTATCGTCAACCCTACCAAATGGAAGTTCCACGAGACGGTATACGAGGAACATTACTATCAGATGCTGCGGTTGCTCAGCTACGAGCTTGAGAAGCCCAACGCCGTACTCATCACCTTCGGCTTCTCGTTTGCCGACGAGCACATCCTCAATTTGGTGATGCGTTCTCTTTCCAATCCAGGCCTGCAGGTGTTTGTCTGCTGCTACAGCACGTCAGGACACGCGGCGATGGAAGATAAGTTCAAGGGACACCGCAACGTCGAGTGCCTGATGTTGCAAGGTAGCGAGATGGACTTCACCGCGTTCAATGAGCAGGTATTGGTCTGGCCGAAAGCCGCGGTTCTTAAATCGAATACACACGCAGCTCCCGCTCGCGCGCTCCCGCCTGCGCCCGATGCAGATGTCGAGGATTTGATATGAGCATCCGGGTTGGCGAGGTCATCGCGGTCCATGGCACCAAATTGGTTTTGAAGATCGACGAGCAGTCGAGCAAGGAAACGCTGTTCTATGAGGGAGAGAAATACAAAGGGGTCTCAATTCGCGAATACTTGTCCATCCAGCGCGGCTTCCGTGACATCGTCTGCATGGTCGAAGGCGAGTTCCTAGACGAAAGCCGCACTGAGATGCATGAGGGCCGGCAGACGTTTGTGCGGAAGGTAGAGGCTAGGCCGATTGGGTACTTTGACAGCTCTGGCTTCACTCAGGGCATCAAGTATTTGCCAATGATCCAGGATGCGGCCTACCTGCTTTCCGAGGAAAAAATCAGATCCATCTTCGACCGCAAAGCGGATAGCGATTTCAAGATCGGCTCCATGCTTAAAGAGGAGATAGCGGTCGGACTGCCATGGAAGCGCCTCTTCAACAGTCATATTGGCATATTCGGCAATACCGGAAGCGGCAAGTCGAATACGCTGGCGAAGTTATATACCGTTCTTTTCGATCAGAAACTCCCTCTTATTACAGGTAAGAGCCGCTTCATCATCCTAGACTTCAATGGTGAGTATGGAGGCGAGCAGCTCGCTGCGGCAGATCACAAGACCGTCTACCAACTGTCAACACTAACCAACCCAGACCTGACCGACCCCACTTCCCGCTTTCCGCTGGCACTGCGGGAGTTCTGGCAGCTAGAAACTATGTCCCTGCTCTTTCAAGCCACGCCCAACACACAAAAACCTTTCCTCAACCGCGTCATCTCAGGCTGGGAGCGCTATGGGGCAATTCCTGGCTCACTTGCGAACTATGCGAAGTGGACGTTCAAAGCGTCGTTCTGTGCCGGAGAGGTCAAGCCAGCGACTCTGGATTTGATGCGAACCGTCGCGCGACGAATGGAAAACCAGCAAGTGCTGGACATGTTGACAAACGTCACTTGGCACCGGACTGGCGGCCGCTTCACTTACAACGGAGCGTTCATCGGTACCGATGGCGCGCAATACGCAATGCACATAGCTCCAACCGTGGAAACGCTTGACGTTGTAGGTCTCGATGAATTCGACCAGCTTGTACTGCGCGTCAACCTGCAGCTGATTTCCGACCTGAACTCCGGGTACGTTCAGGTCGAGCATATTCAGCCACTTCTGAAACGCGTCGAGTCCTCGCTCGCCAGCCTGCGTAAGGTTCTGTCGGTATCAGATGTTCCGCCAGAGGAGCACCTGCTGACAGTCATCTCAATGCGCCGCTGCAATAACGAAGTCAAGAAGGTTCTACCTCTGCTGTTCGCCAAGCACTACTACAACAGCCACAAGAATACGGTCGCCAATCCGCCCAACCGCACCATCCATCTCATCGTTGATGAGGCCCACAACATTCTGTCCGACCAGTCGGCGAGAGAAAGCGAAACGTGGAAAGACTATCGGCTTGAGCAGTTCGAGGAGATCATTAAGGAGGGACGCAAGTTCGGTATGTTCATCACTATCGCCAGCCAGCGCCCAGCAGACATATCGCCCACTATCGTCTCGCAACTCCACAATTTCTTCATTCACCGCTTGGTGAATGACCGCGACCTGTACTTAGTCGACAACACGATCTCTACGCTGGATGCTCTGTCACGCAACCTTATCCCTGGGCTCTCACAAGGATGTTGCGTGGTCACTGGCACCGCCTTTGAGCTGCCAATGGTGATCCAAGTTGATCGGCTGCCAAGCAGCAAGCAGCCTGCCAGCGAGGATGTCGATCTCGAAAAGCTGTGGAGCGATGATCTGGCAGTTGAGGCGGAGTAATCTATGCAGGCGAACCCGATAGGTATTACAGCGGAGGGTGAATAGCCAGCGCTTTTGAATTCTCAGCCAACGGTGCGGCACAGCGGACCATAGCGAGCGTCCGCTTCTGGCCGACAGCCGCCTTCCAAGAACAGTCGTTACCGCCCAGAAGCGCCCCCTCTTTCGACGACAACCAATCTCCTTAGCCGAGGCCCGTCGCGCTCCAGCATCACCGAAACTGCCGATACAGGATCGGCACCAGGCGTACCGCATCTTTGGCGTAGCGCTTGGTCAGGCGCCGGGGTTCGGTGCACATCCGATGCAGCCACTCGAGCGACATGCGTTGCATCCATCTCGGCGCTCGCCTGACCTTGCCGGAGAGAAAGTCGATGGAGGCGCCCACGCAGAGCCCCACCCCTCGCGCTCGGCCATCGGCCTGGATGAGCCGTCCGAGAATTTCCTGACGTGGGCAACCCACGGCCAGCACGACCAGCTCGGCGGGGTGATCGATGACGAAGTCCAGGCACGCCTGGACGTCCTGTGAATGGTCAAAAAAGCCCATGGGCGGGTTGTGATGGAAGAAGGTCACGTTCGGGTACAACCGACGCATCGTTCGTATTTGCGACGGGTCGCTGCCGATGACCGTGACTCGCCACCTCTTCGCCTCGGCGAGGTCCATCAGTTCCCCAGTCAGGCTGCTGCCGGGGATGACGTCCGGGACTGGGATGCGCAGCAGCGTCATCAACCCTCTGAGCACCTGGCTGTCGCAGATCCGGTGGCTGGCGTTTGCATAGGCGCGGCGAAGCTCGGAGTCCTCCTCGAGCCGGACCACGTGGTTGACGTTCGGGGTGACGATATAGCTGAACTCGCGGCTGCTCGCCTCGATGATGTGGTCGATGAGTTCAGCATTCGATCCGTCGAAGAAATCGATATCGAACCCTCTTATGGTGCGTTGTCTGCTGCAACAGGACGGTCGCTCGTCTGCATGAGCCTCCTTGCGTCCCAGGTGCTTTTGCAAAAGATTGGTCCTCGTTCGGCACGTGGCACGGCATCCAGGTGCGTTCAAATCAACCCGGCGTTGCCACTGCTGTAGCGTTCGTTGTCTTTAAACTGAACCCAGTCGAGCGCAGAGGTTCGTGTCAAAGACCGAGAAACGGACCCCGGCCAGCGGGATCAAGGGCCGTTTTGCAGGGCCCGCGCATGAGGTACGAGCCCCGCTTCCGCTGGTGGTGAAGGCGATGCGCACTCAGCAGATGCCCACACAGCTGCCAGTAATAGTCCGGCGTGCGGGCCACGACCTGTTCCGCTGACCATGGCGCCTAGCCCCATTGCCCTTCAACGGATGCGAGGCGGCGCAAGCCTCGTCCCTACCAGGGCAACGCGTCGCCGCTGTACGCATGGAACTCACCGCTCGCGTCCGGCCCCAGCCCATCGATCACCCGCAACAGGTCCTGCGCGGCATCGGCGGGTGCGCGGCCGATTTCGGCGCCGCGGAAGGGCTGCGACAAGCGGGAGTTCACGGTGCCCGGGTGCAGCGCGAGCAATACCGCGTTGGGCTGGCTGCGGCGCACCTCGATGGACGCGGTCTTGATCAGCATGTTGAGCGCGGCCTTGGAGGCGCGGTAGCTGTACCAGCCGCCGAGGCGGTTGTCGCCGATGCTGCCGACCTTGGCCGACAGCATCGCCAGCACCCCGCGCTGACGGTCCAGCAGCCCGCAGAAGTGACGCAGCAGCAACGCCGGGCCGAACGTGTTGATCTGGAAGGTGGCCAGCAGTTGGGCCTGGTCGAGATCGGCGAGGCGCTTTTCCGGCATGAAATCCGCGCTGTGCAGCACGCCGGCGGCGTTGACGATCAGGTGGAACGGCCCCTGCCCCGCCACGGCGTTCGCGGCCCGTTCGATGCTCGCCGGGTCGGCGAGATCGAGTGCCGGGTCGGACGCGCGGCTCAGCCCGATCACCGCCGCGCTGCGCGGATCGGCCTGCAGAGCCGCCACCAGCGCCGCACCAATGCCACCGGAAGCGCCGATCACCAGCGCACGAAACCCATCGGGGAAAGACTGCAGCGGCATGGCGAACTCCAATATCAAGGCCGAGAGGCGTCGGCTCCGTTGCGCCAGCGCGCGATGTGCTCGGCGAGCAGGTCGGCGATGGGCAGGCAGGCGCCCAGTCGGTAGAGGTTCCAGTAGTGGCCTTCGAGGGTGCGGTTGATCAGCAACGTGCCGGAGGCCGGTTGCAGGCTGCCCAGCGCGGACATCAGCAAGGGGAACAGCTCGGACAACTGCTGGTGGAGCGCCGCACTGCGGAAATCCCACTGCGCACCGGGTTGCAGCAAGGGGTGCAGCATCAGATGAATGCGCCGGTATAGCCCATGCGGCGGCGTGCTGCCCGGCTGGCGTCCGCCGAGCATCTGGAAGCCCGCCTCGAGCGCCTCGCTGGACGGGCCGCGCAGCGCCTCGAATATCTGCACGTAGCCAGCCAGCAAGCGCGGCTCCAGGCGCAGTACGCTGCCGAAGTCGTAGACCACCAGCGCGCCGGTCTCGGTCCAGGCCAGGTTGCCCGGGTGCGGATCGGTGTGCAGCTGCTGCAGACCAAAGACCTGCTCGGCCAACCACTGGCAGAGGGTTTCGGCCAGACGTTGGCGCACGTCGGCAGGCGCCTGTTCGACGTCGGCCATGGAGCGCCCGGGCCGGTCTTCCAGCACCAGCACGCCGGGGCGGCAGAGTTCGGCGGCGGCGAAAGGGATCGCGATGCCGGGCCAGTCGTCGAAGTGGCGGCGGAAGGTATCGAGGTTGTCGCGTTCGGCCGCGTAATCGAGTTCCTCGTCGATCGCTCGTTTCAGTTCGCTGTACACCGCCTCCAGCCGCGCCGGCGGGGTGCCGAACAGGCGCCCGAGCGGCATCAGGCGGCGCAGCTGGCGCAGATCGGCCGCGCAAATGGCGTGGATGCCCGGGTACTGGACCTTCATGACCAGTGCCCTGCCCTGGCGATCCCGCGCACGGTGCACCTGCCCCAGCGAGGCAGCCGCGGCGGGCGTCGGCTCGATGGACTCGAACAGCTCATAGAGTCGGCCGTCGTAGAGCCGCTGGAGGTTGGTTTCCAGCGCCGTGAACGGCAGCGAGGGTACCTGGTTCTGCAACCGCGCCAGCGCAGCGCTGACCGGTTCGGGCAGGAGGTCCTGCCATTGCGAGGCCTGCTGGCCGAGCTTGAGCACCGGACCTTTCATCTGCCCGAGCGCATCGCCCAGCAGGGCGCCCACCGGTTCCCAGTCGACACCCGCCCTGCCGGGGGTGATGCGCTGCACCAGCAGGTTGCAGGCGATGCGCGCACCGGTTCCGCCCAGCCGCAGGAAGCGGCCCAGCGCGGAAGCCGAAGGGCGCGAAGATCGAGACATGCCGGCCACCTGAAAAGGCAAAGGCCGATCATGGAACAGCCGAGGCCTCGTTCCAAGGTGCAATGGTTGCAGCCTGTTGCGTTGCGGCGGCGACTCAGCCCTGCCGAAGGGCGGAAAACCATCTGGGGAACAGACGCGTCGGCGTCGCCACGCGGAACGGCGCGGCAAAAGTCCAGTCGGAGTAGGTGACTGCGCCCCTCGGTTATCGCCTGCCGAACTCGTCCGCACTGAGACACCGGCCTCGTCACGGCGAACCGCATCGGGGGCTTTTTGCCCGGCCGCAGTGCGGCATTGACGGGCGCGTTCCACTCACCTGCCGCCGTCCAAGCGCGAGGTGTGGAACCCAGGACAACGCAGCCTCTGCAGAGACGTCTGCGTAAGGAGTATGGATATGACCGATTCTCCCGATCTTCACGTCCCCATGGACGACGAAACCACGCGCATTTCGACGGGCAGCGAGGGGCTGGATAACATCCTCGGCGGTGGCCTGGACCCCAACCGCATGTACCTCTATGAGGGCAGCCCGGGCTCGGGCAAGACCACCATTGCGCTGCAATTTCTGCTCGAAGGGGTCCGTCATGGCGAGCGCGTGCTCTACGTGACCCTTTCTGAAACCCAAGCCGAGCTTGAGCTCGTCGCCAAGCGGCACGGCTGGAGCCTCGAGGGGATCGACGTTTTCGAGCTGGTGACCCCGGAAGCCAGCCTCGACCCCGAGCTGGAGCTGACGGTGCTGCATCCGGCGGAAATGGAGCTGACCGAAACCACCCAGCAGGTCTTCGACCGGGTCAGCGAAACCAACCCCACGCGGGTGATCTTCGACAGCCTTTCGGAAATGCGCTTGCTGGCACAGAGCCCGCTGCGCTACCGCCGACAGGTGCTGGCGCTCAAGCACTTTTTCACCACGCGCCGCTGCACGGTGATCCTGCTCGATGACCAGACCTCGGAGATGGGCGACCTGCAGTTGCACTCCATCTCCCACGGCGTCGTCCTGCTGGAGCAGCTGGCCATCGACTATGGTGCCGAGCGCCGGCGTCTGCGGGTGGTCAAGATGCGCGGCATTCAGTTCCGCGGGGGGTATCATGATTTCATCATCCGCAAGGGTGGCTTGCAGATATTCCCTCGCCTGATCGCGGCCGAGCATCACTCGAGCTTCATCGGTGCGCTGGCGTCTTCGGGCAATGCTGAGCTGGACCGTACGCTGGGGGGTGGCCTGGAGCGCGGCACCAATGCGCTGCTGGTGGGGGCTGCGGGCGTCGGCAAGTCTTCCCTGGCGCTGGGCTTCGCCGTGGCGGCGTGCCAGCGCGGCGAGCACGTGGCGTTTTTCGTCTTCGATGAAAATACCGCCACGCTGCGAGCCCGTGGCAAGGCGTTGGGGATGGACATCCAGCCCTGGATCGACTGCGGCCTGCTGCATCTGCAACAGGTCGACCCGGCCGAGCTCTCCCCTGGCGAATTCACCGCGGCGGTACGCCACAGCGTCGAAGAGCAGGGCTCGAGCCTGGTGGTGCTGGACAGCCTGAACGGCTACCTGCACGCCATGCCGGACGGCAGGTTCCTGATCCTGCAGATGCACGAGCTGTTGAGCTATCTGGGGCAGAAAGGCGCCATCACCATCATGGTGCTCGCCCAGCACGGCCTGGTTGGCATGATGGATACGCCGATCGATATCAGCTACCTCAGCGACGCGGTTATCATGCAGCGCTATTTCGAGCACGCGGGCGTCGTTCGCCGAGCCTTGTCAGTGGTGAAAAAGCGCAGCGGGCGACACGAGAACACCATTCGCGAGTATCGCTTCAGCTCGACGGGTATCCAGGTCGGGCCGCCACTCAGCCAGTTCAACGGCATCCTATCGGGCATACCGGAATACGCCGGCGATGCGACCCAGTTACTGACAGACGAGCATGACGACGCCCATTAAACGAGAAACCCCCACCGTAGTCGTCTATGCCCCCATCGGCCGGGACGGTCCCGCCTCGGCCGACCTCTTCAGCCGCAGCGGAATGGACGCCGTGGTCTGCCACAGCGTCGAGGAGGTGCTGCACCGCGCGGAAACCGACGCCGATGCCGTCTTCATCGCCGAAGAAGGCCTGTTTGGCCAGGACCTGCAAAAGCTCGCCGCCTGGGTGGACGGACAACCGGCCTGGTCCGACTTTCCTTTCGTGGTGCTCACCAGCAAGCATGAGCAGCCGGCCGTGGCCGCCTGGCGTCAGCGCATGGTTGCCGCGCTGCGCAACGTCTCGCTGCTGGAGCGCCCGGTACAGAGCATTACCCTCACCAGCGCAATGAAAGCCGCGCTGCGTGGGCGGCATCGACAGTACGAAGTGCGGGCCCTGCTGGAGGCGCGCGAGCGGGCCTCCAACGAGCTGGAGGCCCTGGTCGTCGAGCGCACCATCGAGCTGGAACGGGCCAACCAGGAGTTGCGCACCCAGATGGCCGAGCGCGCCCGCATCGAAGAAACCCTGCGCCAGGCGCAGAAGATCGAGGCGATCGGCCAGCTGACCGGTGGCATCGCCCACGACTTCAACAACCTGCTGATGGTCATCGCCGGTGGGCTCGACATGCTCGACCGCCGCGCCGACCCCGAGCGCCGCGAACGGCTGATGGCCGGGATGCGCCAGGCGGCCCAGCGTGGCACCGCCCTCACCCGCCAGCTGCTGGCCTTTTCCCGTCGCCAGTCTTTGGCGCCCGAATCCGTCGACCTGGTGCTGCGCATCGGACGCATGCGCGAGCTGCTCGATCGCAGCCTGAGCGGCGACGTGCACGTGGATGTGCAGTTCAGCCCGGACCTCTGGCCGGTGGAGGTCGATCCGGGCGAGCTGGAACTGGTGATCCTCAACCTGGCAGTCAATGCCCGCGACGCCATGCCGGACGGTGGCTCGATCCTGATCGAAGCCAGTAACGCGCCCAATGAAACGGTGCAGGGCCATCAGGGTGATTTCGTCCGCCTGACGGTGACCGACTCGGGCACCGGCATCCCGGAGGAAGTTCGCGCCCGGGTATTCGATCCCTTCTTCACCACCAAGGAGATTGGCAAGGGTTCTGGGCTTGGGCTCGCCCAGGTCTACGGCTTCGCCCGCCAGTCCGGCGGTACTGTCTGGATCGAGAGCGAGTGCGGCCGCGGCACCCGCGTGATCATGCTCCTGCCGCGTTCGACGCGCGTGCCCGAGCAGCCCGCCGCTGACGAGCGTGGCGTGGACACCCCCGGTGACCCCTCCATCGGCCGCGTGCTGCTGGTGGACGACGACGAAGAAGTGGCGGCCCTGGTCGGGGAGATGCTGGAACACCTGGGTTACCGAGTCACCCATGCGGCCAGTGCTGCGGCCGCCCTGAGTACCTTGGCCAACGGCTGCCGGGTGGACGTCGTGTTCTCTGACGTGATGATGCCCGGCGGCATGAACGGCGTTGAGCTGGCGCGGGAAATCCGCACCCGCGACTTCGGCGTTCCGGTGCTGCTCACCAGCGGCTACGCCGAGGCCGCACAGCAGTCGGCTGCAGCCGAAGGCGTGCTCGTGCTGGCCAAGCCGTACCGCCTCGAAGAACTGGCGACGGCGATGCGTGACGCCATGGAGCGCCCCGGCTGAGGCGCCGGCGATAGTTGTCGTGATGTAACGACCGGCGAACTCATCCACCCCCTTACCGTCGAAACGCCAGCCAGAGCCGCTCCCGGAGCGGCCCGCCCCTGCACTGACAGAAGGATCCCGCCATGCGCGTTTCGTGGCACGCGGCCTATTCCCTTACCCCTCGCCCCTCCGGCAAACGCCGCGCCGCGCTGGTCGGCGCCCTGCTGATCGGCTGCTCGTTCGGCGTGGTCGCGGCCGACGCGAACCTCGCCGAGCGCGATGCCCGCAACAAGCGCCTTACCGCCGAACGGGTCGAAGCCCCCAACAGGCTGTCACCGGAGCTCAGCGCGAAGTACAACCACATCGTCACCTTCGGCCAATCCCTCGCCTCGGGCGCCGAAGGCTGGCCAGCGCTGAGCACCGAGCCGGGCTACGACAACCTGATGCTGGGCGAGGCGACTCGTTCGGCGACCTACAGCGGTGACCGCTTCGTTCCCGTCGGCGGTCCGGTGTTCAAGCCGTTGAAGGCGGTGGTGCAGCGCAAGACCGATCCCAAGGAGCTGCTGACCGAGCAGGAGGTGGCCCAACTGGAGAAGCATGCCCAGGAAGAAGGTGAGTCGGTGGAGGTCGGTGCATTGAACCTTGCGCGCCGCCTGTATCTGGAGGGCAAGGGGGTCGAGTCCGATCCCGAGCACCTGTTCGTCGCCAGCAATGCGGCCACCTCCGGACGGTCGATCGCCCAGCTGTCGAAGGTGGGCGGGACCCACGAATACCGACGCGTGCTGCAAGCGGTGGATCAGGCCCGTCAGGCTGCCGAAGCCGAGGGCGGCCGCTACGCGCTGAGTGCCTTCTTCTGGCTGCAGGGGGAGCACGACTATGCCGAGGTGCAGGGCGGCATCAACGACAAGGCGACCTACAAGCGCATGCTGCGCCAGCTCCGCGAGAACCTGAACGAGGACACCGCCAGGGCTATCGGCCAGGCGCGGATGCCGGCGTTCATTACCTACCAGACCGATGCCAAGTCCTCGGTGGTCAATGGCAGTCTCGACATCGGCATGGCGCAGTGGGAGCTCGCCCAGCAAGAGCCAAACTGGTACCTGGCCGGACCGGTCTACCCCTACGTCGACAAGGGCGTGCACCTGTCCGCCAACGGCTACCGCTGGTTCGGCCAGATGCTCGGTAAGGTCTATCACCGGGTAGTGATCGAGCGCCGGGGCTGGGTGCCGCTGTCACCGATCGGGGCGACGGTCGAAGGTCGCGAGATACTCATCGACTTTCACGTACCGCACCCGCCGCTGGCGTTCGACGAACCCTACCTGGGCCACCAGGCACGGATGATCGAAAACTATGGCTTCGTGCTGACCGACGCGAAGGGCAAGGTCCCGGTCGAATCGATCGAGGCGGTCGCCGACACCGTGGTACGGCTGGTCGTGGCGCGTGACCTCGTGGGTGCGCCGACCATCCGCTACGCCAGCCATGAAACGGGCGGGGCCGGCGAGCTGCACGACAGCGACCCGACCCAGGCGGACGCCCGCTACGAGTACCTGCCCGAGCAGGGCATGCCGCCCGAAGCGGACGTCGAGGCGCTCGTCGGCAAGCCCTATCCGTTGCACAACTGGAGCATCGCCTTCGAGCTCCAGGCTCGCGAGGGCCACGATCGGGCGCGCTGATTCCGCCCTGCCCCGTCTTGACGCGACCCTGGCCCGCGCCTGCCCGTAAAGGGTGCAGGCCGGCCATTTCCTGTTGCCAGCCCGGCTGCGGCAAACGTCCGCAGGCGGGCCTGCAGGCCCCGGTACATCAGCATTTGCGCCAACTGGCGAAATTTTGTGTACGCAAGCGTGCCAAATCTGTCGCGCTTATTGCATACGGTTTGAAGCCAACAGCCTTCAAGGAATCGCCGCATGCTCAAGCACACCCTGGTCGCCAGCGCCCTGCTGGCCCTGCTTTCCCAATCAGCACTGGCCGCGGACAAGATCCGCTGGCTCAACGACTGGCTGCCAGCCGGCGATAAGGCCGCGATCTACCTGGGCGTCGAACAGGGGCTGTTCGCCGCCGAAGGCATCGAGGTGGAGATCGCCAGTGCTCGCGGTGGCAGCGACGTGGTGACCAAGCTGGCGACCGCCAGCGCCGACTTCGGCTCCGCCGGCCTGGCCTCGGTGCTGCAGGCCAAGGCGCAAGGTGACGTGCCGGTCGTGGCCGTCGCGCCGATCTACAACAAGCAGCCCGATGCCTTCTTCACCACCGAAGGCTCGGGCATCGAAGGCTTCAAGGACATCGTCGGCAAGACGGTCGCCACGCCGACCTTCTCCGCCTCGAACGTGGTCTGGCCGCTGCTGCTCGAACGCAACGGCATTGCCGCCGACAGCGTCAAGCTGCTCAAGCTCGACCCCGGCGCGCTCGCCCCCATGCTCGCCACCGGCAAGGTGGACGCCACCATCAACTGGATCCCCGTCGCGCCGGGCTTCGAGCGCGCGCTGGGTGAGGCGAACAAGACACTGAAGATCCTGCCCTGGTCCGAATACGGCTTCGAAGGCTACGGCCTGTCGCTGGTCGCCTCGCAACGCTTCCTGCAGAGCAACCCGGACCTGGCCAAACGCTTCGTGAAGGCCTACCTGCAGGCCAACGCCAATGCCATCGCCGATCCCGCTGCCGCCGCTGCCGCGCTGAAGAAAAGGGTGCCGGAGGTGGATCAGCAACAGGCCGAAGAGCAGTTCGCGGCATCCGTGGCACTGATGCAGAACGAGATCAGCGAAGCCGAAGGCAAGGGCTTCGACGCCAAGCGTCTGGCCACCACCTGGGACTGGGTCGCCCGCGCCCAGGGCCTCGCTCCGGACAGCCTGGACCCGGCGAGCGCCATCGACTCACGCTTCGCCGAGTGACGCCATGACCGCTGCCCTGCAAACCAGCCGCCCGAGCATCGTCTTCGATGGCGTCACCCAGGTCTTCACCTCCTCCGATGGCAGCGAGGTGACGGCCCTGGACAACGCCAGCTTCGGCATCGGCCGGCATGAATTCATCGCCGTCATCGGCCCGTCCGGCTGCGGCAAGTCCACGCTGCTGCGCATCCTCGCCGGGCTGGTCCGGCCAACCCGCGGCGAGGTGAGCATCTACGGCAAACCGGTCACCGGCCCGCGCGACGAGATCGGCATCGTCTTCCAGAAGCCGACGCTGCTGCCTTGGCTCAGCATTCGCGACAACCTGACCTTCCCCATGCGCCACAAGTACGGTCGCGTCACGCCGCAAGAAGAGCAGCGCGGCGAGGAGCTGCTGGAGATGGTCGGGCTCGGTGAGTTCGGCGGGAAGCGGCCGGACGAACTCTCCGGTGGCATGCAGCAGCGTGCTGCGATCGCCCGTGCGCTGCTGCACGATCCGGAGATCCTGCTGATGGACGAGCCCTTCTCCGCGCTGGATGCCCTGACCCGCGACGAGCTGAGCCTGGAGCTGTTGCGCATCTGGACTCAGCGCCCGAAGACGGTGCTGTTCATCACCCACTCGATTCCCGAGGCGCTGCTGCTGGCCGACCGCATCCTGGTGATGTCGGCGCGCCCCGGCCGCGTGCAGGAAATCATCGACGTCGACCTGCCGCGCCCGCGGTCCCTGGAAACCCTGACGGAGCCCCGCTTCAATGAGCTCGCCAACCATATCCGCCGGCAGGTCTTTTCCCGCCATGTCGTTGTTTAAGGGCTTCGGTGGGCGACTCGCGCCCTGGCTGGCGTTGCTGGCCTTGCTGCTGGTCTGGGAGGCCGCCTGCCGGTTGTTCAAATTGCCGAGCTTCGTCCTGCCCTCGCCCAGCGCGATCGTTGCGGCGACTGCCAAGGTCGGCTTCGCTGGCTGGGTCGAGCACATCTTCGCCACCCTGCGCGTGACGCTGATGGGTTACGCGCTGTCGATCCTGATCGGCATTCCGCTGGCCATCGCCCTGGCGTCGTCGAAGCTGCTGTCGCGCACGCTCTATCCGCTGCTGGTCATCGTGCAATCGACGCCCATCGTCGCGGTGGCGCCGATCATCGTGGTGGTGATGGGTGCCGGCGACCTGCCGCGCGTGTTCATCACCTTTCTGATCGCCTTCTTCCCGATCGTGGTGTCCTGCGTCACCGGGCTGCTGGCGACGCCGGAGGAACTGGTCGAACTGTCGCGCTCGCTGGGTGCGCCGCGCTCGCGTGAGTACCGCAACATCCGCCTGCCCTACGCCATCCCGCACCTGTTCTCGGCGCTGCGCATCTCCATCACCCTCGCGGTAATCGGCGCGGTGGTGGCCGAGTTCGTCGCAGCGGAAAAGGGCCTGGGTTACTTCATCAACTTTTCGACCTCGATGTTCCAGGTCCCCCAGGCGTTCGCGGCGCTGATGATGCTGGTGGTGATCAGCCTGGTGCTGTTCCACCTGATCGGCATGCTGCAGAAGTTGCTGTTCCCCTGGAGCCTGCCGAAGGGACAACCGGCATGAGTGTCGGGGTTGTGTAGGGGATGAACGTGTTCGCCCGCTGGGGTGCGATGTCCCGCTTGGGCACCGTTGCCCGGCTGGGCGCTGATGGGCGAATGAATTCGCCCCTACAAGGTGTGCATGGCCGAGGACGGCGTCCACGGTCGCTCGGAGACGACCTGTAGGGGCGAACTTGTTCGCCCGCTGGGGTGCGATGTCCCGCGTGGGCACCGTTGCCCGGCTGGGCGCTGATGGGCGACTGAATTCGCCCCTACAAGGTGTGCATGGCCGAGGGCGGCGTCCACGGTCGCTCGGAGACGACCTGTAGGGGCGAACTTGTTCGCGCGCTGGGGTGCGATGGCCGCTTGGGCGCTGATGCCCGGCTGGACGCTGATGGACGAATGAATTCGCCCCTACAAGGTGTGCCTGGCCGGGGACGGCGTCCGTGGTCGTTCGGAGAACGACCTGTAGGGGGCGAACGTGTTCGCCCGCGGGGGTGCGATGGCCGCTTGGGCGCTGATGCCCGGCTGGACGCTGATGGACGAATGAATTCGCCCCTACACGGTGTGCCTGGCCGGGGACGGCGTCCGTGGGCGTTCGGAGAACGACCTGTAGGGGCGAACGTGTTCGCCCACTTAGGTTGCGATGGCCGCGTTGACGCCGATGCACGGCTGGACGCTGATGGGCGAATGAATTCGCCCCTACAAGGTGTGCATGGCCGAGGGGTGGCGTCCATGGGTCGTTCGGAGACCGACCTGTAGGGGCGTACGTGTTCGCCCACTTCGGGTGCGATGGCCGCGTGGGCGCTGCTGCCCGGCTGGACGCTGATGGGCGAAGGAATTCGCCCCTACAAGTTCGGTGCATGGCCGAGGGGCGTCCATGGGTCGTGCGGAGAACGACCTGTAGGGGGCGAACGTGTTCGCCCGCTGGGGTGCGATGGCCGCTTGGGCGCAGATGCCCGGCTGGACGCTGATGGGGAATGACTTCGCCCCTACAAGTTAGGTGCATGGCCGAGGGGCGTCCATGGGTCGTTCGGAGAACGACCGGTAGGGGCGAACTTGTTCGCCCGCAGGGGGTGCGATGTCCGCTTGGGCGCCGAGGCCCGGCTGAAGTCGATGGGCGAATGAATTCGCCCCTACAAGTTCGGTGCATGGCCGAGGGGCGTCCATGGGTCGTTCGGAGAACGACCTGGAGGGGCGAACTTGTTCGCCCGCTGGGGGTGCGATGTCCGCTTGGGCGCCGATGCCCGGCTGAAGTCGATGGGCGAATGAATTCGCCCCTACAAGATGTCCCTGGCCGACGGCCCTCGGTCGTTCGGAGACGACCTGTAGGGGCGAACTTGGTCGCCCGCTGGGGTGCGATGGCCGCTTGGGCGCCGATGCCCGGCTGACGTCGATGGGCGAATGAATTCGCCCCTACAAGATGTCCCTGGCCGACGGCCATCGGTCGTTCGGAGACGACCTGTAGGGGCGAACTTGTTCGCCCGCTGGGGGTGCGATGTCCGCTTGGGCGCCGAGGCCCGGCTGAAGTCGATGGGCGACTGCATTCGCCCCTACCAGAGGTCCCGGGGCGACGGCCATCGGTCGTTCGGAGACGACCTGTAGGGGCGAACTGGGTCGCCCGCGGGGGGTGCGATGGCCGCTTGGGCGCTGATGCCCGGCTGAAGCCGATGGGCGAATGAATTCGCCCCTACAAGTTAGGTGCATGGCCGGCGTCCATGGGTCGTTCGGAGAACGACCTGTAGGGGCAAACGAATGAAATCAACAAAGGCAGTGCCCACAGGCCTGCCCACCCGTAACGATGATGAGGTGTACATGACTGACCGAGACCTTACCCTTCTGCGCCAGAGCTTCGACGTGGCACGTCGGGCGCTCGAAAGCGGCACCCACCCCTTTGGCGCGCTGCTTGCCGGGCCGGACGGTGAGGTGCTGATGGAACAGGGGAACGCCTACCTGCCCGATCACGACATGACCGGCCACGCCGAGCGGGTGCTGATGACCCGCGCGTCCACGACCTATACGCCCGATTTCCTCGCCGGTTGCACGCTGTATACCTCGGCCGAGCCCTGTGCCATGTGCGCAGGCGCGGCCTACTGGGCCGGGATCGGTCGGGTCGTCTACGGCCTGTCCGAACACCGGCTCAAACAGCTCACCGGCGATCACCCGGAGAATCCGACGCTGGATCTGCCTTGTCGCGTCGTCTTCGGCAGCGGACAGCGTGCTGTCGAGGTCGTGGGTCCGCTGCTCGAAGACGAGGCGGCCGCGCTGCACGATGGCGTCTGGTGACGCCAGAATCAGGCAAGCACCTCACAGGATCAGCCTAACGCCCGCCCGCTCACCTCCCTAACCTGTGATCCACGGCACCGCGATGCCGAATCAACTGCAACGGGAGGTACGCTCATGTCCAATATCGAAGGAAAAGTCATTGTCATCACCGGTGCCAGCAGCGGCATCGGCGAAGCCACCGCTCGCCTGCTGGCGCGCCAGGGTGCGCAGGTCGTGCTGGGCGCACGCCGGCTCGATCGGCTCGACGCGCTGGCCAAGAAAATCAATGCCGCCGGCGGCACCGCCGTCGCGCGCGCCCTTGACGTCACCCGACTCGATGACATGCAGGCCTTCATCGATAGCGCCGAGCAGCGCTTCGGCCGGGTCGATGTGATCATCAACAACGCTGGCGTCATGCCGCTCTCGAAGCTCGAAATGCTGAAGGTCGACGAATGGGATCGCATGATCGACGTGAACATTCGTGGCGTACTGCACGGGATCGCCGCCGGCCTGCCCCTGATGCAACGCCAGCGCAGCGGACAGTTCATCAATATCGCCTCGATCGGCGCCTATGCGGTGAGCCCGACGGCCGCGGTGTACTGCGCCACCAAATACGCCGTGCGCGCCATCAGCGAAGGGCTGCGGCAGGAGGTCGGCGGCGACATCCGGGTCACCCTGATCGCGCCCGGCGTGACCGAATCCGAACTGGCCGACAGCATCTCCGACGAGGGCGCCCGCGCCGCCATGCGGGAGTTTCGCAAGGGAGCCATCCCGGCCGACGCCATCGCCCGGGCCATCGCCTACGCCGTCGACCAGCCCGCGGATGTGGACGTCAGCGAGCTGATCGTGCGCCCGACGGCCAGCCCCTACTGAGTGCAGCCGCTCAGGCGATGCGGCGCAGGCGGGCCATGTCCTTGACCGGGGAAGCGCCGAACAGCCGGCTGTATTCGCGGCTGAACTGCGACGGGCTTTCGTAGCCGACCCGGTAGCCCGCAGCCGCCACGTCGAGCCCCTCGGCCATCAGCAGGCGTCGGGCTTCCTGCAAGCGCAGCTGTTTCTGATATTGCAGGGGGCTCATGGCGGTCAGCGCCTTGAAACGGTGGTGCAGGCTGGAGGTGCTCAGGTTGACCCGCCGCGCCAGCTCGTCGATACGCAGCGGCTCGACATAGTTGTGGTTGAGCCACTCGATGGCGTCATTGACCCGGTGCGACTGGCTGCCCTGCAGGACCACCGCCTGCAGGCGTCCGCTCTGGGGACCTCGCAGCAACCGGTAGAAGATCTCGCGCAAAGCCAGCGGCGCCAGCACCGGGATGTCGTCCGGTGCATTCAGCAGCCGGACCAGCCGTAGCATGGCGTCCAGCAACGGCGCGTCGATACGGTCGAGGTACAGGCCTCGCACATCGCATTCGACCGCTGCCGGCACGGGATCGACTTCCGTCACCAGTCCGGCGATGAGTGCGGGATCGATATCCAGGCGGATGCACAGGTAGGGCTCGTCCGCGGAGGCGCGGATCACGCAGCCCGCGACAGGCAGCGGCACCGAGACCACCAGGTAATGCAACGGGTCGTAACGGTAATGTTCCTCGGCCAGCCTGACGTCCTTGCCGCCCTGCACGATGATGCACAACGCAGGCTTGTGCACCCCATAAACCGTCTCGCCAGGGTTCGCACAGCGGACCAGATGCAGCGGCTCGATGGCCGTCGCGTGTACGCCGTCATCGTCGACCAGCCCCTCGATCAGCCGCGCCAGTTCCGCACGCTGCGCGCCAACGCCGTCGTCGAGAGGAGTGATGAAAGAATTCATGAGGCCGCCTCCTGGACACGAAGGCGGAAAGCTTAGCAGCTCACCGATGATTCGCACGCCCCAGGGGGCGCCTTCCGCAGGCTGAGGCTTTTCGAGGATAGGCGCGGCCGGCGTTGCCCGCCAGGGCGGGGCCCATACAGGCGCCGCGCGAACGCAGCATCCCGGGCCCGCCCTCGGCGGAAACTTTCAGGCGCTGTCAGCTGCGAGCGCGTTCAGCGTCGCGCAGCGCCTTCACCTGGTCATGGTTGCGTTGCACGCCCTGCATCTGGCGCTCGACCACGGCGCGAACGTCGGTCGGCAGGTCCTTCTCGAGAGCCTTGCGGTAGCTCTTGAGGGCAACGTCCTCACCGCGTTCGCATTCGTTGAGGATGGCCTTGTCATCCTTGCCGGTGATCATCGACTTCAGGTCGACCCAGCGACGATGCATGTCGGCGGCGGTGCTGGTGCTGGTTTCCGGATCGCCACCGAGCGAACGAACCAGCTGCTGCAATTCGGCAGCCGCGGTCGCGCAGTCCTGGGCACGCTGGGTCATGGTGGTCTTGAGCTCTGGGTTCTTCAGGTCATCGGCGCATTCGCGGAAGCCCTTTTCCCCATCCTTGCAGGTTTCGATGAGGTCATTGAGCACGGAAACGGTGTCTTTGGTATCCACTGACGATTCTCCATTTGCGTTGACGATGGGCCAAGGCGAATCTCGGCCAGCCTGAAAAGTCGACTGCCCCGTTTCGGCAAAGGTTCAGGCGTCCCGCCCGACGGGGCCCCGCTTGACGAGCCAATCACGCTAAATTTGAATAATTCTCAATAACGGCCGTAGACTACTCGCGTTCGTATGCACCGGCCGCTTCTCATGTCCCAGGATTGCCACGACCTCCATCACCTGCTGCATATCGCCGCGCGGGCCCTGCCCGGCCTGACGGGCGAGATCGGTATGGCCGACCGGCACCAGCTCATCTGCGGCGAGCCGGGCAATACGACACGGGTCGCACAGCTCCACGCCCATTGGCAACGCTCGCATCCAGAAGCCGGCCCGCACTACTGGTCGGCACGCAGCTGGTCCCTGCTGATCTGGCAGCCGATCTACCTGAGCGTCCTGGCCGTGTACCTGTGCGGCCGCGCACCCTGCCTGGCGAACATGGGCCAGTCGATGAACGAGGGCTCGGTGCATGGCTTCCGACTGCCAGCCCACTGCCCGTATCGCGGCGATCGCAAGGCACTGATGGGCTGCGCCAGCGAGCAGTTGACGGCCTTCGTCGAAACCCAGCTCGCGGAATTCAACCTGGTCGCCACGATCTACCCGAAGATGGCTCGCCTGCTAGCTGCCGATTGCCTGCGCGCCGCCCTGCTCCTGGCGCAGCGCAACGAACCGATCAGCGACGAAGCCTTGCTCGAAGCCGAGCGCGACTGGCTCGGCGCATTGGGCCTGCCAGGGGGTGGCGCCCTGGCCGTGCTGGACCTGGATGACGGCCGCACCTGCCTGGGCATGGGTCGCAAGGTCTGCTGCCAGCACTTTCGCCGCGCCGATGGCGAGCTCTGCGACAGCTGCCCGAAACTCGACCGCGACGAGCGGCTGCAACGCTTGCGAGCGCTGGCATGCTGAGCCTGCAGGACATCGAGGTGCGCCGCGACGGGCGCAGTGTGCTGGCGCTCGATGCGCTGCAGCTGGAGGCCGGCAGCTTCACGGTCATCCTCGGCCACAACGGCTCCGGCAAGTCGACCCTGATGAACCTGCTCGCCCGGCAATTCCCGCCGGATCGCGGTCGCATCGAACTCGACGGCAAGCCGCTGGCCAGCTACCGCCAGCGCAACTTCGCGCAGAAAGTGGCTTTCCTGCCGCAGCATCTGCCGGACGTCGCCGGGCTCACCGTGCGCGAGCTGGTGCGCCTCGGGCGCTTCCCCTGGCGCGGCCTGCTGGCTCGCTGGCAGCCCGAGGATGAGCACGCCATCGACCAGGCGCTGCAGCAGACCGACATCGCCCACTACGCCGACCACCTGGCTGACAGCCTGTCCGGCGGTGAGCGACAGCGCGCCTGGGTCGCCATGCTGCTGGCCCAGCAGGCGCCACTGCTGCTGCTCGACGAACCCACCTCGGCGCTCGACCTGGCCCACCAGTACGGGCTGATGACCCTGCTGCGCGCGCTCAACCGCGAGACGGGCCGGGCCATCGTCGCCATCCTGCATGACGTCAACCTCGCCGCGCGCTTCGCCGACCGCATCGTCGCGCTCAAGGGCGGTCGCTGCTTCTTTGACGGCTCGCCGGACCAGCTGCTCTCGGGCGAGCGCCTGAGCGCGCTCTACGACGTCGAGATCCGCCTCGTCGAGCAGCCCGGTCAGGCCAGAAAGATCGCCGTGGTGCAGTGATGCACGCAACGTCCCTTTCTGCCCGGTTCGCCCCGCCGTCCGTGCCCCTGCGCTATTTGCTCGCCCTCGCGGCCATCGCGCTGCTCGCGCCGCTGCACCTTAACCTCGGTATGACGCACTGGGCGCCGGCGCAATGGTCGTTGAGCCCGCCGGCCAAGGGCAGCTTCGATGCGCTGGAGTTCGGCCTGTCTGTGCTGCCGCGGCTGGTCATGGCCTTGCTGGTCGGCGCGGCGCTGGGGCTGTCCGGCAGCGTGCTGCAGCAACTGACGCAGAACCGCCTGGCCTCACCGATGACGCTGGGCGCCGCCGCTGGCGCCTGGCTCGGGTTGACGGCCACGGCACTTTTCGCCCCGGCCCTGGCGGCCACGCACGGGCATTGGGCGGCGCTGGGCGGTGCGCTGGGGGCGGTCGGGCTGGCGCTCTTGATCGCCGGCCGCAATGGTGCGTCGGGATTGCCGTTCATTCTCGCAGGGATGGCGCTGAACCTCCTGCTCGGCGCCATCGCCACTGCCATCCTGCTGGTGCACACCAAGCAGAGCCGCGGGCTGTTCCTCTGGGGCGCGGGTGACCTGGGGCAGATCGATTGGCACTGGGTGCAGTGGTTGTGGCCGAAGCTGCTGGTCGGCCTGGTACTGATCGCCCTGGCGCCGCGCCCGCTGACGCTGCTGCAGCTCGGCGGCGCCGGCGCGCGAGCCAGAGGGCTGTCGCTGTTCCCGGTGATGCTGGCGCTGTTCCTCGCTTGCCTGTGGCTGACCTCGGTGGCCATCACCGCGGTGGGGCTGATCGGTTTCATCGGCCTGATCACGCCGAACCTGGCGCGGCTCTGTGGCGCCCGTACCGCGCGCGACGAACTGCTGTTCAGCGCCCTGCTCGGCGCGTTGCTGCTGCTCGGCGCCGATGCCATCACCCTCGCCCTGAACCGCTGGTTCTCCGCGCTGATTCCGAGCGGCGCGGCGGCCGCGCTGATCGGCGCCCCGGCGCTGCTGTGGTTGTCGCGGCGCCAGCTGGGTGCCGAGGATCGCCAGAGCCTGACGCTGCCGCCGGGCGCGGAATCACTGAATCGACAGCGGCTGGCGTGGCTGCTGCTGGTCGGCGCTGCCGTCACGATGCTCACGCTGCTCCTGCAGCGCGCCCCGGATGGCTGGCAGCTGGGCTGGCCCTCGACGGTACTCTGGTCGCTGCGCTGGCCCCGCCTGCTGGCGGCCGTTGCGGCGGGCAGCGGGCTCGCTGTCGCCGGGATGATGCTGCAGCGGCTGTTGCGCAATCCGCTGGCAAGCCCGGACATTCTCGGCCTGACCGCTGGCGCGACCTTGGCCGTCGTCGCCGCAGTGATGCTGTTCGGCGCCGGCATGATGCAGCAGGTCGCGCCCGTTGCCGCCTTCGGCGGTAGCCTGCTGGTGCTGGGCCTGCTCATGTTGTTCGGCCGCCGCCATCGTTATTCACCGGGGATCATGGTGCTGGTGGGCGTATCGCTGACCGCGCTGCTGAACACCGCGCTGCAGATCGGCCTGACCCGCGGCGAGTCCGATGCCCTGGCCCTGCTCGGCTGGCTGGCCGGTTCGACCTACCGGATCGAGGCGGGCGAGGCGGTCATGCTGAGTCTGGCAGTCGCCGCCCTGGTCGCCCTCAGCCTGCTCTTTCACCGCGCGCTGACACTGGTCTCGATAGGCGACGGGGTGGCGGTCAGCCGCGGGCTGGATGTGCCCCGTGCCCGCCTGGCATTGCTGCTCCTGGTGTCGTTGCTCTGCGCCGTGGTCACCAGCGTGCTCGGGCCGGTGGCCTTTCTCGGTTTGCTCGCGCCGCACATGGCCGCGCTGCTCGGTGCCCGGCGGGTGCTGCCGCAACTCTGGCTCGCGGCCCTGCTCGGCGGCTGGCTGATGCTGGTTTCCGACTGGCTCGGCCGTTCGGCGCTCTACCCGCTGGAGGTGCCGGTCGGGCTGGTCGCCTCCATCCTCTGCGGGCTGTATTTCCTCTACCTGCTCATCCGGCAGCGCCTCGCATGAAGGCCTGGCTCGCACTCCTCACCCTTTCGCTGCTGCTCATCGGAGCGCCGGCGCGTGCCGACGACCCGCCACGCATCGCCGCGCTCAGCTGGGAGCCGATCGAGCATCTGCTCATGCTTGGCGTCACGCCGGTGGCGGTCGCCGACAGCAATGACTACCGCGCCTGGGTGGTGCGCCCGCCCCTGCCCGACGCGGTGATCGATGTCGGCACCCGTACCGAACCGAACCTGGAGCTGCTGGCCCAGCTCGACCTCGACCTGATCGTCATCACCCCACTGCTGGAGGACCTGCGTGACAAGCTCGAGCGCATCGCGCCGGTGGTGGCCTACGGCGATTTCACTCAAGAACGCGACAATTACCAGATGCAGCGGGAGAACTACCGGGCGCTGGCCGAGCGCATCGACCGGCTCGACCGGGCCCGTGGGACGCTCGAGGAAATGGACGCCCGCCTGGAAGAGTTGCGCACCCGGCTGCGCGCCCACTTCGGCGAACGCCTGCCGGAGGTGACGGTGGTGCGTTTCTCGACGCCGACGGCGGTGCTGGTCTACGGACCGAACTCGATGCCCTGGCACGCGCTGGACCTGCTCGGGCTGGGCAATGCCTACGCCACGCCGGTCAGCCGCTGGGGCAACCTGCAGCTGCCGGTAACGGTGCTCAGCGAGATCGATGAGGGTGTGGTGCTGCACATCGAACCCTTCGCGGTCGGCGAGCGGCTGTTCAGCAGCCCGCTGTGGCAGGGCATGCCGGTGGTGCGCGGCGGGCGTTTCACCGGCATGCGCCCTACCTGGACCCACGGCGGCGTGTTCTGCGTGCAGTTCCTCGCCGAAGCCATCACCGAGGCGTTGTTGAAGATTCCGCCCACCGCCGTGCAGGCGGCGGGCGGCGAGCCTGCGCTGTCGGCTCAGTAGGCCCAGCTCAACGTAACCGTCGCGTTGCGCGGCGCCGCGTAGTAGGTCTGCTCCCAGTAGAGGCTGGTGTAGTACTTCTCGTCGAACAGGTTGTTGACGTTCAGCGCCACGTTGAAGTGCTCGTCGATGTCGTAGCTGGCCATGGCATTGACCACCGCATAGCTGTCCTGGCGGGTGACGATGGTGTCGCCGCCGGCCGTGGTGCCCTGCTCGCGGGAGATGTCGTCCTGCCAGGTGACGCTGCCGCCGACCTTCAGGCCCTGCACCACCGGGACCTTGTAGGTGGTCGCCAGGTGCAGGTAGTTGCGCGGCACGTAGGTGCGCACCGTGCGGCCTTCTTCATCCTCCAGCGAGAAGAGGTGGGTAAAGCCGGCGCTGGCTTCCCAGTTGTCGGTCAGCTGCCCGGCGACGGTCAGCTCGTAGCCCTGGGAAATGGCGTCCACGGTGTTGTAGTAGGACACCCCGGCGCCCGCGTCGAAGCCGCCGTATTCCGGCGTGTTCTGCTGCTTGGTGCGGAACGCCCCGGCGCTGGCATTCAGCCGGCCGCCGAACCACTCGCCCTTGACCCCGCCCTCGACGCTGTGGCCCTCGATCGGGTCGAGCAGCGTCAGGTTCTCGCCCAGCTGGTGCTGTGGGCTGAAGATCTTGGTGTAGCTGGCGTAGGCCGAATAATGCTCGCCGAAGTCGTAGGTGGCGCCGGCGTAGGGCGTGGTCTTCGATTCGGTGTAGTTGTGCTCGTCGCCGACCTGGTAACCGTTACTGTCGAGCCGGGTGTGGTTGGCGCCAAGGATCAGCTTGAGCCGGTCGGTCACGCTGAAGTGCCCGGCGCTGTAGAAGCTGCGGCGGTAGGTGGTGTAGTCCGCGCCGCTGGTCAGGCCGTTGTCGAAATCCGGCCGCGGGAAGTCACCGTCGAAGCCGGCCGGCAGCGGGACGTTGATGGCGTCATCAAAGGACGACCAGCGCGAGGTCGAGCGCGACCAATTGGCCCCGACCACCGCCTCGTGCGTGCGGCCGAACAGCACGAACGGCCCCTTCAGATAGGCGTCGCCCAGCAGCTGGCGCTCGATGCGGTCGTACTTGGAGGCATAACTGAACAGCCCCGTCCCGGTGCCGGCATCCGGCACGCCGTAGCCAAGGAACTGCTCGGCGTCGGAGGTGATTTCCCGATAGTTCAGCGACAGCCGCGATTGCCAGCCGCCGCCCCACTGGGTGGTCAGCTCGGTGAAGGCCTGTTTGTCCTTGGTATCCCAGTAGGTCCAGTCCGGCGAATAGCTCTTCGAGCGGCTGTAGTCGATCGGGTTGCCTTCGCTGTCGTACACCGACAGCGCGCCCCACATGATGCCGTTGGGCCGGTTGCGTTGTTCCGAATAGCCGAACAGCGCCGTGTTGCGGTCGTTCAGGTCCGCCTCGAGCATGGCAGAGAACACCGTCTTTTCCAGCGAATAACGGTCCAGGTAGGAATCGCCGTCCTGCTGCACGGCGAGCACGCGACCGCGGATGCGACCGGCCTCGTCCAGCGGGCCGGAGACGTCCAGCTCGCCGCGCGCGGTGTCCCAGGAGCCATAGCTCAGCGAGGCCCCGGCCTGGACGTCGCGCGTGGGGCGCTTGCGCACGAAGTTGACGGTCGCCGCCGGATTGCCCGGGTTGGCGGTCAGGCCGTTGGCGCCCTTGAGTACCTCGATGTGGTCGTAGAGAAAGGTGTCGATGTCGCCCATCTGCTCTTCGGTGGTGAACGGCAGGCCGAGGCCGTCGACCTGGAAGTTCGACACGTCGAAGCCGCGCACCGAGTAGTAGGTGCGATCGGTCTCTACCCGCTGCACGTTGACGCCCGCCGCCTGCAGCGCACCGGTGGCGTTGGTCAGGTCGAAATCGTCGAGCTGCTCGCGGGTCAGGGTGATGGTGGTCTGCGGGGTCTCGCGCGGTGCCAGATCCAGGCGCGTGGCGGTGCTGGTCGCGCCGATGGTGTAGGAGTCGCTGCGCTCGGTCACGGTCGGCGCGGCCTGTTCGGCGGTGACGTTCACCGGCTCGAGCTGCAACGGGTCTTCGCTTTCCTGGGCGAGCGCCAGCGGCGAGGCGAGCATAAGCGCGAGGGGCGCCAGCCGGCAGGCCAACGCCAGAGCGGACGGATGCGAGACGGGGATGGCGGCCTGTGCCGACAGGTTG
Organism: Stutzerimonas marianensis; assembly: GCF_022810315.1. Classification (NCBI taxonomy): domain Bacteria; kingdom Pseudomonadati; phylum Pseudomonadota; class Gammaproteobacteria; order Pseudomonadales; family Pseudomonadaceae; genus Stutzerimonas; species Stutzerimonas marianensis. The sequence continues at coordinate 147,063 of NZ_JALGRD010000009.1, read as the reverse complement.
GGGATCACTTCGGTCATGGTCTTGAGTTCTAGTCGGTTGACGTTCGGGTGCTTGCGGAGAAAGGGGTCGAGTCAGCTCATGGAATCCGTTCCTGCGTGGGTCAGAGGGTGGCGTCATGCCGGTGTCGGCTGGGTTTGCATGACCGCCCGATACCAGCCGTGGAAGTGCTGCATGCCCTCCTCCAACGGCACCTGGTAGGGCCCGCGGTCATCTTCGCCACGGCGGTAGAGCGCGCGGCGGCCGGCGTCGGTGCGCTCGGCGATCTCGTCGTCTTCCAGAGCGGTTTCCAGGTAGGCGGCACGATGCGCCTCGCACAGCTCGCGGTTGGTCTGGCGCAGCTCGGCGGGGTAATAGAACTCGATGACGTTGAGCGTCTCGTGGACCCCCTGCGGGTACAGCGTCGACAGCACCAGCGCGTGCGGAAAGACCTCGATCATGTGGGTCGGGTAGTAGCTGGCCCAGATCGCGCCGAAGTCCGGCGAGCGACCGCCGAAATGCGCCATCAGCCCCTCGTGCCACGCGCGGTAGGCCTCGGTGCCGGCACGCGCGAGGTTGGGCGCCACCGCGATGCGCTGCAGGCTGTACCAGTCGCCGTATTCCCAGCTCAGCCCGCCGCTGTGCACGTAGCGGCGCAGGCCGGGATGGAAGGAGGCGATGTGGTAGTCGTCGTTGTAGATTTCGATGAAGGTTTTCCAATTGCAGTGGCAGGGGTGCGCCTCGACGTGGTCGAGCTCGTAGTCGGCGAAGTCCATCTCCGGGCGATCGAACAGCGGGCCGATGTCAGCGGCAGGATCGCGTTCACCCTCGAAGAGAAAGCCGCCCACGTTGAACAGCGGGTAGCGCGGCAGGTTGCGGCAGGGCCGCTCGGGAAACTTCGGCGCGCCGACGATCAGGCCCTGGCTGTCGTAGGTCCAGGCGTGCAGCGGGCAGAGAATGCGCCCGCCAGTGGCGCGCAGGTTGCCGCGGCGAATGGCGCAGGGGTCGCTGTCGAGGCTGTGGTCGCCGAGCATCAGCGCCTGGCGGTGCCGGCAGACGTTGGAGATCAGCTCGACGCCGTTTTCGTTGCGCACGAGGATGCGGCTGTGCGCGTCCTGCGGCAGCGCGTACCAGTCGCCGGGGCTCGGGACCATCTTCTCGTGGCCGACATAGCGCGCGCTGCGACGGAAGATCAGCGCCTGCTCGCGTTCGTAGATCGCCGGGTCGCAGTAATCACGCACGGTCAGCTGCGGCAGATCGTCGGCCAGGCGCATGGGCGGTTCGGACAGTCTGTTGGGGTTGAACATGCAAGGCTCCTTGATGCGGGCCCGGCGCACCGCATTCGATCGAACGCGGGCGGCTGGGCCGGCATGGGCTTCTCGAGTTCGCCGGCGCAGGGCCGGTCGCAGGGGGCTACACCGTCAGCGCGGATTCACTGCTGGTTTCGCGCCGCTGCCGGGCCGGCCCATACGGCGCCACCGGGTTGTCCAGCGGGTCGGCCATGATCAGGCTGCCGGCCGGGTTGGCCAGGTCGACCATCTGCAGGTTGTTCTTCAGCTGCAGCCGGTTGAGGCACGAGTGCAGGAAGGTCGGCGCGAAGAAGTCGTAGCGCGCGAATCGCTCGGCCAACTCCGGGTGCGCACGCTGGTAGTCGAGCACCGACTCGGCGACGGTGCGCCAGAACCGCGCCTCCTCCAGCGTGCCGCTGTCGTCGAGCAGCTGGGCCATGTGGCGGAACACGCCGTCGAAGATGTCGATGAAGATGCCGAGGATCTTGAAGTCCTCCGGCACGTCGACCGCCAGGCGCTCGAGCCCTTCGGGCATCTGCGCGTCCTTGTCGAGAATGGCCGACTCCTCGGCGATGTCCTTCATGAACACCCGTGTCGGCACGTGGCCTTCGAGCACCAGGATGAGGTTCTCGCCGTGAGGCATGAACACCAGGTGATGCGCATAGAAGCAGTGCACCACCGGGATCAAGAAGGCCTCGAGATAGCGCCGCAGCCAGGCCGTCGCGGTGAGCCCCGAACGGCGGATCAGCTCGGGCAGCAGCGGCGCGCCTTGCGGGTCGACATGCAGCAGCGCGGCCATGGTCATCAGCCGCTCGCCGGGTTGCAGCCGCGGGATCGGGCTTTCGCGCCAGAGCGCCGAGAGCATTTTCTTGTAGGGGCTGTCGGTTTCCAGCGCCGCCTCGTAGTAGCGGTTGCGATAGCCGACCGAGGCCACCTCGCGCAGGATGCCGAAGCCGTAGGCCTGCAACACCGGGTCGGCGCTGATCAGGGCGTCGAGGTAGGCGTTTATCGCCGGCGTACCGGCCATGTAGTACGGCGACAGCCCGCGCATGAAGCCCATGTTGAGCACCGACAGGGACGTTTTCACGTAGCAGCGCTCGGGCGCGGACAGGTTGAAGTAGGTGCGCACCGACTGCTGCGCACAGTAGCGATCCTCGCTGAGCCCGAGCGGCACGATGCGGCGCTCGGCGACATCGGCGGCGAACATGATCGACAGCTTGTTGAGCCACTGCCAGGGATGCGCCGGTATGAACAGGTAGCTGGCCGGGTCCAGTCCCTCCCCGGCCAGCTGCTGGCGGAACGAGATGAGGCGCTCATCGCCCAGCTCCTGACGTAGCAGGGCTTCATGGTCGAGCCCGGGCACGGCGGCGAAGTGCGCGTTGTCCCGGTGCACCGCCAGCCAGACGATGGCAAATCGGCCGCCGGTTTCCGGCGCGTAGGCGTGGTAGTCGAGCGCGTCGAAGCCCAGCCGCCCGTTGTTGGCGACGAAGCCGGGATGGCCTTCGATCATTGCCGCCTCGAGCGTCTGGTAGTCGGCATCGGCCAGCTCGGCGCTGCTCAACCCCGGGCGCGAATGCTTGTAAGCGGCGCCATAAAGCGTGCTGCTGATCTCGTCGAGGTACACCGGCAGCTTGTCGGCAGGAATGCCCAGGGTGCGCTTGAAGTCGATGACGAAGGTCAGCGCATCGAGCGGCTGCGGCTGCCCGTCCAGCTCGCGTTCGATGCTGGCCGCGTCCACATGCCAGTGGCGGAGCGCCATGCGCCGGGCCTTGAAGCGGTAGCGGCAACCGGGCGTGTCGGCAACCAGCTCGTAGCGGCTCCAGGCCCCGGCCGCGTCCTCATCCAGGCGCGACGGCGCGAACACCTGCTCATGGGCGAACTCGGCGATTGCCTTGCGCACCAGCAGCCGGTTGACCTTGCGCCAGACGTCGGGGTGCAGATGCGTGACCGCCGATGCGGGGCGATCGAGACTCGGGGACATCGTCATGGGGCCTGTTCCTCCAGTGAGTGAGCGAAATCGTGGGGCGTGCAGAACGCCAGCCGGGCGGTCTTGCCCGGCAGCTGGACGGTGCCGGCGTCGACGAAGCCGACCAGCCGGTTGAGGCGGTGTACCCGTTCGTTGCGCGCATCCGGCTCGACCACCACCCGCTCGGCGCCGAGCGCATCGAAGAGGAAGGCCATGACGGTGCGCAGCACGTCGCGGGTGTAATGGCGGATCGGCCGCTGGGCCGGGCCGACGAAGAAATGCATGCCGATGTCGCCGGGCTGCACCGGGTAGCAGTCGCCGAGCGGGTCGCGGCGCGGGTCGTAGCACTCCATGACGAACGCCGGGCGACCTTCATGGAAGCCCAGATAGGCCTGCAGGCCATGGCCCGCGGCATCGCGATAGAAGTCGGCAGTCGCCTCGACGCTCATGTTCTGCATGTTCCAGAAGTGCGCGTAGTCCATCTGGTACCAGGGCTGGATGATCGCGATGTCTTCATCGAGGCGCAGCGGGCGCAGGCCGAAGGCCGCGTTGAGCGCGGCACGGTTGTCCGCCGGGGTGATCAGTTCAGGCATGGCAGGCCTCCGCCGGCGTGCGATGGCGGCGGTCGACCCCGAACCAGCCGCGGTCGATGGCGGCGGTCAGCAGCATGCCGGCCGCCGCGATGGCGAAGCTGGCCGGCACGCCGACCCAATCGACCAGGTAGCCGGCACTGAATGACGAGAGCAGCACGCCGAGGTTCTGGAAGAAGTTGGTCACGCCGAAATCGCGCGCATACATCGGCGGTGTGCTGACCTTGAACAGCGTGACCTCGAGCTTGACGATCACCTGGTACAGCGCCCAGCCGTACAGACAGCGACCCAGCACGATCAACCACAGGGATTCGCTCGCCTGCAGGGCCAGCCCCACCGCGCCGAGCAGCAGGTTGAGCAGGGTGTGGTCCACCCAGCGCGGCTGGCTCGCCATGCGGTGGCGCAGCGCCAGGGCGACCAGTGCGACGATGCCGGGAATGGCGAACACCACGCCGGTCAGCATCTGCTCGGAAATCCCGGTGCGTGCTTCCCAGTACACCGTGAAGAACGGCCGCACCAGGTAGGCGCTGAAGTCGAACAGGAACATCAGCAGGCTCAGCTTGAGCAACGCCGAGAGTGCCTCGGGTGTGCGTCGCGGAGCCGGTGCGGCGCGTTCGGCCGCATCCTCGGACAGCACGCGCACCACCCGCCCGCTGCGGATCAGGTAGGTGCACAGGCCGAACTGGGCGAGATCGCCCGCCGCCATCAGCGCCACGCAGAAACGCGGGCCGAATTCCTGCAGCGCCAGCCCGCCCACCGCGGCGCCGAAGATGGCACCGATGTGAATCACCACCGACAGCAGCCCGATGGTCACGCTGTGCCGGTCGGCCGGCTCCAGGCGCATCAGGTAGGGGAACATCAGCAGGTAGCTGGCCTTGGTCATGAACATCAGCATGGTCAGCAGCCAGTACGCCTCGACCGTCGGCGCCCAGATCGCCAGCAGGCAGAAACCGGTGGCGGCCAGCTGCGTCCAGGCCAGCAGATGCATGGTCTCGACGTGCCGCGCCACACGGGCCCAGACCGGCAGCATGCACATCACCGCGATGGAGATGGCGGCGATGTAGGCGCCTACGTGCACCGAGCTGGTCAGGCCATAGCGGAGCTCGAAGAACTGGGGGTAGAAGGCGATGAGGATCGAGTCGCTGATCACGCCGAAGGCGGACATGATCAGGATGGTGGTACGCAGCGTCACGAGCCGACGGCCTCCCGCTCCAGCGCGACGAAGCCGCTGTCCTCGCCCGGTACGAACTCCTGGAACGCGGTGCGCGGCTCGCTCGGGTAGTGATCATGGCCGGTCAGCTCGGCCAGCAAGCGGCTGTTGCGGTGACACGCCAGGCCCAGGTCGGGGTTGGTCAGCCCGTGGCTCTGCAAGCCGACGTTCTGCACATAGATGTCCTGGTTCAGGTGGTCCACCGCCCAGCGCCTGGACGGGACGTACTGGCCCGCGCCATTCCAACGGATGCGGTCCCGGATGCCGTCGACGAAGGCCGGCACCTGATAGCGATAACCGGTGGCGAACACCACGGCATCGACGCGGTGGCGGTAGCGCCGGCCGAGCTGGGTGTGGTGGAAATCCAGCTCCCAGCCACGACCGTCCGGGGCGCGGCGGCAGCCGTCCAGCGCCATGCAGGTCAGCAGGTGCGTCGGCGGCGCGTCGCGGTGGCGGCGCTCGTCGAGCAGCGCGTAGAGGCGTTCGATCAGTGACTGGTTGATGCCGTTGTAGATGCTGCGCTGGTCATCGAGCACCTCGGCCTTGGTCGCCGAATCGAGGTCATAGAAGTAGTCGCCGTATTCGGGGGTGATGAGTTCGAGGGTGAGCTTGGCGTCTTCCATCTGGAAGAAACGCGGCGCACGGGTGACCCAGTTGAGCGTGTAGCCGTGGCGCTCGGATGCCTGCAGCAGATCGTGATAGACCTCCGCCCCGCTCTGCCCGCTGCCGATCACCGTGATGCTGCGCCCGGCCTGCAAACGTGCGCGCGCGGCGAGGTAGCCGCTGCTATGCACCAGTTGCGCCTGGTCGTGCACGGTGCAGCCATCCGGAAAGCGCGGCACGCCGCCGATGCCGATCACCAGCTTGCGTGCCTGGTAGCCGAACGACGCGCCGTCAGCCGTCTGGCCGGCGACGTGGTACAGGCCGGTCTGCGCATCGTGGTGGATGGCACGCACCTCGTGGCCGCAGCGCAGGTTGTCCAGGCGCGACGCGGCCCAGCGGCAGTAGCGGTCGAACTCCTGACGGTCGAGGTACCAGTTTTCGCGGATGTAATAGGTGTAGAGCCGGCCCTGCTGCTTGCAGTAGTTGAGGTAGCTGAACGGGCTGGTGGGATCGGCCATCGAGACCAGATCGGCGAGAAAGGGGTTCTGCAGCGTGGTGCCGTCGAGCAGCATCCCCGGGTGCCAGCTGAACGCCGGCTTGCGTTCGAGAAACAGGCTGCGCACGCCGGGCAAGGGCGCCGTCAGGCACGCCAGCCCGAGATTGCAGGGGCCAACGCCAATCGCGATGAAGTCGTAGGGCGACTCGGTCATCGGTCGTCATCTCCGCTCAACCATTCAAGGTCAACGGAGGCTAGACTTAATGAGAATCATTGTCAAAGGTCAATGTTTATCATGACGCTTTGCCAGCATGATCTTCCGCGTGGCCCGTACGGCCCGGACGCCTATCCGACGTCAGCCAGCGGCATGGGCCGTCCCAGCAGGTACCCCTGCGCCTTGCTGACTTGCAACTCGCGAAGGATGTCCAGCTCGGCTTCCGTTTCCACGCATTCGGCGACGATCTTGCTGCCGGTTTCCTGTCCGAAGCGGATCAGTGCCGAGGCCAGCGCACGGCAGTCGCGGTTGCTATCGATGTCGCGGATCAGGCTGCCATCGAGCTTGATGACGTCCGGTTTGAGCTTGAGGATGTGGCGAAAGCTGGCATAGCCGGCCCCGGCGTCATCCACCGCCAGCTTCAAGCCCCGGGCACGCATCGGCTCGAGGGTTTGTGCGATGAGGCCGTAGTCGCGCACCGAGGCGTGCTCGGTCACCTCGAGCATCAGGCGTTCGAGCGGCTGGTCTTGCAACAACTGCCCCACCGCGCCACCAATGATGGTGTCCGGCGAGACGTTCAGCGACAGGTAGCGATCCGCGCGAATGTCGGCCAGGCCTTTGAGTGCCTGGGCGACCAGGGCGATCTCCAGCTCGCACTGCAGGCCGACCTTTTCCGCCTCGTTGAACCAGTGCTCCGGGCTGCGCAACGGACGGCCCGCGAAGCGCGCCAGCGCCTCGTAGCCGACCACCTCGTTATGCATCAGGTTGACGATTGGCTGGTAGACCACCTCATAGGCCCGCTCGTCGAGCACACCGCGGATGCGGGCGGTTCTCTCGTCGCGCTCGCGCTGTTCGCTGGACTGGGTTTCCAACAAACGCCCGGCGAAATCGGCGAACAGCCGCAAGGTGTCGAGGTCGCGCTCGTTAAGCGTCTCGTCGGGCTTGGCGCTGAAACAGCAGAACATTCCGTACAGGCGTCCGTCGCTGAAGCGGATCGGCACGCTGATGTAGGAGCCGATGGCGAGGATCGCCGTGATCGGCAGGCTCGCCGCCTCGGGCAACTGGCTGGTGTCTGGGATGAGCTGTGGTAACCGCCCATCGATGACCCGCTGGCAATAACTGTCCGAGAGCGGATCGGCACCTCCCACGCAGATCGGCAGGGGATCGCTGCGACCGTCCACATGACGGAACACCCGCAAACCCTGCACCACCTCCGCCACGAAGGCGACGTCCATATCCAGGTGCGAACGGACCGAGCGCAGCACCTCGCAGAGCATGTCGCCCACCGAATGCCCGGCTGATTCGATATTGCGCAGCATTGCGGCCGGATCGCCGGCCGTTTCGAACATCTCGGGGCCCAGCCGAACGTTCTGAAGCATCCACACCTCCGGTGAAAAGCGCCGTTTCGCATCGACGGCTGATGGCTGACCACCCGCGCCCAGCGGCAGACGGGCCTCTCAGCAGTGTCGTCGGTTTCCCTGGTGCCGGCGTCCTAACGGACGACCGGTCGTCGCCGAGTCTGACCACATCGGCACATCCCGCTGTACTGACCGATGGCAACCGTCGGCCAGACCGCCCGCCTTCTCCCGTCCGCCGGGTTTGACAGATGACGCCGGGGATTCCTAGTATCGGTCGCAGATGCAAAACTCAGTACCGCACTGCAAAACAATAAGAGGCTTTCCAAAGCCGAGGAGTGAACATGCGTCGCCTTGCCCGTCCTTTCCTGATTGCATCCCTACCTGTCTGCCTGAGCCTCGCGACGACCCTCGAGGCAAGAGAGATCGAACTCCCCCGAACCATGGCCTGGACCGCCTATGGCACCAACTCCAGCGGTTACGCGCAGGCGGTCGCGATTGGCGGCATGCTGCAGAAGGAGTACGGGACGTCGGTGCGCGTCCTGCCGGGCGACAACGACGTCTCGCGCATGACCCCGCTGAAGAACGGCCGCGTGCAGCTCTGTGCCTGCGGCATCGCCAGCTACTACGGCGCCGAAGGCGTGCTGATGTTCGCCAACCGCGATTGGGGCCCGCAGCCGCTGCGGGTGCTGACCACCTCCAGCGCCACCTTCGCCCTGTCGCTGGCGGTGGCCGGCGACCTCGGCGTGAAGACCCCGGAGGACCTCAAGGGCAAGCGCATCGCCTATATCCGCGGTGACGACGCGCTGAACAAGGGCACCGAGGCCTTTCTCGCCTTCGGCGGCCTGACCTGGGACGACGTGACCCGCGTGGATTACCCCGGCTACGCCCGCTCGTTCGACGGCATCATCGCCGGCGACGTGGATGCCTCCTTCACCACCACCGTCACCCCGCCCGCCCAGCAGCTGGCCAGCAGCCCGCGCGGCGTGACCTGGCCGGTGCTGGACCCGAACGATGAGGCCGGCTGGCAGCGCATGAAGGCTGTGGCGCCCTACTTCCAGCCACTGAAAGCCACCTCGGGCGCCGGCGGCATTTCGCCGGACACCCCGGTCGATAGCGCGAGCTACCCCTACCCCATCGTCGTCGCCAACGCCGACCTCGACGACAACACCGCCTACGGCCTGGTCAAGGCGCTGCAGGACAACTACGACAGCTACAAGAACAGCGCCCCCGGCGCTGCGGGTTATGCCGCCGACAACCAGGACATGACCTGGGTGGTGCCGTTCCATGACGCCGTGGTCGAGTACTACAAGGAAATCGGCACCTGGACCGACGAGATGCAGGCCCACCAGGACCAGCTGATCAAGCGCCAGAACCTGCTGCTCGACACCTGGAAAACCTTCACGGCTGGCGACACGCCCGATGACGAAGAAGCCTTTGCCGCGGCCTGGATGAAGACGCGCGCCGCCGCGCTGACCGAGGCCGGCTTCACGCCTGTCTTCGAGTAACCACGCGGTCCGAACCTGACCCGGCCCCGTGCCGGGTCACCTCGTCGCCACCCTCGGCAGCCCAGCACGGAACATCCCCATGAATAGCGAGACCCCAGAAGCCAAAGCGGTCGAAGCCAAGGAAATGATCAGCCGCGTGCGCACCTTGCCACGCGCGCTGCGCTGGTTGCCCGCCGCGGTCACCGTGGCGCTTGTGCTGATGACCCTGGACTACCTGTTCAACATCGGTCTGCTGCGCGTCATCACCGGGCTGGAGACCCAGTTCTACTACGCCGTGGTCGCGCTGCTGCTGCCGCTGGTCTACCTGCTGTGGCCGGCATCGGCTTCCGGCCAGGACAAGCCGGTGCCCTGGTACGACTACCTCTTGTTCGTCGCCACGGCCATCGTCAGCGGCTTTTTCGTGGTCAATGCCGAAGCCATCCTCGAGCGTGGCTGGGGCTTCGACGCCCCGACCCATGCGGTCTGGTTCAGCTACGCCTTCTGGATCCTGATTATCGAAGCGGCGCGGCGCGCCGGCGGCTGGCCCATCGCGGCCATCGTCGCGGTGTTCTCCTGTTACCCGATGGTCGCCGACATCATGCCCGGCCCGATCCAGGCCTTCCCCTCAACGCTGGAACAGGCCGCGGTCTACCACACCATGAGCACCGAAAGCGTCATGGGGGTGCCGCTGCAGGCCTTTGCCGGGCTGGTCATCGGCTTCCTGATTTTTGGTGTGGTGCTGCAGAAGTCCGGGGGCGGCGCCTTCTTCATCAACCTCGCCTTCGCCCTGCTGGGGCACGTGCGCGGCGGGCCGGCCAAGGTGTCGATCTTCGCCAGTGGCCTGATGGGCTCGATGAGCGGCAGCGTCATCACCAACGTGCTGACCACCGGTGTGCTGTCGATACCTGCCATGCGCCGCATCGGTATGAGCCGCTCGTTCGCCGGGGGCGTCGAGGCCTGCGCCTCCACAGGCGGTGTGCTGATGCCTCCCGTGATGGGCGCCACGGCGTTCGTCATGGCGATGTTCCTCGACGTGCCCTACGCGGCGGTCGCGCTGGCCGCGGTGATCCCGTCGGTGCTGTATTTCCTCGGCCTGTTCATCCAGATCGATGCCTACGCCGCGCGCCACAAGATCGAAGGCCTGCCGGAAGCCGAGCTGCCGTCGGTGAAGCAGACGCTAAAGGAAGGCTGGTACTTCATCTTCGTCTTCGCCCTGCTGGTCTGGATGCTGCTGGTGATGCAGCGCGAAGCGGTGGCGCCCTTCTACGCCACGGCGCTGCTGCTGGTGATGAATCAATTCTCGAAAAAGCACCGCTGGGGCTGGAGCGAAGTGGGCGACACCCTGGGCTCGGCGGCGAAGCTGTTCGCCGAGCTGATCGCCATCCTCGCCGGGGTCGGCATGCTGGTCGGCGCCCTGTCGATGACGGGCCTGTCGGGCACCATCGCCAACGACTTCATCCACCTGGCCGGCGGCAGCGTGCCGCTGCTGCTGATCATGGGCGCGCTGACCAGTTTCGTGCTGGGCATCGGCATGACCGTCACCGCCGCCTACATCTTCCTTGCCGTGGCGCTCGCCCCGGCGCTGATCCAGGGCGGCGGGCTCGACCCGATGGCCGTGCACATGTTCATTCTCTACTGGGGCATGCTCAGCTTCATCACCCCACCCGTGGCGCTGGGCGCCTTCGCCGCCGCCACGGTGGCCGGCGCGCGGCCGATGGAGACCGGGCTGCAGGCGATGCGGCTGGGCAGCGTGATCTACTTCATTCCGTTCATGTTCGTGCTCAACCCCGCGCTGATCATGCAGGGGCCACTGTGGGAGATCGCGCTGGTGTTCTGCCAGGCGGTGCTCGGCATAATCCTCTTCGCCTCGGCGATGCAGGGCTATCTGATCGGCGTCGGCCGGCTGGGCCACAGCATCGCGGTCGAGGCGGTGACCCGGACACTGATCCTCATCGCCGGGCTGTGCGTGGCGATTCCCGGCGGCGGGCCGATTCCGTTCAGTCACTTGCAGCTGCTGATTGTGGGTGTCGCCGCTGCTGTCCCGGCGATCCTGCTGGCGAGGTGGAGCCAGCGGCGAGAAGGGGTTCAGCCGACGGTGGTTGTTTGAGGTGGAGCTTTCGGCGCCCGACCCGCGCTGATCGAGGCTATTGGTCAGTGGCGGGTGATTGCTGTCGATTCAGTTTGTAATGCTGGTTTAGGCGAATGGTGGTGTTTGAGGGCATGGTTTCGCCCTGCTGATGCGATGGTGCCTGATGGCAGGGTTTCGCCCTGCGGGGCGACTCACTTTTTTCAGTCGCGAAAAAAGTAAGCAAAAACGCTTGCCCCGCCATCCGGCCCCGGCTGCGCCGGGGTTCGTTCACTCCCTCGCCGCTCCAGGGGCCGGCTTACAAGGGCCATCCATGGCCCTTTAAGCCTCTCGCCGCATCCATGCGGCTCGCTCCCTTACGCAACGATTGCGCTCACCCTCCTGAAAGGGGCAGTTGGTGTCGTCTGACAGCATGTGCGGTCACAACGAAACGCAAGAGCCGTAGGGTGGTCGGCCGAAGCCGTCCACCGAGTTGATTTGACAACAGATCCTCAGACGACTCGGACCCAGCCCCTCTTCAGGAGGAAGGGGAGTTTTGCGAAGCAAACCGGAGAGGCCCAATCCGCATGTCGGGGTCGCCTTCTCTTTGGTTACTTTCTCTTGGCGAAACAAGAGAAAGTGACTCGCCCAGCAGGGCGAAACCAAGCGCTCAAACAACTCGCCAATCGCCCAAACTAACGGCGCTCAGGCGTCGCCCAGGCCAGATCGGCTCTCCATAGCATTAACCAGCCGAGCTCAACGGCGCCAGAGGACTACCCATCGCCTGCGCCCGCTCCCGTAACTTCCCCTTGAGAATCTTGCCAGTCGCCGTCGCCGGCAACGCCTCCACCAGCACGATCTGGCACGGCCGCTTGTAGGGCGCCAGCCGCTCGGCCGCGAAGCGCGCCAGCTCCGCCTCGGTCAGCGCGGCCCCAGCCGCACACTGGACGAAGGCCACCACCTCCTCGTTACCGGGGATCTGCCGCCCCACCACAGCCGAGAGCGTGACCAGCGGATGCGAGTTGAGCACCGCCTCGACATCGGGCGGGTAGATGTTGAAGCCCGACCGGATGATCAATTCCTTGCTGCGTCCGACGATGAACAGCTCGCCGTGTTCGTCGACCCGGGCGATATCGCCGGTGTTCAGCCAGCCGTCCTCGGTCAGGCAAGCCCGAGTCGCTTCCGGCTGACGGAAATAACCTTTCATGACGTTGGGACCGCGAATCCACAGCTCGCCGGTTTCCGGTGCATCGGCATCGGCGCTCTGCAGCGGCTCGAGGCGGTATTCGAGCATCGGCAGCACGCGCCCCACTGTGGTGCTGGTGTGCCGGTCGTCGATACGGGTCTGGCTGATCGTCGGGCTGGCTTCGGTGAGGCCGTAGCCGTTGTGCAGAGTCAGGCCGAAACTGGCCTCCACGCGCCGCTTGGTCTCGCCATCGAGGGGCGAGCCGCCGGCCGAGATGTAGATCAGGTCCGGCGCGTGCAGGCGCAGGCCCGCTTGATTGAGGTATTCGAGCAAGCGCGCATACATCGCTGGAACGCCCTGCAATACGGTGATCCGCTCCTCGCTCAGCGCGCGCAGCAAGGCCGCCGGTTCGAAGCGTGGCGCTGGGTACAGGCAAGCGCCGTTGTACAGCGAGCCGATGCAGACCGACGCCAGGCCGAACACGTGGGACATCGGCAGCACGCCATAAACGCGCTGCCCTTCGCTGAGGTGGCGCATGCCGCCGGAGATCGAGGCGATGTAGAGGATGCCGCGGTGGGTGAGCATCACGCCCTTGGGCGTGCCGGTGGTGCCGGACGTGTAGATCATCGCCGCCACCTGCTCGGCGCCGCTGGCATGCACCGGTTCCGGCTCGGCCGGGGCCAGCGCGCCGATCATCAGCTCGCCCAGCCCCGGGTGATCCACCATTGCCGCGCCGTGGCGCTGGCCATGCTCGCGCGCCTCGGGCGAGGCGCCGACGGTATAGAAGATCCGCCGCGGCTCGCAGTTCTCGCGTATCGCATCCACCTCGGCGGCGGATAACCGTGCGTTGACGATGGCCAGCCAGGCGTCGAGTTCGCTGGCCGCCAGCAACAGCACGACCAGCGCCCGGCAGTTCTCGCCCACGCTCATCAGCCGATCCCCCGGGCGCACACCCAGCTCGGTGAGCCAGATCATGGCTGCACGAATCTCCTCCGCGAGCGTGGCATAGCTCCAGCGCACCTCGCCGTCGACCAGCGCCGCCAGGTCAGGCGACTGTTGGGCATGCTGAAGGATGCGCGTACTCAACCGCTGCGGCAGTTCGGCGAGCAGCTCGCTCGCCCAGCGTCCGTTGATGCGCTCGTCCGGCGCCATTTTCCGTTCCGACAGGAGCATCAGTTCCCCTCCCTGGCAGACGATGGGCATCGCCCGGGAAGCGCTTTCAGCATCGGGAAGCCGGGCCTGCTCGCCCGAAATGGAGTACGCATGGCAATTCGTCCTGACCGTCTTGTCGTTGTAATCGGCGATACACGGAACTACACGGTAATTTCGCAGTGCGAAATTACATTCCGTAAAGACTCCAGCGACTTTTGCATAGCCATTGCCGCCCGTCAATTCATCCGGTCACGGGCTGCCGAGTGGCTGACCGCGGTGTGAACACACCGCCGGAGGATCAACCGGCCGGAGCAGGGATCATTTGGTTTTAGAATGTGACCAATCATTTCCTGCATTCATTGTCCGAACTGGACCGGCAGTGCCAGAGGCGTAGCCGCGCCGTTCCAGTTTCAGAGCCGTACCAACGATGCCGCACTACCTTGAACCCGTGCCGCGCTGGGAGCCCCACGAGCGCCCCTCGATGCCCGGATCGCCAGCGATCCTCGTGCATCCGATGCGGCTGCGCGTCGCCTATGCGCTGGTCGCCGTGCTGGTCGGTATCACCGGCGGGCTGGGCAACGCGCTGTTCATTGCCAACCTGCCAGCCATCCAGGGCGACCTGGGGCTGACGCCGTCGCAAGGCGCCTGGCTGCCAGCGGCCTATTTCATGGTCAACGTGTCAGCCAACCTCTTGCTGATCAAGGTCCGCCAGCAGTTCGGCCTGCGCCGCTTCGCCGAGGTCGGGCTGACGATCTATGCCCTGCTGAGCATTGCCCACGTGTTCGTGGAGGGGCTGGAGATGGCGGTGTTCGTGCGCGCTGCCAGCGGCCTGGCTGCGGCGACCACCTCGTCGCTGGGCCTGTTCTACATGCTCCAGGCGTTCGGCAAGGCCGGGCTGCCGAAGGGCGTGATCTTCGGTTTCGGTATTTCTCAACTGGGCACACCGCTGGCCTGGCTGCTGTCGCCGGCACTGCTCGACATGAGCGAATGGCACCGTCTGTACGTCTTCGAGAGCGGCCTGGCGCTCTGCTCGCTGGCGGCGGTGGTGGTGCTCAAGTTGCCGCTGGGCGAGCGCATCAAGGTCTTCGAGCCGCTGGATTTCGTCACCTTCGCCCTGCTCGCTCCGGCGCTGGCGCTGATCGCCGCGGTACTCGCCCAAGGCCGCATCCTCTGGTGGACCGAACAACCCTGGCTGGGCTACGCGTTGATCGCCGCCCTCCTGCTGATCAGCGCGGCCTTCATGATCGAGCACCATCGGCGCAACCCGCTTCTGCAGACGCGCTGGCTGGGCACCGCGGCCATGTTGCGTTTCGCCTTTGGCGCGTTGGCCCTGCGCCTGTTGCTGTCCGAGCAGACCTACGGCGCGGTCGGCCTGCTGCAAACGCTCGGCATGGGCGCAGAGCAGCTCCAGCCGCTGTATGCGGTGATCCTGCTGGGGCTGGTGCTCGGCATCGCCGGCAGCGCCCTCACCTTCAGCCCGGCCATGGCCTTTCCGCAGATCCTGCTGTCGATCGTGCTGATCGCGATTGCCAGCTTTCTCGATATCGATGCCACCAGCCTTACCCGCCCGCACGACATGTTCCTCAGCCAGGGCCTGCTCGCCTTCGCCAGCGGCATGTTCCTCGGCCCCCTGCTGCTCACCGGCATCGGCAGGGCGCTGAGCAACGGGCCGAACTACCTGGTCAGCTTCATCGTGTTGTTCACCATGACGCAGAGCCTGGGCGGGCTCGCCGCGCCCGCGCTGTTCGGCACCTATCAGGTGGTACGCGAGAAATATCACTCCAGCCACCTCACCGAGCAAATAGTGCCGGGCGATCCGCGTCTCACGGCGCGGCTGCAGGCCGGCAGCCAAGCGCTCGCGCCCCGCCAGAGCGACCCTGGGTTGCGCCAGGCGCAGAGCGCGGCGCAACTGAGCCAGGCCATCACCCGCGAAGCCAATGTGCTGGCCTTCAACGACGTGTTCCGGCTGATCGGCATGCTCGCCATCGGCGTGTTCGGCTGGACCCTTTTCCACACCCTGCGCATCGCGCGGCAGAACAGGAAAACTGCAGCTTCATGAGCGACAACAGGCCCACCCCCGACGACACCCCACCCGCCACCCAGGCTCCCGGCGCTACGGACGCCGGCCCCGTGCCCGACGACCCGCCCAAGACGATCAAACCCAGCCGCCGCTCGGTGATCCTGATGGTGCTGGTGGCGCTGGTGGGCGTGCTCGCCATTCTGTACGCCTGGCAGCTCTGGCCGTTCGGCGGACGCGTGGCGGTGACCGAGAACGCCTACGTGCGTGGGCAGATCACGGTGCTCGCGCCGCAGGTCAACGGCTACGTCACCGAGGTACGGGTGCAGGATTTCGAAGCCGTGCAACAAGGCCAGCCGCTGGTGCAGATCGATGATCGCCAGTATCGGCAGATCGTCGAGCAGCGCCGCGCCGAACTGGCCGCACGCCGCTTCGAGCTGGAGAACCTGGAGCAGACCCTCGCCTCCAACCGCGCCACGCTGGCGTCGCGCCGCGCCGAACTGGCCGCCGCCGAAGCCGAACTGCAGCGGGTACGCACCGACGAGCGACGGGTGAACGAGCTGGCCGAGCGCGGTTCGGTCTCGATTCGCGAGCGCGATCAGGTCCGCGCCACGGCGCGCGCCGACAGCGCGCAGGTGGCACAGGCACGCGCAGCGATCGCCATCGCCGAGCAGACCCTCAAGGCCAGCGAGGTCTCCCGCGGCGGCCTGCAGGCGCAGGTCGAAATCGCCGAAGCGAACCTCAGGCGCGCACAGATCGACCTGGACAACACCCGGATCATTGCGCCGCGCGACGGCCGCGTCAGCGAAGTCACGGTGCGCCAGGGCCAGTACGTCACGGCCGGTTCGCAGCTGCTCTACCTGGTGCCGGAGCAGCGCTGGGTGATCGCCAACTACAAGGAAACCCAGACCTTCGCCATGCGCCCGGGCCAGCCGGTGCAGATCGAAGTGGATGCGCTGGACGGCGCACGCCTGACCGGGCGGGTCGAGCGCCTGGCTCCGGCGACCGGCTCGGAATTCAGCCTGTTGCGCGCCGACAACGCCACCGGCAACTTCACCAAGGTGGTCCAGCGCGTGCCAGTGCGCATCAGCCTCGATCCGGACCAGCCGCTGCTCGAGCGGCTGCGGCCCGGGCTGTCGGTCGTGACGCACGTGGATACAGGCGCCGAGCCTCTGGCCGAGGACGCGCCGCGATGAACAGCGCCGCGTGCCTGCTGTTGAGCGGCCTGGTCGCGACCGCCCTGCTTGGCTGCGCACCGCCGCGCCAGCCGATCCCGCCCGAGGCACAGGTCGAGACGCCGCCTGGCTGGCGTGACGAGGTGGCGCGGCCCGCCCCGGTGTCCGCTTACTGGTGGCGCCAGTTCGGCGACTCGCAGCTGACCGCGCTGGTCGACGCAGCCCTGGCGAACAACACCGACGTGCTCATCGCCGCCTCCCGTGTCGAACAGGCACGCGAGCAGATCCGCCTGTCTCGCGCCTCGCTGCTGCCGAACCTGGACGCGGTCTTCGGCGCCCAGCGCACACGCGAACTCAGCGTGCTGGGCCTGACGCACACCACCGCGTTCCAGCCGGGCGTGCAGGTGTCGTACGAGATCGATCTCTGGGGCCGGCTGCGGCGCCTGCGCGACGCCGCCGAGCTGCAATACCAGGCCAGCGAGGCGGAGCGCGACACCCTGCGTCTGGCGATTGCCAGCACCACCGCGCAGGGCTATGTCTCGCTGTTGTCTCTGGACGACCAGTTGCGTGTCACCCACGAGACGCTCGAATCACGCGCCGAAGCCCTGCGTGTCGCCGAGGACCGCGCCGCGCTCGGCTACACCTCCGAGCTGGAACTGAGCCAGGCCCAGTCCGAGTACGAGGCCACCGCCCAACTGGTACCGCAGCTCGAGCAGGCCATCCGCGAGCAGGAAAATGCATTGAGCCTGCTGACCGGCCGCCTACCGGGCGACATCCGGCGCGGCGCGGCGCTTTTCACCCTCGAGGCACCGCCCGCGCCCGGCGCGCTGCCTGCGACGCTGCTGCGCCGGCGGCCGGACATTCGCCAGGCCGAGCTGTTACTCGCCGCCAGCGACCTCAACCTGCAGGCGCAGCGTGATCGCTACCTGCCGCAGGTGCAGCTGTCGGCGAGCCTCGGCCGGTTGTTCGTCGATTCGCTGGACTACGACCCGGTGCGGGTCTGGGACCTTGGCGCCAGCGTGCTCGCGCCGATCTTCGATGCCGGGCGTCTCGAGGCGGGCGTGAACCTGGCCACCGCGCAGCGCAACCAGGCGGCGTTCGCCTATCGCGCCGCAGCACTGCAGGCATTTCGCGAAGTGGAGGACAGCCTGTCCGCGGTAGACAATCTCGCGCAGCAGCGCGAACGCGTCGACGCGCGCCGCGAGGTACTGGAACGGTCGCTGACCTACGCCCAGGACCGCTACCGCGGCGGCTACTCGTCCTACCTGGAAACCCTGGATGCTCAGCGCAACCTGTTCAACACCGAGCTGGCCGCCGTGCAACTGAGGGAAAGCCAGCTCAACGCGCTCATCCGCCTGTACCAGGTGCTCGGTGGCGGCTGGCAGTCCGCAGGCGCCGATCAGCCCGACTGACGCACCGGCGCCGGGCGGGCCAACCCGTCACGCAGCGCTTCGATCGCCAGGAACAGCAACAGGCTGACACCCAGTACCGGCAGGCAGACGCCCAGCAACAGCGCCAGCGCGAGGACCGTGCCCCTGGCGCGCGACGACAGACCCGCCAGCGACTCGCGCAAACCGATCCGCCGGACCGGCGCAGGACGGCGCCACCACATCAGGTAGCCGATGACCACCAGGCTCGCGAGGCCAAACGCGGTGACCGCCAGTAGCAGCTGGTTGGCCAGCCCGAACAGCGAGCCCATGTGGGCATCGATGCCCCAGCGGGTCAGCTTCGCCGCCAGCGGAAAGGTGGCGAAATCGATGCGATCCGTGATGCGCAGGCTGCGCGGGTCGACCGCCACGGCATCGACCTGCGTCGGCCAGCGGCGATCGATTTCCGTCACCGTCCAGGCCCGATCCGACGCCGCCGCGGGGACGATCTCGACCTTGCCCGCCTCGATACCCGCCTCGCGTGCCGCGGCGAGAACCTGATCGAACAGCGCCGGCGTGGCGGGCTGCAGCCCGGACATGGTCATCGCGCCGTGGTGCGCATGCTCGCCAGCCGCCGCGACCGGCTCGCCCCCCTCCAGCGCGGTGGAGACGCTGGGCGTGGACATGCCCAGCGCGGCACGCGCGACGCCGATGTTGTCGCCCGCCCAGCGCGACCAGGTCAGCCCGGTGGCCGAGAAGAACAGCAGGCCCATCAACAGCCACAGCCCCAGCGTCGAATGCCAACGACGCAGCCCCGACGGCCGCGTCGATCCGGCTGCGCGCCGGCGCCGGATCAGCCACAGCGCCAATCCACCCAGTGCCGCGACCCACAGCCAGGACGCGGCCAGTTCGCTGTACAGCCGCCCCGGCTCGCCGAGCAGCAGGCTGCGGTGGAACTGATCGAGCCAGGTCCGTAACGGCAGCACACCGCTGGTGCCATAGACCAGCAGGTCACCCCGAATCTCGCCGCTCACCGGATCGACGAAGATCGCGCGGCTTTCGGATTCGCCCAGGCCTGGCGCCTTGAACATCACCCGCGTGGTGGTGCCGGGCCGCGGTGCCGGACGCACCGCCGACAGCGTGGCGGTGTCGCCGATATGCGTTTGCGCAACCTCGATCTGCCGCGCCAATGGCAGGGGTACGCCCATGCCGTCGGTATACAGCTGCTCGGCATAGAGCCGCTCTTCCAGCTGCGGCGTCAACGCATAGACGAGGCCGCTCAGCGCGGCAACGAAGATGAAGGGGCCGACCAGCAGGCCGACGTACAGGTGCAGACGAATCAGCAGCGCCATCAAGGGCTGCTGCGTGCGGGCCGCCAGTGGTTGCGCCTCGGGGCGCGCGTCGCCGGTAGTTGAAGTCATGAGTGCTTACTCGATCGAAATGGCTGCAGCTTCTCTGTAGGCGCCAGCTTGCAGGCGGCCACTGCAATGGCTCGGGATCGCGAGCAAGCTCGCGCCTACAAAGGCGGGTCCGTATGTTCACGCTGCCGCCCGGACGCGGGCCTGCAGCGAGGGCCGGCAACGGTCAGCGGCGCGAACGCAACCACCGGCGGCTACCGGACAGACAAGACAGGATCGATCAGGCGAATGGAGAGGCGCGGGGGTTCAGGCTGGGCCAGCGATATCGGGGCGATACCGGCGGCGCGGCGGCCGGCAGCAGGCTGCCGTGTGGCACCAGCCGAGGGTCGTGCAGCACGGCCGAACTGGCCGGAATGGCAGCCAGCGATCCCGCCCCGGCAGCGCAGCAACAGGGCATGCCCTGGTGATGGCTCCGGTCCGGCGCTGGCTCGCCTGCCGCGTGCTGGGATGCGGCGTGTTCGATGGGGTCCGCGTGCGTGGCATGCGCCCCGTGCCCGGCGTGCCGGCTCGCCTCGGCCATCGGGCAGTGCCCTCCCGACGCGCCACTCGCGCGCATCTGTGCACCCATCAGCGGCATCGCGAACAGATGCAGCAGGACAGCGAAGGCGGCTATCCAGGTGGGAACACGACGGGGGCGGTGCATGGGGCGGCAGGCTCCAGCGGAAGCGGAAAGCGCCGGCTGATTGCTGGCACCGGCCAGTTTAGCCCTTTTTGGGGCTGCTTTTGGCTGTGCTGCGTTTGGCGGGTTTGTCCGGTTTCGCTTCGTCGCCCGCCTCGCCGCGTAGCGTAATCCAGGTCGGCGCATGATCGCTGGCGTGCTCCTGATCACGCACCCAGCGATCCACACCGGCATCGATCAAGCGCGGCGCCAGATCGGCGTTCAACAGCAGGTGATCGATGCGCAGGCCTGAGTTCTTCTGCCAGTGCTGGCGAAAATAATCCCAGAAGGTATAGATGCGCTCGTTCGGATACCTGGCGCGCAGGGCATCCGTCCACCCCTGATCCAGCAGCCGCTGGAAACAGGCACGACTTTCCGGCTGCAGCAGCGCGTCCTTGGTCCAGGAGCGCGGGTTGTAGATGTCCTCGTCGGTTGGCACCACGTTGTAGTCACCGGCCAGGACCACCGGGTGGCCATTGGCGAACAGGCCGGCGGCGTGCTCGATGAAGCGTTCGAACCAGGCGAGCTTGTAATCGAATTTCGGCCCCGGCTGGGGGTTGCCGTTGGGCAGGTAGAGGCAGGCGACGATGACCCCGTGCGCGGCCGCCTCCAGATAGCGGCTGTGGGTGTCGTCCGGGTCGCCCGGCAGGCCACGGCGGATCTCCAGAGGATCGTCGCCCTTGGCGAGAATCGCCACACCGTTCCAGGACTTCTGCCCCTGCCAGATAGCGCCATAACCGGCGGCGCGGATGTCATCGATGGGAAAGTCGGCGTCCTGTGCCTTCAGTTCCTGCAGGCAGACCACGTCGGGCTGCTCGCGCTCAAGCCATTCGAGCAGGTTGGCCCGCCGCGCGCGGATGCCGTTGATGTTGAAGGTGGCGATTTTCAAGGATTCCACAGGTAGCCTCGCACCGGTCGATGACCCTTGTTGTGACTCGTCCCGGCGCGGCGAGGTTCGCCTCAGCGCACCTCCCAATACCCCGGTGCGTTGTAGACGCCCTTCAGGTAGTCGATGAAGTAGCGCACCTTGGCCGGCAGGTAACGTTGCTGCGGGTAGACGGCCTGGATGTCGTAGGCCGGCAAGGCGTACTCGTCGAGCACCGTCACCAGCTCACCGCGCTTGAGTTCGGCCTGGATCTCCCAGGTCGAACGCCAGCCGATACCCAGGCCCTGCTTGACCCAGTCGAACAACAGTTCACCGTCGTTGCAGTCCAGGTTGCCGGCCACGCGGATCGCCACCTGTTTGCCGTCGCGCAGGAAGGTCCAACCGCGCTGCTGGCCGCCCTGCAGGTTGAACGCCAGGCAGTTGTGCCGCGACAGGTCTTCGAGCGTACGCGGTACGCCCTGGCGCTCGAAGTAATCCGGCGCGCCGCAGACCACACGGCGATTGGGAAACAGCTTGATGGCTACATAGTTGGGGTCGGTCACCTCGCCGATGCGGATGCCCATGTCATAGCCATGACGCACAAGGTCCACCACGCTGTCGGTAAAGTTGAATGACAGCTGCAAATCGGGGTATCGCGCCTGGAAGGCCGGTGCGTGCGGGCCGATGTGCCGGCGACCGAATGCCGCCGGGGCCGAGACCACCAGATGGCCGCGAACCGAAGTGCCGTGGTGGCTGATGCTGGCATCGGCCTCCTCGAAATCCTTCAGCAACCCGCGGGCGCGCTCCAGGTACTGCTCGCCCAGATCGGTCAGTGCCAGCCCGCGCGTCGAGCGGTGCATCAGCTTGACGCCCAGGTGCCGTTCCAGCGCGTCCAACCGGCGGCCCATGACGACGGGCGTCACACCCTCCTTCAGCGCAGCGGCGGCGAAGCTGCCGCTCTCGGCGACCAGTACGAAGCTGTGCAGGGTCGTGTAACGATCCATTCGATACTCCTGATATCGACAGAACTGAAGTCTCGACCAATTCCCTCGTTCCTGCCAGCCCTTCATGCTTGGGCCACGTATAAAAACTATCGAATAGGAGCCGTTCACG
The DNA here is from genome assembly GCF_022810315.1 of Stutzerimonas marianensis. Classification (NCBI taxonomy): domain Bacteria; kingdom Pseudomonadati; phylum Pseudomonadota; class Gammaproteobacteria; order Pseudomonadales; family Pseudomonadaceae; genus Stutzerimonas; species Stutzerimonas marianensis. The sequence goes on along the minus strand of NZ_JALGRD010000009.1, from coordinate 124,861 downwards.
ACGCGCAGCCGATCGTGCACAGGCTCCAAGCCAGGAGGAACGACCATGGCCCGCATGAGAGCTATCGACGCCGCCGTCGCGGTGTTGCGAAAGGAAGGCATCGACACCGCCTTCGGCATCCCCGGTGCCGCGATCAACCCGCTGTATTCCGCCCTGCGTGCCGACGGGAGCATCCGTCACATCCTGGCGCGCCACGTCGAAGGCGCCTCGCACATGGCCGAGGGCTACACCCGTACCAAGGCCGGCAACATTGGCGTGTGCATCGGCACCTCGGGCCCGGCCGGCACCGACATGATCACCGGGCTCTACTCCGCCTGGGCCGATTCGATACCTATCCTCTGCATCACCGGCCAGGCGCCGCGTGCGCGGCTGTACAAGGAAGACTTCCAGGCCGTGGACATCGAGTCCATCGCCAAGCCGGTCACCAAGTGGGCCGTGACCGTTCGCGAGCCGGCGCTGGTGCCGCGCGTGTTCCAGCAGGCCTTCCACGTGATGCGCTCCGGTCGCCCCGGCCCGGTGCTGATCGACCTGCCGTTCGACGTGCAGATGGCCGAGATCGAGTTCGATGTCGACACCTACGAGCCGCTTTCCGTCTACAAGCCGGCCGCGACGCGCAAGCAGATCGAGAAGGCCGTGGACATGCTCTGCGCCGCCGAACGTCCGCTGATCGTCGCGGGCGGCGGTATCTACAATGCTGGCGCCGAAGCCTTGCTGGTGGAATTCGCCGAGGCCCTCGGCGTGCCGGTGATTCCGACCCTGATGGGCTGGGGCTCGATCCCTGACGACCATCCACTGATGGCCGGCATGTGCGGGCTGCAGACCAGCCACCGCTACGGCAACGCCAACCTGCTGGCCTCGGACTTCGTACTCGGCATCGGCAACCGCTGGGCCAACCGCCACACCGGTTCGGTCGACGTCTACACCAAGGACCGTACCTTCGTGCACGTGGATATCGAGCCGACCCAGATCGGCCGGGTGTTCTCGCCGGACTACGGCATCACCTCCGACGCCGGCGCCGCGCTCGAGCTGTTCGTCGAGGTCGCCAAGGAACGCAAGGCCGCCGGCCGGCTGCCTGACCGCAGCGCCTGGGCCGCCGACTGCCTGGAGCGCAAGCGCACGATGCTGCGCAAGACGCACTTCGACTCGGTGCCGATGAAGCCCCAGCGCGTCTACCAGTGCATGAACAACGCCTTCGGCCGCGACGCCTGCTACGTCAGCACCATCGGCCTGTCGCAGATCGCCGCCGCGCAATTCCTGCACGTCTACAAGCCGCGCCACTGGATCAACTGCGGCCAGGCCGGCCCGCTCGGCTGGACGATTCCGGCGGCGCTCGGCGTGGTCGCGGCGGACCCGACCCGCAAGGTGGTGGCGCTCTCGGGCGACTACGACTTCCAGTTCATGATCGAGGAACTGGCCGTGGGCGCGCAGTTCAAGCTGCCCTACTTGCACATCCTGGTGAACAACGCCTACCTCGGCCTGATCCGCCAGGCGCAGCGCGGTTTCGAGATGGATTACTGCGTGCAGCTGGGCTTCGAGAACATCAATGCCGACCAGAGCGGCATGGAAGGCTACGGCGTCGATCACGTCGCGGTGGTCGAGGGCCTCGGCTGCAAGGCGATCCGCGTGTTCAAGCAGGAAGACCTGCGCCCGGCCATCGAACAGGCCCAGGCCTGGATGGCCGAGCACCAGGTGCCGGTGGTGATCGAGGTGATCCTCGAGCGGGTGACCAACATCGCCATGGGCACCGAGATCGATGCCATCAACGAGTTCGAGCCGTTGGCCGAAAGTCGGGAAGACGCCCCGACCGCGGTCGCGTTGTTGGATTGATACGCAAGCGCGACGCACCTGCAGGAGCCAGCTTGCTGGCGATCCAGATGCCATGACGGACAGATCGCCAGCAAGCTGGCTCCTACGAAAAGCGCAACGTGCCAGATCGACGTCCCTACAGCGAACCCAGGGTGGATATCGCGAAGCATATCCACCGCATGCAACACCGAGGGTGGTCATCGCACCACCGCAACGCAACACCGAAATGATCCGTACAGATCTCAAGGAGTTACCCATGCCCCGCTTTGCCGCCAACCTGTCCATGCTGTTTACCGAGCTGGACTTCATGGACCGCTTCGCCGCTGCCGCCGAGGCCGGCTTTTCCGGTGTCGAGTACCTGTTCCCCTATGACTACCCGGCCGAGGAGATCAAGGCGCGCCTGGATGCCAACGGGCTGACCCAGGTGTTGTTCAACCTGCCAGCCGGTGATTGGGCGAATGGGGACCGTGGCATCGCCTGCGATCCCGAGCGCGTCGAGGAATTCCGTGCCGGCGTGGACCGCGCCATCGCCTACGCCAAGGTGCTGGGCAACACCCAGGTCAACTGCCTGGCCGGCATCGCCCCGAAGGGCGCCGATCTCGGCAAGCTGGAGATGACCTTCATCGAAAACCTGCGCTACGCCGCGCAGAAGCTGGAAGCCGAGGGCATCCGCCTGGTCATGGAAATGATCAACACCCGCGACATCCCGCGCTTCTTCCTCAACAACACCTCCCAGGCGCAGGAGATTCGCGGCAAGGTCGGCCACGCCAACCTGTTCCTGCAGTACGACATCTACCACATGCAGATCATGGAGGGAGACCTGGCGCGCACCATCGAGAACAACCTGGCGGCGATCAACCACGTGCAGCTGGCCGACAACCCCGGGCGTAACGAGCCGGGCACCGGCGAGATCAACTACCACTTCCTGTTCGAGCATCTGGACCGCATCGGCTACCAGGGCTGGGTCGGCTGCGAATACAAGCCGGCCACCACCACCGAAGCTGGCCTCGGCTGGCTGAAGAGCCACAACGCCATCTGACCGCTTGCGCTCACGCCGCAACGCAGGCCGAGCAGCGGCCTGCCCCACAGAATCGAGGAGAACACACATGGCTAAGATCGGATTCATCGGCACCGGCATCATGGGCCTGCCCATGGCTCAGAACCTCCAGAAAGCCGGGCACAGCCTCTTCCTGTCCGAACACCACGACCCGGCCCCGGCCGCGCTGGTCGAGGCAGGCGCCGTCGCCCTGGCGAACCCGAAGGAAGTCGCCCAGGAAGCCGAATTCATCATCATCATGGTGCCGGACACCCCGCAGGTCGAAGACGTGCTGTTCCGCGAGAACGGCATCGCCGAGGGCGTCGGCCCGAACAAGCTGGTGATCGACATGAGCTCGATCTCGCCCAGCGCCACCAAGGGCTTCGCCGAGAAGATCGATGCCACCGGTGCACGCTACCTCGACGCGCCGGTTTCCGGTGGCGAAGTCGGCGCCAAGGCCGCGACGCTGTCGATCATGGTCGGCGGTAGCGAAGAGAGCTTCGCCCGCGCCCTGCCGCTCTTCCAGGCCATGGGCAAGAACATCACCCTGGTCGGCGAGAACGGCGCCGGGCAGACGGCCAAGGTCGCCAACCAGATCATCGTGGCGCTGAACATCCAGGCGGTCGCTGAAGCGTTGCTGTTCGCCGCGAAGAACGGCGCCGACCCGGCCCGTGTTCGCGAAGCGCTGATGGGCGGCTTCGCCGGCTCGAAGATCCTCGAGGTCCACGGCGAGCGCATGATCAAGGGCACCTTCGATCCGGGCTTCCGCATTGCCCTGCACCAGAAGGACCTCAACCTCGCCCTGGCCGGTGCCCGCGAGCTGGGCCTGAACCTGCCCAACACCGCCAACGCCCAGCAGGTGTTCAGCACCTGCGCGGCGATCGGCGGCAGCGGCTGGGACCACTCGGCGCTGATCAAGGGTCTGGAACACATGGCCAACTTCTCGATCCGCAAGGACTAGACCAGCCCCCGCCTTCGAGCGTGCGGCAGCAAGGCTTTCGACCCCACCTTCAGGGACAGACAGACCGGGTGGTGGACAGTCGCAAGCCGGAAGCCGCTCCGCTCCAAGGGTCGGGTTGCAGGTGCACGAGGTCGGAATCATCGCGTCTCCCCACGACCAGAAGCCCCGTGTGCTCAGCCCGATCGCCGTCGACAGACGGCACCCTTTCGATCCGCCCGGCAGAAGGAGTCACGGCCCGACTGCCGGGTGGGTCGATTCCAACCCTTAGTGCTTGGCCTTAACGCTTGCGTTATCGAGCCCTAAGGTCTGGAATCGGCTGCAGACCTCATACAAGGAGCATCAGATGACCCTCGATCCACAAGCCCTGCTGCGCGAGCTTTTTACCGCCGCCATCGACGCGGCCCACCCGCGCCAGGTGCTGGCCGACCATCTCCCGGCAGACCGCAGCGGCCGCGCCATCGTCATCGGTGCCGGCAAAGCCGCGGCGGCCATGGCCGAAGCCATCGAGGCGGCGTGGGAAGGCGACCTTTCGGGTCTGGTGGTCACGCGTTACGGCCACGGTGCCGACTGCCGCAAGATCGAGGTGGTCGAGGCCGCGCATCCCGTGCCGGATGACGCCGGCGAGCGCGTCGCCCGTCGCGTGCTGGAGCTGGTGAGCAACCTCGAAGAGAGCGACCGGGTGATCTTCCTGCTGTCCGGTGGCGGCTCGTCGCTGCTGGCGCTTCCCGCCGAGGGCATCAGCCTCGCCGACAAGCAGGCCATCAACAAGGCGCTGCTGCGCTCCGGCGCCCACATCGGCGAGATGAACTGCGTGCGCAAGCACCTTTCGGCCATCAAGGGCGGCCGCCTGGCCAAGGCCTGCTGGCCGGCCAGCGTCTATACCTATGCGATTTCCGACGTACCGGGGGACGAGGCCACGGTGATCGCCTCCGGCCCCACGGTGGGTGACCCGACCACCTCGGCCCAGGCGCTGGCGATCCTGGCGCGTTACAACATCGAGATTCCCGAAAACGTCCGCGCCTGGCTGGAAGACCCCCGCTCGGAAACGGTGAAACCGGACGATCCTTGCCTGTCTCGCAGCCATTTCCAGCTCATCGCCAAACCGCAACAGTCACTGGACGCGGCGGCCGACAAGGCCCGCGCCGCCGGCATCACGCCGTTGATCCTCGGCGATCTCGAAGGCGAATCGCGCGAAGTCGCCAAGGTCCATGCCGGCATCGCCCGCCAGGTGGTGCTGCACGGCCAGCCGATCGCACCGCCCTGCGTGATCCTCTCCGGTGGCGAAACCACGGTAACGGTGCGCGGCAACGGCCGCGGCGGGCGCAACGCCGAGTTCCTGCTGAGCCTGACGGAAAACCTGCAAGGCCAGCCCGGCGTGTATGCGCTGGCCGGCGACACCGATGGCATCGACGGCTCGGAAGACAACGCCGGCGCGTTGATGACGCCGCAGAGCTACGCCCGCGCCGAAGCGCTGGGCCTGAAGGCCGCCGATGAACTGGCCAACAACAACGGCTACGGCTACTTCGAGGCACTCGACGCGCTGCTGATGACCGGCCCGACCCGCACCAACGTCAACGACTTGCGCGCCATTCTGATCCTGCCGCCCCAATAGCGGCCATACACGACAACTGCCAACAGAGCCTGCCATGACACCTGACAAGAAGGTCAAGATCCTCGCCACCCTCGGACCGGCCACTCGCAGCATCGAGGAGGTGCGCGACCTGGTAGACCAGGGCGTCAATCTGTTCCGTCTCAACTTCAGCCATGGCGAGCATGCCGATCACGCCCAGCGCTTCGCCTGGATCCGCGAGGTAGAGCGCCAGCTGAACCGGCCGATCGGCATTCTCATGGACCTGCAGGGCCCGAAGCTGCGGGTCGGACGGCTGGCCGAGGGCAAGGTGCAGCTCAAGCGCGGCCAGACCCTGCGTCTGGATCTCGACCCGACGCCAGGTGATAGCACGCGGGTCAACCTGCCACACCCGGAGATCATCGACGCGCTGCAGCCGGGCATGAGTCTTCTGGTGGACGACGGGCGGCTGCGCCTGACCGTCATCACCAAGCACGCCGACGCCATCGACGCGCGCGTGGTGGCCGGCGGCGAGCTGTCGGACCGCAAGGGCGTGAACGTGCCCGAGGCCGTGCTTGAGCTGAGCCCGCTGACCGAGAAGGACCGCCGCGATCTGGCCTTCGGCCTGGAGTTGGGCGTCGACTGGGTCGCGCTGTCCTTCGTGCAGCGGCCGCAGGACATCCACGAGGCGCGCGAGCTGATCGGCGGGCGGGCCTTTCTCATGGCGAAGATCGAGAAACCTTCGGCCGTGCAGCATCTGCGCGAGATTGCCCGCCTGAGCGACGCGATCATGGTGGCGCGCGGCGACCTCGGCGTCGAGGTGCCGGCCGAGAACGTCCGGCGCATCCAGCGCAACATCGTGCGCACCTGCCGCCAGTTGGGCCGGCCAGTCGTGGTGGCGACACAGATGCTCGAGTCCATGCGCTTCTCCCCCGCGCCGACCCGCGCGGAGGTCACCGACGTGGCCAACGCCGTGGCCGAGGGCGCCGATGCCCTGATGCTCTCGGCGGAAACGGCCTCGGGGGATTACCCGCTCGAGGCGGTGAGCATGATGAGCAAGATCATCCGGCAGGTGGAAAGCGGCCCGGACTTCCAGGCCCAACTTGACGTGAATCGACCCAATGCCGAAGCGACGCTGCCGGACGCCATCAGCTGCGCGATCCGCCGAATCAGCGGCATTCTGCCGATCGCGGTGCTGGTGAACTACACCGAGTCCGGCCGTTCCAGCCTGCGCGCTTCGCGCGAGCGGCCAAGCACGCCGATCCTGAGCCTGACACCCAACCTGGCGACAGCGCGCAAGCTCACCGTGGCCTGGGGCGTGTATTCGGTCATCGATGCGCGCATGCACGACATGGAGCAGGTCTGCCTCAATGCGCTGGAGCTGGCCCGTGCGCAGGGCATGGCCGGGACCGGCGATACCGTGCTCATCACCGCGGGCGTGCCGCTGGGGCAGTCGGGCACCACCAATTCCTTGCGAATCGAGACGCTCAACTGAAACGCGACGGCCGCCCGCCCATGGTCGCCCTTATCGCTGCTTCGTTGCGCGCCACGCTGAACGGTGCCAGCCAGATCCTGTTACAGACCCACCCGGGTTGCGGACTGCTCGTGCTCGTCGCCATCGGCTTGCAGGACCGCGCCCTGCTGGCTGGCGCCCTGGTCGGCCTGCTGGCCGGGACCGGCTTCGCCTGGTTTTGCAGCTACCCTCGCCGGGACATCGAAACCGGGCTTTACGGCTACAACGCGACGCTGCTCGGCCTGCTGATCACCCTGGTGCTTGACGGTGCGCCGCTGGCCTGGCCGCTGATCCTTGTCGCCAGCATGCTTTGCGTGCCATTGCAGCGCCGGTTGCTCGAGGGCATGCGGCGGCAGGACCGACTGCCGGGGTTCACCCTTCCGTTCGTGCTGCTGGGCTGGTTGACGCTGGGATTGTGCGGCATGCTGGGCGGGCTGATCGAGGCGCGCTTGCCCGAGCCGGAGATCGGCGGATGGGGTGCGCTGGGCGGGATGTTGCGGGGTATCGGGCAGGTGCTGTTCCTCTCGGCGCCAGCCGCGGGACTGTGCCTGCTCGTCGCGTTGTGCTGGGCTGATCGAAACGCCGCGCTCTGGGCGCTCTGCGGTTCAGCCATCGGTATCTACGCCGCGCTGTTGTCCGGCGCGGCCGAATCGCAGGCGCTGGCCGGACTGGCCGGCTACAACCCGGCGCTGGCAGCCGTGGCGCTGAGTCAGATACACCGCTCGGCCCTGTTTCCGGCCCTCGGTATCGCGCTGGCGATTGCCGCCCGGCTGGCCTTCGAGCAACTGGGTATCGCGCCACTGACGATGCCCTTCATTCTGGCCTGCTGGGCGGTCGCCTTCGGGCTGCGCCTGGCCAGGCAGCACGCCCGGCGGACGAACCCAGGCATCCCCCCTTCGCTGTCGCGCTAGCCCTTGGTCGCGCGCGGATCCTGGTCGCGCGGATAGGTTCGTTCTTCTTCAATCTGGCCGTCGAGGGTATGAATCTTCACCGATGCCGTGCGCAGCTTCATGTAGTCGCGCGTCTCGGCAATGATGTCCTCCTTGGTCGCGGCCTCGATCAGGGCGCGCTTGTCGCCCTCCTCGCGCAGCACCCAGCGATCGTCGTCATGCGTGATGTGGTAGTTCTCCATAGGCGACCTCCTCAGGCTTTCAAGATGGCTAAAGCTATAGAGCCTGCCGCGCCGCCGCGGTTCGATCATCCATCACATGGGCGAAATAAGGGTGCGCACTACCCAGCCGGGTCATGAAAACCCTGAAGCGCCAGGGTCTTATTTACCCTGCCTAGGCTGTCGCCCTTGATTTCCGTCAATTCCAGAACTGGAACGATAGTTGAAACAGGCCGATACCTGCCCGCATCGCACTCCCGCGAGACGAGAGGCAGGCCTACTCACTATCGGAGTCTTCCATGCTTTGTGCCGAACAACGTGCCCTGATCAAAGCCACCGTGCCGCTGCTGGAAACCGGCGGCGAAGCCCTGACCGACCACTTCTACAAACTCATGCTGGCCGAGCATCCCGAAGTGCGCCCGCTGTTCAACCAGGCCCACCAGGCCAGCGGCGACCAGCCGCGCGCATTGGCTAACGGCGTCCTGATGTATGCCCGACACATCGATCGCCTCGAACAGCTCGGTGGGCTGGTTTCGCAGGTCGTAAACAAGCATGTCGCGCTGCAGGTGCAGCCGGAACACTACCCGATCGTCGGTTCCTGCCTGCTGCGGGCGATCCGCGAGGTGCTCGGCGCGCAGATCGCCACCGACGCGGTCATCGACGCCTGGGCCGCTGCTTATGGCCAGCTCGCCGGCATCCTCATCGAAACCGAAGAGCAGATCTACAGCGCCACGGCCGACGCGCCCGGTGGCTGGCGAGGCGCCCGTCGCTTTCGGATCGCACGCAAGGAGGTCGAGAGCAGCGAAATCACTTCGTTCTACCTGACGCCGGAAGACGGCGAGCCGGTGGTCGCTCACCAGCCCGGCCAGTACATTGGCCTGCGGCTCTGGGTCGACGGCAAGGAGCAACGCCGCAACTACTCGCTGTCAGCCATGGCCAACGGGCGTGATTACCGAATCAGCGTCAAGCGCGAGCCCGGCGGCGTGGTGTCCAACGCCCTGCATCGCATGGTCGAGGGCGAGTCGCTCGACCTCTTCGCCCCGGCTGGCGATTTCACCCTGCAGCCGAGCGACAAGCCGCTGGTGCTGATCAGCGGTGGCGTGGGCATCACCCCGACGCTGGCGATGTTGGAAGCGGCACTGCAGAGCGAGCGGCCGATCCACTTCATCCACTGCGCACGCAACGCCGACGCTCATGCCTTCCGGGCCACCATCGACGCCCTTGCCGAGCGCCACGACCAGCTCAAGCGGTTCTACAGCTATGACGAGCATGCCGGCGATGCCAAGCAGCCCGACGCCGTCGGGCTGATGACCGCAGATCGCCTGGATCAATGGCTGCCAGCCGACCGCGACCTGGACGCCTACTTCCTCGGCCCGCGCCCCTTCATGGCGGCGATCCGCCGGCAGCTGAGAGCGCTCGGCGTGCCCGAAGACCAGGCGCGATACGAATTCTTCGGCCCCGCGGCCGCGCTGGACTGAACCACCGGGGCCTGCAGGAGCGGGCCCTCACCCACGCCAACCCTAGCGAGGTACCTTCGAATGATCGTTCAACCGCTCGAGCCTCACCGCCTGCTGGTCTTCGCCAACCTGACCATGCTCGTCGGCCTCGTCCTGCTCCTGCTTGGCATAGCCGGTGCCTATGTGCTGGATCGCCAATTGACGCTCGGCCTGGTTGTCGCCAGCCATGCCCTGGTGATTCTCGGTCCGACCGCGGTGAAGGTCGGCTACGTCATGCGCCTGGCGGCGCAGCGCCAGATAGGGCTGTCGACCTGAAGTAATCAGTAATAAAAAGTTGGACGAATAGTTATACAGCTATAACTGTTCGTATTAGTTTGCCGTTTCGCTGTCATAACAAAATGCCATGCATCATTAATGTGAGCTTTTACCATTCGTCTGCCGCTTGTTCGCAACAGGAAACTCCTGCGCGCAAAGTCCTCTCTGAAAACGTGAAGGCTGAGGAAAGTTGTCCAGCCCCGCAGAAGTCTGTATCCATTGAGGAGAAATGACATGGCGAACAAAAATCCTGGCAACTTTGCAAACGACCGCGAAAAAGCCTCTGAAGCAGGCAAGAAAGGCGGCCACAACAGCGGAGGCAACTTCGCCAACGACCGCGAAAAGGCATCTGAAGCTGGCCGCAAGGGCGGGCAGAACAGCCACGGCGGTGGTCGTAGCAGCAATAGCTGAATGAAGCTATTGGAAAAAGGCAAAGGCATGTCCTTTGCCTTTTTTTATGGATAACTCGTTAACTTTCTTATAAAGCTCACCTGCAACTAACGGATTCGAAGTAATTATTGAAATCCTCACTTCGAACCCTATTGCAGTGTGTACCGAAATTATCAGGGAGGCATCGCGCATGACCGACCGAAGCGTTCCGCCCAGTCCCGGCGACCAGGCCCCACCCGGCACGCCTGGAACCGGCGAAAACATCTGCCCGGCCTGTCACGGAAGCGGCCGTATCGACACCCAGGCGTGCCAAAACTGTGGTGGGACCGGTAAGGTAGTCGAAGGCATCGGCGGCGCCTGAAGCCTGCCACGGACCCAGGAGCACCCCAATGAGCGTCAGCGCGTTTTCCGAGCGGATCATCCAGAGCCTGATGGATACCGATTACTACAAGCTGACGATGATGCAGGCCGTGCTGCACCACTACCCCAACGCCGAGGTCGAGTGGGCTTTCCGCAGCCGTTCGGAAGAAGATCTTTCACCCTACCTCGGTGCCATCCGCGAGCAGATGGAAGCGCTGGCAGAGTTGCGGTTCGAGCCGGCGGAACTGGCGTTCCTCGAACGCATTCCCTACATGCAGCCGGATTTCATCCGCTTTCTCGGCCTGTTCCGCTTCGACCCCCGCTACGTCCGAGTCGAACTCGAGGACGGCGAGCTGGTGGTGTATCTGCGCGGTCCCTGGTTGCACGTCATCCTGTTCGAAGTGCCGCTGCTGGCGATCATCAGCGAGGTACGAAACCGGGTTCGCTATCCGCAGGTCACGCTGGAGCAGGCCGAAGCCCGCCTCGAGGAAAAGCTCGAATGGTTGCGCCAGGAAGCCAGCGAGGCCGAGCTCGCCGGCTTCAACCTGGCCGACTTCGGCACCCGGCGACGCTTTTCCTTCGCCGTGCAGGCCCGCGTGGTGGAGCGGCTGAAAGCCGACTTTCCCGGCAATTTCGTCGGCACCAGCAACGTCCACCTCGCGCGCACGCTGAACCTCAAGCCCATGGGCACCATGGCCCACGAATGGATCATGGCGCACCAGCAGCTCGGCCCGCGCCTGATCGACAGCCAGAGCGCCGCGCTGGACTGCTGGGCGCGCGAATACCGCGGCGCATTGGGCATTGCCATCACCGACTGCGTCACCATGGATGCCTTCATGGCCGACTTCGATCTGTATCTGGCCAAACTGTTCGACGGGCTACGTCACGACTCTGGGGACCCTGTCGAATGGGCCGAAAAGGCCATCGCGCACTACAAGCGGCTGGGCATCGACCCGATGACCCGACAGCTGGTGTTCTCCGACGGTCTGGATTTCCGCAAGGCGCTGGGCATCTACCGGGCGCTGCTCGGGCGCAGCAACACCAGCTACGGCATCGGCACCCAGCTGACCTGCGACATCCCGGGCGTCGAGCCGACCAACATGGTCATCAAGATGACCAGCTGCAATGGCCAACCGGTGGCCAAGATTTCCGATTCGCCCGGCAAGACCATGTGCCGAGACGAAGCCTTCGTCGCCTACCTCAAGCACGTCTTCGGCGTGAAATGAGCCTCAGGCGTGCGAAGGCGGCTCGGCCAGGGCGGTGCCGGCGGTGCCGTCTTCGCCGCCGGTGCACAGGCGGTTGCGACCGCTCGCCTTGGCCAGGTGCATCCGGCGGTCGGCCAGTGCCATCAGCTCTGCCGAGGACTCGGTGAAATCGCGACACCGCTCGGCCAGCCCGATGCTGGCGGTCAGCGGCGTACCATCGGGCCGGCCCCCCAGCCCACGGCGCACCATACGGTCGAGCACCAGCCGGGCCTGGTCCATGTCGGTATCCGGCATGATGATCACGAAGGCCTCCCCACCCCAGCGCAGCACGCTGTCGGTGCTGCGCAGCGTGGCCAGCAGGTGGCGGCCGAACTCACGCAGGACAGCGTCGCCAGCTTCGTGGCCGAAGCGGTGGTTGATCGCCTTGAAGTGGTCCAGGTCGAGCAAGGCGACAGCGAGCCCCGTATCGTGTCGGCGAGAGGTATCCCACTGCAGCTGCAGGATCTCCTGGCCGCTTGCTCTGGCGAAGGTGCCGGTCAGCGGATCACGGATGGCCTGGCGTACCAGCACGATCATGAAGGCGAGCTGGCTCAGGCTGGCCAGTGCCGTCACGCCGGCGATCAGCAACGCCAGCCAGAAGACCGCGGCGAACGACGGCCAGTCCAGGGTCGCCCAGCTCAGATAAGCGGCCACCGCCTGCGCCAGCAGCAGCGCGCTGGCGAGCACGGCGTTTTCCAGCAGCGTCAAGGGAAAGATCGCGAGGCCAGCCATCAGTAATAAGGGCAAAAAGGCATAGCCGGCGGCGGCAACCGCGGACAGCTCGGTCAGTTGATAGCCGCCGAGCAGCGTATGCGAAGCGATGTAGAACAAGGTCGGGATGGCAAAAAGGCAAGCTACCGCCCGATAAGCGCCGTACAGGCTGCCGTTGGGCCGGTGCAGGAGCAGCAAACAGGCGAACGCCGCACATGCCAGCAGGCGAAAGGTCACCAGGCTCAACCACAGCGGATACGGGAAGACCATCAGGTCGACGAGGCCCCAAATGGGCGTCAGTACGGCGAACAGGAAGGCAAGCAGCCGCACCCGATTGACGATCAGCGTCGCGCGTCTTTGGGTCAGCAGCATCGAATGTCGATGGGGCAGGAGCAGTTTGACCAGTTCCTCGGCCCGCAGCTCGCTGGGCAGCAACGTCGCCAGACGGCCCCGCAGAAGGTCGATCAGTGAAGGCATTGTTCTCGTTACCTGAAAGCGCGTCATGCGGCCAGCTACACTGCTGGAAGCGGCGGATACTATCACTTTGATACTGACGCGGTTCGGGCTCATGGCCCGGCACCGTCCGTCGGCGCACCCGGTCGATTGGCGCGCACTACCTTAACGACCGCTCACCCCAATACCGCAGTGTCTATTCTGTTTTTTCGGAGTCCGTCGGGAATTGGCCGATGGACGGCGCCCGCTCATTCCTTCGAGGGACAGCGCCAACGCCCAAAATGCCGCTAAAGAGCGCTTATCGATCGCCCTATTCACCGTTAGCGTGAATGGCGACGCTCAAGACGTCCGGCCCACAAGAACAACAATACGGAGACCGCCACGTGCCCAACGCACTCAAGCCTCTTGCTTTCGTCATCGCTGCCACCCTGCCGCTCGCAGCGGCTGCCGACGGCAGCCCCTATAGCCAATTCGTCAACTTCGGCGACTCGCTCAGCGATGCCGGCAACTTTCCGGATGTCGGCGGCCCCCTGCTAGGTGGCAATCCGACTGGCGGCCTTCGCTTCACCAACCGTACCGGTCCTACTTACGCTGCGAACAACACGGAGTACTTCGGTCAGGTTGTTACCCAGGTACTCGCAGGCCGTTTGGGCCTTCAGTCGCTGCCCTCTACACCGCTATTGCCAGAGCTGCTCACCGGAAACGCTGACGGTACCAACTACGCCGTCGGGGGTTACCGAACGGATCAGATCCTCGCCTCGATCAATGACCGCTCGACGGTCGAGGCGAATGGGCTGTCGCGCAGCCGCCTGGGTTATCTGGTGGAAAACCCTCGGGTCGACCCCAACGGCTTGTACTACCTCAACGGCGGTGCGAACGACATATTCCAGCTCGTCCAGAATGGCCGCCCCGTCACCATGGCGCAGGCGGCCGACAACATGGTCCAGGCCGTCGAGGCGCTACAGCTCGCCGGCGCGCGTTACATAGTGGTGTCGGATCTGCCTAATGTCGGCGATACGCCACTGGGCAACAGCCTGCCCGGACTCGGCGCCCTGCTCAACGGACTGAGCGATGAATTCAACGACGAATTGGCCGCCGGGTTGCAGGCGCAGGGCGGCAATTACGTGTTGCTGAACAACCGATTGCTGCTCTCCGAAATCCGCGCCGATCTCGCGCTCTACGGCTTCGACCCCACGATCGACCAGACGGCCGTGTGCTTCAGCGGTGACGGCTGTACACCGGACCCGACCTACGGGCTCGGCAGTGCCGCGGCCGACCCGAGTCGCCTGCTGTTCAACGACGCGGTGCATCCAACCACGGCGGTCCACCAAATCAGTGCGGACTACATCTACTCGATCCTCGAGGCGCCGGCCCAGGTCTCCCTGCTTCCTGAAATGGGCCGGGCCGCCCTCAGCAATCACTGGCAGATGCTCGATACCGAGTTGGCTGTGCAGCGCGCCAATCGCCAGGCGATCGGCAGTTGGAGAGCCTTTGTCCAGGGCGACTACAGCCGTTCGGAATACGATGGGTTCGGCGGTGGCGATGGCAAGCGCCCGGCACTCACGGTCGGATTCACCCACCGCCTGAACGAGGCATGGCTGTTCGGAGCGGGCCTCGGCGTTGCCGAGAACTCACTCACGCTCGGCGATGCCGATTCCGACTTCGACATGCGCAGCTACCTGGGCACTATCATGGCCGGCTATCAACAGGATCGCCTGTTCGCGCAGATCGCAGTCAGCGCCGGCTATCTCGATTACGACTCGCTGAACCGCCGCTTCGCGCTAGGTGTAGCCGAGCGCACCGAGAAGGGCAGTACAGAGGGGACGCTTTGGGGCGTAGCAGGCAAGACCGGCTTCAACCTGATGCAGCCCGGCGACGCCCTGACGTTCGGTCCCTTCATCGGCGCCAGCTATCAGAAAATCGAAGTGGACGGCTACCGCGAGGATGGCGCCAGCGCGACAGCGCTGACTTTCGACGACCAGTCGCTGAAATCGCTGCGTCTCTCGGCGGGCCTGTTCGGTGAATACGCACTGACTGGGCGAACCCAGCTGTTCGGCGAGGTCGCACGAGAAGTCGAGCGGGAGGATGACGATCGGGAGGACCTGCGCCTGTCCCTGAACAGCGTGGCCGGCAACAGTTTCGAACTGCCGGGCGCAGTGCGGACTGGCGACCAGACGCGCTTCAAACTGGGTCTGGCGCATCAGTTGACCGACGGCATCAGCCTGCGTGCGAACTATCACTACATCGGCAACGACAACCGCAACCACGGCATCGGTCTGTCGCTCGCGGTCGATCTGTAAACCAATCCTCGTTTGGCTTGCCTTGCCCGGCCGCTACGCCTCGCTGCGTAGCGGTTTTTTTTCGTCAGCGCTGTTGCTGCAGGTTGGCGATCTGGCTCTGCAACGTATTGATGCTGCGGGTCATCTGAGCGCGGAAGGCATCGAATTCGCCGGTGTTCACCCCCGGGGTCGGGGTCGGACGGTTGTCCAGCTCGCTGCGCAGGACCAGCAGATCCTGCTCCAGGCGACTGACAGCCTGGCTGGGGTCGCCTTTCTGCTTCAGCGCCGCGATGTCCTTGCTCATCCCCTCGATGCGCGACGCGAGCGACGGTACGGAATCCACCGCGCCCTTGAGGTCGCTCACGGCGCGCTTGAGCGTCGCCTGCTCGCCATCGAGCCCCTTGAGGCTTTCAGCCAGCTCGGCCGTGCTGGCCTGCTGGGTACGCACCTCCGAGGACACGGCCTCGACACGTCGCCCCTGCTCTTCCAGCCGCTGCTGCTGATTGTCCTGCTTGCCGACCAGGCTCTGCTGCTGCGTGGTGATGGCGCGCTGTTGCTCGGCGAGTTCCTGGGCCTGCTTTTCCAGTTGCTTGATGCGCAGCTTGAGCGCTTCGCCTTCGGTGGTGACATTCGATTCGGTGGCCACGACCTTGCCGGAGATGTCCTGCAGCCGCCCGGCCGCGTCCTCACTGATGCGAGCAAAGCTCTCCTGGGTCGCTACCAATTGTGCTTCGAGGCGGTCGATCTGCTGCATGCTCCACCAGCCCAGACCGCCCAGCGCGACGGCCAGCACGACGATCATCAGCCAGAGTGGCGCCGTGCTGACGTTGCGACGCTTCTGCCGGGAACGTCCTTCGTCCGCCCGCAGGTCAGGTGCGGGGCGACGAATCGGTTCCAGCTCGGGGGCTGGATAGGGCCCATCTTGGTCGCGAGCGGCGGTCAGGCTGGGTACGTTTTCCAGTTCGTCGTGAGCATCGTTGCGCATGGGATACCTTCGAGGGGGCGCGGAGCGAAAACAACGCGCAGTATAACGATTCGACCAGGCGACTTCAGCGCCCTGGATGTGACGCCGCACCAGGAACAGGCGCCGCCGACGCGGCGAGCCTCACCGCCGTGCAACCCGCCCCCCGGCTATGCGGAGATCAGGCTCGACGAAAAGAAGCCTCGCATCTACTGCAAGCCGCATTCCGCCTGGCGTTCATCCGCCCCGCAGCGGCCAAAAGCGTGAACTGGTACGCCCATTGCTACACCCGTCATGCCAGCGGATAGCGTTTTCCGACAAGGAGGTCGGGCCCAAGGCGTGACAGTGACAACAAGAAGGAGCGAGTCGGTATGGAGATCAACAAGGCCGTTCTCGACTGTATGCAGAGCTTGCGCCGTCGTCTGCGCGACGAACAGCGGCTGGACATTCGCCTGAGCCAGCCGGACGCCGTCACGGCCATGCTCACCGCTTGCCTCGGTTCCGGCGACGAACTGACCCGCGAACTCGGTCGCCAGTTGGCGGCCTACACCGACCAACCCACTCCCGTCGCCATCAAGCCCTCCAGCGCATCCGCCCATGTTCCGTCGGTACGTATCTATCGCGGCCAACGCGTCATGGCCTGAGCCTACCCGACCAACCACTGACCGGCTGACCGCTGCAACTGGCGCGTGAACTCGGCCAGCAGTTCGCCGCCATTGCGCCAGTGATGCCAGTACAGCCGCACGTCGATCGGCGGGCCACTGTACACATCGACCAGCGCCCCGCTGCGGTACAGCTCCTGCACTTGCAGCTCGGGCACCAGCCCCCAACCCAGGCCGCTCTGAATCAGGCGCACGAAGCCTTCCGACGATGGGCAGAGATGGTGACTGAACGGCCCTTCCAACCCCAGCGACGCCAGGTAGCGATGCTGCAACTGATCATCCGGGCCGAACACGATGGCCGGCGCGCGCAGCAGCGCCTCGGCTGGAGGTGCATCGCGCAGGTGCCGCTCGACAAAAGCCGGGCTGGCCAGGGCGCGATAGCGCATGGCCCCGAGAAACTCGCTACGGGCGCCGCCCAGCGGACGCTCCACGGCGCAGACGCAGGCCGCCACCTCACCTGCGCGCATGCGCTTGAGGCCAACGTCCTGATCCTCCAGCACGTGGTCGAGTACCACGCCATGGGCTGCGCAAAAAGGCGCAACCGCCGGTGCCCACCAGGTCGCCAGGCTGTCGGAATTAAGCGCGATGCGCAGCCGCTCCGGCAGATGGCTGTCGTCGAGCTGCGGCACCTGGGCCTGCAGGTCGCGCTCCAGCAGCCGCACCTGCTGTACGTGGTTAAGCAGGCGGCGCCCCACCTCGGTGGGCTTTGGCGGTGTTGCACGAAGCAGTACCGGCTGCCCGAGCCGAGCCTCGAGCAGCTTGATCCGCTGCGAAACGGCCGATTGCGAAAGACCCAGACGCTGTGCCGCACGATCGAACCCTGCCTGTTCCACCACAGCCGCCAGGGCAGCGAGAAGCTTGTAATCGAACATTAGCTCACCTTATGCCGCATAACGATTTTTCGTTTTTCTTATAGAGCGGCTGCACCGAAACTGCCAGCCACTCTTTCGGATAAAGGCAACAGCGTCATGTGGCAGAGCTATTTCAACGGGTTGATCGTCACCGCAGGACTGATCGTGGCAATCGGCGCGCAGAACGCCTTCGTCCTGGCGCAGAGCCTGCGACGCGAGCATCACCTGCCGGTCGCGGCGCTGTGCATCCTGTGCGACATCATCTTGGTCAGTGTCGGCGTGTTCGGCCTCGCCGCCGTACTGGCCCGCAGCCCCCTGTTGCTCGAAATCACCCGCTGGGGCGGCGCGGCGTTCCTGCTGTATTACGGCGTGGTTGCCCTGCGTCGCGCCGCTCGCCCGCAAAGCCTGAAGGAAGACGAACGCAACGGCAGCCGCCCGCTGCGCCGCGTGCTGCTGGCGGCGCTGGCCGTGACCCTGCTCAACCCGCATGTGTACCTGGACACCGTCCTGCTGATCGGCACGCTCGGTGCCCAACAACCGGAACCGGGCGCCTACACCCTCGGCGCGGCAAGCGCCTCGACGATGTGGTTCATGATCCTCGCGCTCGGCGGGGCCTGGCTCGCCCCCTGGCTGGCTCGTCCCCTGACCTGGCGACTCATTGACCTGGGCGTGGCCGCGATGATGTTCGCCGTCGCCGCTCAACTCATCGTCGCCTCCTGAGGAACGACCGCCACAGGCGAAGGTCCACGCAGAGGGTTCTCCCCGGCCCAGCCCGCCAGACCGTCGCTTTCACAGGCTCTGGCTCGGCTTTCCCACACAGTTGGCGCGTGGTTTTGCCGCAGGGCCGGTGCTATGATCCCGGGTTCGCGGGCATGGAGCGGAACGCTTCAGCCCGCCACCACGGCCGCCCGTGAACGGCCAAGAGATTGCGCACGCATGCAGCGAGCGAAGGGAAAAGACAGACGCAAACGGACGACTTCGTGCAGTTTCATCCGTGGCGCAAAGCGCTGACCTCCAGTGCAACTGCCTCCTTCCAGCTGGCCGCATCAATCCTCGACACCTGAGCAGGAGATACACCATGGCTTTCGAATTGCCCCCGCTTCCGTTTGAAAAGAACGCCCTCGAGCCGCACATTTCCGCCGAGACGTTCGAGTATCACCATGGCAAGCATCACCAGGCCTACGTGACCAACCTGAACAACCTGATTCCGGGTACCGAGTTCGAAGGCAAGGACCTGGAAACCATCATCAAGACCTCTTCCGGTGGCATCTTCAACAACGCCGCCCAGGTCTGGAACCACACTTTCTTCTGGAACTGCATGGCCCCGAACGCTGGCGGCCAGCCGACCGGCGCTCTGGCTGATGCCATCAACGCCGCCTTCGGCTCCTTCGACAAGTTCAAGGAAGAGTTCACCAAGACCGCCATCGGCACCTTCGGCTCCGGCTGGGCCTGGCTGGTGAAGAAGTCCGACGGCAGCGTCGGTCTGGCGAGCACCATCGGTGCCGGCAACCCGATGACCGCTGGCGACAAGCCGCTGCTGACCTGCGACGTCTGGGAACACGCCTACTACATCGACTACCGCAACGCCCGTCCGAAGTTCGTCGAGGCGTTCTGGAACGTCGTGAACTGGGACTTCGTGGCGAAGAACTTCGCCTGAAGTCCGGCCTGCCAGCGGTAGCCTGAACCGGTTGCCGTCAGCATGCTAATGAAATGCCCGCATCCTTCCGATGCGGGCATTTTTCGTTGTGGCGCAGGGTAGCGGCAGGCGACGCCCTCTACTCAGCACAATGCCCCGCACGGCGCCCTGAAGCGGTGCGGCACGCCTGGCAGCCTGTCGGCAAAGCACCATTTCGGCGCAACGACTATCATCGCCACGAACGTTCGGCCCGGCTCACGCCGATTCGCCGGAGCGCGGGCGACGTTTCCTGACTGCTTGGCCAGCTTTTTGCTTTTCTCTCGACCACGAATCACAGCGGAACCCTGTTCATGTCTGACTCATCCACCGCCCGGCTGCAGCTTCGAGGCATCACCAAGCAGTACCCGGGCTGCCTGGCGAACGACCGTATCGACCTGTCCATCGAACCTGGCGAGATCCATGCGCTGCTGGGCGAGAACGGCGCAGGCAAGAGCACGCTGATGAAGATCATCTACGGCGTGACGCAGCCGGACGCCGGGCAGATCGTCTGGCAGGGCGAGCCGGTCGTCATGCGCGACCCGGCACAGGCGCGCGAACGCGGCATCGGCATGGTGTTCCAGCACTTTTCACTGTTCGAGACGCTGACCGTGGCGGAGAACATCGCCCTCGCGCTGGGGGCCGCGGCCGGCTCACCCAGGCAGCTGGAGCCGAAGATCCGTGAGGTGTCTAAGCGCTACGGCATGCCGCTCGAACCGCACCGCCTGGTGCACAGCCTGTCGATCGGCGAGCGCCAGCGGGTGGAGATCGTCCGCTGCCTGATGCAGGACATCAAACTCTTGATCCTCGACGAACCCACCTCGGTGCTCACGCCGCAGGAAGCCGATGATCTCTTCGTCACCCTGCGCCGCCTGGCCGGCGAAGGCTGCAGCATCCTGTTCATCAGCCACAAGCTCAACGAAGTACGGGCCCTGTGCCAGACGGCCACCGTCTTGCGTGGCGGCAAGGTGTCCGGAGACTGCATACCGGCCGAGTGCTCGGATCTGCAACTGGCACGGCTGATGGTCGGCGACGCCGAAGGGCTCGAAGCGGAGTACCCAAAGGCCGAGGGCGCGGCGCCCTTCCTGCGTGTCGAGCGTCTGTCGTGGCACAACGCCGACCCGTTCGGCGTGTCACTGCGCGAGGTCGACCTCGAAGTCCGCGCCGGCGAGATCGTGGGCATTGCCGGCGTGGCCGGCAACGGTCAGGACGAACTGCTCGCCCTGCTCAGTGGCGAACGTCCGCTGGTGCCGAGCGAAGGCGACACGATCCGCTTCCTCGGTGACCCGGTCGCACACCTGCGGCCCGACGCGCGCCGGCGCCATGGCATGGCTTTCGTGCCGGCCGAGCGCCTGGGCCACGGCGCCGTGCCAAGCATGAGCCTGGCAGACAATGCCCTGCTCACCGCGTACCAGCAGCGCGGAATGCTGGGCAAGGGGCTGATCCAGCGCAGCCGAGTCAAGGCGTTCGCCGAGCGCATCATCCAGCGCTTCGCCGTGAAGACGCCGGACGCCGAAACCACCGCGGCCAGCCTGTCCGGTGGCAACCTGCAGAAGTTCATCCTGGGGCGCGAGATCCTTCAGCAACCCAAGCTGCTGATCGCCGCGCACCCGACCTGGGGCGTCGACGTCGGCGCCGCCGCGGCGATCCATCGGGCGCTGATCGAGCTGCGCGACGCCGGCGCCGCCATCCTGGTGATTTCGGAGGACCTGGAAGAACTGTTCCAGATCAGCGACCGGATCGCCGCACTCAGCCACGGCGCGCTGTCGGCCCAGTACCCGACCGCGAGCACCACGCCGGCGGAAGTCGGGCGCTGGATGGCCGGCCAGTTCGATACCCGCATTCCCGCATCCACTCCCGCTGCCTGACGAGACCGCCTCAATGCTGCTAACCCTCGAACCGCGCGGCCAGCAGTCGCGCGCCATGCTCTGGTTCTCGCCGCTGCTGGCGGCCCTGCTGACCCTGCTCAGCGGCGCACTGCTCTTCGCGGTCCTCGGCCATCCGCCTCTGGAAACACTGAAGGTGCTGCTGATCGATCCGGTGAGCGACCTCTACGGTCTCTCCGAGCTGCTGGTCAAGGCACTGCCGATCATGCTTTGCGCGCTTGGCCTGGCGGTGGTCTACAGCGCCCGTATCTGGAACATCGGGGCGGAAGGCCAACTGCTGATCGGCGCGCTCGCCGGCAGTGCCGTGGCGGTCAATATCATCGAATGGGAAAGCCAGTGGGCACTGGTCATCACGCTGCTGGTCGGCACCCTCGGCGGCGCGGCGTGGGGGGCGCTGTGCGCCTGGTTGAAGACGGCGTTCAACGCCAACGAAATCCTCACCAGCATCATGCTCAACTACATCGCGTTGAACCTGCTGCTGTTCTGCGTCCACGGGCCGCTGAAAGACCCGGAAGGCTTCAACTTCCCGGAATCCGCCATGTTCGGCGACGCTACCCGCCTGCCGCAGATCGTCGAGGACCTGCGCGTCCACGGCGGCCTGTACTTCGCCCTGCTGGCGCTGGTCGCGGTCTGGGTCCTGCTGCAGCGCAGCTTTCTCGGTTTCCAGATCAAGGTCATGGGGCTCGACAAGCGCGCGGCGGGCTTCGTCGGCTTCCGTGACAAATGGCTCGTCTGGGTCACCCTGCTGATCAGCGGCGGACTCGCCGGCCTGGCCGGTGTCGCGGAAGTCACCGGCCCCATCGGCCAACTCGTGCCGCAGGTCTCGCCGGGCTACGGCTATGCGGCGATCACCGTCGCGTTCCTCGGACGGCTGCATCCGCTTGGCATCGTCTTCGCCAGCCTGCTGATGGCGCTGCTGTACCTGGGCGGTGAAAACGCCCAGATGGCCGCCAATCTGCCGCAATCCATCACCCAACTGTTCCAGGGGATGGTGCTGTTCTTCTTGCTGGCGTGCGATGTGCTGATTCTGTATCGCCCGCGTCTCAAGGGCATCGCAAAGCTCAAGGCGGGCCGCTCGACGAAGGAAGCCACGGCATGACCCGGACCTCAACCCTATCTATTTCCAGCCTCATGCCTCCAGTCTTAGACGGCATCCGGGAGTAACCATGGACATCGACCTGCTGACCAATATCTTCTACGCCATGATCCGCACCGGTACGCCGCTACTGCTGGTCGCGCTCGGCGAGCTCGTCTGCGAAAAGACCGGTGTCCTCAATCTCGGCCAGGAAGGCATGATGCTGTTCGGTGCAGTGATCGGCTTCATGGTCGCCTTTTCCACCGGCAACCTCTGGCTCGGCGTGCTGTTCGCCTGCCTCGCCGGGGTGCTGCTCTCGCTGCTGTTCGCCATGGTCGCGCTGGGCTTCAACGCCAATCAGGTGGCGACCGGGTTGGCCCTGACCATCTTCGGGGTCGGCCTGTCATCCTTCGTTGGCGCGAGCTGGGTGGGCAAGCCGCTGGCCGGGTTCGAGCCGATCGCCATCCCGCTGCTCGCCGACATTCCGGTGATCGGGCGGATGCTGTTCGCCCAGGATCTGCTCGTCTACCTGTCCTTCGCGCTGTTCGCCCTGGTCGCCTGGGTGCTGCTGAAAAGCCGCATCGGCCTGATCATCCAGGCCGTCGGCGAGAACCCGAACGCGGCCAGCGCCATGGGCCTGCCGGTGCTACGCGTACGCACCCTGGCCGTCATGTTCGGCGGCGCCATGGCGGGCCTCGCCGGCGGCTACATGTCCCTGGCCTATACCCCGATGTGGGCGGAAAACATGACCGCAGGCCGCGGCTGGATCGCCCTGGCGCTGGTGGTGTTCGCCAGTTGGCGCGTCAGCCGCGTGCTGCTCGGCGCCTACCTGTTCGGTCTCGCCAGCATCCTGCATCTGGTCGCCCAGGGCATCGGCCTCGCCATCCCCGGCAACCTGCTGGCGATGCTGCCGTATGTGGCCACCATCCTGGTGTTGGTCATCCTGTCGAGGGATGCGATCCGCACCCGGCTCTACGCACCGGTTTCGCTCGGCCAGCCCTGGCAACCGGGGCATTGATCGGATAGTCCGTCCCTGAAGCCTGGCGCCACCACGCCCCGGCGGTTGTCGACTATGCTCTCCAGCCCACCCCCAACGGAGAGCGAAGCAATGTCCAAGACTGTATTGATGGTCGGCGCATCACGCGGGCTCGGCCTGGGCCTGGCCAAGCAATTCAGCGCCGAAGGCTGGAAGGTGATCGGCACCGTTCGCGATCCCAGCCGGGCCGAGGCTTTGAAGGCAGCGGGCGTGCAGGTCGAAGCGCTGGACATCGCCGATGCCGCCAGCGTCGAGGCGCTCAACGAACGGCTTTCCGGCACCGAACTGGACGTGCTGTATGTCAACGCCGGCATTTCCGGTTCGCGGCAACTCTCGGTTGACAACGCCAGCGACGAGGACGTCGGCCAGCTGTTCGTCACGAACGCCATCGGGCCCGTGCGCCTGGCCAAGCGGATGACGCCGCGGGTCAAACCGGATACCGGCGTGATCGTCTTCATGACGTCGATCATGGGCAGCGTGGAGACCGGGCCGGGGATGGGCATGCCGCTCTACGGCGCCAGCAAGGCCGCGCTGAACCACCTGACGCGGACGTTCGTGGCCGAACTCGGCGAAGATTCAGGTCTGACCGTCATCTCCATGCACCCCGGCTGGGTGAAAACGGACATGGGCGGTGAAGAGGCGCCGCTGGACATCGAGACGAGCTGCCGCGGAATGGTCGAGCAGGTGACCCGCGCGAGCGGCCAGGGTGGTCACCGCTATATCGACTACCAGGGCCAGCCCCTGCCCTGGTAAGCCATGAAACGACGATGCGGATGGCAACAGCGTCGCCATCCGCATCGGTGTGTCGTGCCGGGCCTGGCTCAGGCTGCCGTCACGCCTTGGGCAGGGTCACGCCGCGCTGGCCCTGATACTTGCCGCCGCGGTCGCGGTAGGAGGTTTCGCATTCCTCGTCCGATTCGAGGAACAGCATCTGCGCCACGCCTTCGTTCGCGTAGATCTTTGCCGGCAGCGTGGTGGTGTTGGAGAACTCCAGGGTCACGTGGCCTTCCCATTCAGGCTCGAGCGGCGTGACGTTGACGATGATGCCGCAGCGCGCGTAGGTGCTCTTGCCCAGGCAGATGGTCAACACGTTGCGGGGAATCCGGAAATACTCGACGGTGCGCGCCAGGGCGAAGGAGTTCGGCGGGATGATGCAGACGTCGCTCTTGATGTCGACGAAGCTCTTCTCATCGAAATTCTTCGGATCGACCGTCGCCGAGTTGATGTTGGTAAATACCTTGAATTCATCCGCGCAGCGCACGTCGTAGCCGTAGCTGGACACGCCGTACGAGATCAGTCGCTCATTACCCTCGGTGCGCACCTGGCGCTCGACATAGGGCTCGATCATGCCGTGCTCCTGGGCCATGCGGCGAATCCACTTGTCCGATTTGATGCTCATGGGCGGGCGTCCTGATCTCTGCTGGGCGGTGAATGGAAGGTGCGCATCTTACCGAGCACAAGGGGTTGGTTAAAGCCCGTGCGCCGGCACCACGCGCCGCATATCTGACGCTTCGACCGGAAACTGAAAATAATGCTCGCATTGCGTCAGAAATGGAGTATCTTGCGTTGGCTGCTGCTGCATGTGTCACCGTGAATCGCTACATGTTTAGATTTCGATCCGATCATTGCTACGACTCCTTTAACTCCTTGCACACAGTCACCGTTCGGGGTATTTGCCCGTTCAACAAACATCTACATTGTTCAAGGAGACATTCAAATGTCTAACCGCCAAACCGGTACCGTTAAGTGGTTCAACGATGAAAAAGGCTTCGGCTTCATCACTCCGCAATCCGGTGACGACCTCTTCGTACACTTCCGCGCCATTCAGGGCGAGGGCTTCAAGAGCCTGAAAGAAGGCCAGCAGGTCTCCTTCGTCGCTACTCGCGGCCAGAAGGGCATGCAAGCTGAGGAAGTTCAGGTTATCTAACCTGCCACTTCTCGAAAAAAGCCCCGCTTCGGCGGGGCTTTTTTTTGCCTGCGATTCAGCCTCGAGACAAAGCGATCGGCCCTCATGGGCGCGGAGGGAGGCCCGGCCAGGACCTCCCCCGTCGATGACCTCAGTCGTCAGTCACGACGATGTTGGGCATCGACTGCGCGACGATCTGCCCGCTCTGCGCGATCCGCGCCCCAACACGACGGGCCATCTGCTGATAGATCATGGCGATCTGGCTCTCTGGATCGGCGATGGCGGTCGGCTTGCCGGCATCGGCCTGGCTGCGAATGGCCATGGAAAGCGGTAGCGAGGCCAAGAGTTCGACGTTGTACTGCCCAGCCAGCTTCTCGCCGCCCCCTTCACCGAACAGGTGCTCGGCGTGCCCGCAGTTCGAGCAGATGTGCACCGCCATGTTCTCCACCACGCCCAGCACCGGAATATTCACCTTGCGGAACATCTCCACACCCTTCTTGGCATCGAGCAACGCCAGGTCCTGCGGCGTGGTGACGATGACGGAGCCGACCACCGGCACCTTCTGCGCCAGGGTCAGCTGGATGTCGCCAGTGCCCGGCGGCATGTCCACGATCAGGTAATCGAGGTCGTCCCAGGCCGTCTGGGTGATCAGTTGCAGCAGCGCGCCGGAGACCATCGGACCGCGCCAGACCATGGGCGTCTTGTCATCGGCGAGAAAGGCCATCGACATGATCTGCACGCCGTGCGCCTGCAGCGGGATGAAGGCCTTGCCGTCACGGATTTCCGGGCGCGTGCCTTCGGGGATGCCGAACATGATGCCCTGGCTCGGTCCGTAGATGTCCGCATCCAGCACGCCTACCCGCGCGCCTTCACGGGCCAGCGCCAGCGCCAGGTTCGCTGCGGTAGTGGACTTGCCGACGCCGCCCTTGCCGGACGCCACGGCGATGATGTTCTTCACGTTGCCCAGCGACTCGAGCTGATCCTGCGCCTTGTGCGGGCGGATCACGCAATCGACCTGCACGTCCGCGCGGGTCACACCCTCGAGTCCTTCGATGGCCATGGCGAGCATCTGCGCCCAGCCGCCTCGAAACAAACCGGCGGCATAGCCGAGTTCGAGCTGCACGCTGACACGATCCCCCTGGATCTCGATCGATCGTACGCAACCGGCACTCACCGGGTCCTGGTTCAGGTTAGGGTCGGTGTACTGACCCAGTACGGCTTCCACCGCTTCGCGTGTGACGGTCATGACTGCTCCCAAGAAAAACCAACCAAAACAGACGGGCATCTTACCCCGCTGCACCCGCCGCGGCCCAATACCGGCATCCGGCGGCAACAACTGCGCCATTCGACCCGCGCCCACCGTGCCAGTGCGGATGAAAAATAACGCCTGCACCTTTATAGTTACCCGCTCACTTCGCCACCCCGACTGCAGATTTCCCAATGTCCGAAGCTCGCCAGATCCTCGTTACCAGTGCCCTGCCCTACGCCAACGGTTCGATCCACCTTGGCCACATGCTCGAGTACATCCAGACGGACATGTGGGTGCGGTTCCAGAAGCTGCGCGGCAACCAGTGCATCTATGTCTGCGCCGACGACGCCCATGGCTCAGCCATCATGCTGCGCGCCGAGAAGGAAGGCATCACGCCGGAACAGCTCATCGCCAACGTCCAGGCTGAACACAGCAAGGACTTTGCCGACTTCCTCGTCGACTTCGATAATTTCCATTCGACCCATTCGGACGAGAATCGCGAGCTGTCCGAATTGATCTACACCCGCCTCAACGAAGCCGGCCACATCGCCACCCGCTCGGTGACCCAGTACTTCGACCCGGAAAAGGGCATGTTCCTCGCCGACCGCTTCATCAAGGGCACCTGCCCGAAGTGCGCCGCCGAAGACCAGTACGGCGACAACTGCGAGAAGTGCGGCGCGACCTACGAGCCCACCGACCTGAAGAATCCGCGCTCGGCCATCTCCGGCGCCACGCCGGTGCTGCGCGATTCCAAGCATTTCTTCTTCAAGCTGCCCGACTTCGAGGCCATGCTGAAGGAATGGACCCGCGGCGGCAGCCTGCAGGAATCGGTCGCCAACAAGATCGCCGAGTGGCTCGACGGCGGCCTGCACGAGTGGGACATCTCCCGCGATGCGCCCTACTTCGGCTTCGAGATCCCGGGCGAGCCGGGCAAATACTTCTACGTCTGGCTGGACGCGCCGATCGGCTACATGGCCAGTTTCAAGAACCTCTGCGCGCGCCGCCCGGAGCTGGATTTCGATGCCTTCTGGAAAAAGGACTCGACCACCGAGCTCTACCACTTCATCGGCAAGGACATCATCAACTTCCACACCCTGTTCTGGCCCGCCATGCTCGAAGGCGCCGGCTTCCGCAAGCCCACCGCCGTCGCGGTACATGGCTACCTGACGGTGAACGGGCAGAAGATGTCCAAGTCGCGCGGCACCTTCATCAAGGCGCGCACCTACCTGGAACACCTGAACCCCGAGTACCTGCGCTACTACTACGCCGCCAAGCTTGGCCGCGGCGTGGACGACCTGGACCTGAACCTCGAGGACTTCGTGCAGAAGGTCAATTCCGACCTGGTCGGCAAGGTGGTCAACATCGCCAGCCGCTGCGCCGGCTTCATCCACAAGGGCAACGGTGGCCTGATGGTCGATCGCAATGCCGCACCGGAGCTCAGCGACGCCTTCCTGGCGGCCGCGCCTTCCATCGCCGAAGCCTATGAAACCCGCGATTTCGCCCGCGCCATGCGCGAAATCATGGCCCTGGCCGACCGCGCCAATGCCTGGATCGCCGACAAGGCACCCTGGGCCCTGAACAAGCAGGAAGGCATGCAGGATGAAGTGCAGGCGATCTGCGCCACCGGTATCAACCTGTTCCGCCAGCTGGTGATTTTCCTCAAGCCGGTGCTGCCGAACCTGGCCGCCGACGCCGAGCGTTTCCTGAACGTCCAGCCGCTGGGCTGGGCTGACTTGCAGACACCGCTGGCCAACCACCAGCTGAACGCCTTCACCCCCCTCCTGACCCGTATCGAGCCTGCAAAAATCGACGCCATGATCGAAGCCTCCAAGGAAGACCTCGCCGCCACCGAAACCACCGCGCCTGCTGGCAACGGTGAATTGACGAAGGAGCCGCTGGCTGCCGAGATCGCTTTCGACGCTTTTGCCGCCGTGGACCTGCGCATCGCGCTGATCGAGAAGTGCGAGTTCGTCGAAGGCGCCGACAAGCTGCTGCGCCTGACCCTCGACATCGGCGATGCCAAGCGCAACGTGTTTTCCGGCATCAAGAGCGCCTACCCGGACCCAAGCAAGCTGGAAGGTCGCCTGACCCTGTACGTCGCCAACCTCGCCGCGCGCAAGATGAAGTTCGGCGTCTCCGAAGGCATGGTGCTGGCTGCCGGTCCCGGTGGCGAAGAAATCTACCTGCTCAGCCCGGACAGCGGCGCCAAGCCCGGCCAACGCGTCAAGTAATGACGTAGCATGAGAAGCCCGGCGCAATGCCGGGCTTCTTTTTCGATTCCAACCAACCGCTTCACCACCCGGAGCCGGTTATGACCCATACGCCCGATCCCAGCAGGCCGTTGAAGAACGTGACCGAGGCAGGCAAGACAAGGCAAAAGCAGCCGGGCACGCGGACCGGGCTGGCCTGCGAGTCAGGTGCTCTAAATGAACATTCCGGGGCTGTTTTCAACGACGTATCGCCAGCGCAGGTACCTTTACAGCCGCCGGCTAATCGATGCCCGATTTGTGGCGAGCCGAATCAATGCAGCCTCAGCAACCCCGCGACCGCCACGCACGCATGCTGGTGCTTCACCACCGAGATAGCGCCCGAAGCCCGCGAACGGATTCCGGCAGATGCACAGGACAAAGCCTGCATCTGCCCACGCTGCGCGCGCGGTGAGCTGCCTGAAAAACCCTGATGCGCCTCGACCGCTTTCTCGCCAACCTCCCCGCCTGCAGCCATCGCCAGGCACGCCTGCTGCTGGCGTCGGGCCGCGCTTCGGTAAACGGGCAGCCCGTACGCGACGGCACCCATGACATCCGTGTGTTCGACCGCATCGAGCTGGACGGCGAGCTGTTGCAAGCCGGCAAGCCCGCACGCTTCTACATGCTGAACAAACCCGCCGGCTGCGTCAGCGCCACCGCCGATCCAGCGCATCCCACCGTGCTCGACCTGTTGAACGAGCCTGACAAGGCCGAGCTGCATATCGCCGGCCGGCTGGACTTCAACACCACGGGCCTGATGATCCTCACCAACGACGGCCTCTGGTCCCGCCGCCTGACCCAACCCGAAAGCCTGCTGGGCAAAACCTATCTCGTGGAAACCGAAGACCCCATCGACCCGATCTGCGTCGAGCGCTTCGCACAGGGGCTGTATTTCGGCTACGAGAACCTCACCACACGGCCCGCCGAACTCCAGCTGCTTGGCTCGCGCCAGGCGCGCCTGACCCTGCACGAAGGCCGCTACCACCAGGTCAAACGCATGTTCGGCCACTTCCGCAACAAGGTCACCGCCCTGCACCGTGAACGCATGGGCCCGCTCACCCTCGACCCCACCCTCGCGCCCGGCCAATACCGCCGCCTGACGCCAGCAGAAATCGACCCCATCTGAACCAACCGGCGAATAGTCTCGCCAACCGCTTCAACTCGGCCCCCGCTTCTGGTAAAAAGGCACCCATCGCGGGCGTCGTATAATGGCATTACCTGAGCTTCCCAAGCTCATGACGAGGGTTCGATTCCCTTCGCCCGCTCCAGATCAAAAAAGCCCTGCACTTGCAGGGCTTTTTCGTTTAGGGTTTGGCTTGTTTCGGTTGGGGTTGCGGTGGGCTTGGCGGAAAGATAAATCTGTCCCCTCTTTTTTTTCCAAATCTGTCTCCTTTTTCCAAACGAAAATCTAGCGACACGCGTTGCAAGTAGCTAGAACACACCAAGGAAGAAACATGGAAAAAAATATTAAAGGCGCGTGGCTCCTCCATCATGGTCGTAAAATACAAGCGACCACCAACCAAGACTTTGACGGGATCAGCTTCGCAGGCAAATGCGGCGTCTTACTTTCTGCTATTTCAGGCGCCAACCAAGAACAAATTAATACAAAGCAGCTTGATGCTCTCGCACGGGCGAACAATATCAGCCCCAAAACAGAGCTACCAGTAATTGTCTCCGAATTGGAAAAACAGCGGGTAGTGCTTACCGGGACTGGAGGCATAGAAGTACTAGGGCTTACTGGCAGAAAAGTACTAGACTCAACAGCCACTATCTTCGAAGAAACCGACCATGAAGCCTACGAGGAAGCTGTAATCTCGCTATCTGAAATCAGTTCTGACACACCGATTACAGACAAATATGCAATCGAATTAATCTCTGACACGCACAAACTCACCAATCTCGAAGCAACAACCACGCTAAAATTAGGTAGCAACATCGGATTTTTTGATACCGAAGCTTTGTCAGCCTCAGAAAATCTTATCTTCAACGGGAATTTATTTCGCAGAGAAGATGCAAAAAAGGCCAACAACATACTAAATTCACTTACAGTCGCAGAAGCTCAGCTTCTGAGAGAAGTAAACGAAAAACTCGATTCCAAGGGGTGCATGACCCACGCCTCAGTCAAAAAAATCCTTGGGGCAGAGCTTTTTACGCGCCTGCATTCAATCGGCCTATTCGACATAAGCGTTGTCGGCAACGAAAGTGGAAAGAATTTCTTTGTTACTAGGCCCGCTGCATTTTCCAAATTCTCAAACACAATAGCCGACGACGCTTTAGATCTAGCAAAGGCTTTTGTTGCCTCGTTAACGTATGGAATGACGGTAAGCAGTTATTATAGAGGGCGCATACAAGCCATATCCCTACTCATGGAAAAGCTTATAAACGGTGGAACCGTTGGCCCAGCGACTGCGATTGGAAATGACTACCAAGCATTAGAGCTTAAAGGTGTGTTGAAGGTCATACCGTCAGGCAGCATGTTCAAAATGAGGCTTTTAAAGCCCGAAGTTGGAAAGCTTGCGCTTGAAGTCATTCGCAGCGGAAACATCACCGGAGAAATGATAGCCCAACTTCCCGGAGCAAAAATAACGGAATATGTTTCGCCAGAAGCGACAAGGGAAGTTGTCCGAAAAAACTCTACCGACGCTGTAAAACTCAAGACTCGCGATCTTCTCAACGACATCCGAACTGGCGGGCTAAGCCAATGAAAGAACCACTACTAAAAGGCCCCGCAGCTGAAGAAGCCCTGAGAAACTACTTCTTAAGCATTGGCTTTTATACTGCAAGAGGCTGCAAGTTCAAATTCAACAATTTTGATGTTACTGACATCGATCTGTTTCTGTACGGAAAGAGCTCCTCTTTAAACAGAGAGCGGATAAATGTTGACATCAAGAACAAGAGAACCCCGCAAGCACTCGAGCGCATATTTTGGGCAAAAGGACTTCAGCAGACATTGCAATTCGAAGGCTGCATAGTCGCAACAAACGACACCCGCCCCGATGTACGAGAGTTCGGCTTACAGAATAAAGTGAGTGTGCTTGATGGAAGGTTTTTGTCGCGTCTCGTAAAAAGCAATCGAAGCCATCTGGACCGAATAAATGAGGAAGAGCTTCTTGATGAATTAGATCGGGCATCACTGGGCAAGCTGGGCGGTGACTGGCGAGGGCGATACGAAAAAGCGAAAACACGCCTTGTCACGTCACTTAATTTTGATGGCGCTAATGCCTGGCTTAACGACATACATTATTACTTTGCAGAAATAGCCAAAGGAAACCACTCCCCTACCGCTTGGCGCATAACATACGTAAGCATCGCTCAGCTCGCCATCTGCCTAGATTTTATTTTAAGGGAGCATGTAACAGCCGAGCATGATCAGCGTTACCGATTGCTAGATGAGGGATTTAGATACGGAGCAGCCGGGCGAAGCTTAGCTACGAAAGTAGGGAAAATGGCTTCCTCTCTCGTTAGCACCGTTGTTTCTGACCCAGAACTCGGACGGACCCTGGAGCATGAAATATTGAGGCAAGCCGAAGAACTTAAGGCAGATATCCTCGCGGAATACTTCTCCAAAGCAGCGGTACAAAGCTCCCTGTTTGATCTCGCTAAATTTTTCGACGTAAACGCTTACGCACGAGAGGTCCCTCCGGCATCAACCCTGCCAAGCCAAGCACTGAGCATTATCGGAGTTCTTGCAGACTTTTTTGAGATAGACCGTAAACAGATACTCAAGTGAATGCTTGGGCAAGGAAGCTTCATTACTAAAGGTGACAGGTTTATTAAGCACCAACTCATTGAGCAAGGACGCGACATGAGATCAGAGTGAGACGATGCACCCAAGTATCTACGCAGCAAGAAGAAACAAGGACCATGGCGATTCCTAGCGATACTGAGGATCGGTTCGGCGGTTATCGGGGCACTGGCATTGACGTTCGGAAAGCCGATAGTCCTAGACATAAACCAGATCAAGCAAGGCATCCATATCGGCGGCAGGCCTCTATTCAAAACCAGAGCCTGCACACCCACAGCACATTCAGCCGATTAGCCAGCCGTCCGTTGCAAGCTACGAAGCCGCAGCGGCAGAACCGACAGCGCCCCAGCAGCGTCAGATGAGCCAGGACGAAATCGAGTGGTTCGCAGAGCGTTCGACGGAGGCAACGAAGTAACCACATTTACCACGGATAGCACTTCTCTAAACTTGAGCGTTTAAACTGGCAGAACTGCTCACCAATATAAGGCCTCATATAACGCGCCGTGGAATATACAGCCGCGGCCACGGCAATCATAAGTGTAATTTCAACTATTTTCATAAATTTGCTGCCAGTGAATCTTCTCGCCCAGCGATTTACGACAGCGAAAAAAAGAGGTAAAGAAAAGGAATGGTACACAGCGCAATAGCAAGGCCTGTGAGGGTAATCGGCTTGGTGGATAGCACCGCTACGAGAATTAGCATCCCTGCCGTTGGGAAATGCTGAAGTCTTCGCGGCCACGGATTATTTTTCATTACGGGACGCATATTTATCCTTCTGTATTGCGTGCGGCAAGTAGCTTTAATCCTATGTTTGGACAACTTTTAGTCACTGAGGACCAAGACAAAAATAAATGCGCATCCCCATATCACCGCCAGTGCGTTACCGACCTTCTTAAACATAGGCTTTTGTGCGTGATTTATGAAACACGCATAGACCGCGATGGCCGAAAATGCGCCTAGGAAAAAGTAGCCCGCCCATATGTTCTTACCGCTGACTGAAAATTTCAGCTTTGTACTATCGACAGCAATGAAGCCCTTATCAATCGTGCTCAAGGTCAAGGTCCAAAAGCCTATCAGCAAAGTGACAGCAATCAGCGTTACAAATAAGAGCTTTTTGCCTGCCAGTTTCACAGGTTGCCGTTCAGTACTGTCCGGCTCAGGTGGCGGAGGCTCTTGAATATTAGGATCGTCAAAGCGGCGGCGAAGCCAAGCTAGGTACGCGCGATCTATGCGACCAGAACGTGGCGATGCCGAGTCGGCCTTGTATCGGTGTAGCAAACGTTGGCGATCTTCATCCTGGTGCATCATGTCTTCCTTGAGCGAACCGTGCGGCGTGGAAGATACGGTCTAGCGTTGCGGCAAGCTAGTGGCAACAGAATGGTGCCGATAAAGTGTCGAAATCACTGTGACGCATTGCGACGAAACGAGCAGGCGGGTCAGCCGGGAAACCGCATAACGACACGCTTTGCGACGGAACGACACACCAAGCAAAAGGCTTCGATTCCCTCGCCCACCCAACTTCCGAAGAGTCCTTAAAGCGAAGCTTGGCGCTCGGGGATTCGTTGCGGGCGAACGAGGACGCATTCTCCGCTCCTAGGATGCCGTGAGGCTGAACGGCCACTTAAGGCCTAATCCGGCACCGCCCATCACTTGATCCGTTCAGCCTATATCGCGAGGGCGATTGCGCGACAACACTCCTTTTGCTTCGCCTGTGATGTACGGAGCCCATCCAATGCAAACAGGAGAGTTCAATGAACAGATCAATCGCTTTGTCCGCCGCGATCTGGCTGGCGTTAAACGGCCATGCGCTGGCCAACGGGCATGTGGCCGAGGTGGAGCAGACCGGCCTCGACAATCGCGCGGAACAGACGCAGAGCGGCGTCATGCAGCGATCGTTCATCGCGCAGGACGGCGTTGCGAACAGCGCGATCACGGACCAGTCCGGGACCAGCAGCGCGAGCGATCAGGCGCGGGTCGAGCAGATCGGGTCGCTCAATTCGGTCGAGATCTATCAGGTGAACGGCAGCCAGCCAGGCACGGCGGACGCGCAGGTGTACCAGGCGGGCACGTCGAACAGCGTCGTGCTCGAGCAGCAGGCCTACCTGGGTGAGCTGGCCGGCACGGCGCGCATTGAGCAGGACGGCACGAGCAACCAGCTCGAAGCCAGACAAGCCTGGGTGGGCAACCAGCTCGAGGCGGTGTCCAGCGGGCAAGACAATCGCGTGCAGGTCGAGCAGTCCGGGTTCAGCACGGCCAGCATTCAACAGACCGGCACGGCTAATCAGGTGCAGTTGGAGCAGGTCAGCGGCGGTCTGGGGGGCGGTGCTGCGGAAATCGAGCAGGACGGCACCGGCAACCAGGCATTCATCCTGCAGATATCCGGACGCTACCCGGCGGCCGATGTGTCCCTCGACCAGGTGGGCGTGGCCAACATCGCACGCGTCGAGACGCGGGACGGCTACAGTGCGCTGGCTTACACGCAGCGCGGTAGCGGAAACGAGCTCGACGCGTACATGGTCGGGCAGAACAGCAACCTGAGCGGGTATTCGGAAGGCGATTACAACCGGGTCTCGACCTCGCAGGTCGGCGATGGCAACCAGCTGGATATCGCGCAGGTAGGGGACTACAACCGGATCGAGGCCTCGCAGGGTTTCGAGGCCAACGAAGCGATGATCAGCCAGACGGGGCAAGGCCACCAGGCCTTTCTGACGCAGTCATTGGGTAGCCATACGGCCAGTATTGTCCAGACCGGCAACGGCAACCTGGCCAACGTCGTGCAGCAATAGCGGGCAACGCGATCGCCCGCTTACGGCCGGCCGCCGGACCATTCGGTCGCCAGGGCGAGGTGTGGGCCTCGCCCTGGCGAGCCCCGGTCTCAGCTTTCCGGGCAGGCCGGCAGCAACGCGCGGGTCGGTACGCCTTCGTTGCGAGTGAAGGTGCAACCGTACGCCGGATCGGCCACGACACGCGGGTTCAGCACTTCGTCACCCGCCGGCTTGATGCCCTCCTGCTCCCAGCGCAGCATGTCCGCCATGGCCTCGACCTGCTCCTGGTAGCTGAAGTCGCAGTGGCTGGGCGCACGGATCGCGCGTTGCACGAGTAGCTCACCGTTGCCGTTGGCCTCGGCGTTGCGCCGGTAGATCTGCTGGTGCTTGAACGGCACGTAGAGGTCGCCCAGGGTGTGGATGCTGACCACCGGGACGTTGAACTGGCCGTTGACCACCGGAATCCAGCGCAGGCCATCCGGGCGGATGCTGTTGGCCGGGGCGTAGCCGATGACGCGGATGATGGAGTCGTTGAACTCGCGTTCCTCGCGAGACATCGCCTTGTTCGTGTCGAACTGATAGCGCGTGGCGAGGTTGCCGGACAGCGAATCGGCGAGGATGCCGTCGACGGTGCCGTCCCGCCCGCCAGTGCCGAGCACGACGCTCTGCAGGCTGGTGCGGAAGCCCTCGGCGAAGATCGGCCGATCGCCACCGCTGAGCTCACGGACAATGCCTTCGAGCTTCTCGCCTTGCGGCGAAGGATCGGTGGGATAGCTGTCCCACAGCGCGCCGATGATCTGCGGCAGCTTGGCCTGGAAGTCGGTCGCCGGGAAGCTGGTCGGCCCCTGCCCGGCCAGGTGTTGCGCGGCCAGGGTGAAGTTCATCAGGTACTCGAACTCGTAGACGTCGCCGGTCACGCCGCACATGGGCACCGAGCCGTCGTACACGACGCGGTTGTTGGCCGTCGCGTAGGTTTCCGCCTCGACGGCAGCGGCCGCGACATGGCCGCCCATTGAATGGCCGGTGATATAGGTCTTGCTCGGCGCAGCCTTGCCGGTCAGGTCACTGAAGGCCAGCGCCAGCGCGTTGGTGTCTTCGATGCCGGCGCGCACATCGTAGTAGTTCTTGCTGTAGCTGGAGGCGGCCCAGGCGTAGCCCTGCTGAAGCAGCCAGGGACGGATCGGGGGCGGCCCGACCGTGAGCTCCGGTCCCTGCCCACGAAACCCATGGGCGTACATGACCAGCATGCCGTTCCAGTTCGGCGGTACCTCGATCTGGTAGGACGAGCCCTCGTAGATGCCCGTCCAGCGTTCGCTGGGCAAGCCGGGAAGCTCGGCCAGCGGTGACACGATGGGGACGAAGACACGTGAATCCTGCGCGCGAGATTCGCTGTGCGAGACCGGCGGTTTGATGGGTCTGGGGCGGGCGTTCGCATCGGCCGCGACGCCGATCGTGCCGAGGATCATCACGCCAGCAAGGGCGCGTGCGCAGGCCGAAGCCAGGTTGCTTGGACGCATGGAGACTCTCCTGATTGTTGTTCTTGTTCTAGCGATGCGGGCATTGCGCCAAAGGCCGGTCGAGCCGATGCACTGCACGCTCAGCTAACCGTGGCAGAGGGTTTCGACCTGTCAAACGCCTCGGCTGTTGGGCGGACGATCGGTACCGCAGGGCTGGGAATGTCTCGACTGTGGCCCCGCTTATGATGGCGTCGGAGCAACGAGCGAGATGAATCAGGCAGGACGGGCCCGGCATTGCGCCGGGCCCTGATGTGGCGACCACGCAGCGGCGCGGTACGGGCCGGTGCAAGCGGCCCCGACGGAGTGGATCAGCAGTTGCCCTTCTTGGCCTGGCCGGGCGGGCAATGGGTGCCGCCGTGGTGGCCGTCGCGGTCGCCGACGTCGACGGCAACGCCCGGCAGGCGCAGGCTGCAGCCGGTCATCAACAGGGCCGCCAGGGCCACGACCAGGGTACGGGTGGTCAGGTGGTGCAGTGCTTTCATCGGAATACTCCTTGGCTTTCCTGAAGCCGGCTTGCTCGGCACCTCGCTGGCGCCGTTACGCTTGCCACTATGGGCCATTCGAGCGGCCGCATCCAACTGGCCCGACCGATCGCCAGCACGCGGGCTCGTACAAAGGCGGGCGCAAGCCCGCGCCCTACGCTGGATTGGGCCGGGCGATACCCCTCGAGGCATCGCCCGGCGACGGCGTCATCAGCCTGCGCGGTACTCCGCATCCGCCGCATCGAAACGCTGCTGGATACTGTCTGCCGGCGCCTTGTCCATGAGGCTGACCAGGTAGATCGCGACGCTGGCGAAGATGAAGCCGGGGATGATCTCGTACAACCCGAGGCCGATGAACTCCTTCCACACCACCACGGTGATAGCGCCAACCAGCATGCCGACGAGCGCGCCGTTGCGGGTCATGCGCTTCCATACCAGGGAGATCAGCACCACCGGGCCGAAGGCCGCACCGAAACCGGCCCAGGCGTAGGACACCAGGCCCAGCACCTTGCTCTCCGGATTCGAGGCGATGCCGATGGCGATCAGGGCGATCAGCAGCACCATGGCGCGGCCGACCCAGACCAGTTCGGTCTGCGAGGCACCCTTGCGCAGGAAGGCCTTGTAGAAGTCCTGGGTCAACGCACTGGAGCTCACCAGCAACTGGGCGCTGAGCGTACTCATGACGGCCGCGAGTACGCCGGAGAGGATCACCCCAGCCACCCAGGGGTTGAACATCAGCTTGACCAGTTCGAGGAACACCCGCTCGCCATTCTCAGTCACCGCGCCGGCCACGGCCGGGTTGTCGGCGAAGTAGGCGATGCCGAGGAAGCCCACGGTCACGGCGCCGGCCAGGGTCAGGATCATCCAGGCCATGCCGATGCGGCGCGCGTTGGGAATGGTCTTGACGGAATCGGCAGCCATGAAGCGCACCAGGATGTGCGGCTGGCCGAAGTAGCCCAGCCCCCAGCCGAGCAGGGAGATGATGGCGATGAAGGAGAGGCCCTTGAACATGTCGAAGTTCGACGGATCCTGCGCGGCGATGGTGTCCATCACGGCGCCCATGTCGCCCAGCGAGAAGATGACGAACAGCGGCGTGATCAGCAGCGCGAAGATCATCAGCGTGGCCTGCACGGTGTCGGTCCAGCTCACCGCGAGGAAGCCGCCGATGAACACGTAGAGAATGGTCGCCGCGGCGCCAACCCACAGCGCGGTGCCGTATTCCATACCGAAGGTGGACTCGAACAGGCGCGCACCGGCCACCACGCCCGAGGCGCAGTAGATGGTGAAGAACACCAGGATCACCAGAGCGGAGAAGATACGCAGCAGGCGGCTCTCGTCTTCGAAGCGATGGGAGAAGTAGTCCGGGAGCGTCAGCGCGTTGTGGTTGTACTCGGTGTGCACGCGCAGGCGGCCGGCGACGAACAGCCAGTTGAGCCAGGCGCCGGCAATGAGGCCGATGGCGATCCAGCTTTCCGACAGGCCGGCAACAAAGATCGCGCCGGGCAGGCCCATCAGCAGCCAGCCACTCATGTCGGAGGCACCGGCCGACAGCGCCGTGACGAAACTGCCCAGGCTGCGGCCGCCGAGAATGTAGTCGTCGAAGTTCTTGGTGGCGCGATAGGCGATGAAGCCGATGAGGATCATCGCCACGATGTAGATCACGAAGGTGATCAGTGTCGGGTTACTCAGGTTCATTTGTATTTATTTCCTTGTGCTGCGGAGGCATCGCTCCGCCTCCACTGACGACACATTGCAGGGCGTCGGCAACGGATGGCCGAGTCAGCGCGCAAGGATAGCGTTTCGATTGCAAAACCGCTCGTGACCGGGAGGTTTCCGATGCCCTGGACGCCAGGTCGTACGAGGGGGCGCCCGCCTCCGGTTATCGGTCGATCACCTGACCGCGCATGGGCGCCAGGCGCGCCAGCAGGCGATTCTGCACCGGGATCGGCACCGCTTCGGCGGTCATGGCGGCCTGCAGGTTTTCCACCAAGGCGTTGAAATCCGCCGGGGTCAGGGCCAGGCCCTTGTGGCTTTCCTCCATGCTGTCACCGGTGTAGACGCAGGGCCCACCCGCTTCGGCGCACAGTTTCTCGATCAGCTTGTCGCGCACCCGCTGGATGTCGACACGCTGGAAATGCTCGACGATCCGCTGGTCCGCGGCGACGCGCAGCAACATGCCCTCGACGATGCGGGTGATGCCCGGCGCGCCACCCAGTTGGCGATACAGGATGTCGTCGCGTGCCGGCTGCTGGGCGCAGGCCGCGAGCAACAGGCAGACCAGCAGGATCAGCCGCGGCATCAGAAACTCCCCTGCACGGACAGATAGACGCCGTCCTGATTGCGTAGCGTGGCGATCTCGCCGAGGCGGGCATAGGCGAGCACGAGGGCCAGACGCTTGCTTGGGAAGTAGCCGACGAAAAGGTCGGCCCAATCGCTTTCCCGGGCGAACGACAGGTTGTCGGGTTTCTCGCGGTACTCGACGCCAACGGCCCAGCGAGGATTGAACAGCACCGCCACCGAACCTTCTTTCAAGAGACTGCGGCTGTCGCGCCGATCGCCGCCGAAGCCGAGCAGGCCGAGCTCATTGGCCCGGCTATAGCGCACGCCACCGTTGAGCAGCAGGTTGTAGCCGAAGGCGCCGCCGAGGACGAGGCGGCTCGCGGTCAGATAAGCCTCGGCATCCTCGTCACGCTGCGCACCGATCAGCGAGGGAATCAGGAAATCCTTCTGCCGCTTGTACTGCACGCCCAGCGACACCTGCGGCAAGCGGTCGTAGACCAGATCGCCGAACAGCCGCCACTTGGCGCCGAATATGTCCTGGCTGAGGCTGTTTTCGGGCAAAGACAGGTCTCGCGCCAGCGTACCGAGGTCGAAGCGCTGGCGAGCGAAGGAAAGCTCCAGCCGATTGCCGTAGGCCACGGCGGCACCGGCCACTTCAAGCCGGTAGTCGCCAGTCTCGACGCGCGTCGCGAAGACGTCACCGCCCCACTCACCCCTCTCGCCATAACCGGCCAGCACCGCCCAGGGGGTGATGCCGCCACCGGCCGCGCCTTCGAGGCTGGTGGCGCCGCCTGTCGCCAGCAGGCGGCCCTGCCCGGCGTAGGCCAGCAGCGGCAGGCAGCAGGCGAGACACAACAGGGAACGTAGCGGTTTCACGAATGCACCTTCAAACGGGCCGAGGCAGGGTGAACAGGCGGTTGCGCGACCCAGGCCTCGAATGCCTCGGGCGGCAGCGGGCGGCTGTAGAGATAGCCCTGCAGCGTGTCGCAACCCCAGGCGTGCAGCAGATCGCGGGTTTCGTCGTGCTCGACACCCTCGGCCACGACCTTCAGCCCGAGCGCATGGCTCATGTCGATGGTCGACCGCACGATCACCGCATCGCCGCGCGCCTCGCCCAGTTCGCGGATGAACGACTGGTCGATCTTGAGCTCCTGGACCGGCATGCGGCGTAGCTGGGCAAGCGATGAATAACCCGTCCCGAAATCGTCGACCGACAGCCGTATACCCAGCCCGCGCAGGCGATGCAGCATGGCCAGCGCCCGTTCCGGGTCGCGCATGATCGCGCTCTCGGTGATCTCGAACACCAGCTGCTCACCCTTGATCGCATAACGGCCCAGAAGCTCGGCCACCTGATCCTCCAGGGTTTGCGAAACCAGGTCCTCGGCGGAAATGTTCAACGAAATTTCCAGATGCAGGCCCCGCCCATTCCACTGATGCAACTGCCGGATCGCCGCCTCCACCACCCAGGCGGTCAGCAACTGGATGCTGCCGGTGCGTTCGGCCAGCGGGATGAATTCGCCGGGGGAAATCGCGCCATGCTGCGGATGGTGCCAGCGCAACAGGGCCTCGGCCTGGTACACGCGGCCCTGCTGCAGGTCGATCTTGGGCTGGAACAGCAGGCTCAGCCCGCCCGTTTGCGGCGCATGGCGCAGATCGCGGATCAGGGTGATCTGCCGCTGGTGGGCCACGTCGCTG
The DNA here is from genome assembly GCF_022810315.1 of Stutzerimonas marianensis. Classification (NCBI taxonomy): domain Bacteria; kingdom Pseudomonadati; phylum Pseudomonadota; class Gammaproteobacteria; order Pseudomonadales; family Pseudomonadaceae; genus Stutzerimonas; species Stutzerimonas marianensis. The sequence continues at coordinate 83,633 of NZ_JALGRD010000009.1, read as the reverse complement.
CCCTGCTGGTAGAGCTGCAACCCATCGGGAAGCTGAGTGGCGTCCTGCATGGCGATGCGCGCACGGCGCAGCAACTCATCGACGCTGCCGGCATCGGTCGGGTAGCTCGCCACGCCGATATGGGCCTCCAGCCGCACTTCCAGCTCGGCGATGCGCATCGGCTGGGCGAGCACCTGCTGTACCGCGACGGCCACGCTGAAGGCATGGTCGGCGGCCGTATCGCTGACGATCATGAGGAATTCGTCGAACAGCAAGCGTGCCAGGTGATCGCCCGGTTGCAGGCTGGCCTGCAGGCGCTGGGCAAGCTGTCGCAGCGCCTGGTCCACACCCTCGGAACCGGCGCTGTCCTGCAGGCCGTCGAGGTGGCTTACGCCGATATAGAGCACCGTCGTGGCACGCCCGGCCTCCAGCGCACTGGCGAGCAACTCGGCCACCAGCGAGCGATTGGGCAGGCCGGTGACATCGTCGTGGAGCATGTTGTGTGCGATCAGTTGCTCACGCTCGGCGATGCCCTGCTGCATCTGGTTGAGCGCGTTGGCGAGGCTGCCGAGCTCGTCACCGCGGTCGAGCTCGATGGGCGTCTGGTAGTCGCCACGCCCGACCCGCTCGGCGGCCCGCGCCAGGGCATTGACCGGCTCGGCCAGGCTGCGCGCAAGCAACAGCGCGCCCACCAGCGAAGCCACCAGACCGACCAGCGCGATCAGCCCGATACGCGAATCCAATTCGTGAAACCCCTCGAGCGCGTCATCCAGCGAGCTGTGGACGATGGCGATGACGCCGTGGCCGGCGCCGCGTGACAGCACCACGTCCTCGTTGAGGTAGCGCTCATCGCCGAGCAGCAACTGCTCGATGCCGTTGGCATGCTCGTGGCCACGCCAGCCGAGTATCAGGTCGTCGTGCCTGTCGAGGGCGAGCGTGCTGGTCAGCTCGGCCGGGCCGGCGTCTTCCATCGTCAGGAAGGACACGTCCAGTCCGGTCAACTCCTTGAGCTCTTCGGCCAGGGTCCGGTCCATGACGAACCCCATCACCACCCGCGCGATGGGCAACGGGGTGCGTACCTCCGCCTCCACCAGCAGATGGGCGTGGCGATCGAGCGCCAGCACCAACAGGCTCCGCCCCTGTTCGCGCGCGGCACGCAGCTCATCGGCATAGCGGAAGGGTTCACCGGGGATGACACCTGGCAGGCTGGACGCCAGCACACGGCCATCGAGCCCGAGCAGCATGGCTTCGGACGCATTGATTCGCGCCGCCTGGTTGGCCATTACCGATTGCAGCGTCGGCGTGTCACCGCTGGCCACCGCCTCCTTGAAGCCGAAGTCGGCGGCCAGCACCTGGACGCCATCGCGCAACTGGCGTCCGCGCATGTCGAGGAGCTGTTCGAAGACCCGCAGACCGGCCTCCAGCCGTTGTGCCGCCTGCCCGCGCACGGCCGATTCGGTCACCAGGCGCACGGACAGGTACAGCGCCGCGATCACCACCAGGAGAAAGGCAGCGAATACGCCAGCCAGGCGGGCGTGAAAACTAAGGCTGCGCTTCACGAGTGGCGTCCCTGAACGCATCGGCAAAGGCGCTTGGCGCAGGCGGCGAAGGTTGCAGCGGCGCCGTGACGGCCACCGGCAGGCGCAGCTCGACCGGCTCCGCCGAGCTGCTGAGTTGCCCGGCGGGCTGCGGTTGCATGCCGCTCAATGCCGGGTGCCAGAGCGTGGCGGGATACTCGCCGGACGGCACCTCCAGGCGCACCTGGCCTTGTGCGTCGCTGACGCCAAAGGCCGCATCTTCGGTGACGTACACGTAGCCCAGCATCCAGTCATGGATATTGCAGCCCAGCACCACCAGGCCGGGTTGGTCGAAGATGACAGGCTCGCTCGGCGTGCCCTCGTAGAGACGCAGCTCGAAGCGTTTGGCGGGGGAAAAGGAATAGACCTGATGGCGAATGTCGTCGCGGTTGGGAAAGCTGACCGCCGTGCCGACGCGGACCGGCAGCACGGCCGGGACGAACTGCTTGCCGACCTGGTCCATGACGGCGGCCGTCGCCGTCTGCGCGGGCCGCGTCAGCCCGCCGAGACTGAGCACCGCACCGGCTACAGGATTGCCAGCGGCATCGACGATTCGCGCTTGGAACGGCTGAGCTTGTACGCCGATGGCATAGGCACCCAGCAAGCCGGTCAGACACAGCGTTGTGCAGCGTTTGAACATAGGGGATCGACCCGACATCGTGGCGTCTTGCGTTGGACTGCAACCATCCATGGCACCCTTCTGCCGTCAGGCTAGCCTATTGCCACTACCTGATCAGCTTTTTTTCATCTCGCCGCGCCGAGTCGCCGCCTCGATACAGGGCATGAAACGGCAAACGGATCTGCTCCCCCGGGGTCTTAACAGCAACGGTCGCGCATTCCTGCGCGGCTCCTTCGAGTGCGAGACCCAGGAGGTTGCCATGACCCTCGAGATCGATACCGCTTCGGGCACCTGTTCCACCGTCATCGACGGCACCACCTACCGCAGCGCGATCATGGACGTGCGCATCAGCACCGACCCGGCGGCCCGCATGTCGGTTGCGCATGTCGATGGCGCCAGCACCCATCTCACCGAAGACCAGGCCGAACACCTGATCGCCGCTGGCGCGAAAGACGATCGCGAGAACCTAGTTGTCGACGACTGACGCCGCCGCATGAGGCGACGCCGACCGGCGGTCGCAATCGATGGGACAGCAAAAACCCCGCTGCCGGACGCTCCGACAGCGGGGTTTCTTCACCCGCAGAGAGGGATCAGCGCCCCTGATACTCCTGCTCGGCGTCCTCGAAGCGTTTGATCATGGCCGGCGAGGCGCCGCGGCCGACCTTGCTGAAGACGACGATGGCGATGCTCGCGAGGATGAAGCCGGGAATGATCTCGTAGAGGCCGAGCCCGATGAACTCCTTCCACACCACCACGGTGACGGCGCCGCCGATCATGCCGGCCAGCGCACCGTTGCGGGACATGTTCTTCCACAGCAGGGAAATCAGCACTACCGGCCCGAAGGCCGCACCGAAACCGGCCCAGGCGTACGACACCAGGCCGAGCACCTTGCTGTCCGGATTCGAGGCGATGCCCAGGGCGATGAAGGCGATCAGCAGCACCATGGCACGGCCGACCCAGACCAGCTCGGTCTGCGAGGCGTTCTTGCGCAGCATGGCCTTGTAGAAGTCCTGCGTCAGGGCGCTGGAGCTCACCAGCAACTGGGCGCTGAGGGTGCTCATCACCGCGGCCAGCACACCGGAGAGGATCACGCCAGCCACCCAGGGGTTGAACAGGATTTTCACCAGTTCCATGAACACGCGCTCGCCGTTCTCCGTGACCGGCCCGGCCTGCTCGGGATGGCCGGCGAAATAGGCGATGCCGAAGAAGCCGACCGCCACCGCGCCGGCGAGGGTCAGGATCATCCAGGCCATGCCGATGCGGCGCGCGTTGGGAATGGTTTTGACCGAATCGGCCGCCATGAAGCGCACCAGGATGTGCGGCTGGCCGAAGTAGCCCAATCCCCAGGCCAACAGCGAAATGATCGCGACGAAGGACAGCCCGTCGAACATGTCGAAAGCCGCCGGGTTCTGCGTGGCGATGGTGTCCATCGCCGCGCCCATGTCGCCCAGCGCGAGGATCACGAACACCGGCGTGACCAGCAGCGCGAAGATCATCAGCGTGGCCTGCACGGTGTCGGTCCAGCTCACCGCGAGGAAGCCGCCGATGAACACGTAGAGGATGGTTGCCGCCGCGCCGATCCACAACGCCAGGTCATAGGGCACGCCGAAGCTGCTCTCGAACAGGCGCGCCCCCGCCACCACCCCCGAAGCACAGTAGATGGTGAAGAACACCAGCACGACCAGCGCCGAGAAGATGCGCAGCAAGCGGCTCTCATCCTCGAAACGATGCGAGAAGTAGTCCGGCAGTGTCAGCGCGTTCTTGTTCCGCTCGGTGTGCACGCGCAGGCGGCCGGCGACGAACAGCCAGTTGAGCCAGGCACCGGCAATGAGGCCGATGGCGATCCAGCTTTCCGAGAGGCCGGCAACGAAGATGGCGCCGGGCAGGCCCATCAACAGCCAGCCACTCATGTCGGAGGCACCGGCGGACAGCGCGGTGACGAAACTGCCCAGGCTGCGGCCACCGAGGATGTAGTCGTCGAAGTTCTTGGTGGCGCGATAGGCGAAGAAGCCGATCAACAGCATGGCGCCGATATAGACCACGAAAGTGATCAGGGTGGGAGTACTGATGCTCATGTTGTTCCCTCATTAGTTGTTGTCGTCGATGGGCGCGAGGGTATTCCCGATCCCACCTGGCAGAGGGCGACGGCGGATCGCGCCATCACCGGTGACAGACCCAAACAGGCCCATCAGTGGCGGAAGAGCGATCCGCCGACTGTTCTCATTGTTCTGCAGCCCAGCGACCCTTGAACCCGGGCCGCTGGTGATTTCAGTCGCGGGTCAATCGTCGACCAGCGACAGCAGCGAGGCGTTACCGCCCACCGCCGTGGTGTTGGTCGAGGTGGTGCGCTCGTTGGCGAAGCGCAGCAGGTAGCTCGGCCCACCCGCCTTCGGGCCGGTGCCGGACAGGCCGCAACCGCCGAAGGGCTGCACGCCGACGACCGCGCCGACCTGGTTGCGGTTGATGTACAGGTTGCCGACCCGCGCCAGCGCCTCGATGCGCGCGGCGGTCTCCTCGTTGCGGCTGTGCACGCCGAGGGTCAGGCCGTAGCCGGTGGCGTTGATGTCACCCACCACTTTTTCCAGGTCCGCCGCATCGAAGCGCACCACGTGCAACACCGGGCCGAACTGCTCTTTCTTGAGGTCCAGGATGCTGCCGATCTCGAAGGCCACCGGCGCCACGAAATGGCCGTTTAGGCTGCCCGGGAGCTGGGCTTCGGCGATCAGCCTGCCTTCGGCCTTGAGCTGCTGGATATGCGCCAGCAAGCCTTCGCGGGCTTCGGCGTCGATCACCGGGCCCAGGTCGTTCTCGCGCAGGTGCGTTGGGCCGACCTTCAGCTCGGCCATGGCGCCCTTGAGCAGCTCGATGACGCGGTCGGCGATGTCGCGCTGGACGTAGAGCACACGCAGCGCCGAGCAGCGCTGGCCGGCACTGGTGAAGGCCGAGGCGACGGCGTCCTTGACGACCTGCTCGGGCAGCGCGGTGGAGTCGACGATCATCGCGTTCTGGCCACCGGTTTCGGCGATCAGGGTGGCAATGGCACCCTCTTTCTCGGCCAGCTGGCGGTTGATGATGCGGGCGGTGTCGGTCGAACCGGTGAAGCAGACGCCGACCACGCGCGGATCACGGCAGAACACGCTGCCCAAGGTCGCACCGTCGCCTGGCAACAAGGCGATGGCGTCCTTTGGCAGCCCGGCTTCGAACATCAGTTCCAGGGCGCGCGCGGCGATCAGGCTGGTCTGTTCGGCCGGCTTGGCCAGCACGGTATTGCCGGCGACCAACGCCGCGGTGATCTGCCCCAGGTAGATGGCCAGCGGGAAGTTCCAGGGGCTGACGCAGACGAACACGCCGCGGCCTTCGTGGAACAGCTCGTTGCGCTCGCCGGTTGGGCCCTTGAGTTCTTCGCGCCCGAGTTTCAGGCGAGCCTGCAGCGCGTAGTAGCGGCAGAAATCGACCGCTTCGCGGACCTCGTCGATGCCGTCCTGCAACGTCTTACCGGCTTCGAGGGTGCACATCGCCATCAGCTCGGCGCGGTTGGCTTCGAGCAGGTCACCCAGGCGCTCGAGAATCTGCGCGCGCTGCTCGACCGGCGTGGCGTTCCAGCGCGGCCAGTAGGCAGCCAGGCCGTCGATGGCCTGCCGGGCCTGCTCGGCGCTGGCGAACTGCGCCGTGCCGACTTCCTGGCTGAGCTGGTACGGGCAGTGCACCTTGTGCGGCGTGCCGGTCAGTTTCTGCCCGCCGATCACCGGGGCGGCCTGCCACTGGCGGTCAAGGAAGGTCTGGTAGGCGCTGGACAGTTCGTTCCACTGGGTCTGGATGTTCATGTTGATGCCTTGTGAATTGGTCCGGTTGCCGTACAGCGCCGGCGGGAGCGGGATGCGTTGGTTGCCGAAGGTCTTGAACTGGCGAAGCTGAGTCACGGGGTGATCGATCAGCGTCTCGATCGGCACACGCGGGTCGACCAGCTGATGGACGAAGGACGAGTTGGCACCGTTCTCCAGCAGGCGGCGCACCAGGTACGGCAGGAGGTCCTTGTGGGCGCCGACGGGCGCATAGATGCGCACGTTCTTGCGGTACTTCTCGATCACGGTGTCGTAGAGCGCATCGCCCATCCCGTGCAGGCGCTGGAACTCGAAGTCGCGCGGTGTCTGCAGCTCATCGGCCATCGCCAGGATGCAGCTGACGGTATGGGCGTTGTGGCTGGCGAACTGAGGGTAGATCACGCCGCGGGTCTGCTCGGAAAGCAGATAGCGTGCGCAGGCGAGGTAAGAGGTATCGGTGCCTTCCTTGCGGGTGTAGACCGGATAGCCCGGCAAGCCCTGGACCTGGCACTGCTTGATCTCGCTGTCCCAGTAGGCGCCCTTGACCAGCCGCAGGGGGATGCGCGCACCCAGTTCCTTGCCCAGCAGAGTCAGCCATACCAGCACCGGCAGGCAGCGCTTGGAGTACGCCTGGATCACCAGGCCGAACTCGTCCCAGCCGGCGATGGCCGGGTCACGCATCAGTTTTTCGTAGAGTTCGAGCGACAGTTCGAGGCGATCGGCTTCCTCGGCGTCGATGGTGATGCCGACATCGAGCTTGCGCGCCAGGATGGCCAGTTCGCGCACGTTGGCGAACAGTTCGGTGAGCACGCGCTCGCGCTGGGCGACCTCATAGCGCGGGTGCAGCGCCGACAGCTTGATCGATACGGAGGGCCGCGGGCCGGAGCCGACCTGCGGCTCGGCGCCGACGGTTTCCACGGCCTGGCGGTAATCGGCCATGTACTTGCGTGCATCTTCGGCGGTCAGCGCGGCTTCACCGAGCATGTCGAAGGAATAGGTGTAGCCCTTCTCGCGCTCCGGGCGGCCGTTCTTCAGGGCTTCGGAGATGGTGCGACCGAGGACGAACTGCTTGCCCATCAGTTTCATCGCCTGGTTCATCGCCGCGCGAATCACCGGCTCGCCGGAACGCTTGATGAGGCGCCCGATGACATTCTTCGGCCGGCCGTCCGCGCTTTCCGGGTCGACGACCCGGCCGGTCATGACCAGGCCCCAGGCAGCGAAATTGACCAGCACGTTGTCGCTCTGGCCGAGGTGACGCTCCCACTCGGCCGCGTTCAGCTTGTCGCGAATCAGGGCATCGGCGGTGGCCGCATCCGGAACGCGCAGCAGGGCTTCGGCCAGGCACATGAGCATCAGGCCTTCCTGGGTGTCCAGGCTGTACTGGCGCAGCAGGGCATCGAGGGTGTCGACGGCGTTTTCACGGCCCCGCACGGCCTCGATCAGGTTGCGCGCCTCGCGGCGGATGGTCTCGATGCCCGCTTCGCCGGGGTCGGCCAATTGCAGCAGCTCGGTGAGGTATTCGGCCTCGTCAACGCAATAATTCGCGCTGATGGCGGGAAAGAATTCGGCGGCTTTCAGGTTGGCGAAATCGCCCTGCAAGACTTTACCGGCTTTGAACATCGCGCCGCTCCTCTGGTGGAGGTTGTTGTGCTGGTTCGGCACGCTGCGACACGGAAAAGGGCCGCGCTCGCCGAACGGGTAGGCGAATCTAAGGCGGCGGCGAATGGCGTTGTTTCGCAAAACTACGGAACTTTTGCAGAAAACTATGGCTTTTGAGCACGGTCATTTGCCCGTCACCAAGATTCACTATAGCGGTGCGGAAACACTGGCCTTACGCCACGAATGCACCGGCTCGGTGCGAGCGGGACGGCTCAGCTGTCGCGCTTGCGCAGCCGTTTCGGCGTCAGCCCGAGGTAGCGGCGCGTCGCCGTGGTCAGGGCGCTCTGGCTGGAGAAGCCGCACTCCTCGGCGATCCTGACCAGCGGTAGCGGGCTCTCGCGCAGCAGGCGAGTCGCGCGATCCAGACGGCTCTTGAGCAGATACTGGTGAGGCGTGAGGCCGATACTGTCCTTGAATTGCGCGTGGAAGTGGCTGGGGCTCAGGCAGGCCACCTGGGCCAGCTCCGCCACCGTGATGCGCCGTGCCAGGTTGCGTTCGATGTGCGCATCGAGCCGGGCAATGTCGAGCGGGCCGACCGGACGATGGGTGGTTTCGCCAAACACGCGCAGGTGCAGCGCGCGTAGCAGGACCCCGCCCAGTGCACGTGCCAGCAACGGATCACTGCCATAACGCGCCAGCTCGGCGCCCGCGTAGTTGAGCAGGTTCTGGAAATCGGCATCCAGTGCCGGGTACCGCGGAATCTCGAACAGCTGCGCGAGCAGGCGGGGATCGTCTTCGCTGAGGTCCTGCTCATCCAGGTCGATGATCAGCATACGATTTTCGCCCTTGCCGGCGAATTCGTGATCGGCGTGACCGGGCACGAGGCAGGCACGCATGCGACACACCTCGCCACCGGCACCGTCCACCTCGAATTCCGCGCTGCCCGCGAGCGACAGCACCAGCTGGTGGTAGTCGTGCGCGTGTTCGTGGGCCTGATCATCGAGGCGAAGCAGACGGGCGTTGAGCATGGCGGGGTACCTGAGGTGTCCGGGCACTCTACCGGAGGCCGGGCGCTTTTTACAGCGGCGGCCAAGGGCGCCGGCGACGATTCGTATTGAAATCATTCGTCCGATACCCATCTAAAGAGCACGTACTCGCCACAGGTGCCGCATGAACGACGACATCCATCACGACTTCGAGCAAGACGCATCGTCCACGGGCCTGGTCCTGCCGGATCAGAACCTGCCTGACAAGCTGTACATCATCCCGGTGCACAATCGGCCGTTCTTCCCGGCCCAGGTGTTGCCGGTGATCGTCAACGAGGATCCCTGGGCCGACACCCTGGAGCTGGTCGCCAAGACCCCGCACCAGCGCCTCGCCCTGTTCTACATGGACACGCCGGCGCAGGACGCCGCCAGTTTCGACCCGGACAGCCTGCCCGAACACGGCACCATGGTGCGCGTGCACCACGCCTCGAAGGAAGGCGGCAAACTGCAGTTCGTCGCCCAGGGCATGGCCCGGGTGCGGATCCGTGGCTGGCTGCGCCGCAAGCCGCCGTACCTCGTCGAAGTCGAATACCCGCAGAGCGACGAGGACCCGCGCGACGAGGTCAAGGCCTATGGCATGGCGCTGATCAATGCGATCAAGGAACTGTTGCCGCTCAACCCGCTGTACAGCGAAGAGCTGAAGAACTACCTCAACCGCTTCAGCCCGAATGCGCCGTCCCCGCTGACCGATTTTGCCGCCGCGCTGACCACCGCCCCGGGTGCCGAACTGCAGGAAGTGCTCGACACCGTGCCGGTGCTCAAGCGCATGGAGAAAGTCCTGCCGCTGCTGCGCAAGGAGGTCGAGGTCGCCAAGCTGCAGAAGGAACTGACCGGCGAGGTCAACCGCAAGATCGGCGAGCGCCAGCGCGAGTTCTTCCTCAAGGAACAACTGAAGATCATCCAGCAGGAGTTGGGCATCACCAAGGATGACCGCAGCGCCGACGCCGATGAGTTCCGCTCGCGCCTGGAAGGCAAGGTGGTGCCACCCGCGGCGCAGAAGAGGATCGATGACGAACTGAACAAGCTGTCCGTGCTCGAGACCGGCTCGCCCGAATACGCCGTGACGCGCAATTACCTCGACTGGGCGACCTCCATGCCCTGGGGGCTGTACAGCGAGGACAAGCTGGATCTCGAACATGCGCGCAAGGTGCTCAACGCCCATCACGCCGGGCTCGATGACATCAAGAGTCGCATCATCGAGTTTCTCGCCGTGGGTGCGTTCCGCGGCGAGATTGCCGGCTCCATCGTGCTGCTCGTCGGCCCGCCCGGTGTCGGCAAGACGAGCATCGGCAAGTCCATCGCCGAATCCCTCGGCCGCCCCTTCTACCGGTTCAGCGTCGGCGGCATGCGCGACGAGGCGGAGATCAAAGGCCATCGACGCACCTACATCGGTGCCCTGCCCGGCAAGCTGGTGCAGGCGCTGAAGGAAGTCGAAGTGATGAACCCGGTGATCATGCTCGACGAGGTCGACAAGCTCGGCAGCAGCCACCAGGGCGACCCGGCTTCGGCGCTGCTGGAAACCCTCGACCCCGAACAGAACGTCGGATTCCTCGACCACTACCTGGACCTGCGGCTGGACCTGTCCAAAGTCCTGTTCGTCTGTACGGCCAACAGCCTCTATTCGATCCCCGGGCCGCTGCTCGACCGCATGGAAATCATTCGCCTGTCGGGCTACATCACCGAGGAAAAGCTGGCGATCGCCAAACGCCACCTGTGGCCGCGCCAGCTCGAGCGCGCCGGTATTCCGAAGAAGCGCCTGACGATCAGCGACAGCGCCCTGCGTAACCTGATCGAAGGCTATGCCCGGGAGGCCGGCGTGCGGCAGTTGGACAAGCAGCTCGGCAAGGTGGTGCGCAAAGCCGTGGTCAAGCTGCTCGACGAGCCCGAGGCGAACATCAGGATCGGCCCGAAGGACATCGAAAGCTACCTGGGCATGCCCTTCTGGCATCCCGAACAGTTGCTCACCGGGGTGGGTGTCGTCACCGGGCTCGCCTGGAACAGCATGGGCGGCGCGACGCTGCCGATCGAGGCGACACGCATCCACACGCTCAACCGGGGCTTCAAGCTCACCGGCAAGCTCGGCGACGTGATGAAGGAGTCGGCGGAGATCGCCTTCAGCTACGTCAACTCACACCTGAAGGAATTCAAGGGCGACCCGACCTTCTTCGATCAGGCCTTCGTGCACATGCACGTGCCCGAGGGCGCGACGCCGAAGGATGGTCCCAGTGCGGGCATCAGCATGGCCAGCGCCCTGCTCTCGCTGGCGCGCAACCAGGCGCCAAAGAAAGGCGTCGCCATGACCGGCGAGTTGACGCTGACCGGCCTGGTCTTGCCGATCGGCGGCCTGCGTGAAAAGGTCATCGCCGCGCGCCGGCTGAAGCTGTTCGAGCTGATCATCCCCGAGCTGAACCGGGGCGACTTCGAGGAGCTGCCCGACTACCTGAAAGAAGGCCTGACGATGCATTTCGCCAAGCGCTTCAGCGACGTGGTCAAGGTGCTCTTCTGACAGCCGTGCCGGCGGGGCGGATGGTCGCCCTGCCGGCAAGACGGCCCTTGCCGCGACTTTACGATCAGCGCCAGGCCCCTTAAGGTTCGGTACGTTCCCCGTCGCCAGAGCCGCTTTGCCCATGTCCAGTTCCCTGCCCCGTCTGCTATCGCTTGTCCCGCTGCTCATGCTTGCCGGCTGTGCCAGCAACCCCACCGCCAGCGTCACCCTGAGCGACGATGCGAAGTGTCCGGTGCAGCTGAAACGCGGCCAGACCCTGATCGTCAGTCTCCCCAGCAACCCGACCACGGGCTATCGCTGGAACGTTCAGGAGGTGTCGGAGGCACAACTGAAAAGCCTCGGCCCCGAGGTGTTCAGCTCACCCGAAAAGGACGTGATCGGTGGCGAAGGCGTGTCCACCTGGCGTTTCCAGGCCGCCGAGCCCGGGCAGGGGCGCCTGTATTTCACCTATCTGCGCCCCTGGGAGTCCGACGGCGAGCCGGCCGGGCTGTTCGACTGCCGCGTCGAGGTCGAGTAACCCGCTTCGTCGGCACCCGGCCAGCAGGCGGCCATCGATACGGCTTTCCGTTACAATGCCGCCCCTGTTTTCCAGCCCTAGACGCCGCCGTGAGCCACGAACCTGATCGCCTGTTCGCCCAGCCCCTCGCCCAGCCCCAGGACTTCGTCTTCAACGAGGCGGTGGCGCGCGTGTTTCCCGACATGATCAAGCGCTCGGTGCCGGGCTACCCGACGATCGTGGAGAACATGGGTGTGCTCGCCGCTCAGTTCGCCCAGCCCAATACCCGGCTCTATGACCTCGGTTGCTCACTCGGGGCGGTCACCCAGGCCTTTCGCCGCCATGTGAAGACCGACGGTTGCCGAGTGTTGGCCGTGGACAACTCGGCGGCCATGGTCGAGCGCTGCCGTGAATACCTGCACGCCCAGAACTCGATGTTCCAGGAGCTGCTGCCCGCCGAGGTGCTCGAAGCCGATGTCCTTGCATTACCCTTCCAACCGGCTTCGGTCGTCGCGCTCAACTTTACCTTGCAGTTCATCCCTCCTGAGCAGCGCCCCACCCTGCTGCACTCGATTCGCCAGGCGCTGGTGCCCGGGGGCGCGCTGATCCTGTCGGAGAAACTTCGCTTCGAGGATGCCGATGAGCATGCGCTGCTGAACGACTTGCACATCGCCTTCAAACGCGCCAACGGTTACAGCGAGCTGGAAATCGCCCAGAAGCGCAGCGCCATCGAAAACGTGATGAAACCCGACAGTCTCGAGACGCACCGCCAACGTCTGCTCGATGCCGGCTTCTCCAGGGTGATGCCCTGGTTCCAGTGCCTGAACTTCGCCTCACTGATCGCCCTGCCATGAATCTCGACCTCACGCCCCTCGCCTGGCGCCTGGCCGGCACCCCGCTGGCCGCCTGGGCAAACGACCTGCAACGACAACTGGACGCCAAGATCGCGGTCGGGCACGGCGACCTGCCCCGTTGGCGCCGCGCCGTTGACGCGCTACCGGACATCCAGCCCACCACTATCGAACTGCGCGAGGCATTCCGCCTGGTTGGTCAAGTGACCGACGACACCCGCGAGGCCGTCCGTGATGCGCTCTTCGGGCTGTCACCCTGGCGCAAGGGCCCGTTCGACGTGTTTGGCGTTCACGTCGATACCGAATGGCGCTCGGACTGGAAGTGGGAGCGCGTCGCACCGCACCTGGCGCTCTCTGGCAAGCGCATCCTCGACGTCGGCTGCGGCAATGGCTATTACATGTGGCGCATGCTCGGAGCCGGCGCCGATTCGGTCGTGGGCATCGACCCCAACTGGTTGTTCTTCTGCCAGTTCCACGCCATGAAACGGTACCTCGAGGAGCTCCCCGCCTGGCATTTGCCGCTGGCGCTGGAAGAGCTGCCGGCCAGGCTCGAAGGCTTCGACACGGTGTTTTCCATGGGAGTGCTCTATCACCGGCGTTCGCCGATCGACCACCTGCTGGATCTCAAGGATTGCCTGCTGCGCGGCGGCGAGCTCGTCCTCGAGACCCTGGTGGTCGAGGGTGACGAGCACACCGCCCTGGTGCCTGAAGATCGCTACGCGCAGATGCGCAACGTCTGGTTTCTGCCGTCGGTCGCCGCCCTCGAGTGCTGGCTGCGCCGCGCCGGCTTCGTCGAGGTGCGCTGCGTCGATGTCAGTGTCACCAGCATCGAGGAGCAACGCAGTACCGACTGGATGCGCTATCAGTCACTACCCGATTTTCTCGACCCGCACGATCCCGGCAAGACGGTCGAAGGTCTACCCGCCCCGACCCGCGCCGTACTCATCGCTCGCAAGCCCTGACGCGACTTGCCGCACTGCGCTGCTCGGCTACGATCTGACGCAGCGGCATGCGGGCTTTGTTCTGCAGCAGCGGCCGACTCAGATCGCGCATGCGCAGCTGCCGGTCGCTGAGCCTTAGCAGGCGCCGGTACAGACGCCGCCATCGCCAGGCCTTCACCCAGTCGAGGGCCTTCTGCTGGAACTCGACCGGCCACATGGCCGGCATATAGACCTCGGGCATCGATGGCTCCTGCCGCTTGGCCACACATGCCTGGATGGGTCGCTCTTGATCGCTCATCGCACTCCTCCTGCTGACAGGTGCCTGAGTGCACCCGGTACCAGCCGACAGGTGTGTCGGCAGGCTCAGGTTGAGCGCGCTTGACCTTTCATACAAACGACTAGAATAGAAGCATCAGTTCAGGAAAATTGAAGGAAGCCACCATGCCCGGAATGCCCGAGTCGTTGCCGCATAGTGCCATGCCGACGCTGGAAATCGACGTGCTGCGCACCTTCGTCTGCATTGCCGAGAGCGGCAGCTTCACCCGCACTGCCGGCCAGGTCTTCCGTACGACTTCCGCCGTGAGCATGCAGATCAAGCGCCTTGAAACCCTGCTGGGCTGCATGCTGTTCGTTCGTGAGGCCCGCCGCATCAGCCTCACGCCCGAGGGCGAGCGGCTGCTTGGCTACGCGCGCCGCCTGCTCAAGCTCAACGAGGAGGCGGTCAGTGCATTCGTCCGGCCCAGCGTATGCGGCCAGGTTCGCTTTGGGACACCTGCCGATATCGGCACCCATGTCCTGCCCGGGCTGCTGTCGCTCTTCGCGCGTACCCATCCGGGCATCGAAGTGAACGTCTCGGTTGGCCGCAGTGTGGACATGATCGAGCGCATCGATGCCGGCGAACTGGACGTGGCGCTTGTCAGCGTCGGCAATCTCGGCCAGGACGATTCCCGTGGCGAGGTCATCTTCAGCGAGCCGCTGGTATGGGCCGGCCGTGCCGGCGGTATCGCGGCGGAGCGCGATCCCCTGCCGCTCGCGCTGGCCAGTCCGGAGTGCGCGTGGCGACGGCAGGCCCTGGATGTGCTCGACCGCGCTGGCAGGTCATACCGCATCGCCTATTCCAGCGAACAATGCGCCGGCCAGGAGGCCGCGATGGTGGCCGACCTGGCTATCGCACCTTATCCGCTAAGCCTGGTCCGGGCTCCACTGAAACGCCTCGACGAGTGCGCAGCGTTGCCACCGCTTGGCAACTATCAGATCAAGCTGCTTTGCACGCCACAATGCAGCGAGCCAGTCGAAGTGCTGGCCCGCCATGTGGTGGCAGCCTTTGCCACTCATCATTGAGGCACGGAGGGCGACACCGATGGCGAAAGGGTTGATGGTGACGGGCCTGGTGCTGTTGGCGCTGGGTGCCACCTTGCACTATGCGCCCGGCCTGCTGGGCTGGTTCGGCAAATTGCCGGGCGATATCCGGATCGAGTCGGAGCGCAGCAGGACGTTCATTCCCGTCACGTCAATGATCATCCTGAGTCTGGTCGTGACCGTCCTGGTGAATCTCTTCCGGCGCTGAGGCCACCCTGCTCAGCCGCGAGCTGCCGCGGTGAGGATGAGGTGCTTCATCTCCTTCACGGCCTGCTTGAAGCCGACGAAAAGCGCGTGGGCCACGATGGCATGGCCGATATTCAGCTCGTTGACCCCTCGGATGGCCGCGATGGCCTCGGCGTTGTGATAGTGCAATCCGTGGCCGGCGTTGACGATCAGGCCATGGCTGAGCCCGGCCTCGACGCCATCACGAATGCGCGCCAGCTCGCAGGCGCGCTCGGCCAGGCTGTGCGCGTCGGCGTAACGCCCGGTGTGCAACTCGATGGCAGGGGCGCCGATGCGCGCCGCGGCCTCGATCTGCGCCGGATCAGCGTCGATGAACAGCGAGACCTCTGCGCCACAGGCCGCAAGCCGATTGACCGCCTCGCGGATACGCGACTCCTGGCCAGCCACATCAAGGCCGCCCTCTGTGGTCAGCTCCTGCCGGGTTTCCGGAACCAGACAGACATGCTCCGGACGCAACTGCTCGGCAAAGGCCAGCATCGCCTCGGTCACGCCCATTTCGAAGTTCATCCGAGTTTGCAGCGCATCCTTCATCATGAGCACGTCGCGCTCCTGGATGTGGCGGCGATCCTCGCGCAAGTGAACGGTGATGCCGTCCGCTCCCGCCTCCTCAGCATCCAGCGCTGCCTTGACCGGGTCCGGGTAACGCGTGCCACGGGCCTGACGCAGCGTGGCGACATGATCGACGTTGACGCCGAGCAGGATTCGATTGGCTTCAGTCACGCGGAATCTCCTTGGTATTCATGAACAATTCTCGGCTGACCAGTGGCCGGCCTCCCAGGTGCGGCGCCAAGGCCTGCCGCATCAGTCGTTTCGCCGCTGCCAGCGCACCCGGTACCTCCCAATCGGCCTCAGCCATTGCCAGGAGTTCCGCGCCGTTGAACAAGCCGGGCTGAAACTGTCCGACTGGCTCGAGGCCGGTGTCAGGTAGCAGCCGATAGGCGCCGGTCTCGGCAATGGGTTGACCCGCAATATCGGTATCCAGCGAAAAACCGTAGCCGAGCTCGCTCAGCAAGCGCCACTCGAAGGCACGCAGAATGGGTTCCAGTGGGCGCTTGGCCGCCAGCGCCGGCAGCGTTGCGGCGTAATGATCGAACATGGCCGGATGAGCATCTTCGGCGGGCAACAGGCGGATCAGCAACTCGTTGAGATACATGCCGCTGAACAGTGCATTGCCGTCCAGCCAATAGGCCAGACCGGCACTTTCCATGCGCCCCACATTCTTCAGGTCACCACGCCCACGAAACTCGACCTCGAGCGGTACGAAGGGCCTGGCCAGCGTTCCCGCCTTACCGCGCGCACCGCGCAGCACCGCTCGCGACCGTCCCTGTGGCGTGAAAAAATCCACCAGCGCGCTGCTTTCGCGGTAGGGCCGACTGTGCAAGACGAAAGCGGAGTGGACGGTCATGGGCTGGGGCTAAGGCTGGAAAGCTGGACGCGAGCGCGCGGGGGTAGCAGAGCTCGTACTGTACATCACATCGGAACGCGGAGAGCGACGCGCCGCCCAGGCAATGCAGAACGCTAGGCACCCAGCGTCCTATGTCTAGCTTTGAACCTGCAATTTCGTAGCCTTCAGCGCTTGGCTCTCATTGATACCCGAGCGAATGCAGTGCTCGCTCGTCATCCGACCAACCGCCCTTCACCTTGACCCAGAGGTTGAGCATGACCTTGGAGTCGAACAGCACCTCCATGTCCTTGCGGGCCTCCTGACCGATGCGCTTGATACGCTCGCCCTTGTCGCCAATGATGATCTTCTTCTGGCCGTCCCGCTCGACGAGAATCAGCGCATGGATATGCAACACATGGCCCTGCTGCTTGAAATCCTCGATCTCGACGGTGATCTGATAAGGGACCTCGGCGCCGAGCTGCCGCATGATCTTCTCGCGTACCAGCTCCGCCGCCAGGAAGCGGCTGCTACGGTCGGTGATCTGGTCTTCGGGAAAGAAGTGCTCCCCCTCCGGCAGGTGCGAGGCCACGAGCTTCTCGAACAGCTCCAGGTTCTGCCCATGCTGCGCGGAAATCGGAACGATTTCCGCCTTGGGCAACTGCGCTGCCAGCCATTCGAAATGAGGCAGCAGCTCGCCCTTGTCCTCGACACGATCGGTCTTGTTGACCGCAACGATGACAGGGCATTCGACATACTGGACTCGCTCGAGCACCAGTTGGTCCTCGTCCGTCCAACGAGTGCGGTCGACCACGAACACCACGACGTCGACATCCTTGAGGGCAGACGAAGCGGTACGGTTCATATACCGATTCAGCGCCGTTTCACCATTCTTGTGCAGACCGGGAGTGTCGACGTAAACGGCCTGAACGGCGCCTTCGGTCTTGATGCCCAGCATGTTGTGGCGCGTGGTCTGAGGCTTACGCGAAGTAATGGCGAGCTTCTGGCCCAGCACATGATTGAGCAGGGTCGACTTGCCCACGTTCGGACGACCGACGATCGCCACGTAACCACAGCGGCTTACGTCGTCGCCGACCAGCTGTTCATCAGTCATGACCATTCTCCACGCCCAGCGCAATCAGTGCGGAGGCTGCAGCGACCTGCTCGGCAATGCGTCGGCTGGCGCCCTGCCCCTGGGTCTTTTCATTGAGCAAAGTGACCTGGCACTCCACGAAGAATGTCCGGCAATGCGGATCTCCCTGGATAGCCACCACCTCGTATTTGGGGAGTTCACAGGCACGTGATTGGAGGAATTCCTGCAAGCGCGTCTTGGGGTCCTTGTTCGTATCGACCAGGGTCAGGCCTTCGAGCTCGTTGGCGAGCCACGCCAGAACCCGATCGCGTGCGGCTTCGATCCCGGCGTCGAGGTAAATAGCGCCGATCAGCGCCTCGAGCGTGTCGGCGAGGATCGACTCGCGGCGGAAACCACCACTCTTAAGCTCGCCTGAGCCGAGCCGAAGGTACTCACCGAGTTCGAAACCACGCGCCAGCACGGCGAGGGTCTCACCCTTGACCAGACGGGCGCGCAAGCGTGAAAGCTGCCCTTCCTTGGCTTGAGGGAAATGGTTGAACAGGGCTTCGCCTGCAATGAAGTTGAGAATGGCGTCGCCAAGAAACTCCAGTCGCTCGTTGTTGCGTCCGGCATAGCTGCGATGCGTCAGGGCCAGGAGCATCAGCTCCTGATCCTTGAATTGATATCCGAGCTTGCGCTCGAGACGGGCTAACGAAGTGCTCACGGCATCCTTAGGCGATATTCTTTATCGAAGTTCGCCACTAGATCGAGGTTACGGATCAGCGGCTCGCGTTTTTCGTAGTCCAGGTGAACCTTGAACTCGTTATTTTCGATCACGACCTCCATCGCCTCGTCGAGGTTCAGGTCGCGAATTCCGTTGACATCCATGCCTTTGCGGACATGGCTGTAGAAATCGCGCACGGTGCGTATCTCCAAAGCCTGCTCACTTTCGACCCCGGAGATGATCTTGTCCATGGACATATAGTCGAAGTAATGCGGCAGCATCTTGAAAGCGGTACTGGCAAAAAAAGCGACCACTGCGAGCACCATGATCCAGCTCAGCATGGAGAGCCCTTTTTGCGAACGAGCGAAACTCATGTCGACCTCTATGTCGTACGTTACCCACGGAGCGGGGCTGCTCAAATATAGCGAGCCGGGCCGCGGGAACCGGGCCCTGATTCACAGCTTAGTGAATCAGTCCGACCCGGGAGAAATGCGGCAGGTTGCTGAACTTGGGATCCGGCCAGCTCATCCATACGGCAAACGCCTTGCCGACGATGTTGCGGTCCGGGACCATGCCGACGAGGTTCGCGGGAATGGCCGCGTCCTGCCAGTACCGGCTGTCGTTGGAGTTGTCTCGATTGTCGCCCATCATGAAGTAGTAACCGGCCGGCACTGTCCATTCACGATCCGGCTCGACGCGGTAACGTCCCATCTCCTTGCGGATCAGATGCTCGACATCGCCGAGACGCTCCTTGTAGAGCTTGGCGCTACCCAGGCTGCCAGGCTCTTCACCGACCAGCGTCTCGGCTACCAGCTCGCCGTTGACCGTCAAGCGCTTATCGCTGCTGTAGCGAATCACGTCACCAGGCAGGCCGACCACGCGCTTGATGTAATTGATATTCGGGTCGCTCGGGTAGCGGAACACCATGACATCGCCCCGCTTCGGGTCGCTGACCTCGATGATCTTGGTATCCACTACGGGAAGACGTATGCCATAGGCAAACTTGTTGACCAGAATGAAGTCACCGACTTCGAGGGTCGGAATCATCGAGCCTGACGGAATCTGGAACGGCTCGACCAGAAACGAGCGCAACACGAGCACGATGGCGAGCACGGGAAAGAACGACTTGCCGTACTCGATCAGCACCGGCTCCTTGTTCAACGCATCGAGCGTCGATTGGTCGGGCTCGCCGGCGCGTCCCTGATAATTCGCTACCGCTGCCCGACGACGCGGTGCGAAGAACACCAGGTCGAGGAGCGCAAGAAAGCCGCATACCGCTACGGCAATCACCAGCAACAGCGGAAAATTTATCGACATATCAGCTATCTACCTTAAGCACCGCGAGGAAGGCTTCTTGCGGAATCTCGACGTTGCCGACCTGCTTCATCCGCTTCTTACCGGCCTTCTGCTTTTCAAGCAGCTTGCGCTTGCGGCTCACGTCGCCGCCGTAGCACTTGGCCAGAACGTTCTTTCGCAATGCCTTGACCGTGCTTCGCGCGATGATCTGGCCACCCAGCGCCGCCTGGATCGCGACATCGAACATCTGACGAGGGATCAGCTCCTTCATCTTTTCGACCAGGATCCGCCCTTTGTACTGGGCATTGTCGCGATGCACGATCAGGGCCAATGCATCGACCTTGTCGCCGTTGATCATGATGTCCAGCCGCGTCAGGTTGGCCGACCGGAAGCACTCGAAGCTGTAATCCAGCGACGCATAACCGCGACTGACAGACTTCAAGCGGTCGAAGAAGTCCAGCACCACTTCGCTCATCGGCAGGTCGTAGCGCACCTGCACCTGAGATCCCAGGAACTGCAGGTCGATCTGAATGCCGCGTTTTTCGACGCAAAGGGTTATCACACTGCCCAGATGCTCCTGCGGCACGAGGATGTTGGCGCGCACGATAGGCTCGCGCATGTCCTCGATGGCAGACAGATCGGGGAGCTTGGATGGGCTGTCGACGTAGATCACGTCGCCGTTTTTCAAGGCCAACTCGTAGACCACCGTAGGCGCGGTGGTGATGAGATCGAGGTCGTACTCTCGCTCGAGCCGTTCCTGGATGATCTCCATGTGCAGCATGCCGAGGAAGCCGATGCGGAAACCGAAGCCCAGCGCGTCGGAGCTCTCGGGTTCGTACTGCAGCGCGGCGTCGTTGAGGGTCAGCTTCTGCAACGCCTCACGAAAATCCTCGAAATCATCCGAACTGACCGGAAACAGGCCAGCGTACACCTGCGGCTTGACCCGCTTGAAGCCGGGCAGCATTTCGACGTCGGGCGTATTGGCCAGGGTCAGGGTATCGCCAACCGGAGCGCCGAGGATGTCCTTGATTCCGGCGATGATGAAGCCGACTTCGCCCGCCTTGAGGTCGGTGGTGGTGGTGTGCTTGGGATTGAACACACCGACGCTGTCGACCTGATGGATCTTGCCGGTCGACTTCACCAGGACCTTGTCGCCCTTCTTGATTCGCCCATGACGAACCCGAACCAGGGAAACCACACCCAGGTAGTTGTCGAACCAGGAATCAATGATGAGCGCCTGCAACGGTGCGTCGATTTCGCCGACAGGCGGAGGAATCACCTCGACGAGGCGCTCCAGAACATCCTCTACGCCCATACCGCTCTTTGCACTACAAGGTACCGCGTCGGTCGCGTCGATACCGATGATATGCTCGATCTCGCCTTTGACCTTCTCGGGATCGGCCTGCGGCAGGTCCATCTTGTTCAGAACCGGCATGACCTCAAGTCCCTGCTCGATCGCCGTATAGCAGTTGGCGACCGACTGAGCCTCCACGCCCTGCCCCGCATCCACCACCAGGAGCGCGCCTTCACAGGCAGCCAAAGACCGGCTGACTTCATAGGTAAAGTCCACGTGACCTGGCGTGTCGATGAAATTCAGCTGGTAGGTCTTACCGTCTCTAGCCGTGTAATACAGCGTGACGCTGTGCGCCTTGATGGTAATGCCGCGCTCGCGCTCCAGATCCATGGAATCGAGGACCTGAGCGTTCATCTCACGTTCGGTCAAGCCGCCACACATCTGGATGAAGCGGTCAGCCAGGGTCGACTTACCATGATCGATATGCGCGATGATGGAAAAATTGCGGATATGACTCAGGTCACTCACAGCTCAACACTCGAATACATCGCAGGCACGTTGCCCGCCGAAAATAGCCGCCAAGTCTACCCGATAGGTCTATTCGGCGTCACGCCGTGCAATGGCAATGTTTCCAACCCGGCTGAACGGCGTAACGCCTGCCGGGAAGACGAAGGCCTGAACAGAGCAACGCAGCAGCGTGGGCGAGCCGAAGGCAGGCTGGAACGACTTTGAACGCGGGCAAATCGCAGCCGCCCTCTATAAAAGCCGCTCGACCGCGCTACACCCGAACAGATCGCGCGGTCCCGGTCCCTCGCGGCTCTACTCAGCCAGCTTGAACGTGATGAAACTCGCCCGCCCCTGGCGTAGCACACGCATCGATACCGAGCGGTTCTTGGGCAGCCCTTCGGCAACGCGGCCGAACGTCGATGCGGAATCAATCGCCTGGTTGTTCAGATGAGTGATGACGTCACCTGCACGCAAACCGATCATGGCTGCCGGCCCGCTCTGCACCTCAGTGATCACCACGCCGCCGGGGAGGTCTAGACTGCGCTTCTGCTCGGCGGTCAGCTCCGACACCTTCACCCCCAGCCGGTTGCTGCTTTTCTCCGCGCGATCCACGCCAGCGACCACTTCTTCACCTTCCTCAGGCAGCGTGCCGACCGCAATATCAAGCGTCTCGCGGTCTCCATCGCGAACGATACCGAGCCGAACCTTGCTGCCCGGCTTGATCGAGCCGATGAGATGAGGCAAATCAGCAGACATGTTGATGGATTCACCGTTGACACTGAGGATGACGTCGCCGACACGCAGCCCACCCTTTGCGGCCGGCCCACCATCAAGGACTTGCGCAACCAGCGCACCGGCAGGACGATCCAGCCCGAACGACTCGGCCAGGTCGCGATTGACTTCCTGGATAACGACCCCCAGCCAACCCCGACTGACCCGGCCTTCGGTACGCAACTGATCGGACACATCCATCGCCACGTCGATCGGAATCGCGAACGACAGACCCATGAAGCCACCCGAGCGGGTGAATATCTGCGAGTTGATGCCGATCACTTCGCCCTGCAGATTGAACAACGGACCGCCCGAATTGCCCGGATTGATCGCGACGTCCGTCTGGATGAACGGCACGTAGCTTTCACTTGGCAGGTTGCGCCCGGTGGCGCTGACGATACCGGCCGTCACCGTATGGTCGAAGCCGAACGGAGAGCCGATGGCGAGCACCCACTCACCTACTTTCAATGCGCTCGAATCGCCCAGCCTGACGGTCGGCAACCCTTCGCCCTTTACCTTGATCAAAGCAACGTCCGTCCGCGGGTCCGCGCCTACCAGCTCGGCCTCCAGCTCACTACGGTCAGGTAGCCTGACGATGATCTCATCGGCGTCGGCCACGACATGGTTGTTGGTCAGTACGTAGCCATCGGGCGAGATGATGAACCCGGAGCCCAGCGACTGGGCCTCACGCTGCTGGCCCGGCGCCCCCTGTCCCGGCACACCGGGAATGCCGTGCTCGAAGAATTCGCGGAAGATTGGCGGCAGTCCTTCGAGCTCCGGTATTTGCGCCGCGGCGCCGCGAGCTGGTGCGTTCTGCTTGGTGCTGATGTTTACGACCGCAGGTGAGGCGCTCTCTACCAGCCCAGTAAAATCGGGCAACTGCGCTTGTGCAACCGCAGCCGTACCCAACAGCAACAGCGCGGCCAGAATCGCGACACCCCTATGGTTTCGAGCCTTCAAGATCACTCCCCCTTGGAAACAGTCCAACCCCGTCCACGCGCATCATTCGTAGCACGACCGGCTGCAACTGTGGATCGGCAACGCGCCGCCGAGCATGCGCGCGCACAGCCAACCAAGCCAGCACAAAGCCGATCAGGCCCGCAGCGATTACGTATGGTTCACCGAGCGCCATCCGGGACGCCACGAACGAGGCGGCCAGCAATGCAAGCAGGGGTAGGAGATAAACGAAAACAGCCCAACGCACCAGCGCATCTTCGCGGACACCGACGACGACGGAATCCCCAACGTCAAGGTTGAGAGCCGAACTGGCGCGAAGCATTTTTCGCTGCTGACCAATGCCGATGCTGTCCATCAAGCCTTGGCCACAGCCATTACGTGCCGAGCATGCCGAACAGGTACTGCTGCGATGCGTTTCAACCCATACGGCGCCGTTTTCCAGCGCCACGACCCGGCCCTGCTGTTCGATCATTGCGACGCCTGATCGGAGCCCGCGCGCATGGACAGGGCGACTCGCTCAGCCGTTCCAAGCGGAATCTCACCGACCACGGTCACCATGACGTCACCGTCGGCCGTCGTGATTCGTTTGGAAACCGCTACCGTGGGACCCATCTGGCTACGGGCGTCCTCCACCACTGCTCCCCGAAGCGGCTCGAGAAAAACTGAAAAACGGGCCAACCCGTCACCGTACGAGAGCCAGGCAACAGGCTCGCTCGAAGCTGGACTGGGTCGAACATTCGAATCGAGCAAGCGAAAACCGGCGGGCAGCCATTCGGAGCGCCACTTCGGCGCCTCGGATTTAGCCTCGGACGATGAGGATATCGCCACCGGCTCGCAGTCCTGCCCGGCCTCGATATCGGACGGCTGGACGGGCCCGGAGGAGAACTGAGTGAACTGGAAGCGCTCGAGCAGTTGGCCACTTTCGCTCAGCATCAGCGATTTGAGCGGGAGGGAAGTTTCCTTGTCGAGGTGCAGCTCGAAGCCGTAGCGATGCTGATCTTTCGGGCTCACCACGATCGCGACCGTCGGGCGACCGGCTACGCGGGACTCGCCAATCATGTGCAAGTCATAGGATTCCGATAACTGCGCGGGGTCGAGCTGTTGCCGGCGCCACGGCTGAGCATCGCTGACTTGGGATGCGAGCTCTTCGGTTGCGCAAGCGACTTGACCACCCTTCAGTACGACTTCGGCCGCTGGACCGTCAAGCTGAAGCAACCGCTCTCGAACGGCCCCGTCTTGCACCAATTGCCAGACGGAATGGCTTGAAAAGCTTCCGTTGCGTTCGTAAACGAAGGTGCCGAAATAGCTTTGCTGCTCCTCGGCCTTGACCAGACGCTGGAGCCAGGAATCGGCGCCAGCATCAGCAGCGAAGGCCGGCATTGATAGCCAGCCTCCGAGCACCACACACAGCGGTATTACACGCATGTTCTTCCTTAACGATCTTCCATACTTGCAGCACGTGCGTACGGCAGAGCGCTTTCTGACCCGCTACCGAATGCTGCCTGCTGCGCATGCTGGCGAACATACGCCGGCAGGCGCTGATCATGCCAGCCTTCGGCAGGTGCCTGTGCCGCCTCAGCCTCGGGTGCAGAGGCGCCTTCACTGTAACCGGCCAGTACCGCCGGCCCCTGGTTAGCAGCTTGAGGCACAGCAATCGAGGGCTGCGGGGCCTGCTGGGCCACCTGAGGACCGGCAACCTCGTTCTGATTGTAAAGGCGCACACCCGCCAGCACGGCAACTGTCACCGAAGCGGCAACAGCGATGCGTCCCAGGTTACGCCAGGCAAAACGCTGCTGCTTGGCAGGCGTCAGTGCAGGCTCGTCGGCCAGCGCAGCGGATACGGCCGAAGCAATATCCAACCGCGGCTCGGTCAGTTCCTTGTGCATCGCGGCACGAGCAATATGGTAGCGCGACCAGGTTGATCGCATATCCGAGTCGCCATGCGCGGCGAGAACTCGACGTAATTCCAACTCGTCCGCTTCGTTATCCATCACCGCGGACAGCGATTCATGCAGGGCTTCACGACTCATGGCGGTTCCTCTCTTGGCTATCGCCGCTGTCTCAGGATTCATGCAACAAGGGTTGCAATGCTTTATCGATGGCCTCCCGCGCTCGGAAAATCCGGGAGCGGACTGTACCAACTGGACACTGCATCACATTTGCAATGTCTTCATAACTAAGACCATCAAATTCACGCAGTGTTAGAGCCGTACGCAAATCTTCTGGAAGTTGTTGAATGGTTCTGTGAACCGTGTCCTCAATCTCATCCCTGAGTAGCGAGCGCTCTGGCGATTCGATGTCCTTGAGCGCGTGGTCGCCCTCATAGAACTCGGCATCCTCTGAACTGACATCGCTATCGGGCGGCCGCCTTCCACGCGCCACCAAATGATTCTTCGCCGTATTGATGGCGATGCGGTACAGCCAGGTATAAAAGGCACTGTCACCGCGAAAGTTGGCTAGCGCTCTATACGCTTTGATAAAGGCTTCTTGCGCCACATCCTGCGCTTCATGAGAATCATGAACAAAGCGCACGATCAACCCAAGAATCTTGTGTTGGTACTTGAGCACCAACAAATCAAAAGCCCGCTTATCGCCCCGCTGTACTCGTTCGACCAGTTGCTGGTCTTGCTCCTGGGTTAGCATGAGCACTCCTCCTTGACCTGGAAGGGGTGCCGCTGTCGCCTGCGAGCTGACCTGCCAGAATAGACCCGGGCTTTACACAAAAGTTCTCCCCCTCCTAGCAAGCTTTCCTGCAACACATCTGAAGACATGACGAGCAACGCCGCGAGACAGGTGTCGGTAAGGATCCTTCGAAAATCCACACCTTACCCGTGCCGCCCACCGCATGGTGACCAGCCGGCTTGCATCCACAACTGTCTATAGAGACGAACCTGCAAGAAAAGTTCCAGTCCTCAAAGACATAAAGCAACAGCCCGCTATTTTGCAGGCATTGGTGCCCGATATACTACCTCGGCCTTCCTTGCGAGCCCGAACATGAGTCGACACCATCAATACGACGTCCTCGTCATCGGCAGCGGCGCCGCCGGCCTGACTTTGGCGCTGAACCTGCCGACCGATCTGAGCATTGCCGTGCTGAGCAAGGGCGATCTTTCTAATGGATCGACCTACTGGGCACAAGGGGGCGTCGCAGCCGTGCTGGATACGGCCGACACTGTCGAGTCGCACGTTGCCGACACGCAGGTCGCCGGCGGAGGGCTGTGCCACGAGCAGGCCGTGCGCTTTACGGTGGAACACAGCCGCGAAGCCATCGAATGGCTGATCGACCAAGGCGTGCCCTTCACGCGAGATGAAGCCGACCGAGAAGATGGCGCATTTGAGTACCACCTGACGCGCGAGGGTGGCCACAGCCACCGACGCATCATCCATGCGGCCGACGCAACCGGTGCCGCCATCTTCAACACCCTGCTTTCCCGGGCTCGCGAGCGGCACAACGTCGAGCTGCTGCAGCAACGTGTCGCCGTCGATCTGATCACCGAACACAAGCTCGGGCTAGCGGGCAGACGCTGCCTTGGCGCCTACGTACTGGACCGCTCGACCGGAGAGGTCGACACCTTCCATGCACGGTTCGTCGTGCTGGCGACCGGCGGCGCTGCCAAGGTTTACCTTTATACCAGCAACCCGGACGGTGCCTGCGGCGATGGCATCGCTATCGCCTGGCGCGCCGGCTGCCGGGTGGGCAATCTGGAATTCAACCAGTTCCACCCGACCTGCCTGTACCACCCCCAGGCCAAGAGCTTCCTGATAACCGAAGCGCTACGCGGCGAAGGCGCGCTGCTCAAACTGCCGAACGGCGAGCGCTTCATGCCACGCTTCGATGAGCGTGCGGAGCTGGCCCCACGAGACATCGTTGCCCGCGCCATCGATCATGAAATGAAGCGTCTGGGAATCGATTGCGTATATCTCGACATCAGTCATAAGCCGGCCTCCTTCATCCAATCGCATTTCCCGACCGTCTACGAACGCTGCCTCGAATTCGGCATCGACATCACTCGCGAACCGATTCCCGTGGTTCCCGCCGCTCACTATACGTGCGGCGGCATCGTGGTGGACCAGGCCGGGCGAACCGATATTCCCGGCCTGTATGCGATAGGCGAAACCAGCTTTACCGGTCTGCACGGTGCCAACCGCATGGCAAGCAACTCCCTGCTGGAGTGCTTCGTCTATGCGCAGGCTGCAGCCAAGGACATTCAGCAAAAACTCGACCGCAGCGTCATGCCGGACAGCCTGCCGACCTGGGACGCCAGCCTCGTCACCGACTCGGATGAAGATGTCATCATTGCGCACAACTGGGACGAGCTGCGGCGATTCATGTGGGATTACGTCGGCATCGTGCGCACCACCAAACGCTTGATGCGGGCACAGCACAGGGTTCGCCTGCTGCTGGCCGAGATCGATGAGTTCTACAGCAATTACAAGGTCTCACGGGACCTCATCGAGCTGCGCAACCTGGCACTGGTCGCCGAACTGATGATCCGCTCGGCCATGCAGCGTCGAGAGAGTCGCGGCCTGCATTACACGCTCGATTACCCGACACAGCTCCCCAAGGCGATGGACACTATTCTGGTGCCGCCCACCTTCGCCGACTGTACTTCAGCCTGACTCGCAGGCGCCGATGCTGGTCCGATGCAAGCGCTCCCTTGGGAATGCAACATCCTCGGGCAAACCGCTCACCGGGCAGCCTGTAGCTCAGAATGACCGCCGATGGCAGTGCAAGACTGTCGGGGCGCAACTGAATGGGCTGCCAGCCGGTCCGCTGACTCCACAACGCCCAGCCGGACTGATCATGGCGCAAGCCGACCCAAGCTGTGTCGTGCGTCAGCAGGATATGTCGGGGCAGCGACCAGCAGGCGTGCCCGAAACAGAGCGCGAGACCCACAGCGGCGATCCAGAGCGGGACCGGCAAACCGAGCAGGCAGCCAATGGCCAGCCCCTGCACGACCAGATACCCGGCCAGCAACGACCGGGAAGCGCGCCAGCGGCATTCGAACGTGGAATCAGTGTGGCTGGACACGATCCAGAATCATGCGAACGATGCGGCGCAGATCTTCATCTTCCGGTTCGGAACGCTCCATGAACCAACCAAACATGTCCTGATCTTCGCAGCTCAGCAATTTCCGATAGCGTGCCCGGTCTTCGTCATCCAACTGTGCGTAAACCTCCTGCACGAAGGGGACCAGCAACACATCGAGTTCGAGCATGCCACGGCGGCTGTGCCAGAACAGGCGGTTGAGTTCGGATTGTTCGACCATGACAGGCTCCTGAGTTGAGGCGCAGCATTATAGCGGCTGACGGCAGCGGAAGAACGATGCGATCTGTCATCTGGCGCACGCTGTGTTCCGGCGTCGGCCTGCTATGATGCCCGTCCGGATTTTCACGGCGTGACCAGTCATGACCGACTCTGCTTTTTTCTGTGTGTTGTCGCACGAAGGCGTCCTGGCCGTACGCGGTCCCGATGCCAACAAGTTCCTGCAGGGCCAGCTGACCTGCAACCTCAACTACCTCGATGCCAACCAATCCAGCCTCGGCGCACGCTGTACGCCGAAGGGTCGCATGCAATCGAGCTTTCGCATCGTCCCCCAGCCTGACGGTTACCTGCTGGCAATGGACAAGGTGCTCGTGCAGCCGCAACTGGCAGACCTGTCCAAATTCGCCGTATTTTCCAAGTCCAAGTTGACGGACGAAAGCGAAGCCTGGGTCCGATTCGGGTTGGTCGAGGGTGATGGCGCGCTTGTCAGCCTTGGCCTGGAGCTGCCGCAGAGCGACGGCCAGGTTGTCATTGGCCACGGCCTGATCGCGATTCGGCTGGGTGCGCTTCGCACGGAGCTTTGGGCACCGGCAGCCGAGGCCGAGACCCTGCGCGCGAGACTGGCCTCGCAACTCGCCGAGGCGCCTCTTGAACGTTGGCTACTGGCGCAGATTCGCGCTGGGATCGGGCAAGTGGTCGCAGCGACTCGAGAGCTCTTCATTCCGCAAATGATCAATCTGCAGGCGGTTGGTGGCGTCAGCTTCAAGAAGGGGTGCTACACCGGCCAGGAAATCGTGGCGCGCATGCAATACCTCGGCAAGCTGAAGCGGCGCATGTATCGCTTGTGCGCAAATGCGAGCGAGGCGCCTACGGCCGGCACGGAACTGTACTCGCCGGTCCACGGCTCGAGCGTGGGTGAAGTGGTGCTTGCGGCCCAGGCCGACGACGATACCGTCGAGTTGCTCGCTGTGGTGCAACAGGACGCCGTCGAGGATGGCCGCCTCCACTTAGGTACACCCGATGGCGCCCTGCTCGAACTGCTCGAACTGCCCTATACACTGGACGCGGACAAAGAGATCCAGCGCTAGATAACAACCTGCCAACACCGCACATCTTTAAAGGAACGACATGAGTACCCTCGCCGATAAAGTCCAGCAGAAGCTGATGCAAGCGATCGAAAACGACCAGCTTGTTCTGCCCACACTTCCGGAAGTTGCCCTGCGTGTACGCGAGGCTGCGGAAGACCCCGACGTGAGCATCCCGACGCTGGCCAAGGTGATTGGCAACGATACAGCGTTGACGGCCCGCATCATCAAGGTGGTCAATAGCCCCTTGCTGCGCACCAACCGCGAGATCAACGACCTGCAGATGGCGATCAGTCGCCTCGGCATCAACTACACCTCCAATTTGGCGACCGGTCTCGCCATGGAGCAGATGTTCCAGGCCACCACGGACGTGGTTGATCGCAAGATGCGGGAGGTCTGGAACAAGAGCACCGAAATTGCCGCCATCAGCCACGTACTGTGCCGCAACTTCACGCGCCTCCCCGCTGACCAGGCGACGCTGGCCGGCCTCGTCCACCAGATCGGCATCCTGCCGATCCTGACCTATGCCGAGGAGCACAGCGCACTGCTCAGCGACTCGATCAGCCTCAACCACGTCATCGATCGCATCCATCCGATGCTGGGCGAGAAAATCCTGCGCACCTGGGAGTTTCCGGAGGCCATCGCCATCGTTCCCGGTCAGCACCTGGACTTCACCCGCGTATCGGACAAGGTCGACTACGTCGACATCGTTCAAGTTGCCACGCTGCAAAGCTACATCGGCAGCGCACATCCCTTCACTCAGCTCGACTGGAATGAGATTCCAGCATTCGACAAGCTGGGGCTGGACCCGAGCTCGTTGCTGCAAGAGGACGAGGACTTGTCCGCTGCAATGGACGCCGCGATGAGCATGCTGCAGTAAGCCCGACTCGGTTTCTTCGTCTTTCCTTGACCACTCGCCGGAGCACTGGAACCGCCACGACTCGGTCCCAGTCACAAAATAGACGGCGCTTTTGCCGCACCCGCTCGCGAAGCACATTGCACCCGCGAGCGAGGTCAGGTCTCTGAAGGAGAACGCACATGATCCGAGCAAACAAGACACTATGGTCCGGCACGACAGCTCTTCTATTCGGCGTAGCTGCAAACCTTGCGCTCGCCGCTGACGGCGAGAACTTCGTCGACGAGGCGTCAGCCAAGGGCATGGCGGAAATCGAAACCGCACGCATGGCGCTGGACAAGGGCACCTCGGAAGACGTGAAAAGCTTTGCCCAGAAAATGATCGACGATCATACCAAGTCCAATCAGAAACTGGCCGAACTGGCCGGTCAACATGAAGATCTGGAGATCTCCGACGAAGCCACGCTGATGGACAAGGCCAAGGCCATGATTCTCAAGCTGCGTGACGGAGAAAACTTCGATCAGGCATACGCCAATAATCAGGTCGTCGCGCACGAACAGACGATCGAGCTGTATCGTGAATATGTCGAGGATGGGGAGAACGCCCAACTCAAGCAGTTCGCAGAGTCGACACTGCCCGAGCTGGAGGAGCACCTGAAACATGCCCAGGAGCTGGCCAGCAAGCATGGCAGCAAGCAGTAATTGCCAGACCGGAAGCGGGCTTCGGTTGATTTGAGGCCCGCTTCACACCTGCTCAGGCAATCGCCAGTCGATCGGTGTCATTCCCTGCTGGGTTAGAAACTGATTGGCGCGGCTGAAATGGCTATTGCCGATAAAGCCCCGATGTGCCGACAACGGCGACGGATGTACCGACTTGAGCATCAGATGCTTGGTCGCATCGATGAGCTTCGCCTTGCCTTGCGCGTGAGCGCCCCAGAGCATGAACACGACGCTCGGGCGCGACTCGCTGACCACCTCGATGATCCGATCGGTCAAGCGCTGCCATCCCGCCTTCGCATGCGATCCCGCCATGCCCTGCTCGACCGTGAGCGAGGTATTCAGTAGCAGCACTCCCTGATCCGCCCAGTGCTGTAGATAGCCGTGGCGAGGCACCGGCAGATTCAAGTCACGCTTGAGCTCCTTGAAAACGTTCTGCAATGACGGCGGCGCCGGCACGCCTGGCTGCACGGAGAAACATAGCCCGTGAGCCTGACCCGGCCCGTGGTACGGATCCTGGCCGAGAATCACCACCTTGACCTGCGGTAACGGTGTGGAATCGAGGGCATGGAAGATCAGTGGCCCCGGCGGGTAGATGATCTTGCCGGCAGCTTTCTCCTGACGCAGGAAAGCACTCAACGCCTGCATGTAGGGCTGAGCGAACTCATCCCGAAGCGCCGCTTTCCAGCTTGGCTCGAGTTTGATGCGGTCGTCATCGCTCATGGTGGCCCCCTTTGACAAGGGCGGAACCCTAAGGAATGCCCGGCGCGGCGTCAATGCAGATGACGCTGAGGCCCCAGGGAGCCACTCGGGCCGACCCAAGCGCTCCATTCTGCGGACCGCCGCACGGCAAGCGAACCGCAATTCGTCTACGACTAATTAAAGAGTGACGAAATGCCGCACCTCGCGGTAAAAAAGCGGCGCCAATAAAACAAATACAACAAGGATCACTGTAATGAAACGGACGACCCTTCTGGCGTTGGCGTTGGGCTTGTGCCTGAGCGCCGAAGCCGCCGATCCCATAACGCTCGGCCTCAACTATCCCCGGACCGGGAGCTACAAGGAAGAAGGCTTGGCGCAAATGCGCGGGGCCTTGTTGGCCATCGACGAGATCAACGCCAAGGGCGGGGTACTCGGCCGGCCGCTGCGGCTGTCGAGCCGCAACTCTGCTTCACGGCCCGAGAAAGCCGTTGCCAATGTCGACAAGCTGGCCGATGAAGGTGCGGTCATGCTATTCGGTGGCGCCTCCAGCGCAGTGGCCATTGCGGCCGGCAAGCGCGCCCGGGAACGAGGCCTGCTGTACTTCGGCACCCTTACCTACTCGAATGACACGACCGGTAAGGATGGCCACCGGTATATGTTCCGCGAGTGCAACAACGCCTGGATGAGCGCCAAAGTGCTGGGCGAGTATCTGAACAAGCACCTGCCGAACAAGCGCTACTTCTACATCACGTCCGACTATACTTGGGGCCATACCAGTGAAAGCTCGCTGCGCCAGGCCACCGGCACGCAGGACAGCGCCCGCCATCCCGGCCTGAAGACAGCGTTCCCGGGCGCCCGGCTGTCGGACTACCGCGACGCCCTAACCCAAGCGGCCGCCAGCGATGCGGAAGTTCTCGTCCTTGTGCTGTTTGGCGAAGACATGGTGCGCGCCATGCGCATCGCCGACGAGATGGGATTGAACAAGCGGATGCAGGTCGCCGTGCCAAACCTGACGCAGAGCATGATCGAAACCGCCGGTCCGGACATCATGCGCGGCGTACTCGGCACCGAGCCCTGGACATGGCGAGTGCCTGAGCTGGAAGGCTCAGAGGCCGGCAAGCAATTCGTGCAGAACTTCGACGAACGCTATCAGACCCACCCCTCCAGCTCAGCCGCCTCGGCCTACAGCATCGTCTACCAATGGGCCGATGCCGCCACCCGGGCACGCAGCCTGAACAGTGAACAGGTCATAGCTGCGCTCGAGGGCCACCGTTACAGGCTATTGAAAGACGAGCAGGAATGGCGCGCCTTCGATCATCAGAACGTGCAGACCGTGTACGCGGTGCGTGTGAAACCGCGCGAGGAGGTGCTCAAGGACCGTTTCAAGCAGGACTACTTCGAGATCGTTCATCGCCTCACCGGGGAGCAAGCCGCTCCCTCCCACGCCCAATGGCAATTGGAGCGCACCGCAGGCGGCCAGAAGCTGGCACTGCAGTGACTCCAGCGCAGCCGGCTCCATACCCCTGGTAGCCGGCTGCCGCACTCGCGCCTGCTTCAGCACGTCACATGGCGCCCGTCTCTGACCGACTAGACTGAAAGGCAACCGCTAGTCGGTGCGCCAGCCAGGCGCTCTGCAACCTGCGCGCCGTTCGGGATTCTGATAGCTGTGTCCCGAACGCATTCGTCTGTCCAGGAGGCCCCATGAGCAACACAGCAGTCGAGCCTTACAAACCCGGCGTCTTCGATCTCACGCATAAACTGACCGTCGAGAAGCACGGGCATACAGCGCTCATTACCATCAATCATCCGCCGGCCAACACCTGGGACCGCGAGTCCCTGATCGGCCTCAAGCTCCTCGTCGAGCATCTGAACCGCGATGACGATGTCTATGCGCTGGTCATCTGCGGCCAGGGCGACACCTTCTTCAGCGCAGGAGCCGATCTCAAGCTCTTTGCCGACGGTGATCGCAACCGCGCACGTGAAATGGCACGTCGCCTCGGTGAGGCGTTCGAAGCGCTCCGTGCCTTCCGCGGCGTCTCCATTGCCGCGATCAATGGATTCGCCCTGGGTGGCGGGCTCGAATGCGCCCTGGCCTGTGATATCCGCATCGCCGAGCAACACGCTCAGTTGGGCCTGCCAGAAGCTTCGGTCGGGCTGCTCCCTTGTGCCGGAGGCACCCAGGCACTGGCCTGGCTGGTCGGCGAAGGCTGGGCGAAGCGGATGGTCCTGTGCGGCGAGCGACTGACAGCGGACACTGCCCTGCGCATCGGTCTGGTCGAACAGGTCGTGGAACCCGGCGAGGCCCGCGGGCATGCATTATTGATGGCCGCGCGAGTGGCGCGGCAAAGCCCTGTCGCCGTGCGTGCGATCAAGCCGTTGATCGACGCCATGAAGGTGCGGGGTCCCGCCACGCTCGCGGCGGATGAGCGGGAAGCCTTCGTCGACTTGTTCGAAGCCGAGGACACCCGGGAGGGCGTCAACGCCTTTCTGGAAAAGCGCGAACCTCGCTGGCGCAGCCGCTAGATAACCTGGCGGCCCCGCCAGCATTCACGATCAGCGTCGATAACCGCCACCGTAGCTGCGTTGCTGAAACGCACGGTAGTCACGCACCGGTGGCCTGTCGTGGCGCCGTCCGTCATCGCGGTGCCAGCGCTGGGGGCGATCCAAACGCCCGTGCCGATCGTGAGACTTCCAGTCGGAACGGCGGTCGCGGTTCCAACCGCGACCATCATGACCGCGGTGGCGATCGTAATAGCGCGGGGGCAGTTGCCCCTGCATGCGCGGCGGCAGGTTCTGCCGATACTGAGGAAAATTGGAGTACGGGCTGCGGGGGTCGTAGACACGAGGCCCCGACTCCACCCGGTAACTTCCTCCATCCGGCTGATAGACCCAGACGCCCCCACGTGAGTCCGCCGATGCCTGGGTTGCCAATCCCAGGCCTACCGCGACCAGCATCATTCGAATGTTCATCGAACACCTCCCATGGCCGGCGCAGCGGGCGACGGCCTCCTCGCATCAGACCACAGGTCGCGGCCGAACTCGAAAGGGGCGGACCACCGGTTCTTTTCCATATATGTCAGCCGCTGGCCGCCGCGGCTTGTATGGCTGACAGCGGTTCCCCGATAATAGCGGGCTTTTAGCCTAGGGCTCAGCGCGAGCGCCACAGGAACCCCTCAATGACCGAACTTGCCCTGATCATGGTTAGCGCCATTCTGGTCAATAACTTCGTGCTCGTGCAGTTTCTCGGGCTGTGCCCGTTCATGGGTGTCTCCAGGAAGATCGAAACGGCCATCGGCCTTTCGCTGGCCACCACCTTTGTGCTGACCTTGGCGGCCATGTGCAGTTATCTGGTTCAGCGCTACGTGCTGCAACCGCTGGATCTGGAATTTCTGCGCACCATCAGCTTCATCCTGGTGATCGCCGTGGTGGTGCAATTCACAGAGATGGTCGTGAACAAGACCAGCCCACTGCTCTATAGGGTGCTCGGCATCTTCCTGCCTTTGATCACCACCAACTGCATCGTCCTCGGCGTGGCGCTGCTCAACGCCAACAAGGCCGAGTTCACCTTCCTCACCGCGACAGCCAACGGTTTCGCTGCTGGCCTGGGCTTTTCACTGGTGTTGGTGCTGTTCGCCGCCATGCGTGAGCGCATCGCCATCGCCGACGTCCCTCGCGCGTTCCAGGGCGCTGCCATCGGCATGATCACGGCCGGCCTGATGTCGCTGGCCTTCATGGGCTTTTCCGGGCTGATCAAGCTATGAGCGCCGTGCTGGTTGCAGTCCTGGCCTTACTGGCCTTGTGCCTGGTGTGCGGCGCGATCCTCGGTTTCGCGGCGGTGCGTTTTCGCGTCGAGGGCGATCCGATTGCCGAGCAGATCAACGCGCTGCTGCCGCAGACGCAATGCGGCCAATGTGGCTATCCCGGGTGCAAGCCGTACGCCGAGGCCATCGCCGGAGGGGACAAGATCAACAAATGCCCACCCGGTGGCGAGGCGACCATCCAGGCATTGGCCGACCTGCTCGATGTCGAGCCGGAACCTCTCGATGCCGCGGAAGGCGAGCTCCCCCCGCGAGTGGCTTACATCCGCGAAGCCGAGTGCATCGGCTGTACCAAGTGCATTCAGGCCTGTCCGGTCGACGCGATCCTCGGTGCGGCGAAACAGATGCACACCGTGATCATTTCCGAGTGCACCGGTTGCGATCTTTGCGTCGAGCCCTGCCCGGTGGATTGCATCGACATGGTGGAACTGGGCAAACCGCTGCAAGGCTGGAACTGGGAGCGCCCGCTGGCGCCGGGCCGCTTGATCGCCAGTGACCGGGAGCGCGCCGCATGAACGCAGCAACTCTCTGGGACATCCACGGCGGCATTCATCCTCCGGAGCGCAAAACGCTATCCAACCGCACGCCAATCCAGCATCCGCCCCTGCCAAGGCAGCTCATCGTGCCGCTGTCCCAGCATCTGGGTGGCGCGGCCGAGCCCTGCGTCGGTGTGGGTGACCGGGTGCTCAAGGGGCAGAAGATCGCCGAGGCAACTGGCTACGTCAGCGCGCCGGTGCATGCACCCACCTCGGGCATCGTCAGCTTCATCGGCCCACAGCCCTACCCGCATGTCTCGGGGATGCTGGCCGACGCCATCGTGATCGAGAGCGATGGCGAGGATGCGTGGGCACCGCTGCGGCCAATCGCCGATTTCCGGCTACTGCAGGCCGACGACCTGCTTGAGCGAATTCGCGAGGCCGGGATTGCCGGACTCGGCGGCGCGGGCTTTCCGACCGCGGTCAAACTGAGTGGAGCCCCGGCGCAACCTATCCGGACCTTGATCATCAACGGGGCCGAATGCGAACCCTACATCACTGCCGATGACCTGCTGATGCGCGAAAAGGCACAGGCGCTGGTGATCGGCATCGACATCCTCGCTCACCTGATTCGGCCCGAACAGGTGTTGATCGGTATCGAGGACAACAAGCCGGAAGCCGTCGCTGCCGTGCGCGAGGCGCTGGGCGAGCGCACCTATGGCCTCAGGGTGATGCCGACCAAATACCCCTCAGGGGGTGAGAAACAACTGATCCAGATACTTACGGGCGCAGAAGTACCCAGCGGAGGCCTGCCGGCTGACATCGGGGTGCTATGCCAGAACGTCGGGACCTGCGTTGCCATTCATGATGCCGTCCTGCTGGGCCGGCCGCTGATTTCCCGCATCACCACCTTGACCGGGGAGGCTCTGGCGCGTCCGATGAACGTGGAGGCCTTGATCGGCACGCCGGTCGCGGATCTGCTGACCCTTGCCGGGCTGGATCACCACAAGCTGAATCGCCTGATCATGGGTGGCCCCATGATGGGCTTCACGCTGCCATCGCTTGAGGTACCGCTGGTCAAAACCACCAATTGCCTGCTCGCCGCTACCCTGGCGGAACTGCCGCCACCGCCAGCCGCATTACCCTGCATCCGCTGCGGCGAGTGCGCCGAGGCCTGTCCGGCTTCCCTGCTGCCCCAGCAACTGCACTTCTTCGCGCTCGGGCAGGAGCACGATCAGCTCAAGGCCTATAACCTCTTCGACTGCATTGAATGCGGCGCCTGCGCCTACGTTTGCCCGTCGAGCATTCCGCTGGTGCAGTACTACCGTGCCGCCAAGGGCCAGATTCGTGCGCTGGAGCAAAAGCAGCAGAAGGCCGAACACTCCCGCCAGCGCTTCGAGTGG
The DNA here is from genome assembly GCF_022810315.1 of Stutzerimonas marianensis. NCBI lineage: Bacteria > Pseudomonadati > Pseudomonadota > Gammaproteobacteria > Pseudomonadales > Pseudomonadaceae > Stutzerimonas > Stutzerimonas marianensis. The sequence continues at coordinate 46,269 of NZ_JALGRD010000009.1, read as the reverse complement.
CGCCAGGAACGCCTGCGCCGCGCCGAAGAGCAGAAGGAGGCCGATCGCAAGGCGCGAGCAGAACGGGCCGCGCGAGCCAAGGCCGCGCAGGCGGAGACGCGTTCGGTGCCCAGCCAGGACGATCCGGCCCCCCAGGTGCAGAAGGCCGGGCTAACGGAGCAGCAGAAGAAACTCAAGATCGAGGCCAGCATGGCCCAGGTCGCGCTGAAGAAAGCGGAAAAGCAACTGACCGCCCATGCCACAGCCGATCTGGAACAACAGGTCGCCACGCTACGGGAAGTGGCTGCCAAGGCTCAGGCCGCTCTGGAGCAAGCGACAGCGGCTGAAATCCCTCCAGCGCCAGCCCAGCCAGGCGACGACGCGCAGAAGAAGGCCAAGATCGAAGCCGCCATGCTGCGCGCCCAGGTGCGCAAGTTGGAAAAGCTGGATTCTCGAGACGCCAGCCAGGACGCCGAATTCGCCCGCCTGCAGGCTCAACTGACCGCCGTCGAGGCAACCCTGGCCGAAGCCGCACCAGCCGCTGGCAAGCCTGCTGCGACACCCGGAACCGAAGCACTGAAGAAGGCCAAGATCGAGCTGGCGATGAAGCGCGCCGAATTGAAGAAGGCAGAAAAGGCAGGCGCCGACGAAGCCCAGCTGGCCGACTTGCGCGCGGCTCTGTCGGCGGCTGAGCAGGCCTTGCATGACGCCGAGGATAGCTGCGGCAAACCCGTACCAGAACGTATACGTACCGAGAAGCGTCCGGTGGACGAGCAGACCCGCGCGCTCAAGACCGAGCTCGCCTTTGCCCGCGCCGACCTGCGCAAGCTCGAGCGCGACGCCGAGAGCGAGGCACAGGCCATCGACTCAGCCAGGGCGCGACTCGAGGAAGCCGAGCGCAAACTACAGGAACACACCCATTCGTAAGGCGCAGCGTCCCTGACGCTGTCACCACGGGCGCCGTGCTCTGCAACGCGGCGCCCTCGAGGACTCACGGAGAGCCAATGGCCCTGCCACGCATCACCTCACCGCATACCACAGGCAGCAATCGCACGCAGCGTGTGATGCTGCAGGTCCTTGCCGCGACGCTACCCGGAGTAGCTGCGCTGACCTGGATCTACGGCGCCGGCACGCTGATCAACCTGATCTGGGCCAGTGCGGTTGCACTCGCCTGCGAAGCCGGCGTGCTCAAGCTTCGTCAACGTCCTGTCGGCTTCTTCCTGCGCGACGGCAGCGCACTGGTCACCGCCGTGTTGCTTGCGCTGGCCTTGCCGCCCTACTCCCCGTGGTGGCTGACGCTGATCGCCACGGCCTTTGCGATCCTCCTGGGCAAGCAGCTCTACGGCGGGCTCGGGCAGAACCCCTTCAATCCGGCCATGATCGGCTACGTCGTGGTACTGGTGTCCTTCCCGGTGGAAATGACCACCTGGCCGATCCCCCACGCCGTAGGCCTTGGTGCCGGGCTGCAACATATCCTGGGTGTCACTTCGCTCCCGGACGGCTGGGCGCAGGCCACCGCGCTCGATGTGCTCAAGGTGAACAACAGCCTGACCATCGACGAACTCTGGGCCAATCCGGCGTTCGGTCATTTCGGCGGCATCGGCTCGGAAGTGGTCAACCTGGCCTTTCTGGCCGGAGGGCTCTTTCTGCTGCACAAGCGCCTGTTCAGCTGGCACGCCCCTGTGGGCATGCTTGCGGCGCTCGCGCTGATGAGCCTGGTGTTCTGGAATGGCTCGGGCTCCGACAGCCATGGTTCACCGCTGTTTCACCTGCTCAGCGGCGCCACCATGCTTGGCGCCTTCTTCATCGTCACCGATCCGGTCAGCGGTGCTACCAGTACACGTGGCCGGTTGATCTTCGGCGCGGGCGTGGGCGTCCTGGTGTACGTGATCCGCGCCTGGGGCGGTTATCCGGACGGCGTGGCCTTTGCCGTGCTCTTGATGAACCTCTGCGCACCGACCATCGACTACTACACGCGCCCGCGCACCTACGGACATCGAAAGGCCGAGCGCGGCTTCAAGCTGGGCGAATGACATGATGCTCCCGGAAATCAGCCGCTCGATGTTCAAGAACAGCCTGGTGCTCGGCCTGTTCGCCATCGTTACCGTGGGCGGCGTGACACTGCTGCAGCAGTTCACTGCCGAGCGCATCCAGTCGTCCGAGCGGGCGGCGCAACTACGTGCCCTCAACGAGGTCTTGCCGAGAGACAGCTATGACAACCAGCTGCTGGATAACGCCCTCGAGCTGCACGACCCGCTGCTGGGCACTCGCAATCCGCTGCCCGCCTATATCGCAATGAAGGACGGCCAGCCGAGCGCGGTGATCCTCCAGGCCATCGCGCCAGACGGCTACAGTGGGGCCATCCAACTGCTGGTAGGCATTCGCGCCGACGGGCGTATCGCCGGCGTTCGCGTCCTGTCGCACCGGGAGACACCGGGGCTGGGCGACAAGATCGAACTGGCCAAGAGCCCCTGGATCCGCAGCTTCGAGGATCGGTCCCTGGCCGATCCGGGCGATGCTGGTTGGGCGGTGAAAAAGGACCGCGGCGACTTCGATCAGTTCGCCGGGGCGACCATCACCCCGCGCGCCGTGGTCGGCGCCGTGCACCGCGCCCTGCGGTATTTCGACGCCAACAAGCAGGCACTCCTTCAGGCCACGACCCGCCCCGTCACGGCCGAGCAGGCCCTGCAGGACGAGGCGCAGCCCGACGAAGTGACCACGCATAGCCGCGCCGGGGATGCGGGGGCCCGCGACGACAGCCGGGCCGCCACACCGCGCCCTCAGGGAGATGAAACCCGATGAGCAACCCCAGTTTTGGTGAACTGAGCATCAACGGCCTGTGGAAGAACAACCCGGCGCTGGTTCAGCTACTTGGCCTCTGCCCGCTGCTGGGCGTCAGCAACTCGGCCGTCAACGCGCTCGGGCTTGGGTTGGCAACCGCCATGGTGCTGCTCTGCTCGAACATTGCCGTATCGCTGGTAAGGGGTGTGGTGAATACCGCGGTGCGCCTGCCGGCCTTCGTCATGATCATCGCCGCGCTGACGACCTGTATCGAACTGCTGATGCAGGCCTACACCTACGAGCTCTACCAGATCCTCGGCATCTTCATCCCGTTGATAACCACCAACTGCGTGATTCTCGGTCGTGCCGACGGTTTTGCCGCCAAGCACAACCCGCTGGTCGCTGGCCTAGACGGCCTGATGATGGGGATGGGTTTCGCCCTGGTGCTGCTGGTGCTGGGCGGCGCGCGCGAGCTGATTGGTACCGGTGCGCTCTTCGCCAACATGCAGCTGCTGTTCGGACCCGTGGCCGCCGATTGGCAGATCACCCTGGTGAGTGACTACAAGGGCTTCCTGCTTGCCATCCTGCCGCCGGGTGCCTTCATCGTGCTCGGCCTGTTGATCGCGCTGAAAAACCGCATCGACGAGCGATTGGCCGAACGCGCCAGGGCCAGCCAACCGGACATGCCAACGCAAAGCCGACGTGTACGTGTGACGGGCGTGATCGAGTGATGCTCGAAACGCCAGCGACAGTGGCGCAACCCCGTCGGCCCAACCCGCACCCGCCTCTTCGCCTTCCCTCGCGACCCTTCAGCGCCTGGAGCCGTTTCGATGAATGCTGAAAAACGCCGGGAGATCTTCCGCCGCTTTCACGAAGACAACCCCGAACCCAAGACCGAGCTGGCCTACAGCACTCCCTTCGAACTCCTGATCGCTGTGATCCTCTCGGCACAGGCGACAGATGTCGGGGTCAACAAGGCCACCGCCAAGCTCTACCCCGTCGCCAATACGCCAGAGGCCATCTACGCGCTGGGCTATGAGGGATTGTGCAGCTACATCAAGACCATCGGTCTGTATCCCAGCAAGGCAAAGAACGTGCTGGAGACCTGCCGCCTCCTCATCGAACGGCACGGCAGCCAGGTGCCGGACAACCGGGAAGCGCTCGAAGCCCTACCTGGGGTTGGCCGCAAGACCGCGAACGTCGTGCTCAACACCGCCTTTCGTCAGTTCACAATGGCAGTCGACACCCATATCTTCAGGGTAGCCAACCGCACCAACATCGCACCGGGCAAGAACGTATTGGACGTCGAGCGCAAGCTCGTCAAGTTCGTACCTAAGGAGTATCTGCTCGACGCCCACCACTGGCTGATCCTGCATGGACGCTACGTCTGCAAAGCCCGCAAGCCGCAGTGCGGAAGCTGCCGGATCGAGGACCTTTGCGAGTACAAGCACAAGACCTCTGACGATTGAGCAGGCGCTCTGGAAATCTATCGTACGATTGAAAAAATCTTTTTTACGGGCCGATTTTTTGCCGCTATAAGGTGCGCCATCAGCGCGCCTTTGCCGTGGAGTACAGACAAGTGTCCGAGAAAGAAGATATTCAGATTGAAGACGACTTCGTCAGCGATGACGAAGACGATACTACCGACGCTCCGGTCGAAGTCGCCAAGACCAACCTGACCAAGCGCCGCATCATCGACAACCTGCTCGAAGAACGCAGGCTGCAAAAGCAACTCAACGATTTCGACTTCGATATCTGATCCCTGATGTCGCTGCGAAAAGCCCCGGTCGAACCGGGGCTTTTTCGTCTCGCGGATCAGTCGTTACGTGAAGGTGACAACAGCTCCACCTTGTAGCCGTCCGGATCCTCGATGAACGCCAGAATGCTCGAGCCGTGCTTCATCGGACCGGGCTCGCGTGTGATCTTGCCGCCACGCGAGCGGATGTCCTCACAGGCCTTGTAGACATCCTCGACCTCCAAAGCGATATGGCCGTAGCCATTACCCAGGTCATAGGTGTCGACGCCCCAGTTATGGGTCAGCTCGATCACGCTGTTGTGCGCCTCGTCACCATAGCCTACGAAAGCCAGGGTGAACTTGCCCTCGGGGTAGTCCTTGCGGCGCAACAGGGTCATGCCCAGCACCTCGGTGTAGAAGGCGATGGATCGCTCCATGTCACCCACCCGCAGCATGGTATGCAGCAGCCTCATCGATATTCTCCTCTTGGCTAATGACAAGCCCCGGCTTGTGACCGGGGCCTGGATGGGCCAGCACGGCGTCTGGCCCTGAAGCAGCAAGCCCTGGGGCTCGGGCTTAGGATCAGAACTGCGTCCGACCCTTGTTCGCAGCGATGCGCATGCGCAGTGCATTGAGCTTGATGAAGCCACCGGCATCGGCCTGGTCGTAGGCCCCAGCATCATCCTCGAAGGTCGCGATGTTGGCGTCGAACAGCGAATCGTCGGACTTGCGGCCCGCGACGATAACGTTGCCCTTGTAGAGCTTCAGGCGCACCACACCGTTCACATTGACCTGGGAGGCGTCGATCATCTGCTGCAGCATGCTGCGCTCCGGACTCCACCAGTAGCCGTTGTAGATCAGGCTGGCGTATTTGGGCATCAACTCGTCTTTCAGATGGGCCACTTCGCGATCCAGGGTGATCGACTCGATGGCGCGATGGCCCTTGAGCATGATGGTGCCGCCGGGGGTTTCATAGCAGCCGCGCGACTTCATGCCGACGTAGCGGTTCTCGACGATGTCCAGGCGGCCGATGCCGTTCTCGCCACCGACCTTGTTCAGGTAGGTCAGTACCTGGGCCGGGGTCATCTCCTTGCCGTCGATGGCGACGATGTCACCCTTGCGGTAGGTCAGCTCGATGTATGTCGGGGTGTCCGGTGCGGCTTCCGGAGACTTGGTCCAGCGCCACATGTCCTCTTCGTGCTCGGTCCAGGTGTCTTCCAGCACGCCACCCTCGTAGGAGATGTGCAGCAGATTGGCGTCCATCGAGTATGGCGACTTCTTCTTGCCGTGACGCTCGATCGGGATCTCGTGCTTGGCAGCGTAGTCCATCAGCTTCTCGCGCGAGAGCAGGTCCCACTCGCGCCAGGGCGCGATCACCTTCACGCCCGGCTTGAGCGCGTACGCGCCGAGCTCGAAGCGCACTTGATCGTTGCCCTTGCCGGTGGCGCCATGGGAGATGGCGTCGGCGCCGGTTTCGTTGGCGATCTCGATCAGGCGTTTGGCGATAAGCGGACGGGCGATGGAGGTACCCAGCAGATACTCGCCTTCGTAGATGGTATTGGCACGGAACATCGGGAAGACGAAGTCGCGAACGAACTCTTCGCGCAGGTCGTCAATGTAGATTTCCTTGACGCCCATGGCCTGGGCCTTGGCACGGGCTGGCTCGACTTCCTCGCCCTGGCCGAGATCGGCGGTGAAGGTCACTACTTCGCAGTCATAGGTGTCTTGCAGCCACTTGAGGATCACCGAGGTGTCCAGGCCACCGGAATACGCCAGGACTACCTTCTTTACGTCGGCCATTGCCATCCACTCCCGGGATTGAAGGAAAGCGGCAATTCTACTGGTCGCGACGCCCCTTTTACAGGGGCACGGGCCCGACTGGCCTCAGGATGCTGGCGCTGTCGGCGCCGCTGTGGCCGATACGGCGGCTGGCCCTCGGTCGAGCCGCAGGGTGACGCGACGATTCTTGGCGCGATTGGCCTCGCTGCTGTTGGGCACCAGCGGATAGCGCTCACCGTGGAAGCGCACGGTGATCTGCTCCTTCGGCACACCATTGGCGATCAGGTAGGCCTCGACAGAAAGTGCTCGACGCCGTGACAGGTCGCGGTTGGTCAGCCGATTGCCGCTGTTGTCCGAGTGCCCGTCGAGCTGGATGACATTGACGCTCGGATCGGCCTTGAGAAATTGCAGGATGATGTCGAGCTTCGCCTGTCCAAGCGCGTCCAGCGCGATATCACCCGCGGGGAAACCGATCTGCGACTGGCGGATCTGCTCGAAATTGACCGGCAGCAACTTGGTCGTGCAGACCCTGAAATCTTCGTAGGCCTTGCCGAATCGCGCCGGCAGCAGGCGCACCTCGAGCGCATCACCACCCTGCAAGGTTCGATGGCGAATGACCGGGCTGCGCCCTTCGAGCAGGCCCGTCAGCAGGCGCCCGGCCTGCAGCTGCGAACTATTGAACGGGATATCGCCACCGGCCACCGAGACCACGCCGAGGTTCAGATCATTGCGCTCGGGTTGCCAGGGCGCGGCAGCCGCCAACAACGTGGCCGCCCCGGTGCCGAACCAGCGATCAGGGGACTGCAGACGAAAGGTCGGCTGCTCGCCGGCGCGCCGGACGAATTCGCCCTTGCCGAAGCCGGCGATGGCCTGGCTCAGGCGGCATTCGAACTGATCGCCTTCGACTTGCCACTGCGCATTTTCCAGACGGGTCTGGAAGGTAATGGCGTTGGCCGACGGGGCCAACAGGCAGGCCAGAACTAGAAGACGCAGGCGCACAAGAGGCTCCACGATGGGCTGAACATTCAAGGGAGGTATCGGTGCCGACGCCGGAAACTTGAACCGCCCCGGACCACCCTGGCGCAAGGCACAGCGCGAGCACGCCAGGCTTGGCGCCGAGCCTGCGGCGATTTTTTTCTGCGATTCCGGTAGCATTCCTGCACGTTTTACCGCCTTGGAACCCCGCATGTCCGACCGACTGACTCTCCTGCGCCCCGACGATTGGCACATCCACCTGCGCGACGGCGCAGCGCTGCCGCACACCGTGGCAGACGCCGCGCGCCAGTTCGCGCGCGCCATCATCATGCCAAACCTGGTCCCACCGGTTCGCAATGCCAACGAAGCGCAGGGGTATCGTCAGCGCATCCTTGCTGCCCGCCCGGACGGCAGCCAGTTCGAGCCGCTCATGGTGCTGTACCTCACCGATGCGACCCAACCTGAAGAGATCCGCACCGCCAAGGCAAGTGGTTATGTCTTCGCCGCCAAGCTCTACCCGGCCGGCGCGACGACCAACTCGGCCTCGGGCGTCACGCGGATCGACAATATCTTCCCTGTACTCGAAACCATGGCCGAGGTCGGCCTGCCGCTGTTGGTACATGGCGAGGTCACACGCGCCGAGATCGACATCTTCGATCGCGAGAAATGCTTTATCGATGAGCAACTGAGCCGTGTGACCGAGCGGTTCCCGACGCTGAAAGTCGTGTTCGAACACATCACCACGCGCGATGCCGTCCAGTTCGTCCAGGCCGCCGGCAATAACGTAGGCGCCACGATCACCGCCCATCACCTGCTGTACAACCGCAACCACATGCTGGTGGGCGGGATTCGCCCGCATTTCTTCTGCCTGCCGATTCTCAAGCGCAACACGCATCAGGAAGCCCTGCTCGACGCAGCGACCAGCGGCAATCCGAAGTTCTTCCTCGGAACCGACTCGGCGCCGCACGCCCAGCACGCGAAGGAGAACGCCTGCGGTTGTGCCGGCTGCTACACCGCCTTCGCAGCCATTGAACTCTACGCCGAAGCGTTCGAGCAGCGTGGTGCACTGAATCGCCTGGAGGCATTCGCCAGCCACTTCGGCGCGGACTTCTATGGCCTGCCCCGCAACACCGAGACCATCACGCTGGTGCGCGAGTCCTGGAGTGTTCCCGCCAGTCTGCCCTTCGGCGAACACGTCGTCGTCCCGCTGCGCGCGGGCGAAACGCTGCAGTGGCGTCTGGAGCCCCGCTCATGAGCGACGACCAGTTCGACGACGAACTCGAGAGCAACCCGTCCGGCAAGCCCCGCTCACCCATGGCCAACCGATTCCGTGGCTTCCTTCCGGTGGTGGTCGACGTGGAGTGTGGCGGCTTCAATTGCGCAACGGACGCTCTGCTTGAGATCGCCGCGGTAACCATCGGCATGGACGAACAAGGCCTGCTCTATCCACAGGACACGCTGTTCTTCCGCGTGGAACCCTTCGTCGGCGCCAATATCGAACCCGCCGCGCTGGAGTTCACCGGGATCAAGCTCGACCACCCGCTGCGCATGGCGGTCCCCGAGGCGCAGGCGATGAACGAGATCATCCGCAGCGTGCGCAAGGCCGTGAAATCAGCCGGCTGCAAGCGCGCCATCCTGGTCGGTCATAACAGCAGCTTCGACCTCGGCTTTCTGAACGCCGCCATCGCTCGCTGCGACATCAAACGCAACCCCTTCCATCCGTTCTCCAGTTTCGACACCGCGACGCTGGCCGGCCTCGCCTACGGTCAGACCGTCCTCGCGAAAGCCTGCCAGGCCGCCGGCATCGACTTCGATGGACGCGAAGCGCACTCTGCACGGTACGACACCGAAAAGACGGCCGAACTGTTCTGCGGCATCGTCAATCGGTGGAGGGAAATGGGTGGCTGGGAAGAATTCGACGAATAGTATCCGCGTCGCCCCGCCACAAGAAAAAGGCCAGTCACGCGACTGGCCTTTTTTGTTGCTACCGCTGGTTTACAGCGGCTTGCCTCGGTTCCCATGTTCGCTGACGAATGCTTGCATGGTTTTCAGGTCATTCTTCAGCACGGTGCAGCGCTCCGGGCGCTCGAACAGGTCGGCAAGATGCGCGGGCAGTTCGAGCGCCTTACCCACACCTGCCTTCTCGACCGCTTCGGGGAACTTGACCGGGTGGGCCGTACCGAGCGTCACCATCGGCGTGGCAAGGCTGCGGCGACACTCACGCGCAGCATGTACGCCGATCGCAGTGTGCGGATCCAGCAGTTCGCCCGTCGCCGCGAAGACCTCCGCGATCGTCTTGCAGGTCTGTTCGTCATCGACAGCCAGCGAGTCGAACAGTCGGCGCGCCTCGACCCAGCGCTCTTCTTCGACCGAGAGTTTGCCGCTGGCCCTGAATCCGCTCATCAGCTCGGCGATGGCGGCACCGTTGCGGCCATGAAGGTCGAACAACAGACGCTCGAAATTGGACGACACCATGATGTCCATCGACGGCGACAGGGAGGGATGCAGCGTGTCCTTGTCGTAGCGGTTGCCGCTCATGAAGCGGTGCAGGATGTCGTTGCGGTTGGTGGCAACGATGAGCTGGCTGACCGGCAGGCCCATGTTGCGCGCCAGGTAACCGGCGAAAATATCTCCGAAGTTGCCTGTCGGCACCGAGAACGCCACCGAGCGCGCCGGTCCTCCGAGCTGCAGGGCTGCGTGGAAGTAGTAAACGATCTGGGCCATGATCCGCGCCCAATTGATCGAGTTGACCGCCACCAGGCGCGTGCCTTTGAGGAAACCCTGATCGGCGAAGCTGTCTTTCACCATCTCCTGGCAATCGTCGAAATTGCCCTCAATGGCGATGTTGTGGATGTTGTCGCCCAGGATGGTGGTCATCTGGCGACGCTGCACCTCGGAGACGCGGTTGTGCGGGTGCAGGATGAAGATATCGACGTTCTCGCAACGCCGGCAGCCTTCGATTGCCGCCGAGCCGGTGTCACCGGACGTGGCACCGATGATCACTACCCGCTCGCCCCGCTTGGCCAGCACATGATCCAGCAGACGCCCCAGCAACTGCAGCGCGAAATCCTTGAAGGCCAGGGTCGGGCCATGGAACAGTTCCAGCACCCACTCATTGCCGGCGAGCTGGCGCAGCGGCGCCACCGCGCTGTGGGCGAAGACCCCGTAGGTGTCCTCCAGAATCTGTTTGAAATCGGCGTCGGAGATGCTACCGGCGACGAAGGGGCGCATCACCTTGAAGGCCAACTCGTGATACGGCAATCCGGCCCAGGACGCGATTTCCTCGACCGTGAACCGCGGCAGGTTTTCCGGTACGTAGAGACCACCGTCGCTGGCCAACCCGGTCAGCAGCACGTCTTCGAAGTTCAGGGCCGGTGCCTGGCCGCGGGTACTGATGTAGCGCATTGATAAAGCCTCAAAAGCCGATAAGGGCATCGAAGGTTGAAGGACTGGCCGAAGAGCGTTGTCGTTCAGCCTTCAGCCTCAAGCCAATTGCTCGACGCGGATACGGACAACCTTGCCGACCACGTCATCCAGCGATTCAAGCGCGGCGATGGCATCGTCGATGCGCTGTTCGACCACACGGTGTGTCACCAGAATCACTGGCACCAAGCCGTCATGCTCCTCGACTTCCTTTTGCATGATCGACTCGATATTGATGCCTCGCTCCGACAGGATCGTCGCTACCTGGGCCAGCACGCCGGGATGATCCTTGGCCTGGATCCGCAGGTAGTACGCACTCTCGCAGGCGCCGATCGGCAGAATCGGGTGAGCCGACAGCGAATCGGGCTGAAACGCCAGGTGCGGTACGCGGTTGTTCGGATCGGTGGTCAGCGCGCGGGCGACGTCCACCAGATCCGCGACCACGGCGGACGCGGTCGGCTCCATCCCGGCACCCGCCCCATAGTAGAGGGTCGAGCCAACGGCATCGCCGTTGACCATCACGGCATTCATCACCCCATTGACGTTGGCGATCAGCCGGTCGGCAGGAATCAGCGTCGGGTGCACGCGCAACTCGATACCAGCAGCGGTGCTACGTGCGACGCCCAAGTGCTTGATGCGATAGCCCAGCGCCTCGGCATAGTTGACGTCGGCTGTGGTCAGGCGGGAGATGCCCTCGGTGTAGGCCTTGTCGAACTGCAGGGGGATGCCGAACGCGATAGAGGCAAGAATGGTGAGCTTGTGCGCCGCATCGATGCCTTCGACGTCGAACGTCGGGTCAACCTCGGCATAACCGAGCTCCTGGGCTTCCTTGAGAACGTCTTCGAACGTGCGACCTTTCTCGCGCATCTCGGTCAGGATGAAGTTGCCGGTGCCATTGATGATGCCGGCCAGCCAGTTGATCTGGTTGCCCGCCAGGCCTTCACGGATTGCCTTGATAATCGGAATGCCGCCTGCGACCGAAGCCTCGAACGCAACGATAACGCCTCTTTCACGGGCCTTGGCGAAGATTTCGTTGCCATGCACGGCGATTAGCGCCTTGTTCGCAGTGACCACATGCTTGCCGTTGTCGATCGCCTGCAGCACCAGGTCGCGGGCCAGCGTGTAACCCCCGATCAACTCGACAACGATGTCGATTTCCGGATTGCAGGCCACCTCGAGCACATCGGCAGTGATGGGAATGTCACCGGTATCGCACTTGGGGTTGATGCGGCGAGCAGCTATCTGGGCGACTTCGATGCCACGACCTGCGCGACGGGCAATTTCCGCGGCATTGCGCGTGAGCACGTTAAAGGTGCCGCCGCCGACCGTTCCCAACCCACAGATGCCAACTTTCACCGGTTTCAAGCTGCACTCCCCCTTCCAGCGAACGACCGGATACTGCGGCCGAACAAAAGAGTCGCACATTACGAAGCGCACAGGGTTTAGTCAAATCTCCCTCTAGACTAATGACCGTGGGGTCATCAGGCCTTGTCCTGCAGCCCGAGCCGCTGATGCCACTGCGCCAGGGATTCGTCAGGGTAGCGCTCGAAACAACGGTCGTCCGGCCCAAGCTGAGGCTGAACCCAGGATGCCTTGGACGCGAGCATCAGATGCGTCGATTCCGGAGGCACAGGCAGGTCGGTATCGATGGCCGACGCATGCGGGTGGACCAGTTCGGGCCAGTTGGGATCCCACAACCAGAGCGCACTGCCGCAGTGCTTGCAAAAATGCCGCTGGCCATCACTGATCCGAGTTTCGCCCGCGTCGTTGGTGATCCTTGCCTGGTAGATACTGAGATGCTCGCGCCCCTCGACCTGCAACGTGCGCGCATCTCCGCCAAGGTTGATCGCATAGCCGCCACCACCCGCTGTCTTACGACAAATCGAGCAGTAGCAGCGCATGAACGGATAAGGCTCTGCCGATTCGAGCGAGAATCGGACCGCCTTGCAATGACAGGACCCTTCGAGCTTCATGTTCGCCTCCACCGTCTGAGTTTCTGCTTTGAACGCAGCGAGCGCGACAGTTCCCAACGGAGGGAGGCGAAGGCGCCAGAAGATCTATCGCCGGACGATCACTTGGCCTGAAGCACCAACTCGGCCAGCTGTGGGGCGGGCTGGTAACCGGGAATCATCTGGCCGTCGGACAAGACGATTGCGGGCGTACCCTGCACACCGATGAGCTGACCCAGCTCGTACTGCTTGGCCACTGGATTGTCGCAAGAGGCTGCCGGCACGTCTTCGCGCGCCTTGGCCTTGTTCATCGCCGCCTGGCGGTCTTTCGCACACCAGACGCTTGTCAACGTGTTGGCGCCATGGCTGCCCATGCCCTGACGCGGGAAGGCCATGTAGCGAACCTCGATGCCTCGCCGGTTGAGCTCCGGCACTTCGCTGTGAAGCTTCTGGCAGTAACCGCAATCGGTGTCGGTGAAAACGGTGATGTGCGCCTTGGGATTCTCCGGTGCGAACACCACCATCTCGCTAGTCGGCACGGCCTCGATCGCCTTCGCGACGGAGCGACTTTGCGCCTGTTCGGTCAGATTGGTCGCCTGACCGTCCTTGAACTGGTACATGTAGCCCTGAATGAGAAATTGTCCATCCGCGCTGGCATACAGCTGACGCCCACCCTTGAGCTGGACCTGATAGACGCCCGGCATTGGGCTCTCCGCGATGGCCTCGATGGGCATGTCGGGCTGTATCGCATTCAGTGAATCACGGATCGCCTGTTCCGCGTCGGCGGCCAGCACGAAAGAGCTGGCGAGCCCAAAGCTAACGGCAGCGATAAGACGCATCACGCGCATGGAGTCTCCTGGCGACATCGATCAAGGAAAGTCGGCAGCGTACCATAGGGCCCACCCCCCACGCAGCGCGCCCGCTGCGGATATGATCCGGTTGGCAACTAGCCGCGGGGGTGATGCTGCGCATGCAGCGCCTGCAGGCGCGCGCGCGCGACATGGGTATAGATTTGCGTCGTCGACAGGTCACTATGGCCCAGCAACATCTGCACGGTGCGAAGATCCGCACCATGGTTAAGCAGATGAGTGGCAAATGCATGCCGCAAAGTGTGCGGGGAAATCGAAGCGGTGACACCCGCCGCTTTCGCGTGCAGCTTTATGCGGTACCAGAACGTTTGCCGGGTCATCTGGTCGCCACGCTGACTGGGAAACACCACGTCGCCGATCTTTGCCCCCAGCAATTCCCGCCTTGCATCGCGCAGGTAACGCTCCAGCCAGTGGTTCGCCTCCTCGCCCAGCGGCACCAACCGTTCCTTGCTGCCCTTGCCGAACGTACGCAATACCCCTTGCCGCAGATTGACCTGTTCCAGCGTGAGACTAATCAGTTCAGTGATCCGAAGCCCGCATGCATACAGGACTTCGAGCATTGCACGATCCCGAAGCCCAAGGGGATCGCCCAGATCCGGCGCGGCCAGTAGCGCCTCGACGTCGGCCTCGGACATGGCCTTGGGCAGCGGCCGCCCGAGCCGCGGCAAGTCCACCTGCAACGTCGGGTCGATAGCGACCAGCCCCTCACGCACGAGGAAACGATAGAAACCCCGCAAGCCGGACAGCAAGCGCGCCGTCGAACGCGCCTTGTAAGCGTTGTGCAGGCGCCACGCCAGGTGATCAAGGATCACATCACGCCCCGCATCAGCCAGCCGCACGCCCCGCTCGTCGAGCCAGCCATTGAACAGGGCCAGATCGCTTCGATAGGCCTGGCGCGTATTCTCCGCAAGTCCTTTTTCCAGCCACAGGGCATCCAGAAAACGGTCGATCAACGGGTCATCTCGAGCAGGCATTTGTATCCATCGCAGCGTTGGAAGCGCCAGTGTTTCACACCCCGAGCCAGACGTCAGCCAGCGTCGACCAGGCATAAAAAAAGCAGCCCGGAGGCTGCTTTTTTCTGGAAGCACTTATCAGGAAAGCTTTTCCTTGATGCGGGCCGCCTTGCCGGACAGCGCGCGGAGGTAGTACAGCTTGGCCTTGCGCACATCACCGCGACGCTTGACGCTGACGCTATCGACCATCGGGCTGTAGCTCTGGAAGGTACGCTCGACGCCAACACCATTGGAAATCTTGCGAACGGTGAACGCGCTGTTCAGGCCGCGGTTGCGCTTGCCGATCACGACGCCTTCGAACGCCTGAAGACGCTGACGCTCGCCTTCCTTTACCTTGACCTGGACCACGACGGTGTCGCCCGGGGCGAAGGATGGCAATTCCTTGGTCATCTGCTCGGCTTCGAGCGCCTGGATAATCTTGTTGGTCATGCTGTGTGCTCCTAAGGCAGCACCCTTATGGTGTGCCATCGATACGTTAACTATCGTCCCGCTGGCGGATGTATTCCTCCAGCAGCTTCTGTTCTTCTCCAGAAAGCGAGCGGCCATCCAGAAGATCAGCGCGGCGTTCCCAGGTCCGTCCAAGCGACTGCTGCAAACGCCAACGCCGGATGTGTTCGTGATTGCCACTGAGTAGCACATCAGGAACACGTTTATCCGCATACACCTCCGGACGGGTGTAATGCGGGCAGTCGAGCAGGCCGTCGGTAAACGAGTCCTCCTCGGCAGAATCAGCATGACCCAACGCTCCGGGGAGCAACCGAGTCACAGCGTCGATCAGCACCATGGCCGGCAGCTCACCACCGGACAGGACGTAGTCACCGATCGACCACTCCTCATCTACATGCGCCTCGATGAAGCGCTCATCGATACCTTCGTAGCGTCCCGCAATGAGGATCAATGCATCCTGCTTCGCCAGGTCACGGACATCGGCCTGTTTCAGCTGACGCCCTTGTGGCGACAGGTAGATCACCTTCGCCTTTTCGCCAACGGCCTGTCTGGCATCCGCCAGGGCAAGCTCGAGTGGCTTGATCTTCATGACCATTCCGGGGCCGCCACCGAACGGTCGATCATCCACCGTCTGATGCCGATCCTCGGTATAGGCTCGAGGATTCCAGCAGCGCAACTGGAGCAGCCCCTGCTTTACCGCACGACTGGTAATGCCATAGTCACGGATAGCCGCGAACATGTCCGGGAACAGACTGATCACTTCGACACGCATAGTCGTCATGTCGCTCAGAAGTCCGCATCCCACTCGACGTGCATCTCGCCCGCATCCAGATCGATCTTCAAAACACAAGGATCCGTATAGGGCAGCAGTCGCTCACGATCATCCAGGCTGCCGTCGAACGGCTTGACCACCAAGACATCGTTGGCACCGGTTTCGAGCAGGTGGTCAACGCGGCCGAGCACATGCCCAAGCTGGTTGATGACCACAAGCCCCTGAAGCTGGTACCAGTAATACTCTTCGCCGGCCAGATCAGGCAGTTCGCTGCGGGCGATACAGATTTCGAAATCGGCGTAGGTACGCGCAACCTCACGATCCGTCAGTCCTTGCAGCGACGCCACCAGGATATTGCCCTGGACGCGCCCCTTGGCCAGCTCAACCTGCTTGACTTCATCGCCTCGCCGGAGCGTCCAGCGCGGGTATTCGAGCAGGTTGTCGATCGGGTCGGTGAAGGAATAGACCTTCACGTCACCACGCACGCCATGCACCGACACAATCTTGCCGATGACAATCAGGTCCTCGGCCGGAGCAGACGTTGCGCTCATGAAATTAGGCAGCGGCCTTGGCAGCTTCCTTCAGCAGCTGAGCAACACGCTCAGACGGCTGCGCGCCCTGGCTCAGCCAGTAGGCAGCACGCTCCTGATCCACAGACAGCTTCACTTCCGCACCCGAGGCGATCGGATTGAAGAAGCCGATACGCTCAACGAAGCGACCATCGCGCGGGTTGCGGCTGTTGGTCACGGTCAGGTGGTAGAAAGGGCGCTTCTTGGAGCCGCCACGGGCCAGACGAATAGTTACCATGTGAACATCGTTCCTGTAGTCGGTACAGCAAATCTGAATGCAGGGCCCAAGGCCCGAAAGGCCGCATATTCTAAGGATTATCCGGGCTTTTGCAAATGGCTTTTTTGAAATGCCGGCGCGGGCCGCGGCAAGCGGGCCGGCGGCGCCCTTAGGCCGATTCGAACGCCATCAGAACTTGGGCATCCCGCCGCCGGGGAACATCCCACCCATGCCGCGCATCATCTTGGCCATGCCACCTTTGCCGGTGACCTTCTTCATCATTTTCTGCATCTGCTTGTGCTGCTTGATCAGGCGACCAATGTCCTGGACCTGGGTACCCGACCCCAGCGCGATGCGGCGCTTGCGCGAGCCACTGATGATATCGGGATTGCGGCGCTCGGCCGGGGTCATGGAGTTGATGATCGCTTCCATCTGCTTGAACTGCTTTTCAGCCGCACCCTGGGCGTTGCCCATCTGCGACAGATTCATCCCACCGATGGCCGGCAGCTTGTCCATCAGGCCGCCCAGGCCGCCCATGTTCTTCATTTGCTGAAGCTGGTCGCGGAAATCTTCGAGGTCGAACCCCTTGCCCTTCTTCAGCTTTTTGGTGAGCTTCTCCGCCTTCTCGCGATCCAGGGTCTGCTCGGCCTGCTCGATCAGGCTGAGTACATCGCCCATGCCCAGGATGCGGGAAGCGATCCGGTCAGGATGGAAGGGCTCGAGCGCATCGCTCTTCTCACCCATACCGATGAACTTGATCGGTTTGCCGGTGACATGCCGCACCGACAGCGCCGCACCGCCCCGTGCGTCGCCATCGACCTTGGTGAGCACCACGCCGGTCAGCGGTAGCGCCTCACCGAAAGCACGCGCGGTGTTTGCAGCATCCTGACCCGTCATCGCATCGACGACGAAAAGGGTCTCCGCCGGCTTGATCGCACCATGCACGGCCTGGATCTCGGCCATCATCTCGGCGTCGATGGCCAGGCGGCCGGCGGTATCGACCAGCACGACGTCGATGAACTTGAGCTTGGCCTCCCGAATCGCAGCCAGGGCGATATCGACCGGCTTCTGGCTGGTATCCGACGGGAAGAATGTCACCCCGACCTCACCCGCCAGCGTTTCCAGCTGCTTGATGGCAGCCGGTCGGTAAACGTCCGCCGAGACCACCAGGACCGACTTCTTCTTGCGTTCCTTGAGGAAGCGGGCCAGCTTGCCGACCGTGGTCGTCTTGCCCGCACCTTGCAGGCCCGCCATCAGCACGACGGCCGGCGGCGCCACGTTCAGGGCCAGGTCTTCGTTTGCAGCGCCCATCAGCGATTCGAGCTCGGCACGCACGATCTTCACGAACGCCTGACCGGGCGTCAGACTCTTGGACACCTCGGTGCCGACCGCACGATCCTTGACCCGGGCAACGAAGTCCTTGACCACTGGCAGCGCGACATCGGCTTCCAGCAGGGCCATGCGTACTTCACGCAAGGTGTCCTTGATGTTCTCTTCGGTCAGCTTGGCCTTGCCGGTGACATGGCGAAGCGTCTGAGAGAGGCGATCGGTTAGATTTTCAAACATGAGCCGTTCCACGCTGAATGTGGTGAAGGCGGCGATTATAGAAGCTGCGCACCCTGCGTCGGTACCCCATCGACAGGCTTTTCATCGCGCCCGGCCAGAACAGACCCCACCAGCAGTCCTTCCATGTCGTCAAAGTGAGAAGGACCGGCCTCCGCGCGCTTTTGCGTGTCAGACGTTTGTGCCACACTCAACGCCTTTCCGAGCCGCTTTGAACATCTATGCATCCTTTGCTACCGAGCCTAGCTGCCGCCTGCCTCTATGCGGGCGTCACCGGATACCAAGGCCTGCGCTTGGTGCAACGCACCATGCCGGACAAACGTCTGCTGCTGCTGCTGGGCACGCTGGCCCTGGTGGCGCACGGTGTCAGCCTGTTTGTCCAGCTGCTGTCACCGAGCGGCCTGCATCTCGACTTTTTCAACGCTTCGAGCCTGATCGCCGCGGCAGTGATCCTGCTGATTCTGCTCGCGCTGTACCGCATGCCGGTCGAAAACCTGCTGTTACTGCTCTTTCCGCTGGGGTGCCTGACGGTGCTCTTCGCCGAATTCGCCCCGTCTGGCACGGCTCCGGCGATCAGTGAACAACCCGGCATCCTCGCGCACATCCTGCTGTCGATCCTGGCCTATGGAATGCTGACGATCGCCGTGTTCCAGTCCTTGCTCCTGCTCTTGCAGGACCATCATCTCAAGCACAAGCACCCCTCTGGACTGATCAAAAACTTCCCGCCACTGCAGACAATGGAAAGCCTGCTGTTCGGCTTCCTGCTCGCTGGCTGGCTGCTGCTTTCCGCATCGCTGGTCTCGGGCTGGATTTTTCTGGACAACCTGTTCGCCCAGCATCTGGTACACAAGACTCTGTTATCGGTACTGGCATGGGTGGTGTTCGGCCTGCTGCTCTGGGGTCGCCACCAACTGGGTTGGCGCGGCTACAAGGCCATCCGCTGGACGCTGGCGGGCTTTTGCCTGCTGATGTTGGCGTACTTCGGCAGCAAACTCGTCCGCGAATTCATCCTGCACATCTAAGGCAGCCACGTGGAACATTTACACCCCGGCTTTCTCGTCGGACTGCTGGTCTTCCTGCTTCTTTGCTCGGCATTCTTTTCCAGTTCGGAAACCGGGATGCTCAGCCTCAACCGCTACCGTCTTCGCCATCAGGCGAAAGAGGGTCACCGGGGCGCCAAGCGCGCCAGTGCGCTGCTGGCCCGCCCCGACCGACTGCTCGGCACCATTCTGGTCGGTAACAACTTCGTCAACATCCTCGCCTCCTCCATCGCCACGGTGCTGGCAATCAAACTGTGGGGCGAAGCCGGCATCGCGATCGCAACGGTCGGCTTGACGATCATCCTCCTCATCTTCGGTGAAATCACACCCAAGACGCTCGCCGCGCTGAGACCGGAGGTGGTGGCCTACCCGGTCAGCCTGCCCCTGCTGCTTCTACAAAAGGTGCTCTATCCGCTGGTCGCGCTGCTGAGCGCCATCAGTAATGGATTGCTGCGCCTGCTGGGCGTGGACCTGAACAACAAGGGCAATGAGAGCCTTTCGACGGAAGAGCTGCGCAGCGTCGTCCGCGAATCGGGCAGCAACATGACGATGAATCGACAGAGCATGCTGCTCAGCATCCTCGACCTGGAAAAGGTTACGGTCGATGACATCATGATTCCGCGCAACGAAGTGGCCGGCATCGATATCGAGGATGACTTCGAGAGCATTGTCACCCAGCTGCGCACCACGCCGCATACGCGTCTGCCGGTCTTTCGCAAGGACATCAACCAGATCGAAGGGATTGTCCACATGCGGCAGATTGCGCGCCTGCTCAGCCATGATCAGCTGACGCGTGAAAGCCTGCTCGAGGCCTGCAACGAGCCTTATTTCGTACCGGAAAACACGCCGCTGTCGATCCAGCTACTCAACTTCCAGAAGCAGAAGCGCCGGATCGGGATTGTCGTTGACGAGTACGGTGATGTGCTCGGCATCGTCACGCTGGAAGATATTCTCGAAGAAATCGTTGGCGAGTTCAGCAATCAGGATGCCTTGCGCAGCCCTGACGTGCATGCACAGGACGACGGCACTCTGGTGATCGATGGAGCCGCCTATCTGCGCGAACTCAACCGGGCGCTCGGCTGGCAGCTACCTTGCGGAGGCCCGAAGACGGTCAACGGCCTGATCACCGAAGCACTCGAGCACATCCCCGACAGCGGCACCTGTCTGCAGATCGGGCAGTACCGCTTCGAAATCCTTCAAGCAGCAGACAATCGGGTGAAGAGCGTGCGAGCCTGGGTCATCGATGACACGGTGACGTCGCCGGACGAACAACCCTAGCCCTCTGCCGTTCAGAATTGTGTGTCAATCGCTGCGGCGACGCGCAGCGCCTTGGCGCGTGCCGTCTCGATCGACTCGTCACGTGCCAACGCGACCCCCATCCGTCGCTGCCCCTTGACTTCCGGCTTGCCGAACAAGCGCAACGCGGTGTCCGGTTCGGCCAACGCTGCGTCCAGGTTGCCGAAGCTGACCTGCGAGGACTCGCCCTCTACCAGCAGCACGGCCGAAGCGCAGGGGCCATTCTGGCGAATGACCGGGATGGGCAGCCCGAGGATTGCGCGGGCGTGCAGGGCGAACTCGGACAGATCCTGGGAGATCAGCGTTACCAGCCCGGTATCATGTGGACGGGGCGAAACTTCGCAGAACCAGACCTGGTCCCCTTTCACGAACAGCTCGACACCGAACAGGCCTCGCCCCGACAGGGCACCGGTTACCGCCAGGGCAATGCGCTCGGCCTCGGCCATCGCCGCCGCGGACATCGGCTGCGGTTGCCAGGATTCCTGATAATCGCCCTTTTCCTGTCGATGTCCAACCGGCTGACAGAAGGTGGTACCGCCCGCATGACGGACCGTGAGCAAGGTAATTTCGTAGTCGAAGTCGACGAAACCCTCGACGATCACTCGCCCCTTTCCAGCACGACCGCCAGCTTGCGCATAGTCCCAAGCCCCGTTCACGTCCTCCTCGCTGCGCAAGACGGACTGGCCCTTGCCCGACGAACTCATCACCGGCTTGATCACGCAGGGAAACCCGAGCGCCAGCGCCGCCGCGCGGCACTCCTCGAGCGAGTCGGCAAATCGGTAAGGCGACGTCGGAAGCCCCAGCTCCTCGGCGGCCAGCCGACGAATACCCTCGCGGTTCATCGTCAATTGCGCAGCGCGTGCGGTCGGAATGACGGTATAGCCCTCGGCCTCGAGCTCGACCAGCGTAGCCGTGGCGATAGCCTCGATCTCCGGCACGATGTAGTGCGGCCGTTCCCGCTCGATGACCGCACGTAACGCAGCGCCGTCGAGCATGTCGATGACATGGTGCCGATGGGCCACTTGCATGGCGGGTGCGTTGGCGTAACGATCCACGGCGATGACTTCGACCCCCAGGCGCTGAAACTCTATGACGAGCTCTTTGCCCAGCTCGCCTGAACCACAGAGCAATACGCGGGTCGCGCTGGCCGATAATGGGGTGCCGATTCGGGGCATGGTGTTCCTCGTCAGTTGATCAGGGTGATTCCACAGCAGTGCAAATCAAAGCAGCATGCCGCTGGCCCGGGCACGCTCATGGCAGCGCAACAGCACCTGACGCCGCTCGTCATTGTCCATACTTCGCCAGCGTCGAATTTCCTCGACAGTGCGCTGGCAACCCGTGCAGATGTCATCCTCGTCCAGAGCGCAGATGCTGACGCACGGCGAGGCAAGGGGTCTTTCCTCGCTGCTCACTCCGACTGCTCCGCCAGGTCCCGAGCGTAGCGCTGGGCATTGTGAACATAGTGCGCGGCGCTGGCCTCGAGCATCTTGCGCTGCTGTTCGGTCAGCTCACGCACCACCTTGCCTGGCGACCCCACCACCAGCGAGCCGTCAGGAATTTCCTTACCCTCGGGGATCAGCGCGTTGGCGCCGATGATGCAGTACTTGCCGATCTTCGCACCATTCAGAATCACCGCATTGATGCCCACCAGGCTGTAGTCGCCGACAGTGCAGCCATGCAGCATGGCATTGTGACCAACGGTCACTCCGGTACCCAGCGTCAATGGATGCCCCATGTCGGTGTGCATCACACTGCCGTCCTGCACATTACTGTTGCGACCGACGTGGATCAGTTCGTTGTCACCGCGCAGGACCGCGCCGAACCAGACACTGGCCCCCGGCTCCAGACGGATCTTGCCTACCAGCGTGGCGTTGGGCGCCACCCAGCTCTCGGGATCCGCATCGACGCGAACCTCTCCCAGGCGATATTTCATGGTCAGGATTTCCTCTGGCTCAGGTCAAGGTAGCTGGCAGGTGCGCGACGCATCTCGATGCCGGCGTCATAGATCAGATTAACGAGCTCGACGATCATGATCGCCGTCAGCCCCCAGATCCGGTACTCACCATAACGATAGGAGGGCACGTACCAGACGCCGCCCTGATAGTCGATTCGGTGCGTGATCTCACGTGTGTCCTGGCAGAAGAAATCCAGCGGCACGGAAAACACCGAGGCGATCTCGGCATCGTTGGCACGATAGTCGACATAGTCGGGCACGATCCCGACGAAAGGCGTCACATGGATACCGTGAAGCGACACCAAGCTGCTCATGGGGCCGACGATCTCCACCATACCCGGCGCCAGCCCGACCTCCTCCTCTGCCTCACGCAGCGCCGTCTGGATGAGATCGTCGTCTTCCGGATCGCGGCGACCACCAGGGAAAGCCACCTCGCCACCATGTGTCGACAGCCCACTGGCACGCAGGGTCAGCACCAGCTCGGGCGAGTCGCTCCGTGTAATGGGCATCAGCACGGCCGCCTCAGGCATCCGCGCTTCCGGCTCCAGGAGATGCGGAGAATAGTCGCGCACCCGTTGGAGAATCCTGTCCAGCATGGATCTTCTCTTTCTGTCTTTGCGGGCATCATGGCATGAATCACCGAAGCGCCCAAGACGCAGGAAACGCCTCCTCACACCAATGAGGGCACCTAAGGGAATCGGCTTGAAAACTTCCCGGGCGCCAGCCACTCTCAGCCTTGATTGGGCAAACGGCTCCGGCTGGGCCGCCGAGCCCGGTATCGAAAAGGGAAGCGCGATGAAATTCTGTAGCCAATGCGGCGGGTCCATTACCGAGCTCGTGCCGGCGGGTGACAACCGCCCCCGCCACGTCTGCAACAATTGCCAGACCATCCACTACCAGAATCCGCGGATTGTCGCCGGCTGCTTGCCCGTTTGGCAGGGTCAGGTCCTGCTCTGCCGTCGAGCGATCGAGCCTCGACGGGGCTACTGGACGCTTCCGGCCGGGTTCATGGAAAACGGTGAAACGGTCCGGCAAGCCGCTGAACGAGAAACGTTCGAGGAAGCCTGCGCACGAGTCACCGGACTGCAGCTTTATACGCTTTTCGACCTGCCGCACATCAATCAGGTCTATATGTTCTTCAGGGCAGAACTCGTCGATGACGATTACCGCGCGGGTGACGAGAGTTTGGAAGTGCAGCTTTTCGACCAAGCTGACGTCCCTTGGTCCGAGCTGGCTTTTCCCACCGTGGGGCGTACCCTAGAATACTTCTTCGCTGACCGGGTCCAGCAGGCCTTCCCGGTACGAAACGAAGCCATCGAAGCGATGCGAGTAGTGCGAAAACAGGCCTGATGCAGTAACGATTCAGGACGTACCTCGATGCGCTGGCTGCTCGCTATAGTCTGCTTCACCTTCGCCACCCTCTCTCATGCCAACGCGACCCAGGTTTTCGACGATCACTTCATCGACAAGGTGCTGGTCGTCAAATCGGAGCGTCAGCTGCACCTGATCAGCCGGGGCGTGACCATGAAAAGCTACCGAGTTTCCCTGGGCAAGCAACCGGGCCCGAAAGAGCGCGAGGGCGACCAGCGCACCCCGGAAGGCTTCTACTGGATCGACTGGCGCAAGGAGTCGGACAAGTACAACCTCGCAATGCACATTTCGTATCCGAACGCGAAAGACCTCGACCGCGCCAAAAGAACCGGCGACAAGCCCGGCAGCATGATCATGCTGCACGGGACGCCACTGGACGAAGAATATCCAGAGTGGTTCTTCCATACGCTGAACTGGACCGAGGGCTGCATCGCGCTGAAGAACGACGACATGCGCGAGATCTGGGGCCTGGTGAAGAACGGCACGCTCATTGAAATCCGCCCCTGACGCCCCGCTTTGCGCACGCTGTACATGCGGGGTAACGTCGGGCCACCTAATCCGTTATCCGGTCACTCATGAACGACGCCTCATCCGACGAACAGCTACAGCTCGACAATCAGCTTTGCTTCGCACTCTATTCCGCCTCGCTGCAGATGACCAAGGCCTACAAGCCCTTGCTGCGCAGTATCGGCCTGACCTATCCCCAGTACCTGGCGATGCTTGCCCTGTGGGAGCGCGACGGCCAGACCGTCGGCGAAATCAGTGCGCGCTTGTTGACCGAGCCAGGCTCCCTGACGCCGCTGCTAAAACGGCTGGAAGCTGAAGGGCTGATCAACCGGGTCCGCAGCAGCCAGGACGAACGTGTAGTCGAGCTGCACCTGACCGAGGCCGGTAAGGCCTTGAAAGGACGCGCCGCCGGCTTCCCCGACTGCATGTTGCAGTGCACCGGCCAATCGCCCGAGAAGCTGCGAGCGCTTCACACTCAGTTAGTCGCTTTGCGCAACGCACTCCTTCAAGGCGGCTGAGCCTCGGCTCGCACGCACGTTCCTGCCGCGCCCATTTAACTTGCGCGATAAATAACATCGCACTAATATCTTGGCACACCTTTACGCAGGAGAACGTCACCATGCAACGTATCAACGCTTTGTACACCGCTTCAGCGACCGCCACAGGCGGTCGAGACGGGCGCGCACGCTCATCGGATGGCGTGCTCGACGTGAAGTTGTCCACACCACGGGAGCTCGGCGGCGCAGGCGGCGACGGCACCAATCCCGAGCAATTGTTCGCAGCCGGCTATTCGGCCTGCTTCATAGGCGCGCTCAAGTTCACCGCTCAGCAGCTGAAGGTATCCCTGCCGAGCGACACTTCCGTGACCGGCAAGGTTGGTATCGGGCAGATCCCGGGAGGTTTCGGATTGGAAGTCGAGTTGGCCGTCCTGCTGCCAGGGCTCGACCAGGCACAGGCGGAGCAACTGGTGGAGGCTGCTCATCAGGTATGCCCCTATTCGAACGCCACCCGCGGCAACATCGACGTGCGTCTGAGCGTCAGCGTCTGATCCACGCCGACACGCAAACGAAAGAACCCCGGGCTGCTCAACCCGGGGTTCTTTGCATCAAGCGACAGTCAGAACTGCATGTCGGACAGGCGCCACACCTCGAACGCCGGCGTCTCGTAGGGATGGGCCTTCTTCAGCGCCTTCACGCAGTCGTGGATCAGCTCGTCGGCAACCACGAGCTCGATCTTCCACTCCGAGACGGTCTGCACGTGCCCGTGCTGGCCCAGGAAGGGCTGGCTACCCTCCAGCGGGCGAAACTGGCCATGCCCCAACACTTGCCAGCAGCAGTTGTCATAAGCACCGATGCGCCCGGCACCCGCTGCAAAAACCGCTTTCTTGACAGCGTCCAGATGGCTCTCCGGAACATAGAAACACAGTTTGTACATCAACATCTCCGTACTTAGATACGAGTACCGGCCACTGCCTGGACACCGGCAGAGCGGTAGGGTCCAGCGGCCTTAGGCCGTGCCAGCAAGCGTCGATCACCATGAGACGCAGCCACCGGTGCTTGGTTCAGCCGCCCGGGGGCAGCGGGTCACAGATATGAAAAAAGCCCGAAACGCAACGCGTTTCGAGCTTCTTCGGTTACCTCAATGCTCAATCCACCCAGACCCGAGCATTGCGGAACATCCTCATCCAGCCGCCGTCCTCCTTCCAATCGTCCGGGCACCAGGAATTGGTAACGGCACGGAACACGCGCTCGGGGTGCGGCATCATGATGGTCACGCGCCCATCCCGCGTCGTCAGACCAGTAATGCCGCGCGGCGAGCCACCCGGGTTGAACGGATAGCGCTCGGTCACTTTGCCATGATTGTCGACATAGCGAAGCGCCACGGTCCCGGAAAGGTCGGCCTCGAGCAGTGCCTCTTCGCTTTCGAATTCCGAATGCCCCTCTCCATGGGCGATGGCGATCGGCAACCGCGAGCCGGCCATGCCCTGAAGGAATATGGACGGCGAATCCTGTACTTGCACCATGGCGACACGTGCTTCGAACTGCTCCGAGCGGTTACGCACGAAGTGCGGCCAGGATTCGCTACCCGGCACCAGCTCGTGCAGGTTGGACAGCATCTGGCAACCGTTGCACACGCCGAGCGCAAAGCTGTCCTTGCGCTCGAAGAAGGCACTGAAATCCTCGCGTGCCCTAGCGTTGAACAGGATGGACTTGGCCCAGCCTTCACCGGCGCCCAGCACGTCGCCGTACGAGAAACCGCCGCACGCGACGAGCCCTTTGAAGCGCTCCAGGCTGATGCGCCCGGAAAGGATGTCGCTCATATGCACATCGACCGCAGCGAAGCCGGCGCGGTCGAACGCCGCCGCCATTTCCGTCTGACCGTTGACGCCCTGCTCACGCAGAATGGCAACTTCGGGCCGTACGCCACGTTTGATATAGGGCGCCGCGATGTCCTCGTTGACGTCGAACCCAAGGCTGACGCTCAAGCCCGGATTGTCTTCCTCGAGCAGCGCATCGAATTCCTGATCGGCACAATCGGCGTTGTCGCGCAGGCGCTGGATACGGTAGCTGGTCTCCGACCACTGGCGCTGCAACAGGCGGCGATCTCCGCTGAACACATCCTGACCGTCGAAGCGAATCGCCACATGCCCATTGTTGACCGGTTTGCCGATGACGGACACGCAATCGGCCAACCCTGCCGCGCTGAACTGCGCCAGCACCACTTCAGTATCGCCTTGACGCACTTGGATCAGCGCGCCCAGCTCTTCGTTGAACAACGCCGCCGGAATCGCAGCCGCGTCGTCGACCAGCGCTTCAAGACTCAGATCCAGACCACAATGACCGGCAAAGGCCATCTCCAGCGCCGTGGTGAGCAAGCCCCCGTCGGACCGGTCGTGGTAGGCCAGAAGCAGGCCATCGGCATTGAGCCCCTGCACGACGGCAAAGAACGCCTGCAGGTCCTCAGGGTCGTCCACATCTGGCGCGGTGCGCCCGAGCTGACCATAGACCTGCGCCAGGATCGAACCCCCGATCCGATTCTGACCCCGGCCGAGGTCAATGAGGATAAGGTCCGTTTCGCCCTTGTCCATCCGCAATTGCGGGGTCAGCGTCTTGCGCACGTCAACCACCGGTGCAAAGCCGGACACGACCAACGACAGTGGAGCGGTGACGCTCTTCTCCGCCCCCTCGTCCTGCCAGCGGGTCTTCATCGACATCGAATCCTTGCCCACCGGTATGGTGATACCCAGTGCCGGGCAAAGCTCCATGCCAACGGCCTTGACGGTGTCGTACAGCCGCGCGTCCTCACCCGGGTGCCCCGCCGCCGCCATCCAGTTGGCCGACAGTTTGATGTCAGAGAGCTTTTCGATACTCGCTGCGGCCAGGTTAGTCAGGGTTTCACCGATCGCCATACGCCCCGAAGCCGGCGCATCGAGCAGGGCCAGCGGAGTGCGCTCGCCCATCGCCATGGCCTCGCCGGTGTAGACATCGAAACTGGTCGCCGTAACCGCGCAGTCCGCAACAGGCACCTGCCAGGGCCCAACCATCTGGTCACGCACGACCATGCCGGTAATGCTGCGGTCACCGATGGTGATCAGAAAGCTCTTGCTGGCAACGGCCGGATGGCGCAGGACACGGTCGATCGCCTCCAGCAGCTCCACCTGCCCGGCATCGAAGTCGTCCCCCAGCTCGGCCTCGCGCACCGCGCTGCGATGCATGCGAGGCGTCTTGCCGAGCAGCACATTGAGCGGCATATCCACCGGGTTGTTACCGAAGTGACTGTCCGACACGGTCAACTGCGGTTCAGCGGTGGCTTCGCCGACCACGGCGAAGGGGCAACGCTCGCGCCGGCAGATTTCCTCGAAGCGCTCCAGGTCCGCGGCATCGACCGACAAGACGTAACGCTCCTGGGATTCGTTGCACCAGATTTCCAACGGCGCCATACCCGGCTCGTCGTTAGGTACCTTGCGCAACTCGAAGCGGCCGCCCCGACCGCCGTCGTTGACCAGTTCGGGGAACGCGTTGGACAGGCCGCCGGCGCCCACGTCATGGATGAACTTGATCGGGTTCTTCTCGCCCAGCTGCCAGCAGCGATCGATGACCTCCTGACAACGACGCTCCATCTCGGGGTTGTCGCGCTGTACCGAGGCAAAGTCCAGATCCGCCGAGCTGCTACCGGTGGCCATGGAAGACGCCGCACCACCGCCCAGCCCGATGAGCATGGCCGGACCACCCAGCACGATCAGCTTGCCACCGATCGAGATCTCGCCCTTCTGCACATGGTCTTCGCGAATGTTGCCCATGCCGCCGGCCAGCATGATCGGCTTGTGATACCCGCGCACTTCCTCGCCACGCGGGGTCTTGATCAACTGCTCGAAGGTGCGGAAATAGCCGTTCAGCGCCGGGCGACCGAATTCATTGTTGAACGCCGCACCGCCCAGCGGGCCTTCGATCATGATGTCGAGCGGCGTGACGATGCGCTCAGGCTTGCCGTAAGGCACTTCCCAAGGCTGCTCGAAGCCCGGGATGTTCAGGTTCGACACGGTGAAGCCCGTCAGGCCTGCCTTGGGCTTGGCGCCGCGGCCGGTCGCACCCTCGTCGCGGATTTCGCCGCCCGAGCCGGTTGCGGCGCCCGGGAAGGGCGCGATGGCGGTCGGATGGTTGTGGGTTTCCACCTTCATCAGGATATGTACGGGCTGCTGGTTGGCCCCGTACTTGCCGGTATCGGCATCGGGATAGAAACGCCCGGCGCGGTGGCCGACGATAACCGCCGCGTTGTCCTTGTAGGCAGACAGCACCCCTTCGCCGTGCATCTGGTAGGTGTTCTTGATCATGCCGAACAGCGACTTTTCCTGGCTTTCGCCATCGATATCCCAGCTGGCATTGAAAATCTTGTGGCGGCAGTGCTCGGAGTTGGCCTGAGCGAACATCATCAGCTCGATGTCGTGCGGGTTGCGGCCCAGGTCGGTGAAGCTGTCGACCAGATAGTCGATCTCGTCGTCTGCCAGCGCCAAGCCCAGATCGAGGTTGGCCTGCTCCAGAGCAGCGCGGCCTCCGCCGAGCACATCGACAGCCCGAAGCGGCCGGGGCTGGGCATGGCTGAACAACGCTTCGGCGGCGTCAAAGCCTGTCAGCACCGCCTGAGTCATGCGGTCATGCAGGACCGCAGCAACCATCTCGGCGTCGGAATCGGACAGTTCGCCGGACACGTAATAGGCGATACCGCGCTCCAGGCGCTGAATCTTGTCCAGACCGCAATTGCGCGCAATGTCGCTGGCCTTGCTCGACCACGGCGAGATGGTGCCGAAGCGCGGAACGACCAGGAACAAGCGCCCACCAGGCTCCTGCACAGGAACAGTCGGACCGTACTTGAGCAACCGACCCAGAACCGTTTGTTCATCCGCGCTCAACGCGCCGGAGACGTCGGCAAAATGGGCGAACTCGGCGTACAACCCGCTCACAGCGGAGACCTTCTCGGTCAGTTGCGCCAGGAGCTTGCCGTGACGGAAGGCAGAAAGAGCGGGAGCGCCGCGCAGGATCAACATCGTCGGAACAGCCTCGGAGGGGGGAGCAGTCGGGCCGCGTATTCTAGCCCATGACGGCGTCCGAGGCTAAGGGAGCCGAAGCCGGAAGCGTAGATGAGTGGCGCCACATCGGAGAAGCGATGCCATCGCCAAAACCGCGGCCCTGAGATTGCTCCCAAGGTTCCGCAAGCGCCAGTTACCCGGCACCTGCGAAAGCGCCACCGCTCCCAGCTCGAAGCCCAGCCAGCCTGCTTTCAGTGCAGAATCTGACTGAGGAACAGCTTGGTGCGCTCGTTGCTCGGATTGGTGAAGAAGACCTCCGGATCGGCCTGCTCGACGATCTCACCCTTGTCCATGAAGATTACTCGGTCGGCCACGGTACGTGCGAAACCCATCTCGTGCGTCACGCAAAGCATGGTCATGCCGCTTTCCGCCAGGCCGACCATGGTGTCCAGCACCTCCTTGACCATTTCCGGATCCAGCGCCGACGTCGGTTCGTCGAACAACATGATCTTTGGTTTCATGCACAGTGCGCGAGCGATCGCGACCCGCTGCTGCTGCCCGCCAGACAGCTGGCCCGGGTACTTGTCGGCCTGTTCCGGGATGCGCACGCGCTCCAGATAATGCATGGCGATTTCCTCGGCCTGGCGACGAGGCATCTTGCGTACCCACATGGGTGCCAGCGTGCAGTTCTGCAACACCGTGAGGTGCGGAAAGAGATTGAAGTGCTGAAACACCATGCCAACCTCGCTACGGATCGCCTCGATCTGCTTGAGGTCGTTGGTCAGTTCCACGCCGTGAATAACGATGCGCCCCTGCTGGTGTTCCTCCAGCCGGTTGAGGCAGCGAATCGTCGTCGACTTGCCCGACCCCGACGGGCCGCATAGGACGATGCGCTCGCCCTGGGTAACGTTCAGATTGATGTCCTTGAGCACGTGGAACTGGCCGTACCACTTGTGCACCCCCTGCATCTGGATGATGGCCTCAGGGGCCTGTGCCGGTTGCTGCGGATTGGAAGACATATTGTTCATGAGTGGCTCCTAGTGCCGGTGGCCAGTGTCGAGCTTGCGTTCCAGGTGCATGGAATAGCGCGACATGCCAAAACAGAAAATCCAGTAGACCAGCGCCGCGAAGACGTAGCCCTCGGTCGACATGCCCAGCCAGGCAGGGTCCGAGGTTGCGCGCTTGATGCTGTTGAGAAAGTCGAACAGGCCGATGATGATCACCAGGCTGGTGTCCTTGAACAGGGCGATAAAGGTGTTGACGATGCCCGGGATAACCATCTTCAGGGCTTGCGGCAGGATCACCAGAACCATGCTGCGCCAGTAGCCCAGCCCCATCGCCGCAGCGGCCTCGTATTGTCCCTTGGGGATCGCCTGCAAACCGCCGCGTACCACTTCGGCGATGTAGGCGGCTTCGAAAAACACCACCATCACCATGGCCCGCATCAGCTTGTCGAGGTTCATGCCTTCGGGCAGGAACAGCGGCAGCATCACCGACGACATGAACAGCACCGTGATCAGCGGCACGCCCCGCCAGAACTCGATGAAGGTCACGCACAGCACGCGAATCGCCGGCAGATTAGAGCGTCGCCCAAGCGCCAGCAGGATGCCCAACGGCAAGGCGCCGGCAATGCCGACAGCGGCGATGACGATGGTCAGCATCAACCCGCCCCAGCGGCTCGTCGATACTGTTTCCAGCCCGAGAAAGCCGCCGTGCAACAGCCAGTAGGCCAACAACGGATAAAGCAGCAGGAATGCGATGCCGTAGCGCGCCTTGTGCGGCATCTGACGAAGGAACAGGGGCGCCGCACCGATGATGGCAAGCCAGGCAGTCGCATCCACGCGCCAACGCAGTTCCGGCGGGTAGTAGCCATACATGAACTGGCTGAAGCGCGTCTGCACGAACACCCAGCATGCGCCTTCGCGGGTGCAGTCGGCACGCGTGGTACCGGTCCAGTCGGCCTTGATGATCGCCCACTCGATCACGGGTGGAACGACCAGCCAGATCAGGTACAGCCCCAGCAATGTGAGCAGCGTGTTGAGCCAGCTGGAGAACAGATTCGCACGCATCCAGCCCAGCGCCCCCAGGTTGACCGAGGGAGCCGGCAGATCAGGTTTGAAAGTATGAGTAGTCATGCGCTCGTCCTTACCGCTCGATCAGCGCAATGCGCTTGTTGTACCAGTTCATCAACAGCGAAATGCTGATGCTGATCGCCAGGTACACGCTCATGGTGATGGCCATGGTCTCGATGGCCTGCCCTGTCTGGTTGAGCACGGTGCCGGCAAACAGCGACACCATGTCCGGATAGCCGATCGCGGCGGCCAGCGACGAATTCTTCGCCAGATTCAGGTATTGGCTCGTCAGCGGCGGGATGATCACCCGCAGCGCCTGCGGAATGATCACCAGACGCAGCACGCGCCCGGGGCGCAACCCCAGCGAAGCGGCTGCCTCGGTCTGGCCGTGGCTGACCGACTGGATACCGGCACGCACGGTTTCACCGATGAATGCCGCGGTGTAGATCGACAAGGCCAGCACGATGGAGACCAGCTCCGGGATGACCACCCAGCCGCCGCGAATGTTGAATCGCTGCAACTCGGGGATTTCCCATAGAAAAGGCGCACCAAAAAGCAGCGAGCTCGCTCCGGGGATCGCGACGAACAACGCCAGACTGGCCCAGAGAACAGGAAAGGCCTCACCCGTGGCATGACGACGGGCACGCGCCCAGCGGTTCAGCGCGACGATTGCCACCAGCGCGACGAACAACGCGATCCAGAACGACCAGAAGCCCTCGCCTGCACTGGGTGCGGGCATCTGCACACCACGGTTGTTGATGAACACCATGTCCCACAGGCTCAGGCTCTGCCGCGGACCGGGCAGCGGGCTGAGCACCGCGAAGTACACGAAGAATATCTGCAGCAACGGCGGGATGTTGCGGAAGATCTCGATATAGACAGTAGCGATCTGCCGAATCAGCCAGTTCGGCGAGAGCCTGGCCACACCCAGAATGAAGCCAATGATGGTCGCCAGGATGATCCCGATGACGCTCACCAGCAGCGTGTTGAGCAGCCCGACCCAGAACACGCGCCCATAGGAGTCGCTTTCCTGGTAGTCGATTAGATGTTGGGGAATGCCGAAGCCGGCGGCATTATTGAGAAAACCGAAGCCTGAATTGATGCCTCGGTTGGCAAGGTTGGTCTGGGTGTTGTTGAACAGAAACCAGCCGATGGCTACGACTGTAATAACGGCGATGACCTGGAAGAACCAGGCACGCGCCTGCGGATCCGAGAGTAGCGAGCCGCGCGCTACCCCCGTTTTGGCGATGGTTCGCATCAAGAAACCTCATACGGCATTGCCGGTGCACAGGCACCGGCAAGGCTCATCCTTGAAACAGGGCCGACCGCAACGGCCGGCCCGCTCGGTCAACGCACCGGAGGCGCGTACTGCAGACCGCCATTGGTCCAGAGCGCGTTCAGACCCCGATCGATCTTCAACTCGCTGCCAGAGCCAATGTTGCGCTCGAACACTTCGCCGTAGTTGCCGACCTGCTTGACGATCTGCACCGCCCAGTCCTTCGGCAGTTTCAGATCCTTGCCGTACTCGCCTTCGGCGCCCAGCAAGCGAGCCACGTCAGGATTCTTGGTCGTCTTGGCCGTTTCCTCGACGTTCGATGCAGTCACACCCAGCTCCTCGGCGTTGATCATCGCCAGCAGCGACCAACGCACGATATCGAACCATTCTTCATCGCCCTGGCGTACGGCCGGGCCGAGCGGCTCCTTGGAAATGACCTCGGGCAGCACGACGTAGTCGTCCGGCTTGGCCAGCTTGATGCGCTGTGCATACAGCTGGGACTGGTCGGAGGTGAGCACGTCACAACGCCCGGACTCCAGCGACTTGGCGCTTTCGTCCGACGTGTCATAGGTGATGGGCGTGTACTTGAGGCTGTTCGCTCGGAAATAGTCGGAAAGGTTCAGCTCGGTGGTGGTACCCGCCTGGATACAGACCGTGGCGCCGTCGAGCTCCTTGGCGCTGGATACGCCAAGCGACTTGTTCACCAGGAAGCCCTGGCCGTCGTAGTAGGTGACGCCGGTGAAATTCAGACCCATCGCCGCATCGCGCGAGCTGGTCCAGGTGGTGTTTCGAGACAGCATGTCCACTTCACCGGACTGCAGGGCGGTGAACCGCTCCTTAGCCGTCAGCGGACTGTACTTGACCTTCTCGGCATCGCCGAATACCGCCGCCGCCACCGCACGGCAAACATCCACATCGATGCCTTTGTATTCCCCCTCGGCATCGGTGTAGGAGAAGCCGGGAAGGCCATCACTGACACCGCACTGCACAAACCCCTTGCTCTTGACCGCGTCCAGAGTCGCCCCCGCTTGTGCCAGGCCGCTGGTGCCCAGAATGGTCGCGGCACCAAGCACAGCCAGTGTGGATTTAACCCTTATCATCGAAACCTCCAGTTTGCTTTTATTCTGCTGGGTCTGGCCTTCCACCTGGATCACAGGCTGCCCGTCGACGAGGATCGAGCGGAGCGGCGGAAGCGCCAGCCCTGAGTCTAGCCGCCGATTGGTTATCGGCAACTTTCCCGACACGCTGGCATGCGGGCTTGCCGAAACCATCGACGCGCCGGGTGAACCGAATGAAGCAAGCGGCGTACCACATTGATCGACCCTGACGGTAGATACAGCTGAGCGCTTCATACCCAGGCCAGGCGCAGGTAATCTCGCGTCTGCCTTGCGCACTTGCTATCACGCGCGCCCCACGATGGAGCGCGCCGTCTATACGGAGCCCCAAATGAGCGATCCCTTGATCATCGAACCGGCCGACACAGCCGACTCATGCGTCATCTGGCTGCACGGTCTGGGTGCGGACCGTTACGATTTCCTCCCGGTTGCCGAACTCTTGCAGCAGCGTTTGTCACGAACCCGTTTCGTTCTGCCACAGGCACCGACCCGCGCGGTAACCATTAACGGCGGTTGGGCCATGCCGAGCTGGTACGACATCCTGGCGATGAGCCCGGCACGAGCGATCGATCAGGACCAGCTCGAACAGTCGGCACAGACGGTCATCGGCCTGATCGAGTCGCAGCGCGATGCCGGCATCGACCCGAAGCGCATCATCCTGGCCGGCTTCTCCCAAGGCGGCGCGGTCGTCTACCACACCGCGTTCCTGCGCTGGGCCGGCCCGCTCGGCGGGCTCGTCGCGCTATCGACCTACGCACCGACGTTCGTGCCCGACCTTCAACTGTCGAAGCTCCAGGTCAGCCTGCCCGTGCTCAGCCTGCATGGTTCGCGCGATGATGTGGTGCCGAGTGCCATGGGGCGAGCCGCCTATGATTGCCTGGTAGCCAACCAGGTCCAGGCCGAGTGGAAGGACTACCCGATGGGCCACGAAGTCGTGCCCGAGGAGATCCGCGACATTGGCGACTGGCTCGCGTTACGACTCGCCTGAGTGACGGAGACTGCCGGTTCGACACGAAATGTGATGGTGCGCGCCTGCCGGCGCGGGCGAGAACAGCTACGCTTGCATCATTGAAGGCGAACAGACTGCATAACTGTGCAAGCCAGCTGTAACCGCCAAGAATAACGGAGCGAGTCGACGGTCATGAGGATGTCACCCAAATCGAGTGCAGGGTCATGAAGCTTGCACCGTGGCGGGTCGAGCTTGGACACCTCAAGCGCATACGCCTGCTGGACGGAGTCGACGAGCCTTGCCTGCGATTGCTGCAGGAGGTGTTCGAGCCGTGCCAGGCCGACGCACATGAAGTGTTGCTGACCCCGCTGGAGCACAACCACCACCTTTATCTGGTGCTGAACGGGCAGCTAGGCGTTCACCTCGATTCCCTCGACGGACAACAGGTCAGGGCAATCGAAGCGGGTGATTGCGCCGGCGAGATCAGCTTCATGGACAATCTGCCACCCTCGGCCTATGTCGTGGCCGTCGAGCCCACCACCCTGCTGCGCCTGCACCGGCGCTCGATCCAGTTACTGACGCGGTCACCACAACTGATGCAGAACCTGGCGCAGCTACTCTGCCAGCGTGTACGCCTGAGCGACCGGCTGATCATCAACAGCGAGCAGAACGCCAACGTCGACACCTTGACCGGCTCGTTCAACCGGCGCTGGCTGGAACACATCTACA
Organism: Stutzerimonas marianensis; assembly: GCF_022810315.1. Classification (NCBI taxonomy): domain Bacteria; kingdom Pseudomonadati; phylum Pseudomonadota; class Gammaproteobacteria; order Pseudomonadales; family Pseudomonadaceae; genus Stutzerimonas; species Stutzerimonas marianensis. Next base: position 10,365 of record NZ_JALGRD010000009.1, on the reverse strand, counting down.
GCCGCGAAAGTACCCGCTGCGCCTTCAACGACAAGCCACTGTCGGTGCTCATGCTCGACGTCGACAATTTCAAGGAATACAACGACAAGCATGGTCACCTTGCGGGCGATCATGCGCTCTGCCTCGTGGTCGACACCCTTGGTCGGCAGCTGCGCGCCGCCGACAGCCTGGTGCGCTATGGCGGCGAGGAATTCGTGATCCTGCTACCGGAGATGAGCATCGAGGACGCTCGCAACGTCGGCGAGCGCCTGCGCTCGAGCCTTGAGCAAATCAGAAGTTTCCAGTCGCCCATCGGCATGCTGCCGGGTGTGACCGTCTCGATCGGCGTCGCCCCCATGCAGCCTGCCGATAGCCTTGAGAATCTGATACAAATCGCTGACAACGCGCTCTACCGAGCCAAGGCGAGCGGGCGCAACCGCGTCTGTGGCTGATCCGGCGAGCCCGTTCCCTACCCCACCGGCAACGCTTCGCCACATCTGCTTATTGCATTACACTGGCGAACGGAACTTTTGACCGACACAGATGAGATGACCGTGCTCAAAGCACTCAAGAACATGTTTGGCAAAGGCAAGTCGGCTGATCAGCCTGACCAGCCAATCGATGACACGTCAGCCCAGGAAACAACCGATTCCCCGGTAACTGCCACCCCGATTGCAGCGCAACCCTCCGCGACGGCCAAGCCGCGCCGACAGAAGAGCCGAAAACCCGTCCCACCAAGCGCCCCGGCATGGACGCTTGATGATTTCGTGGTCGAGCCCGCTGAGGGCAAGACGCGGTTTCACGACTTCAAGCTGGCTCCAGAGCTGATGCATGCCATTCACGACCTGGGGTTTCCCTACTGCACGCCGATCCAGGCGCAGGTACTGGGCTTTACCCTGAAGGGTCGCGACGCCATCGGCCGGGCGCAGACCGGTACCGGCAAGACCGCAGCGTTCCTCATCTCGACCATCACCCAGCTGCTGCAGACACCACCACCCAGTGACCGCTACATGGGTGAGCCCCGCGCGCTGATCATTGCGCCGACCCGCGAACTCGTCGTGCAGATCGCCAAGGACGCGCAAGACCTGACCAAATACACTGGGCTCAACGTCATGAGCTTCGTCGGCGGCATGGACTTCGACAAGCAGCTCAAGGGACTTGAGTCGCGCTACTGCGACATTCTGGTTGCAACACCGGGCCGCCTGCTGGACTTCCACCAGCGCGGCGAAGTGCACCTGGACATGGTCGAAGTACTGGTGCTCGACGAAGCCGACCGCATGCTCGACATGGGCTTCATCCCCCAGGTTCGCCAGATCATTCGCCAGACCCCGCCAAAAAGCGAACGCCAGACGCTGCTGTTCTCCGCGACCTTCACGGAAGACGTAATGAACCTGGCCAAGCAGTGGACCACCGACCCGGCCATCGTCGAGATCGAAGCCGAACATGTCGCCAGCGACACCGTCGAGCAACATGTGTATGCGGTGGCGGGCAGTGACAAATACAAACTGCTCTACAACCTTATTACCCGTAACGACTGGACGCGGGTGATGGTCTTTGCCAACCGCAAGGATGAAGTGCGCCGCATCGAGGAACGCTTGACCCGCGACGGCATCAGCGCCGTCCAGATGTCCGGCGATGTTCCACAGCACAAGCGCATCCGCGCCCTTGAAGGCTTCCGCGAAGGCAAGATCCGCGTCATGGTCGCCACCGATGTCGCAGGTCGCGGCATTCACGTCGATGGCATCAGCCACGTCATCAACTTCACATTGCCGGAAGTGCCGGACGATTACGTCCACCGTATCGGTCGTACCGGCCGCGCAGGCGCAAGCGGTACGTCAATCAGTTTCGCCGGAGAGGACGACGCCTTCGCGCTGCCAGCAATCGAAGCCCTGCTTGGTCGCAAGATCAGCTGTGAGATGCCACCCGCAGAACTGCTGGCGCCAGTGCCTCCGCGCCGCTGATCGGCACGAAAAAAGCGAAGCGATGGCTTCGCTTTTTTTTTGCCTGCTCCCAGCCCGTCACTGACCTAGATCACGCCCCTGCCGGGAAAAGCGCCTAGAGTGAAATCAGGACCCAATGGCAGGAGGTCGGCTTATGAACACCACCCACCTGATGTTGCTGCTGATCGTTACCAGCTTCGTGTTGATGGGAACGGGCTTCAACTTCCGTGAGCGAAACTGGGGCGTCGCCCTGCTCGCACTCGGCATCATGTCGATGCTGTCCACCTTGCTCTACAAGCTGCAGATCACCTTCGGCTGATCAGCGCCTCCATTTTTGCGCGGCGTCCTGGTCACTGCTGCGCCCTTCGACCCAGCGTGGGCCGGACGGCGTTTGCTCCTTTTTCCAGAAGGGTGCGCGCGTCTTCAGATAATCCATGACGAAGCGGCAGCCGTCGAACGCCGCCTCGCGGTGCGCACTCGCCGCCCCGACGAAGACGATCGGCTCGCCCGGCTCGAGCGGCCCGACACGGTGCAGGATATCGAGCCGGAGTAGAGGCCAGCGTTCGCGGGCTTCGTCGATGATCTTCTGCAATGCCTTCTCTGTCATGCCCGGGGCATGCTCGAGAAACATTCCGGCGACGTCCTCGCCGTCGTTGAAATCCCGCACATAGCCAACGAATCCGGCGACTGCGCCGATGCCCAGGTTGGCGGCGTGCAAGGCATTGAGCTCTGCCCCGGGATCGAACGGCTCATGCTGGATGCGCACACTCATGCTCAGCCTCCGGTCACGGTTGGAAAGAAGGCGACTTCGTCGCCGTCGGCCAAGGGTTCCTGCAGGTCGCAAAGCTCCTGGTTGCGTGCGCACATCAGGTTCTGCTCGGCCAACACCGACCATTCGCCACCGCGGGCCAGCAAGAGCTTTCGCACGTCGTCGAGGCAACGCAGGGTGGGGCTCCACTCCAGCGCCTCGCCATCGCGGCCGAGCGCTTCCCGATACCGGGCGAAGAATTGAACCGAGATCATGCCTGCACCTGCCAATGTCCGCTCTTGCCGCCCACCTTTTCCAGCAGACGAACCGCCTCGATCACCATGCCCTTGTCGACCGCCTTGCACATGTCGTAGATCGTCAGCGCGGCAATGCTCGCAGCGGTCAGCGCTTCCATCTCGACGCCGGTCTGCCCGGCCAGCTTGCAGCGTGCCTCGATCCGCACGCAGTCAGTGCCTTCGGCCTGCAGGTCCAGCTTGATGCTGGTCAGCAGCAGCGGATGGCAAAGCGGGATCAGGTCGTGGGTCTTCTTCGCAGCCTGGATGCCGGCGATACGGGCAACCGCGAAGACATCGCCCTTGGGATGGCCACCGTCCTGGATCATCTGCAGCGTTTCCGGCCGCATGCGAACCCTGGCCTCGGCCACCGCCTCGCGGGCCGTAACGGCCTTGGCGGTGACGTCGACCATGTTGGCGCGCCCCTGAGAATCGAGATGAGTGAGCATGGAAGGCTCCTTGAAAATCGAAGGAGCGATGTTAACCCAGCTGGAAGCTGGAAGCCGACCGACCGCCGCTCCAGGTTCCAGGCCTCCAGATGGGGAACGCGTCGGCTACATGTGTGCCTCGGCGTATTCGGCGAGCACGGAGCGAGGCACGCCCTGCAGGGTAATGTGCATACCGTGCGGAAAATCCTTGAATCGCTCGGTCAGGTAGGTCAGGCCCGAACTGGTCGCCGAGAGGTAAGGCGTGTCGATCTGCGCCAGGTTGCCAAGGCAGACCACCTTCGAGCCGTTGCCGGCACGGGTGATGATGGTCTTCATTTGATGCGGCGTCAGGTTCTGGCATTCATCGATCAGGATCAGACTCTGCTGGAAGCTGCGACCGCGGATGTAGTTCAGCGATTTGAACTGCAGCGGTACCTTCTGAAGGATGTAGTCGACACTGCCGTGGGTGCTCTCGTCATCCATGTGCAGCGCCTCGAGATTGTCGGTGATCGCCCCGAGCCAGGGCTCCATCTTCTCGGCCTCGGTGCCGGGCAGAAAGCCGATGTCCTCGTCGAGGCCCTGCACGCTGCGCGTCGCTATGATGCGGCGGTAACGCTTGCTGACCACCGTCTGCTCAATGGCGGCGGCCAGGGCCAGGATCGTCTTGCCGGAGCCCGCCGCACCCGACAGGTTGACCAGATGGATATCCGGATCGAGCAAGGCGAACAAGGCGAGCGCCTGATGGATGTCGCGCGGCCGCAGCCCCCAGGCTTCCTGGTGCATGAGCGGCTCCCGATGCATGTCGAGCAGCAACAGTTCGTCCGCCTTGATGCCCTTGATCCAGCCGACGAAACCCTGTTCGTCGAGGATGAACTCATTGACGTGCACGGCCGGCAGGTTGTCGATCAACTGGACCCGGTGCCAGGTGCGGCCATGGCCCTGGTGCGTGTCGACCTTGCTCACACGATCCCAGAAAGAGCCGGTCAGACTGTGGTAACCGCGCGACAGCTGGCCAACGTCATCGACCAATTTGTCGGTCTGGTAATCCTCGGCGGCCACGCCGCAGGCGCGGGCTTTCAGCCGCATGTTGATGTCGTTGGTGACCAGCACCACCGGCACATCGCCGCTGCGTCGCTGAAGCTCGACGACCTGGTTGATGATCTTGTTGTCGTTGAGGTCTTCAGGCAACGCGCTGGAATCGGCCCCCTTGCTCATCAGGATCGACAGACTGCCGCAAGACCCGTTCTTCTCCCGCTGGATTGGCACGCCGAGCTCGACTTCCTCCGGCGTGGCATTGCCTAACACCTTGTCGATCAGGCGAATGGCCTGGCGGCACTCGGCAGCCACCGAATGTTTGCCCGCCTTGAGCTGGTCAAGCTCCTCAAGCACCGTCATCGGGATGGCGACTTGATGCTCCTGGAAGTTCAGTAACGCGTTGGGGTCGTGGATCAGGACGTTCGTATCGAGAACATAGAGGGTGGGCTGGGTAGCGCGGGGTCTGCCGTAATCATCCATACGCGATCACCTTTTCGGAGCCTGACGACGGAGAGCCGTATGCGCTCCGCCGAAGAGAAACCGCCATGCGCCAAGATGAGCGGACTTGAGTGGCAGGGGCTTGGGGCCACCCAGAGGCCGCCACCTGTGATGCAGGTTTCGGCGGTCTTGATTCGGTAATACCGCAAAACAGATGACAGGAAAAAGTCTTTTTCACGCAGATGAGATTTTTTTTACAGCACGACGAACAGGCCTTGGCGACGGCCCATCAGCCGACTAGGCTGATGAATCGACCCGTGCGCTTTGGTCGCACCGATTCACCTCCGCCGTGACATGCACCAGCTCGCTGAAGCTCGCCAACGCTGCCTTGTAGTGGTCCGGCGCGTGCGGCTGATGGGTCACCACGCTCAGAACGCAGCTGTACTGCGCGCGCCCCACTCGCCACAGATGAAGATCGGTCACCTCGGTATCGGGGACGGCTTCTAGCTGTCGTCTGACCCGCTCCACCAGCGGATCGTCCATTTCCCGATCGAGTAGCGCCTTGGCGGTATCACGCAACAGGCCCTTCGCCCAGAACAGAATCACTACCGCCCCGATGATGCCCATCAGCGGATCCAGCCATCCCCATCCGAGGTATTTGCCCCCAAGCAAGGCAATGATGGCCGCCACGGACGTCAGGGCATCCGTCAGAACATGCACGAAGGCGGCATGGCGGTTGAGGTCGCGCCCCTCGGATGAAGGATGTGCATGATCGTGATCGTGATCGTGATCGTGATGAGCATGTTCATGACCATGCGCGTGTTCATGCTGATCCTGGAGTAGCCAGGCAGACGCCAGATTGACGAGCAAGCCGAGCACAGCCACCCATAAGGCCTCGTCGAACCCGATCGACGCCGGCGACCACAGTCGCGAAAGAGATTCGCCAATCATCACCAACGCCACCAGCACGAGCAGCACGGCGCTGGCAAAACCGGCGAGCACTTCGATCTTCCAGGTTCCGAAGGCGAAGCGTCTGTCGCCGGCGTAGCGACGCGCCAGCGCATAAGCGAACGCTGCCAGGCCGATAGCCACCATATGAGAGGCCATGTGCCATCCATCGGCGAGCAGCGCCATCGAATTGAACAGGTAGCCGGCGACTATCTCGGCCACCATCGTCAACCCGGTCAGCGTGACCACCGCCCAGGTTCGACGCTCCGCCCTGTGCTCCAGCGGTCGATAGTGGTGCGAGGGATGCCAGTTTGAATGATCGCAGTCAGTCATAATCGCTCCGTCCAGTTGCCACAAGCTTGCGCCATGACCGGGGGCGCAGGTCAACCTCTGGATCAATCGAGGCTATAGCTGGAGCGGCATCAGCCATAACGCCTAGAATCACCGCTCTTGCAAGGAGACCGACGCATGCTGATGGTGATTTCGCCGGCCAAGACCCTGGATTACGACACGCCCCCTACCACCCAACGCTTTACCCAACCGGAACATCTCGACGACGCGCAAGTGCTCATCGAACAGCTTCGCACCCTGTCGCCCGTACAGATCGGCGAGCTGATGCACCTGTCCGACAAACTCGCCGCGCTGAACGTAGCCCGCTACGGCAGCTGGACCCCGTCCTTCACGCCAGCGAACGCCAAGCCGGCACTGTTGGCATTCAAGGGCGACGTGTACACCGGACTCAATGCCACCGACTTTTCGGAACAGGACTTCGATTACGCACAACGGCACCTGCGCATGCTTTCCGGCCTATATGGGCTGCTGCGCCCGCTGGATCTGATGCAGCCCTACCGCCTCGAGATGGGTACCAAGCTGGCCAATAGTCGCGGCAAAGACCTTTATGCGTTCTGGGGCGAACGTATCAGTGGCTGGCTCAACCAGGCCCTGCGTGAACAGGGTGACGACGTTCTGCTGAATCTGGCCTCGAACGAGTATTTCGGCGCAGTCAAACGCAGCGCGCTGTCGGCACGAGTCATTGATGTGGACTTCAAGGACCTGAAGAACGGCCAGTACAAGATCATTTCCTTCTATGCGAAGAAGGCACGCGGGCTGATGGCTCGCTACGTCATCAAGCAACGCATCGAACGCCCGGAACAACTGCTCGCTTTCGATTACGGCGGCTATCGATACAGCTCCGAGCAGTCCCGCGAAGATCACCTGGTGTTCCTGCGCGACACGCCAGCCTGAGCCCCGAATCCGTCCGCGCCCCCCGGCGCGGACAGCACATGCCGCCCTTTGCTGCCGAGGTCGCCGAACGCTCTGTTTCAGGCGTGCGCCGCTGCAGGTGACCCGGTTAACGCCTCGATAAATCTTGCCGATCAGCGGTAGTTCTTCGGGGAACTATCCCGCCGCCTCCGGGTTCATAAGCGCGTACCGACAATTGCGAACGCAAAGGGACGTCGCTCATGAGCATGCCTAGGGATCGGAAGCATCGGCCAGACAGCCATCCAGTCCGGGTAGAACGGTCGCTGGCCACCCGAATCGAACACAGCAAAACATCAACCCAAACAACGATGGCCCAGGGGTGTGGCAGCGCCACATACGCAGCGACTAAGCCTGGCCGCGCCATTCGTCTCGACGGCGCTCTGCCAACCATGGCGAAGCGGCGTGTGGCATCCAGACATTCAGGCTCGGAGCAAGCAGTTCGCCCCGAAGGCGTTTTCCGTTCAGGGAGACGCGGATCGATGGCACGCGGCACCTGAAGGCCCGACCAAGAAGCATCCGGTGGCCCTCCGACAGGGCGCTGTAATGGACAGAAGAACTCACCCTTCTCAACGATTCAGGAGATACGACATGATTCCGGTCATTCTTTCAGGCGGTAGCGGCTCGCGGCTCTGGCCTCTTTCGCGCAAGGCCTTTCCCAAGCAGTTCCTTGCACTCACCGCCGAGCAGACCCTCTTCCAACAGACGATAGAGCGCCTTGCCTTCGACGGCATGCAGCCGCCGCTGCTGGTCTGCAATAAAGAACACCGGTTCATCGTCAAGGAGCAACTGGCCGCTCGTAAGCTCGAGACCCAGGGCTTGATGCTCGAACCCTTCGGCCGTAACACGGCGCCTGCCATTGCCATGGCAGCGATGAAGTTGCTGGCCGACGGCCGAGACGAGCTGCTACTGGTACTGCCGGCCGACCACGTCATCGAAGACCACAAGGCCTTCCAGCGTTCGCTGGCCTTGGCGACCAACGCGGCTGAGAACGGTGGCATGGTGCTGTTCGGTATCCCGGCCACCAGTCCGGAAACCGGATACGGCTATATCAAGTGTGACCATGAAGGGCGTAACGGGCTGCCGGAGGGCGTCAATCGCGTCACGCAGTTCGTCGAGAAGCCGGACGAGGCGCGTGCGCAGGAGTACGTCAATTCTGGCGATTACTATTGGAACAGCGGCATGTTCCTATTCCGCGCCAGCGTCTTCCTGGATGAACTGAAAAAGCATGACCCTGATATCTACGACACCTGCTGGGTAGCCCTGGAGCGCAGCGCCAAGAACGGCCAGGAAGTCCTGATCGACCCGGCCACCTTTGCCTGCTGCCCAGACAACTCCATCGATTACGCGGTGATGGAAAAGACCGAACTGGCCTGCGTCGTTCCGATGTCGGCCGGCTGGAGCGACGTGGGCTCCTGGTCCTCGCTCTGGGACGTCCTGGAAAAGGACGAAAATGGCAACGTGACCCGCGGCGACGTCATCGTCGAGGACAGCCGCAACTGCCTGGTCCACGGCAACGGCAAACTGGTCACTGTGGTGGGCCTGGACAACATCGTTGTCGTCGAAACCAAAGACGCCACCATGATCGCGCACAAGGACAAGGTCCAGGACGTCAAGAAGCTGGTCAACAAGCTCGACAGCATGAAGCGCTCCGAAACGCAGAACCACTGCGCGGTCTATCGCCCCTGGGGCTGGTATGACTCTGTAGACATGGGCGGCCGGTTCCAGGTCAAGCGCATCTGTGTGAACCCCGGCGCGCAGCTTTCATTGCAGATGCACCACCACCGTGCCGAGCACTGGATCGTTGTCTCCGGCACCGCGCAAGTTACTTGCAATGACAAGACCTTCCTGCTGACCGAGAACCAGTCGACCTACATTCCGGTCACTTCCATCCACCGTCTCGCCAACCCGGGCAAGATTCCGCTGGAAATCATCGAAGTTCAATCCGGTAGCTACCTGGGCGAAGACGACATCGAACGGCTGGACGACGTTTACGGACGGGCACCGGAGGGTGAAAAGCACGCCGCTCGCTGACTGTTATTCCACCTAAAAAGAAACGCGCTGAATTCGGCGCGTTTTTTTTGGGCAATCGAAAGTCACGCAGGCAACAAGGCGCACGCTATCGCGTCCATAAACTGATATGACTTGCGCTATTAGTAGCCAAACCCTTATATGCGCTTTGCATTGTCGACGGTCTGCAACTCCTAACTCAGATCATAATGGATCGAGAAGACTTGCAATAACGCACCTCATCCCATACATAACCGGTACGGAGCACGCTGCCGTTCAACGTCAGCAGCAAATGGTTCCGACAACTTCAATCCGCACCAAAGGATCACTCATCGCGTGACAAAAGAAGAACTTCGTGCCGAACTCGAACGACAGGCCACCCGTTTCCAAGCCATCTATGGCGGTGAAATCACGACGTACGCCGCGCAGCCCGAACCGGAACGCAAACCCTGGCGCAAGAAACCCACCGTGCAAGAGCAGGTGTTTCAGCAAGAACTCCAAAAGATAGAAAAGGAGCTGGCGCCACCGACGCCCGAATCCGAAACGCTGTAGTCGCTGTCATGCCAGATCAGTCGCGCAGTGATCCCGTCACCCCCGACCGAGCTAGCGCTTCTTTCCTAACAACGACCCCATCAGACCGCGCACCAACTGACGTCCGAGCTGATTGGCCGCTTGTTGCACGGCGCTTTTGAGCACACGTCCCGCCAGATCACCCAGCGCATCGCCAGTGGCACTGGACTGTACATTTCGCACCCGGGTTTCTTCGTTCGAGGCCTGGCTTGCACGCGCCATGAGGATCTCGTACGCCGACTCGCGATCAACCGCCTTGTCGTACTGCGCGCGAAGCGGCGAGGCCGTAACCACCGCCTGACGCTCCTGGTCGCTCAAGGGGCCCACGCGAGATTGCGGCGGTGCGATCGCAACCCGCTGCACCATGGCAGGCGTGCCGTTATCCTCGAGCCCGCCAAGCAAGGCCTCGCCTATGCCCAGGTCGACCAATACGTCGAGCGAAGTAAATGCCGGATTGGAGCGGAACCCATCGGCGACCGCGCGCAGCGCCTTCTGCTCGCGCACCGTATAGGCACGCAGGCCATGCTGTATCCGCAAGCCCAGCTGAGCCAGGATTTCGTCGGGCAGGTCGGAGGGCGACTGCGTAACGAAGTACACCCCTACACCCTTGGAGCGGATCAGGCGCACAACCTGTACCAGACGGTCCTGTAACGCTTTAGGCGTATCGTTGAATAGCAGGTGCGCCTCGTCTGTTGCCGCTGACCGAAAACTGACCC
>NZ_JALGRD010000088.1:0-313 GCF_022810315.1 Stutzerimonas marianensis | reverse complement strand
CGCGTCCTGTAACAGCCTGATAAAAGCCTCTACGTTCATAGTTTGTACATTGTTTTTCGCGACCTGGCCATTTACAAACAAATTTCCAAATCGCTAGCCTCAGAAAAGTTTCGCTAAAGCATCCCCAAAGCATGATGCTTTGCTATCTTGCTAACTGCGTCTTTTACCTCACGCAAGAAAGAAGCAAAGACGTGGCTACAATTAGGCAGCCATTCTTACAGGTGCATCCGCACTTAAATTTAAAGTTGTTTCAGGTTTTTACGAGGCATCCTGACCCTCGGAACGCCACCCTTATCGAAACATTGCCCAGTCG
>NZ_JALGRD010000087.1:0-319 GCF_022810315.1 Stutzerimonas marianensis | reverse complement strand
TCTGGCGGTTGGTCACTTCACCCGCCTTGATCGCGCCATAGTGGCTGAAGGTCGAGGTCAGGATGCCGGAGCCCGAGGTCAGGGTCAGGAAGTTGTTACGGAAGCCGATCAGGCCGCGCGCCGGGACGGTGTATTCCAGGCGGATGCGGCCCTTGCCGTCGGGGATCATGTTGGTCAGATCGCCCTTGCGCAGGCCCATCTGCTCCATCACCGGACCCTGGTGCTGCTCCTCGATGTCGATGGTGACGTTCTCGTACGGCTCCTGCTTTTCGCCGGCCTCGTTCTCGATGATCACCACTTCCGGGCGGCCCACGGCCAG
>NZ_JALGRD010000086.1:0-319 GCF_022810315.1 Stutzerimonas marianensis | reverse complement strand
GTCGTCTGCAAAGGATTCAATCCGGCGCACGGTATAATTACTATTCGGGCAGTATCCGGCCAGTGCTTCCACTAACCAGGACCTCACCCAGATGATATGGTTTCGGGCCCGAGGGCCTATCCGAACTCATCGCCTTCGCGACGCCGGACTAAGTACCATTGTTAGCTAGCACGGTTTCTGGCTTAGAGGCGTTCAGCCATTAACCGACAGGTGTTAGCTTCTCGTCACTGGCCTTTCGGCCAAACGAATAAACCAATTACCTGAACTTAAAGTTCCTCTCGTACTACTTAAGATTACTATCACAATGGCGAATACGCAT
>NZ_JALGRD010000085.1:0-319 GCF_022810315.1 Stutzerimonas marianensis | reverse complement strand
GAGTGTGTAACAACTCACCTGCCGAATCGACTAGTCCTAAAAATGGATGGCGCTCGAGCGAGCCTCTTATACTTGACTGTTACGATACAACAAGCCATTTACGGACATCATGTCGTAACAAGTAGGACGGTTGATATGGTTGCGTCGAAGGCTAACACGTGAGTGTGGCTTGAGCAGTCATATGTACAGATCTTAGTGGTAGTAGCAACTATTCAAATGAGAACTTTGAAGACTGACGTGGAGAAAGGTTCCATGTGAACAGCTATTGGACATGGGTCAGTCAGTCCTAAGATGCGCTCGAAAGAGGGTTCCGAACGAG
>NZ_JALGRD010000084.1:0-323 GCF_022810315.1 Stutzerimonas marianensis | reverse complement strand
GCCTGCCTGTGTCGGTTTCTGGTACGGTCGCCAGCCGGACTGACCACGAAGTTTTTCTCGGAGATTGTTCCAGCCTCTTCGCCGACATAAATGGGCTCGTGGTGCCTCCGGGGATGTCGCGGTGGATTTGCCTGCCGCTACCCCTCGGGCCTCATCGGGCATTTCTGATCGCCCGTCGGCCTTCCCAATCCCGTCGCTCCCTGGCTCGTAACGTCCGTCTAGCGGCGCGCGAATGTTGACGCGCTTCCCATCGGCTACGCCTTTCGGCCTCGCCTTAGGGGCCGGCTGACCCTGCTCTGACTTGCATTGGACAGGAAACCTTA
>NZ_JALGRD010000083.1:0-323 GCF_022810315.1 Stutzerimonas marianensis | reverse complement strand
CTCCGGGGCAAATGGAGTTATCGGCCTCGTAGCAGGGCCGTCCAGCACGTTGCCGTGACTGGATTATCGAGTGAGGCTTTTCAGCTCGCTTCGACTGGTGATTGCGGCACCGGCCTGCGAACCAGGTCAAGACACGTCTGTGATTCTGCTCCGCGTCTTGACCACTTAGCACCGGGTCAGCCACCGCTTGTGGCGGTGCGTTCGCCCCGTGCCACGGGTCTCGCCTCTTATCTCTCAGGTTGCTTTTTATTCACAGGCCAGCGGTGTTCATTTCAACATCGCCGACGTGGCGGAAGGTTCCACGGGATCCTGCCTCGATCCTG
>NZ_JALGRD010000082.1:0-327 GCF_022810315.1 Stutzerimonas marianensis | reverse complement strand
TCCCCGCCTACCTGTGTCAGTTTTAGTACGGACACCATAACAGCTCGCAAACGAGGCTTTTCTTGAAAGATGCTCCAGTTACTTAAGGGCATACGCCCACGTACTCACCTTCGATGCCATACGTCTCGGATTTGCCTGAGACAACATCTCCGGCTTGAACAAGCCGTGTCTATTGGACTTGATAACCTTCACACCTCTGTCCCCCCATGCTCAACGCTGTTACGGTGGCACAGGATTATTAACCTGTTGTCCATCGTCTACGCCTTTCAGCCTTGACTTAGGCTCCGGCTAACCCTGGGCGGATTTACCTTCCCCAGGAAACCTTAG
>NZ_JALGRD010000081.1:0-329 GCF_022810315.1 Stutzerimonas marianensis | reverse complement strand
CATCAGCGACGCCACCATCTGTCACCGTAACGGTCTTTGTATTCGTGATGTATCCTGTCGCAGCCGCAGTTATCGTTCGGTCTCCAACAGCCACATTATCGAATGAATAAACACCATCCTGACCTCCAACTGTGCTAGTGACAGTCTGTTCGCCTGTATCGAGGGACACATTAGCGCCGTTGATACCTGCACTTGTTTCAGAGTCAGTTACCTGACCCAGAATTCTACCAACTTGTGGCGGAGGTGTTGGCGAAGCCACAGGCGATGGCGTCACAATCACTTCAGGAGTTAATTCTATTCTCCCATCAGCGACGCCACCATCTGTCACC
>NZ_JALGRD010000080.1:0-331 GCF_022810315.1 Stutzerimonas marianensis | reverse complement strand
TGGCAGCTTCATAAGCGCTTTGGGCACTGGGGAGCATGTCGTTGCGCAACAGTTCGAACTGCTGGCGAGCAGTGCGCAGCCGCATGTGCGCTTGGGAAAGTTCGCTTTTCAGGCGTATATGGACGGCGTTAAGCTCGTCCTGCGCCTGGTAGGCCCGTTCCTGTGCTGCTCCGATGTTGCCTTGGTTTCGATCAAACAACGGCAGGGGCATCGAGATACTCACCAGTCCCAGCGTGCCGTTATATTCATCTGAGCGTTGGGCACCTACGCTAACCGTCACGTTAGAAAAGCGATTCGTCCTTTCCAGCTCCAACGCAGCCCGACGTCTTTC
>NZ_JALGRD010000079.1:0-334 GCF_022810315.1 Stutzerimonas marianensis | reverse complement strand
GTGGCGGTTGCTCTCACGTGTACGTTACTCTGTTACTGAAGAAAGTCGTTTACAATCGATTCAAGCCATTAGTGTTGTTTCGACTAAAAATGCACTGCTGCGGCCGTAATCTCATTTCGATTACACTCAAGCAACAATACTGTAGCTTCATTCATATGCTCACTTGATCAACAGTTTGAACATATATAAATGTGCTGACGACAACCAATGTGCCAAAGAATCATTGAGTCTAGATCGGATTCCAACTTAGAGGCGTTCAGTTGTAAGCCGTCGGATGGTAGCTTCGCATCATTGTCCTTTCGAACAAATACGTAAACCAAATGTCCGAACGTAC
>NZ_JALGRD010000008.1:0-316959 GCF_022810315.1 Stutzerimonas marianensis | reverse complement strand
GTGACGCTCGGCAAGAAAGGGGCCGGCATCGGCGGGCGAGCGTTTGTTCACCACCAATCCGGCCACGTCGATACCGCTGCGCTGCAGCTGGGCCTGTAGCTCGATGGTTTCGAGTACCGGCAGTCGCTCGGCGGCAAGCACGATGACGAAGGCGCAGCGCTGTTGATCTTGGATCACCTCGCGCAACTGGCTGAAGCGTTCACGGCGTCGGTAGAGCAACTGACGTACACGCTGCTGACGGTCCTCGCCGTCACCCTGTTCCTGGCCGAGCACGCTTTCGCCGAGACCGCTGTCGTCCTTGCCGAAATTGCGCAGCACGTCGCCGAAGCGCTTGCTGCGTTCCTGGCGTTGCAACAGGCCTTCGGTCCAGGCGGTCATCATTTCCGGTAGCGCCATCAGCCGGGAGGTGTGGCCGGATGGGGCGGTGTCGAAGACTAGCAGGTCATAGCGGTTCAGGCCCTGGATGAGGGTATCGGCAATGCGTTCGAGTAACGCTGCTTCGTGCATACCGGGTGCGTCGCGGGACAGCGCCATGTGCTTGTCGACCTCGCCGGCCAGGTGCGGCGGCATCAGCCGACGCAGGGCCGCGCCGACTTCATTGAGGTGTTGGCGAACGGTTTCGTCTGGGTCGAGTTCCAGCCCGTCGAGCCCGGCGGCCAGGCGCACGATGTTCGACCCGATCGAGCGATTCCAGAGGTGGCCGAGGTTGTGCGCTGGATCGGTGGACACCAAGAGCACGCGGCGCCCGGCACGCGCCTGCTGCAAAGCAGTGGCGGCCGCGACGGTGGTCTTGCCGACGCCGCCCTTGCCGCCTATGAACAGCACCCGCCGCTGGGCGGCCAGCGCTAGCAGCATCCGATGTGGTCCAGCGGTGAGTGCTCCATGCCCATGCGCAGGTGCCAGTCGTGAAAACGTTCGTAGAGCTCCGGCATCAGTTCCAGGGTGTACCAGGCGGCCGGGTTGGGCACGCCCAATGCCTCGGAGAACACCAGCAGCATGAACAGGTCGTCCTCGTCGCGCCGGGCGCGGGCGAAGGTACGCCGGTAGGGCGCGACGTAGAACTCCTTCAGCCCGTCCGACAGGCGCTCGAAGAACGGCCTCGGTGTCATGGCAGCGGCTCGTCGGTGGTCATGTCGGCCGCCGGGTCGCGACCCTTGCGCATGGCGATCACCGCTTCGAGGGTGACCCACAGCGCGGCGATCAGGATCACCACGTCCATGCCCAGCAGCAACCAGTTCTCCGCACGGTAGAACTGGCCCATCTGCACCAGCAGCGCGTAGATCGACATCGCCAGCAGGAACACCAACGGCACCAGCGTGTACATCGCGGGTCGGCCCTGCTTGATCAGCAGCACGGTGATGATCGACAACGTCAGCCCCGCCAGCAGTTGGTTGGTGGTGCCGAACAGCGGCCAGATCGCCATCCCGCCGCTACCCTCGGAGCCGGCACCGAAGGCCAGCGCCATGCAGACGCCGACGGCGATGAGGGTGCCGACCACCGTGTTGACCTTCATGCCCGCCAGTTCGCCGGCCTCCTGGATCACGAAGCGTTGCAGGCGCAGGCCGGTGTCCATGGTGGTACCGGCAAAGAGGATCGCCATTACCGCGAGGATAGTGGCGCCGAGATCCGCCGGCAGGCCCAGGCCGTTGGCCAGCAGGGTGCCGCCGCCCTGGACGAAGGCATTCACGCCGCCCTGACCGAACGCCGTATATACCTGCTGCCAGTCGAGCAGCGTGGCGAAGCCGGCGGTGCAGCAGATGATCGCCGCGAGCGAGAGCATGCCTTCACCTACGGCACCGAAATAGCCGACGAAACGGGCATCGGTCTCCTTGTCAAGCTGCTTCGACGTTGTGCCCGAAGCGACCAGCCCGTGGAAGCCGGATATCGCCCCGCAGGCAATGGTCACGAACAGGAGCGGCACGATGCTCGGGCTATCGGCTGGCAATTCGGCGTTGTAGGCCGGTGCCACCAGCTCTGGCGCGCCGAACAGCACGGCGAGATAGAGCAGGCCGAGGCCGACGAACAGTTGCAGGCCATTGATGTAGTCACGCGGCTGCAGCAGCACCCATACCGGCAGCAGCGACGCGATGGCGGCGTAGGCGAACAGCAGCAGGATCCAGAACGACTTGGCGCTCAGGCCCAGCACCGTATCTGGCAAGGTCACCGGGTATTGGCTGCCGAGCAGAATCAGCAGGTAAAGCACGATCACGCCGCCCAGTGACGGCCAGAGCAGCTTGACGTTGTAGCGGTAGATCAGCTGGCCGATCACCAGTGCAACGACGATCGCGCCCCACACCGGGATGACCGATGTGGGCGTCGACACAAGCAGGTTGGAGATCACCGCGGCAAAGGCGCCGTTGACCATCAGCAGGACGAGGAAGATCACCACCAGAAACAGGCTGCGCCCACGGGAGCCGATCAGCCGGCCGCTGAGCATGCCGACCGACTGGCCCTTGTTGCGAGCGCTGGCCCAGAGCGCGCCGAAGTCATGGATGCCGGCAAAGAAGATGGTGCCCAGCACCACCCACATGAACGCCGGTACCCAGCCCCAGATAACGGCGATGGCCGGTCCGACGATGGGTGCGGCGCCCGCGACCGAGGTGAAGTGATGGCCCCAGAGCACGAACTTGTTGGTGGGCACGTAATCCACGCCGTCGCGCATCGTGTGGGCCGGGGTGCGGTAATTCGGGTCTAGACGGTAGATCTTCTCGGCGATGAACTTCGAGTAGAACAGATACCCCAGCGACATCGCCGCCAGCCCCACAATCATTAACGCAATCGCACTCATCTAACGGCTCCTCGCACGCGTGCCGGTACAGGCATCACGCAGGCTTGGGCTACTGCCCGCTATAGGTTCGGCCGCCCTCGGGGAGCGGTATGGGGATGGCCAGCCTGACTGCTGGGCTCGCGCGGCAAGCTGGTAGCGCTCGGCCTGGCATCGGACTTTCGAGCGGTGAGGTGCCGAAAGGTTTCCCGTTTGGCCTGACGACCATGGTCGGCCGCCGTCTTGCAGCGAACATCCGCTTCACCCTGACGCGCTCGCGGCTGGTGATCAGGGCGGCGCCGTGCCCGCTTTTGGTGCGCCCCAGCGGCCATGCGTCGCCAAGGGCCGGGCAACTTTGCCAGCAGCATCTATGCTTGGTCTGTGGCTGATGGCGTTTTGCTTCTATCTGGTCCGGGGCTGGTCGTTGCGTGGCGCGTGTATTGCTTGAGCCTGCCCATGCGGCGTCCGGTACCGGGCATCGCCCCGTATCACTGATCAAGGAGAAAGGCGATGAACGCCTTGTTGCTGCCGGGAGTGCGCACGCTCGAGCGCTTCAGCTTTGCCCGCAAGTTCCAGCTGCTGGCGCTGATGTTCGTGCTGCCGCTGGGTTATGCGGTGTGGTCGATCGGCCAGGGCTATACCGACAAGCTGCAACTGGTCGCCAACGAGCGTTCCGGCGTGGAGCAGCTGGTGTCGCTGGACCGCGTCGAGGCGTTGCTGGTTGCCCAGCGCAACATCACGGCACGTTGGAAGGCCAGCGAGAAGAACCGCGAAGTCAGTGATGAGACACGGGCCCTGATGGCGACCATGCAGGTCAGCGAAACCGAGCTCGATGCCAGTCTCGCTGCCCTGAAAACGAGCCTGGATGCCGCCGGAGCCAGCGAGGACGTGCGCGCCGGCATGGGGCGCTTGCAGGCCCGGCGCGACGGTTTGCGTACGGCGGCCCTGGCCGGCACCGCCTGGTGGCCGGACGCCTATGACCGCTTCACCGAGGCGCTACAGGAGGTGGTCGCCGTGCGCGAGCAGATCGCCACCGAGAGCGGCCTGATCCTCGACCCCTGGCTGGAAACCTACCTGATGATGCAGATCACCACCCAGGCCGCACCCAGCATGGCCCAACAGCTCGGCGTGCTCGCCAGCGTGGGCCAGGGCGTGGTGGCGTCCGGGCAGTTCAGCATGCAGAGCCGCTTGCAGCTCCGGGAGATCCGCGCGGCCAGCGGCGCCCAGCGCATTCAGCTGGGCAAGTATCCGGACCACCTGCAGGGCAAATTGCCGGCCTCGCTCGCCAGCTGGGAGCAGGGCTATCGCGCCAGTCTGCAGGCACTCGACGGTTGGATCGAGCGGCTCGACCGCGACCTGTTCGATGGCCAGGTGCAGTTGGACAGCGAGACCTTCGAGCAGGGCATGGATGCGGCGCTCGCGGAGGTCTACCGGCTGCAGGCTGCGACCCTGGCGGCGCTCGATCAGCGGCTCGGAGAATATCGCCAGCAGGCATTGCAGGCCTTGTCGCTCACCGCGCTGGCGTTCGGCCTGCTGGTGGTACTGGCGCTCTACACCCTGGTTTGTCTGCAGGCGTCGATCCGCGCGAGCACGGCGCGGATCACTGCCATGGCGCAGGCGCTGCGCAACGGCGATCTGCGTTGCCAGACCCGGACGCACGGCCAGGACGAACTGGCGTTGATCGGCACCGCGCTGAACGAGGCCGTGGCGCAGCTGCGCGAGTCCCTGGAAGGTGTGAACCAGCAGAGCGCCACGTTAGGTGGCACGGTGCAGGACCTCACCCGACAGGCGCAGCAATCGTTGCGCTCGGTGGAGGACCAGCAAGCGCAGGTCAGTCAGATCGCCACGGCCGCCACCGAGATGGCGGCCACGGCCCAGGCGGTCGCCGAGGGCTGCGAGCAGGCGTCCCAGGATGCCGCACAGACGCGGCGGATCGCCGAGCAGAGCAACCAGCGCAGCGTACAGACCACCGCCAGCATGCATCAGCTGACTCAGCGCATGGGCGAGACCTCCGCCGCGCTGGGGCAGTTGCAGGCGCAGGCGCAGCAGATCAATCGGGTCATCGACGTGATCAAAGGCATCGCCAAGCAGACCAATCTGCTCGCACTCAACGCAGCCATCGAAGCGGCCCGGGCCGGCGAGCAGGGGCGCGGTTTCGCCGTGGTGGCAGACGAGGTCCGCAGCCTGTCGCAACGCACCCAGGACTCTACCCGCGAAATCGCCGGGACCGTCGAGGCCCTGCAGCAGGTGGTTCAGCAATCGGTAGCGCTGATGGAAACGGCCTGCGAGCAGGCGACCCGGGACGCCGGAGCGGTGACGGAACTGGGCGACCACCTCGGCGAGATCGCTGGCGCTGTGCAACGCGTCAGCGACCTGATCGTGCAGATCGCCACCGCCGTGGAGCAGCAGGCGGCCACCGCGGAGGACGTGAGCGGCAATATCCAACGCGTCGACCAGGCCGCGCTGAGCCTGCTCGAGGGCGCTCAGGCGGTACACGGCGTCGCCGATCGGCTGGGCGACGGCACCCGCCGCCTGGCCGATAACACCGCCCGTTTTCGTCTGGATTGATGTTACGGGCGAATGAATTCGCCCCTACACCTGACGCAAATTGATTCGCCGTCGGTTGTACGGGCCGCAATCTTTGGGGCGAATTTGTTCGCCGTCGGTTGTGCGGGCTTCGNACCTGACGCAAATTGATTCGCCGTCGGTTGTACGGGCCGCAATCTTTGGGGCGAATTTGTTCGCCGTCGGTTGTGCGGGCTTCGCGATCTGTAGGGGCGAATTTATTCGCCCGTGGCGCTACAGCCCCGTAACGCTTGAGGGCGAACCATGGTTTCCATGGCGCCGCCCGCGCTGGGCCCGTTCGCTGCCGCCCAGGCGGTACACGGCGTCGCCGACCGTCTGGGCGACGGCACTCGCCGCCTGGCCGATAACACCGCCTGTTTTCGTCTGGGTTGATGCCCCGGGCGAATAAAATCGCCCCAACACCCAGACGCAAAATGATTCGCCGGCGGTTGTACGGGCCGCAATCTTTGGGGCGACTTTGTGCGCCGTCGGTTGTGCGGGCTGCGCGATCTGTAGGGGCGAATTTATTCGCCCGTGGATTCGGCGGGCGACACGCACACCGGTCGCAACGGCTGGAAACACCCTGCGAAGCCCGATGGGGAACGCTTGCGCCACGGTCAGTCCAAACAATAGATGAGGTGGACGACGAAGGGAGCAGACATGGAGCGGACCGGATCGCAGCGCCGCTGGGTCGATGGGCTGGGGTGGGCGGCGATCTACGCCGCGCTCTGGGCGTCGTTCAGCGAGGGTGGCGGCTGGTCCCTGGGCGCTCCCAGCATTCTGCTCGCGGTGCTGCTGTCAGTCTGGCTGGGGCTACGGCCATGGCATCCCACCCTTTCGGCGCTGCCGGGCTTCATCGCCTTCTTCCTGATGCGGATGCTCGCGGGCGGCTGGGACGTCGCGGTGCGCGCATTGCATCCACGTCGGCCGTTGCAGCCGGCCTGGCTCGACTACCCCCTGCAATGCGCGTCCCCACAGGTTCGCCTGCTGTTGTCGGCACTGGTTGGGCTGTTGCCCGGCACTCTGTCGTCGCGGGTGGACGGCGAACGCCTGCGCGTCCACGTCCTCGACGAGCGGCAGGCCTGGCAACCGACCGTGGCCGAGCTCGAGCGACACCTGCAGCGCTTGCTCGGCGCAGGGGGCCGCGGCTGATGGCGCTGTACCTCGGATTGCTGCTGCTGACCATCGTCATCGGTCTCGGCCGGGTGCTGCTTGGCCCGGCACGGGTCGACCGCCTGCTGGCCGTGCAGCTGTTCGGCACCTCCGGCACGGCGGTGCTGCTGGTGCTGGCGCAATGGCAGGCCGAGCCGGCGTTGCGTGATGTGGCGCTGGTGCTGGGTCTGCTCGCCGCGGTCGCCAGTGTGGCCCTGGTGCAATTGCTGCGGCGGGGCCGGCATGACTGAGACCCTGCTCGAACTGCTCAGCTGGGCCCTGCTGGTCGGCGGACTGCTGTTCTTTGCCGCCGGCAGCGTCGGGCTGCTGCGGTTTCCGGACACGGTCAGTCGCCTGCATGCCCTGACCAAGGCCGATACCCTGGGCCTGGGGCTGGTGATCGCCGGTCTCTCGCTGCGTGCCGAGGGGCTTCTGGAAGTCATACAGATGCTGTTGATCTGGCTCCTGCTGCTCGCCTCGAGCGCGACCGCCTGCCAGCTCCTGGCTCGTCAGGCCGAGGAGGAGTCCAGCGATGACTGAGTGGCTGCTCGACGGGGCACTCGGTGCCTTGCTGCTTGGCCTGGCCATCGGCGCTCTGCATGGCCGCACGCTCTATGTCAGCGTGCTGCTGTTCATCGCGTTCGGCCTGGCCCTGGCGCTGGTCTGGGCACGCCTGGGCGCGGCGGACCTGGCTCTGGCCGAGGCGGCGATCGGCGCCGGGCTCACCGGTGTGCTGCTGTTCGCCGCGCTGGCCAACCAGCCGGACGAACCGCCGCAGGGAGCCAGGCGCCACCGGCTGGCGGCTGCAGCGGTGGTGCTGCCCTTGTTGATCATGCTGGTCCAGGGCCTGGCACCGCTCGACCCGGTGCGCTCGGGCATGCCGGAGGTGATCGCGCAGGCGATGCCAGCCAGTGGGGTCGAATACCCGGTCACGGCGGTGCTCCTGAATTTCCGTGCCTGGGACACGCTGCTGGAGCTCGCCGTGTTGCTGCTGGCCCTGCTGGGCGCGCGCCAGCTCGGTCCGCGGCGGCTCGAACTGGCCGAGCCCTGGCCGCTGCTGCGTAGCTGGGCGAGGGTGCTGGCGCCGTTGCTGGTGCTGGCCGCCGGCTACCTGCTCTGGCGGGGAGCCAGCTCGCCGGGCGGCGCCTTCCAGGCCGGCTCGCTGCTGGCGGCCGGGGTGGTCCTGCTGCGCCTGTCCGGCCTCTTGCCGGTGTTGCGCTGGTCGTTTCTGCCGTTGCGAGTGCTGGTGCTGGGTGGGCTGTTGGTGTTTGTCGCGGTGGCCCTTGCCACCGCCTGGTTGGGCTCGGGCTGGCTGACCTACCCCGACGGCGCGGCAAAGGGCCTGATCCTGCTGATCGAAGCCATGGCCACTCTGTCGATTACCGCCAGCCTGAGCCTGCTGGTGGTGGGTGAGCACGAGGAGTCGGACGGATGAGTTCGACCCTGTTCTGGCTGGTCATCGGCGCCGCGCTCTGGCTGCTCGGATTGCACGGGCTGTTGACGCTGCGCCATGCGTTGCGGCGGATCATCGCCTTCAACCTGATGGGCAGCGGCGTGTTCCTGGTGATGATTGCCCTGGCCGCGCGCAGCCAGCCAAGCGACCCGCTGCTGGTGGCGCTGGTGGTCACCGGGCTGGTGGTGGCGGTGAGTGCAACGGCGCTGGCGCTGCGACTGGCCGGGGTGGCGTTCGGCGAGCAGGAGCGGCGGCCATGACGGCTGCGCTGCTGAGCCTGGCGTTGCCGCTGGTGGCCGGCTTGCTGCTGGTGGTCCTGCAGCCACGGCGCCCTGGCTTGTGGGTCATCGCGGTGAGCCTGGGCAGCCTGCTGGCCGCGGCCGGTGCGCTGCACCAAGCGATGGCGCTCGGTCCACAGATGCTGCAGATCGGCGGTTGGACACCCCCCTTGGCGATCCGCTTTCAACTGACGCCGCTGACGGCGCTGTTGCTGTTGTTCACCGCCGGGCTGCATCTGCTGGTCGCGCTCTTTGCCGCGCGCAGCCCGCACGCCACCGGTAGCGGGGATTACTGGCCCCTGTCCAGCCTGTTGCATGCGGCGCTGGCGGCGCTGTGGTTGTCGGCGGATCTGTTCAACCTGTACGTCACCCTCGAATTGCTCAGCCTGACGGCGGTTGCGCTGGTCGCGCTGGCCGGCCGCAAGTCCCATCGACCAGCCTTCAATTACCTGATGCTTTCGCTGGCCGGATCACTCGCCTACCTGTTCGGCGTCGCCCTGCTCTATGGGCGGTACGGTGTGCTCGACGTGCCGCTCCTGGCGGGGCTTGCCGAGGCGGATGCCAGTACTCGTCTGGCCCTGTTGCTGATGAGCCTGGGGTTGATGCTCAAGGCGGCGCTCTGGCCGCTGCACCTGTGGCTGCCGCCGGCGCATTCCGGGGCTCCGACGGCGGTGAGTGCCTTGCTTTCCGGGCTGGTGGTCAAGGGACCGATATACATCCTCTGGTTGATCTGGAGCGAAATCGCGCCGCCGGAGCTGGGCCGCCCGGCGGGCATGCTGTTCGCCATCGCGGGCATCGTCGCGTTGCTCTCGGGTGGATGGTCGGCATTGCGCGCACCGCGGTTGAAAATGCTGGTGGCCTATTCGACCGTGGCCCAGCTGGGCTACGCCTTGCTGGCGCTCGGCCTGCTGCTGCGGCTCGAGGAGCCGAGGCTGGAGGCGGCGTTGTGGCTGTTCATCCTGGCGCACGGGTTGGCCAAGGTCTCGATGTTCCTGGCCGCCGGGGAGCTGCAGCGGGTGCTCGGCACACGCCGGGTTCGCGCGCTCAAGGGGGCGAGCCAGAACATGCCGGTGGCCATGGCGACCTTCGCAGTGGCTGGCGGTAGCCTGATCGGCCTGCCGCCCAGCGGAGGGTTTCTCGCCAAGTGGCTGCTGCTCGAGCCACTGTTCGTCCAGCCGCAGCACTGGCCCTGGGCGCTGGGCATCCTGCTGGGGACGCTCATGTCGGCGGCCTATGTGTTCCGGGTGGTGGCGCTCGGCTTCGACCGTGCGCGGCCCAATCCGCCGAGCGTCGCGCCGGATCGTCTCGCCCAGTGGCTGGCGATGCTCCCGGCACTGCTGGTGCTGAGCCTGGCACTGATCAGCGAACCTCTGCTGCTCTGGCTCGGTGGGGTGGCGCGATGAGTTGGACCGGCTGGCTGCCCCTGGCGATCGTTCTGAGCTCGCTGCTGCCGGGCCTGATGATCTTCACGTTGCGTGAGGACCAACAACGCCTACGGGTTGCGCTGAACCTCTGCGGAGTGGTGATCAAGCTGGTGCTCGTCGCTGCGATGATCTGGGGTGTCAGCCGTGGCCTGGAATTCCGTTTCAGTCTGCCGTTTCTGCCCGGCGCGCCACTGGTGCTGCAGGCCGATGCGCTGTCTTTACTGTTCGTCGCCCTGTCCTCGGTGTTATGGATGGCGACCACGGTCTATGCCATCGGGTACCTGGAGCAATCGCCCCTGCGCTCACGCTTCTTCGGCTATTTCAGCCTTTGCGTCAGCGCCACGGTGGGTTTGGCGCTGGCGGGCAACCTGGTCAGCTTCCTGCTGTTCTACGAAATGCTGACGCTGGCCACCTTCCCCCTGGTGGTGCATCGCGGCACGCCCGAATCGCTGCGCGCCGGGCGCGTCTACCTGGCCTATACGGTCGGCGGCGGGGCGCTGGTGCTGATGGGCGTCGCCTTGCTGCACAGCCTCGCCGGCGGGCCGGATTTCCAGCCGGGCGGCTACCTGCTCGCGGCAGTCGGCGAGCATGATCTGACCTTGCGTGTGGCCTTCGCCTTGCTGGTGGCCGGGTTGGGCGTCAAGGCGGCGCTGATTCCGCTGCACGGCTGGCTGCCGCAGGCGATGGTCGCACCGGCGCCGGTCAGCGCCCTGTTGCATGCGGTGGCGGTGGTCAAGGCCGGGGCGTTCGGCATCGTCCGGGTGGTGTACGACGTCTATGGTGCAGAGGCACTGGCGGAGCTGGACGTTGCCGGGCCGCTGCTCTGGCTGGCCGCGGCGACGATTCTCTACGGCTCGGTGCGGGCGTTGCAGCAGCAGGAGCTGAAGAAGCGCCTGGCGTACTCGACCATCAGCCAGGTCTCCTACGTCACCCTGGGGGTCGCCTTGCTGGGGCCCATCGCGGCGGTGGGCGGGCTGGTCCACCTGGTGCATCAGGGACTGATGAAGGTCACGCTCTTCTACTGCGCGGGCAACTTCGCCGAAACCCTGGGCATCCATCGCATCCGTGAAATGGACGGTGTGGGCCGGCGCATGCCGCTGACCATGACCGCCTTCAGCATCGGTGCGCTGGGAATGATCGGCATCCCGCCGATTGCCGGCTTCGTCAGCAAGTGGGCGCTCGGCCTGGGCGCACTGGAAGTCGGGCAGGATTGGGTGCTGCTGGTGCTGATGGGGTCGGCGCTGCTCAACGCGGGTTACTTTCTGCCGTTGCTCTGGCGCGGCTGGTTCGCCGAACCGGCTGACTGGCACGAGGACAACTGGCGCGAGGAACGCTGGGAGACGCACTGGATGCTGCTCCTGCCCGCGTTGTTCACAGCGGCCCTCGCGGTGTTGGTCGGCTTGTTCGCCGGCACCGCCTTGAGCCCGCTGGGCTGGGCCCAATTGATCGTCGACCGGGAGTTCCGGATATGAGCGGCGCCTGGCACTGGCTGCTGGTCCCGCTGGCGCCCTTGTTGATGCTCGTGCTGCTGGGCACTTTGCGGCGGCGCGCGGTTGGTTGGCTCTGGCTGGGTAGTGTGCCGGCCCTGGTGGCAGCGGCCTGGCCGGTGCCGGTGTTGGAGCTGTCGATGCTCTGGGACGGCGTGCGCTGGGGCGCCGATGACGATCTGAGCCGTGCCTGGCTGGGCTTTACCGCGCTGCTCTGGGGCTGCGCCGGGGTCTTTGCCAGCAGCAGCCAGCGCGGCGACGTCCGCTACCGGCGCTTCTGGACGTTCTGGCAATTGGCCCTGGCCGGCAACCTGCTGCTCATCATCGCCACCGATGCGCTGAGTTTCTATCTCGGTTTCAGCGCCATGAGTCTGTCCGCCTACGGGCTGATCGTGCACCTGGGCGGGCCGGCGCCGCGGCGTGCCGGGCGGCTCTACCTGCAGTTGGCGATTCTCGGCGAGATGGCGCTACTGGCCGGGCTGATGCTGCGCACTCACTCGGCGGACGGCGCCTTCGCCTTCGCCACCTGGCAGGACGTACCGATCGACGGCCTGACCCTGGTCCTGCTGCTGGTGGGGCTCGGGTTGAAGGCCGGTTTCTGGCCTTTGCACGTCTGGTTGCCCCTGGCTCACCCGGCCGCACCAGCCCCGGCGAGCGCAGTGCTCTCGGGTGCCATGCTCAAGGCCGGCATGCTCGGGATCTGGCGCTGCCTGCCCGAGGCGGATCCCTTGCTGGCGGCCTGGGCCGAGCCGTTACTGCTGATGGGGCTCTTCGGGGCCATCTACCCGGCGTTGTTGGGGCTGGGCAGCCGCAAGGCAAAGGCGGCGCTGGCGTATTCCTCGGTCAGCCAGATGGGCTACCTGGTCATTCTGCTCGCCCTGCTCTGGCGTCACCCGGACCAGACCGCGACGCTGACGCTTGTCTTGATGCTCTACGGGGTTCATCACGGTTTTGCCAAAGGCGCGCTGTTCCTGGCGGCGGGCTTGACTCATGCCGGCCGCCTGTCACGGATTGGCTGGGTATGGCTGGCGTTACCGGCACTGGCGTTGGCTGGCCTGCCGCTGACCACCGGCGGCGCGGTGAAAACGGCCCTGAAGGACGCCTGGAGCGCCGGCGCGTTCGCCGGCTGGCAGGGATGGCTCAGCGTCGCCAGCCTGACCACCTCGTTGTTGCTGCTGCGTGCGCTCTGGCTGATGCGCCGCGAGGCCGAAGATGCCCCCGACCAGCGATTGCCATGGGCGCAGGTGCTGCCCTGGGCACTGCTCGGCGGCCTGTCGCTGATCCTGCCCTGGGCCTGGCGGGCTTTGCGCGAACCGCTGTTGCATGGCCTCTACCCCGGTGGCATCTGGGCGGCGACCTGGCCCTTGCTGCTGGCCTTCGTGGCGGCGGCAGTGGCGCTGCGAGTGCGGGTGCCGGTGACCTTCGGCGCCAGGCCCAACCCGGCGTTGCGCTTGTCCTTGACGCTCAAGCGCGTGGTCCAGCGACCCCCGCTGCAGGTGCCGGACACTCGCGCTGACACCCATCGCTGGCGCCGACGCGAGCGCCGCTGGAACCGCTTCTGGAGCACCGGCGCGCTCGCGGTCAGTGCCTGGTTGCTGGCAGCGCTGCTATGGCTGGGCTGGCTGTGGTGAGTTGGCCGCGACGGACCGCCATCACTAGACCTCGAAACGCTGGACCTGTTGGCTTAGGGTGCCACCGAGCCGTGCCAGCTCGACACTGGATGCCGCGGTCTGCTCGGTGGAAGTGGCCGACTCGTCGGCGATGTCCCTCACTCGTGTCACGCTGCGGCTGATCTCCTCGGCGACGGCGCTCTGCTCCTCGGCGGCGGTCGCGATCTGCTGCACCATCTGCTGGATCGAGGTGATCATGCGGGTGATGTCGGCAACGGCCGTACCGGTATCGTCCACGCCTGACACGGTGCGCTCGGTCAGGTCGCTGCAGACCTGCATGGTGGCGGCCGCTTCCTCGGCGATCGCCTGGAGTCCCTGGATCAGCGACTGGATTTCCACGGTCGCTTCCTGGGTGCGGCGTGCCAGCGTTCGGACTTCATCGGCAACGACCGCGAAGCCGCGGCCCGCATCGCCCGCCCGTGCCGCCTCGATGGCCGCGTTCAGCGCCAGCAGGTTGGTCTGGTCCGCGACCGACTTGATCACATCGAGCACGCCACCGATCTGTTCGCTTTCACGCTTGAGGCGTGTCATCGCGCCGGTCGACTGCGCGACCTCGTCAGCGAGCTGTTTGATCTGAGCCACCGCCTGGCGGGCCGTGGCTTCGCCGGCCTGTGCCTGCCGGTCGGCGGCAAGGGCTGCGCTGGCTGCCTGTTCGGAGTTGCGTGCGACCTCCTGGACCGTGGCGGCCATTTCATGGATGGCCGTGGCGACCTGATCGACCTCCTGCTTCTGCGCGACCACTCCGGCGCTGGCCTGCTCGGTCGATTGCGACAGCTCCTCGGCGGCGCCGGAAAGGGTTTCGGCCGAGCGGCGGACCTGTCCGATCAGCTCGCCCAGGCTACGTTGCATCTCGCCCAGCGAGGCCATGACACTGCCGGCCGGGGCGTGCTCGGCGCCCGGCAGGCGGCGAATGTCACCCGAGGCGACCCGGCTTGCCGCAGCGGACAGCTCCAGCGGCTCGGCGCCCAGAGTGCGCAGCAGGCTCCGCACGATTCCGATGCCCAGCCCCAGCGCGAGCAGGACCGCGAGGAGGCAGACGCCGATCATCAGCTTGCGCTGGGTTTCGTACTCATGGCGCCCGGTCTCCACGTCCGCGTTGGCCACGTCGCGGCTGTGCTGCATGTAGGCCTCGCCCGCCGCCAGCAGCTGGCGCAGCAGTGGGATGCAATCGCGATTGATGCGCACGATGGCTTCGTCACGTTGCCCGGCCACGGCACGCTCGACGATGTCCAGTGCGACCGGACCGTAGAGACCCTCCACACGCGTGATTTCGGCCAGCAGCTGTTTCTCCCTCAAGGCACTGTCATCTGCGATCCGCTGGACCGCCGTGTTCAGCGCGTCGAGGTTGCGCTGCACGTCACGATGGGCTTCGAGCACGGCCGCATGTTCCAGCTGCAGGTCTGCCTGTGAAGACAGCAACACCAGGTTGCGCGCCGCGACGGCGCGACGCTGGGCGGCAATGAGCAGCTTCGAAGCCAGCTCTTCTCGGGCGTTGACGCCCTCGACGTAATCGGAAAAAGCCGCGTTGGACTTGGCGAGTTCGAGGACCGCCAGGACGGAGATGAAAAGGACGATGAGAGTAAGGGCGGCGAAGCTCAGCGCGAGCTTCAGTTTGACGGTCAGGTTCATGGATGTTCTCGGTGGGTTGATGAGCGGAGCGTCATCCATGAAGCGACCACACGGTCAGAATGCTGGCACTTAGATATTACATAAATTGTACTTTGGTATTGATGTTGTACAAGAAATAGCGGTATCCACCGAGGTGCGACACTGGGACGCACCCCTTTTGCGCCACCGATCGAGTTTCTTTCAGGCAAAAAAAAGGCGCCAACGGCGCCTTGAAGGTGGAGCGGAGCTCAGACACTGCCGATTCCGGCGCGGTCGCTGCCATCCTCGGCGAGCAACTGACCGAGCGGAGTACGCTCGAAACCATCATCGGCGAGCAACTGGCCGAGCGGGGTACGTTCGAAGCCATCATCGGCGAGGCGATCAGCCTGTGGGGTGAGGTCGAAACCGTCCTCGGCGAACAACTGGCCGAGCGGGGTACGCTCGAAGCCGTTTTCAGCCAGTCCGGGTTGGGTCATCACGTCCTTGCGGACGGTAGCGGCGCCCTGCGCCTCGCCCAGAACGGGTTGCGGGTGGCTCGGTGGTACGGCGAGTGCGCTGGAGGCGACGCTGGCAAGAACCAGGCTTGCAAGTAGCTTTTTCATGAGAGAGTCCTCTGTGTAGCTGGGTACGGGACCTATGCTACGGGGGCGCGCCGAGGGGACAAACGCGAGCGTGTCGATAGTGGTCATTGACCGTCTTGATACTCGCCGGAGCCGCGTCATCGCTACTCGGCCAGGCGTTCACCCGTGGGCTTGCAGCGGGCCGGGCGGGGTTCGTCCAGGGCCGCGAGGCTGCGGTCGTGCACGGGGACCAGCAAGGTCATGGCCGCGACGGCACCGAGCAGGGCACAGAACATGTCGGCCTGGGTGTCCCATTCATCGCCCTGCATACCGAGAAACGCTTCCGCACCCTGGCCCAGCGCCAGGGCTGCGGCCCACTCGACCAGTTCGTAGACCGAGCTGACCATCATCGCCACGCATACGCAGAGGAACGGCAGCAGGTGACGACCCCTGACTCGGGCTCCGCGGATCAGCCATTCCCGTGCGAGCAGCGCCGGGATGACGCCCTGCAGCACGTGGCCGAGCCGGTCGTATGGATTGCGGCTGAGGTCCAGCCACTCCTGCAGCCAGAACCCCAACGGCACCCGGGCGAAGCTGTAATGCCCACCGGCGATCAGCCCCAACGCCATGACGCCCAGCAACAGGTACAGCAGCGACGACAACGGGAAGCGTCGATGGCTGTACATCAGTGCCGGCAGCAGCAACGCCGCCGGCATCACCTCAAGCAGCCAGGTGGTGCGGTCATGCGGGTCGATGGCCGAGAGGATCAGCGCGAGAACAACGACAACAACCAGGGTGGCGAGCAACAACGGCCGGAGCATTCAACCTGCCTTCGAATACGGGGCGAATGCACAGTAGACCCTGAACGGCGCCGGATGACTGCGCGCCGACCGCTAGGGCAAGGCCTTTTCCGCGTAGGTGCGCGTGTTCAGGCCGAGCTGCGAGCGGAAGCTTTCCATGTCGAACATGGTGCAGATCTCGCGAATGTGTCCGGCCGGTGTGAGCGTCCAGAACGCCATGGCGGAGATGCTGAGGATCTTGTCGCTGGGCGGATAGCCGAGTGCAGGGGTCTGGATGGTGCCGATCAGGGTGCTCCAGGTGACGACCTTGTCGTCCTCGGCGATGCACTCTTCGATGACCACTTCCAGGTCCGGCATGGCCGTGCGGATCTGCGCCACCAGGGTGAGGAAGGCGGTGCTGTTGAGCGGGTGGCCAACGAAGGAACTCTTGTACAGGAAATCCTTGCTGTGCATCTGCTCGGCCAGCGCCATGCGGCCGCGATTCCAGGTGAGGTCGACGTGGTTGCGAACCAGCCGTTTCTGATCGTCCAGTGACATGCCGCTGCGTCCGATGCGTGTGAGAGGGGTGAACTCTAGCAGCCAGACGCGAAAACCGGACCGTCACCGGCGTGCCCTTCGTCGGCTCAATCGACCGGCAGGCGGACATGGAACGCGGCGCCGCCGAGGCTGGAGTCGTCCAGGCGCAGTTCGCCGCCATAGCTGTCGAGAATGTCCTTGACCACCGCCAGGCCGATGCCCTGGCCCGCGTGCTGCACATCCAGACGCTCGCCGCGTCGAACGATACGTGCGCGCTGAGCGACCGGCACCCCGGGCCCGTCGTCCTCAATACTCAACAGCAGCTGATCGGCCTCCTGTCGGTAGCGGATGCGCACCTGCCGCACGCAGAGGCGATAGGCGTTTTCCAGCAGATTGCCGAGCAGCTCCATCAGCGCGCCCTGTTCCAGCGGGAGCGTGGCGCCGGCAGGCAGTTGCATGTCGACCTGCACGCGTTTGTCCTGGTAGACCTTGTCCAGGGTCGAACAAAGGCGTTCGAGCAGCTGCTCAAGGGCGACGCGGTGACGAACCAGGCCGCTCTGGCCGAGGCTGGCGCGCTGCAGCTGATAGCCGATCTGCTGACTCATGCGCTCGATCTGGGCGCGCATGATCTGCGCGTGCTCGCGGCTGCCAGGCTGGGCGCTGATCGTCTCGCCCACGCTTTGCAGCACCGTGAGCGGCGTCTTCAGGCTGTGCGCCAGGTCGCCGAGCGAGTGCCGGTACTGCTCGCGCTGGCGGCGTTCACCGTCGAGCAGACGGTTCAGCGAACGCGTCAGGCGCAGCAGCTCGCGCGGATGCTGGTCGCTGAGCCGCTCGAGGCGGCCGGATTCGACCTGATCCAGTTCGCGGCTCAGGCGCTTGAGCGAGCGGAAGCCCCAGGTCAGCCCCAGCCAGAGCAACGCCAGGAGCAGCAACAGTCCGCCACCCAGCCAGCCGTACAGCTGGCGGCGAAACTCGCCGAACATGCTGCGATACTCGCTGGTGGGCTGCATGGTGATGAAGCTGTAGCCTTCGCTCGTATCGCCGGGTAGGCGCAGCTCCACGTCATAGACGAAATACTCGCGGCCGTCCCGATCGCGCACGCGGCGAAACTCGGTGACGCCCCCGTGGTAGCGCGGCTGGTAGTCGATGTGTTCGTCCTCGGCCGACCGCGATTGCCAGACCCGCCCCCCCGCCGGGTCGTGGATAAAGCCGAGCAGGCCGGCATCGGGCAGGTCGAACTCCTCGTCCGGGAGCCGTTCGGGCATGACCAGCCGACCGTCGTCCAGCCGCGCCGCGGTGATCAGGGTGTTGGCATCGGCAGCGAGCCGCTGGGCAATGACGCGCTCGAAGGCCAGGCTGAAGGCGGCCTGCAGAACGGGTAGCAACGCCAGCATGAAGAGCACCGCCAGAAGGGTCGCGCCGAGCATCAGCCGCAGGCGCAGCGACAGGCCGCCGTTGCGCCGGGCGCGGGCGCGCGCCAGCCAGCGGCGCATCATCGGCAGCGCTCGGTGAACAGGTAGCCGAGGCCGCGAACGGTATCGATCGGCTTGAGTCCGCCCTGGGCTTCGAGCTTGCGCCTCAGCCGCCCGACCAGCACTTCGATGACGTTGGTGTCACGCTCGCTGTCGTCGGGGTAGAGCTGCTCCATCAGCCGCTCCTTGGCGACCACCTGCTGCTGGTGGCGCATGAGGTATTCGAGTATGCGGTACTCGAAAGCGGTCAGCGCCAAGGGCTCTCCAGCCACTGTGGCCTGCTTGCGGTTGAGGTCGAGCTTCAAGGGACCGGCCTCGATGCTGGCCTGGGTAAAGCCGGACGAGCGCCGGAGCAGGGCATTCAACCGGGCCTCGAGTTCTTCGAACTGAAACGGTTTGACCAGGTAGTCGTCGGCACCGGCGGCAAGCCCCTCGACCTTGTCCTGCCAGTTGCCTCGTGCGGTGAGGATGAGGATTGGAAAGGCTTCGCCATTGCTGCGCAGCTGGCGGATCAGGTCGAGCCCGCAGACGCCGGGCAACCCGAGATCGATGATGGCCACGTCATGGTTGTATTCACGCGTTCGGTACAGCGCCTCTTCGGCGTCCGCCACCGCATCGACCACATGGCCGCTTTCGCTCAGGCGGGTCTTGAGGTGGTGGCGCAGCAGCGCCTCGTCTTCCACCACCAGCACTTTCATCGACGGCTCCTGTATGCAGACGGCCGGGAGCGCAGTCCCGGCCGTGTTTTTCCGTATCAGCCGAAGCGGCAGGCGTCGGCTCAGAAATGGTAATTCACACCGAGGTAGGCCTGCCCGGTGCTGTGCAGGTCGATCGAGCCGACCTTGCCGACGCCGCGCTCGGCGACCTCGGTGCCAGCATTGCTGCGCAGATAACGATAGCCGGCCTCGACCGATGCGTTGTCGCTGACCCGCTGCAGCACGCCGGCCTGCAGGCCGACCAGGTAACCGATGTCGCTGTCGCGGCTGTAACCGCTGGACTCGTTTTCCAGCTTGGTCAGGCCGGCGCTCGCGCCGCCGAACAGGCGAGTGCTGTCGCCCACCGGAAGGAAGACGTCGTAGCTGCCGATCAGGTTCTGCTGGCGCAGCTTCAGGCCGTTGCCATAGTCATCGGAGACATTTTCGTAGGTGGCGTAGTAGCGCGCTTCGTCGGTCATCTGACCGGCACGAACGCCCCAAGTACCGCTGTTCTTGATGACGTCATCGAAGCGGTTCGGGCCCGCCATGTTCTGCTTGAGCGTGCTCGAACGGTCGATGTTGGACGTGCTCTTGCCCCAGGTCAGGCC
Organism: Stutzerimonas marianensis; assembly: GCF_022810315.1. Lineage (NCBI taxonomy): Bacteria > Pseudomonadati > Pseudomonadota > Gammaproteobacteria > Pseudomonadales > Pseudomonadaceae > Stutzerimonas > Stutzerimonas marianensis. Next base: position 297,907 of record NZ_JALGRD010000008.1, on the reverse strand, counting down.
GGCGAAGTTGTCCGCGGCATTGGCGCCCAGGGTCACGAGGCTCAGGCTGGTGGCGATGGCCAGGGTCTGCAGCGTTTTCATGGTGTCGCTCCTTTGCAGCAATGGATGAATGACGCCTCCATCCTGCGCGGGAGCCCCTGAACACCGCCTGAACCTTGTCTGAACGTCGGCTGAACGAACCTTCGTCAGCGACCGCGCCGGCCGAACAGGGCGATCAGTGCCGCGGCGCCCACGGCCACGGCGGCAGTGGTGGCGACCGGATGCTGCGTGGCGCGGGTGTAGAGGCTGTGCCTGAGCACGTGGCCCGGGTAGCCGCCGCTGACCCGTCCGTCCCCGGCGTGGCCCACGTCGCTGGCGTGAAGCGCGCCCTGCGGGTGGCGATCCGGGCGGCCGCTCTGGATGGCGTCGTAGACGAAGGTGCGGTTGATCCAGTCGGCCAGGCGTGGCGCATTCTGCGCCAGCTTGGAAAGCAGCTTGGCGTTGCCGATGTAGACGTCGCGCTGCGGATGCTCGGCCGCATCGAGAATGGCGCGCGCCACCACTTCGGGCGCGTAGACCGGCGGTGGAAAGACCGGCGCGCTGGGCAGGTAGTTTTTCGAATGGTCCATGAACTGGGTGTCGGTCGAGGATGGCCGCACCAGGGTCACCGAGACGGGGGTGCCGGACTTCTGCAGCTCCACCCGCAGCACGTCGGTCATGGCCTTGATCGCATGCTTGCTGGCGCTGTAGCTGGCGTGAAAGGGCAGCGCGTTGGCCGATTCGACGCTGCCGATGTTGATCAGGGCGCCACCCTTGTCCCGCAGATGCTTGAGCGCGATCGCACAGCCGTAGTGGGTGCCCCAGAAGTTGGTCTGCATGACCTGCTGGTGATCGTCGTCGCTGACCTCATCGAAGCGGCCCCAGACGGAGCTGCCGGCGTTGTTGATCCAGGTGTCGAAACCGCCGAAGTGCGTGATGGTTTCGTTGGCTACGCGCTCCAGCTGGGCACGGTCGCCAACGTCGGCCTGCACGTGCAGCACCCGTTCGCCGGCGTTCAGCTGCTGCTTGATGTCCTGCAGCGCCTCTTCGTTGCGCGCCACCAGCACGACACGCGCGCCGCGTTCTACGGCCAGGCGCGCGGTTGCCAGGCCGATCCCGCTGGACGCGCCGGTGATGACGATGACCTGCTCATGCAGGGGTTTCAGGGATATGCGCATCGGATCTCCTCGAATAGTCAGAGCGTGGCTTGGCTCGGTAGAAGCCAAGGCCCCGCTTGCGGTTCCCGGGAGGTGATAGGTGGCGCTTTTCTGGATGCGATGCGCGGCGCGCCGGAACTAGTTTGATGGCCAATTGCTCTCAGATTGGCCGGGAGCACGCTCCCCTTCGACAACCCTCGGCCAGGACGGCCTGCGCAACGCGCAGAGGACATGCCTGGATGTCTAGCAAGGTGCAGGAATGAGACGTTTCGTTGTACTGGATGGTTTTCGCGGTATCTGCGCGGTCGCGGTGGTGCTGTTCCATACGCAGATCCTGCTGAGTTTTTCGGAGCTGACCTTCTTCCGCCATGCGGACCTGTTCGTCGAATTCTTCTTCGTGCTCAGCGGGTTCGTCATGTACCACGCGTACGGCACGCGACTGTTCGATGCCGAGGTGCTCAGGCGCTTTCTGATCAGCCGCACCTTCCGGCTGTATCCGCTGCATCTGGTGATGTTGCTGGTATTCATCGGCCTGGAGTTCGGCAAGCTGTGGGCCGAGCATCACGGCTTCGCCTTCAACGATCCGGCGTTCAGCGGCAAGACCGCCCCGAGCGAGATCCTGCCCAACGCGCTGCTGCTGCAGTCCTGGATCGGTGACTTCAACAGCCTGTCGTTCAACACGCCGGCCTGGAGCATCAGCATCGAGTACTACCTGTACCTGCTGCTGGCGTTGGTGCTGCTGGTGGCGCCGCGCTACTGCGGGCCGATCCTGGCCCTGGCGACGCTGGTGTCCTTCAGCGCGCTCTATGTCGAACTGGACGTGATCAAGCCATTCATCTGGCGTGGCGCTGCGTGCTTCTTTGCCGGTGCCCTGACCTATCGCCTGTACCGGGCCCTCGAACCGGCGCTGCAGCGGCTCGACGACCGGCTGTTCTTCAGTGCCCTGGAGGTGCTCTGCGTGCTGCTCGTCTACCGCACCCTGACCCACCCGACCGCGCACCAGGGCATCGTCGCCAGCTTGCTGTTCTGCGTCGTGGTACTGGTGTTCGCCGGAGAGCGGGGCGCCGTGTCGGCCTTGCTCCGGCGCCAGCTGTTCACGCGCCTCGGGGAGCTGTCGTTCTCGATCTACCTGACCCATGCGGCAGTGATCTTCGCCTTCACCAGCGCGGCGGTGGTGCTGTCGAAGGTCACCGGGACGAGCTACACCGTCATTCTCGACAAGCCGGGCACTGAGCAGATCATGCGTTACATCAGTTCTGGCAACTGGATCGTCGACGATCTACTGACCCTGCTGGAGCTGGCGATGGTCTTCGCCGTGTCGACGCTGACCTACCACTGCATCGAGCTGAAAGGCATCGAATGGGGACGGCGGCTGGTGCGCAACGAGCCGTTGGGGCTGTCTCGCGTCTAAACCGGGCGCCCGTCTGGAGGCGGGCACGTGTCTGGATCGGTGCGGGCCATCAACTCTTCGTCTGCCTCAGGCACGCCGATACCGGGCAGCGCTGGCTCTCCGGGCGCCGGTTCGGCCGGGGTCGGGCCGGTCGGCTGCGCCGTCGGGTATCGCTGCTGGATGGGTGGCTGCGGCTGGCCATCCAGGGACCATTCCAGCGTCGCCTGGATCTGGGTGTCAGGGTTCAGGGCGAGGCGGTTGTTCAATGGACAGTGCGGGGTGGGGCCGGAAGTCAGCTCGCCCGACTGGCTGCTGCGGCTGGTGCCAGCCTTGCCACTGCTGCGGACCTCGAGCCGGTAGCGCAGGTGGTGTGCCTGTGGGCTGCTGAAGCACAGCCGCAGCGCGAGCCGATCACCTTGGTCGGGTGTGAGCTCCAGTCGGGCGGTGACTGGCCCGGCGGCAAGCAGCACGCCGGCCAGGGTGACGACGCTCATCATGGCGAGGCTCCGCTCCGGTACCGCCCAGGCGAGCGCTACCGGGTCATTGCTGGTTAATGGTCGCCAGGTTGCCGCTGCCGGTCTGCTGGATGAAGGCGCTCACGGTCGCCGCAGCCTGGTTGATGTACGCGGAATTGGCATCGCCGACCTGGCTGATACGCGCCTCGCTGTATTCGCCGGTCTGGCGGATGTCGGCCAGGTTGTCATTGCCGATCTGCACCACGCTGGCCTGGTGGCCTTCGAATTCCTGAACCAGCTCGACGCTGTTGTCGTTGCCGGTCGAAGAGCCGCGGAAGGCCTGACCTCGGCCGTTTTGCGCCACGGTCAGCAGGTTGCCGTCGCCGGTCTGGTTGAAGACGACTTCGCCGAACAGCGCGTTCTGATCGATGCGCGCAGTGTTCTGGTTGCCGTTCTGCGCCAGCTGAATGAACCCGGCGTCGCCCTGCGCGACGCTGGCGATGTTCTCGTCGCCGACCTGGTAAATGGTCGTCCGGGTGCCGTGATAGATGCCGTCCTGGGTCAGGGTGACGGAGTTGTCGTTGCCGACCTGGTAGGCCTCGGCCTGTGCCAGCCCGCTCTGGCTGGCCGAAATGAAATTGCCGTCACCGACGCTGCTCAAGAGCAGGTCATTGGCGTACCAGGTCTGCTGGACCTCGGCGCGGTTGTCATTGCCCTGCTGATAGACGCTGGCCGTGGCGAAGTGGCTATCTGGCGCCTGGTAGATCGAGGCCTCGTTGCCACTGCCCAGCTGGACGACGCTACCCTGGTTCGATTCAGCGGTGTCGGCCTGATAGATCGAGCCGCTGTTGCCGGTGCCGTTCTGCCTGACGAGTGCCTCGTTGAGCGGGCCGCTCTGCTCGATGCTGGCGGTGTTGCTGTCGCCGGTCTGGTCGACCTTGGCGGTGCTGTCGGCGTGGGCCCCGAGGGTGGCAGCCAGCAGACAGGTGAATGCAAGGGCGGGCAGACGGCGCATGGTGTGTCCTTTCGTTGGGTTCAGTACTGAATGATTTCGACGTTCTGGCCGTTGCCGTGCTGCACGACGCTGCTGCTCAGTCCGCTGCCTAGCTGTTCGATGCTGGCGTTGTTGTCGTTGCCGATCTGGGCGATCGATGCCTGGTTGTCGCTGCCGACCTGCGTGATGTCGGCGGTGTTGCCCTGGCCGATCTGAAGAATGGTGGCGTAGAGATTGTCGCCCTGCTGGAGGATGAACGCCTGCTGCGCGCTGCCCTGCTGGAGAATGTTGGCGAGCTGGTGGGTGCCGATCTGGCTGACGTCGGCCAGGTTGTCGCTGCCCTGCTGCAACAGCTGTACCGTCTGCCCGTCGGGCAACGGCAGTGTCTGCGCCGTCGGGGTGGAGAGGCCCGCCATGCCGCCGGCCAGATCGGCATTGTCCATCAGGTCATTGGCATGAACGGCAGGGGCGGTGAGCAGGACTGCGGCGAGCAGGGCGCGGCGAACGAGCGATTGACGATCCATGCGGGGCACCTCTGGATAGTGCTGGGATTCTTCACGGGTGGCGCGGGGCTGAACATCCATCGAAAGGTGCAAAAACACCGCAGCCAGCCGAACGGCAGGTATTAAGCCTGCACAGCGTTACAACTCGTCGCGGTCCATGTCGAAGGTGTCGAGCATCAGGTTCTGCAGCTTGTTGCGGCTGATGTCCTCGCGTATCTGCACGGCTGCCTCGTTGGCGATGGCCTCGATTTCCGCCACGTTGGGCTGCAGGAACCGGCGGTAGACGATGCGCTGTCCATGTTCGACCCACACCAGGCTGCCCCAGCGTGCCGAAGGTCGCTCGCGCACCACCAGGTCGCCATCCAGGTCGGTCGCGTCCTGCAGCGCCAGGCTCAGGTAGCGGTGGAAGTCGTGGCCGAAGCGGGTGATCGCGTTATCGATGATGAGCCCGCTCAGCTCCGCCTCGCCCCGCGCCTGAGGGGATTCGATGGGCGCATCCTGGCCGTCCTGGGCCGCATACAGCGGGGTGGCAAGCACGGCGAGCAGGAGCAGGGGCGTCAGGCGTGGCACGGTTCGGACCAGTCCAGCCGGCCACGCAGCAGGAAGGCGGCCTCGGCTCGGTTGGACGCTCCGATCTTGCGCAGCAGGTTATGGATATGGCTCTTGATGGTGTGCGGGCTGAGGCACAGTTGCTCGGCGATTTCGGCGTTCGACAAGCCCTTGCCGGCGAGGCTCAGAATCTCGCGCTCGCGCAGGGTCAGCGAGGGTTTGCTGCCTGCCATCTGGCGCATGCGCCGCCATTGGCTGAGCAGCCGTTCGGTCAGTACCCGCGGCAGCCAGTCGCCGCCGTCGAGCAGGACCTGGATGCCGTCGAGCAGATGCTCGCGCGTGGCGTGGCTGTAGAACACGCCACGGATGCCGGGGTGCTTGTCGACCAGGCGCTCGGCCTGCTCGGGGGCGATGTTTACCAGCGCGACGGGCGTGCCTTCGTCGAGCTGGTCGAGCAGGCCCGACAACTGCTCGGGCTGGCTGTTGCCGGCATCGATGAGGTACAGGTCGGCCGAGGCCTGTGCGGCTTCGTCGAGTCGCGCGAGCGATACGTGCAGTTGTGCCTGTTCGCCGAGGAAGTGGCGGAAGAACAGCCCCAGCAATTCGTTGCCAGTGAGCAGGGTGACCGAGGGTTGATGTTGTTCCCGTAGCTTGAGATCCGCGTCGTCCATGTTCGATCCTTTGGCTGGATTGCCCGTTTGCTAGAAGTACTAGCGTGGAAAAGTTACTAAACGACCGGCGATGCAAGGTGAAGTTCAGCGTCTCGGTGTCGATTGAGCGGGCATCGGCGGGCTAATCCAAATGAGCCGACGGACGGTAGACGCAACGGTAAATGGACTGAATTGACTAAGGTGAGTCAATCACCCATTCGATGGAGTCGGCATGAGCAGAGCCCCCCGAGAACTGACCGCGCGCGCCCTGGTGACCGGGTTGCTGCTGGGCGCCGTGCTGACGCCGTCGAACATCTATTCGGGGTTGAAGATCGGCTGGTCCTTCAATATGTCGATCATCGCCCTGCTGGTGGGCTTCGCATTCTGGCAGGGGCTCGCGCGCAGCTGGCGCGGTGCGGACTGGACGATGCAGGAAAGCAACATCAACCAGACAACGGCTTCGTCGGCCGCCTCGATCATCTCCGGCGGACTGGTGGCGCCGATCCCGGCCTACACGCTGATCACCGGTGCGCAGCTCGATACCCTGCCGCTGACGGCCTGGGTGTTCTCGGTGAGTTTTCTCGGCATCTGGATTGCCTGGTATCTGCGCCCGTCGCTCATCGTTCAGGCCCAGCTGCGCTTCCCGGAAGGCATGGCCACGCTGGCGACCATGCAACAGATCTACAGCCATGGCGCCGAGGCGATTCGGCGGCTCGCGGTGCTGGGCGCGGCGGCGGTCATCGCGGCAGTGACCAAGCTGATCGACAGTCTGGTCTGGAGCCTGCCTCGCTGGGCGCCGACAGTGCAGCTGGAGCGGTTCACTTTCAGCCTGGAGCCTTCGCTGCTGCTGGTGGGGTTTGGCGGGATCATCGGCCTGCGTGTCGGCCTGTCGCTGCTGCTCGGCGCGGTGCTGGCGTGGGGATTGCTCGCTCCCTGGCTGGTCGAGCAGGGGTTGGTGAGGCTGCCCGCCGAGACCGCTGGTCCAGTGTTCGCGCAGCTCATCGAGTGGCTGTTGTGGCCAGGGGTGAGCCTGATGGTCTGTGCCACGCTGACCTCGCTCGGTCTACGGCTGATCGCCACGCGTCGGGAAGCGGCGCGACATCGCTCGGCGTGGCAGCGACCGGCACCCTGGCCGGCGCTGGGGCTGTTGCTTGCCGCCTCGCTGGTGGTGGCCTTGCAGATCGCACTTTTCGACATTCACCCGGGCATGGCGTTGTTGTCTATTCCGCTCGCGCTGTTGCTGGCGATGGTGGCGGCGCGGGTGGTCGGCGCCACCGGCATTCCGCCTATCGGTGCGATCGGCCAGCTGTCGCAACTCAGCTTCGGGGTCATTGCGCCAGGGCAGGTGGCGATCAACCTGATGAGCGCCAATACCGCGGGTGGGGCGGCGGGGCAGTGCACCGACCTGCTCAACGACTTCAAGGTCGGGCATGCCATCGGCGCAGCGCCGGCGCGCCAGGTTGTCGCCCAGTGTCTGGGCATTCTGGTCGGCAGCCTGATCGGCGTGCTGGTCTATCAACTGCTCATTCCCGATCCGCAGGCGATGCTGATCACACCGGAATGGCCGGCGCCGGCCGTGGCCACCTGGAAGGCCGTGGCCGAGACGCTGACCGCCGGGCTCGGGTCGATCAGCCCGGACATCCGCTGGGCGATGCTGGCCGGGGCGCTGGTCGGCATCGTGCTTGGGGCCCTCGAAGCCCTGCTCCCGGTGCGGCGTATGCGCTGGTTGCCGAGTTCGGCGGCGCTGGGGCTGGCCTTCATCATACCGGCGTCGATTTCGCTGATGATGACGTTTGGCGCAGTCCTGGCCTGGCTCTTTGCCGCACGCTGGGGCGGCCTCGCCGAGCGCTTCGTGATCGTCGCCGCGGCCGGGCTGGTGGCCGGCGAGAGCATGGCTGGGGTGGGGATCTCGCTCTGGCAATTGCTGCGTTAGGGTCCTGAATTTCTCGCTAGCCCTCCGGTCCCTATTTCAAGGTCATTCAAGGGGAGGGCGGCATGAGCGATAGCGACACGGGAGGCGAAAGCACGAGGTCGGTCGCCAGCCGCACCATGGTGAAGGTCAGCGTGCTGGCAGCGGTAGCGCTGCTGCTGGTGTTGGTCTGGATCGCCTTCGACTTCCTGCTGCTGCTGTTCGCCGCGCTGTTGTTCGGCGTGCTGATCCACGGTGTCAGCCGCTGGATCAGCGAGAAGACGCCACTGTCGCGCAACCTGTCGATGGCCCTGTTCTTCGTCGTGCTGATCATCGTGACGGGCCTGTTCGGCTGGCTGGTGGCGCCGAGCATTGGTAACCAGATCGACGCGCTGTCGGAGGCCCTGCCCGAAGCGGTCGAGCGACTGCGCGAACGGGCCGACGAATCGGCCTGGGTGCAGCGGCTGATGGAGTACCGGGACAGCCTCGAAGACGGCCTCTCGGCCGGAGACGGGTTCAGTGTCGTCACGGCGGTACTCGCCTCGTTGGGCGGGGCCTTGACCAGTGCTCTGGTTGCCTTTGCCATTGGCGTCTGCCTGGCGTTGGACCCGCGCATTTATCTGGATGGCTTCATCAAGCTCACCCCGCTGGGCTATCGGTCGCGGCTGCGCGAGGTGCTGGTGGAAACCGGCTCGACGATGCAGTCCTGGCTCGTCGCCAAACTCTACGAAATGCTCCTGATCGGCGTTCTGACGACGCTCGGGCTCTGGCTGCTGGGCATCGAGCTGGCATTGGTGCTGGGATTGATTGCCGGGCTGTTGTCCTTCATCCCCAACATCGGCCCGATCATCTCGGTGATCCCGGCGCTGCTGCTGGCCTCGATGGAGGGTATGCGGACCATGCTCTACGTCGCGGGGTTGTACACCCTGGTTCAGACACTCGAGAGCTATGTCTTCACCCCGTGGATGCAAAAGCGGATCGTCTCCGTGCCACCGGCACTGACGATTTCCGTTCAGTTGCTGTTCGGCCTGTTCGCCGGCACGCTCGGGCTGCTTCTCGCGACCCCGCTGGCGGCGGTTGGAATGGTCCTGGTGAACCGGCTCTACATCGAGGACGTGCTGGGCGACCGGGGCGAGTCCGACCAGCGGTCTGACGCTACGCCGGTCGACGAACGGTAGCGTGCTGCAGCGCAGTGCCAGGGCCTCTTTCACGGGGTAGGAAAGATTTCGTAACGCGGTACATGAAACCCCTGCGCCCGCCCAGTGCCCGAACAATAGAGTCCATTGGAAACAGGAGAGTGCAAATGCAAGTGAACAAACTAGCTGCCTTGACCCTGGCCGGTCTCATGTCCACCGGCGTATTCGCCGCCGGAACCTCGGGAGATACTCACAAGGGCTCCACGATGGATGGGCACACGACCGATGACACCAACCGCAACGGCATGAGCACGGGTACCGGTACGACCGGCACCGGAACTGGGACAGGTACCGGCACCGGCACCGGCGGCGCCACCGGCGCTGGCGCTGAAACCGGACCGGGCGCAGGCACGGGTACCAGCGTAGGCAACACTACCGGCACTGGCAACAGCGCAACAGGCAGTGGTACGGGTAGTGGTAGCGGAGCCGGCGGCACTGGCGGTTCCGGTGGCGCGGGCAACTGATACTGCCGCAGCCAGATGAAAAGCCCCGGCCCTGGTCGGGGCTTTTTTGTTGCGGCCTGAGGCCCCTGTTCCGTAATGAGTGGACGGATGCCCGAGCTGCCAATCGATGGCCATCCGTGGAGAGAATCCATGAATACGCATGTTCTTCTGCTTGCGATCGGTCTTCTGCTTACCGGCAACGCGTTGGCCACCGGCACAGGGCCGACGCTCCCGGAAAAGAGCCGCGATCATCCGCTGGATAATCGCGAGCCACGTCAGGAGGTAATCGAACAGCCGCGGGGAGACGAGTCATCGCAACCCAGGCCGCCGACGCTGGAATCTCCCCCTGCCGTGCCTCCCGTCGAACCGACCGAACGACGCGCGCCTGGCACGGCACCCGAACACCCCGCCGGTGAAGCGGGAGGGCCGGACGATTCGACACCTTCCAGCTGAACGCCAGATGCGAAAAAGGGAGGCATGAACCTCCCTTTTCTTGAGCGCGGCGGCTTTAGAAGAGCACGCGGCTACGGATGGTGCCGTTGACGTGCTGCAACTTCTCCAGCGCCAGGTCGGAGTATTCCTTGTCCACGTCGATCACGACGTAGCCGACCTTCTCGTTGGTCTGCAGGAACTGGCCGCAGATGTTGATGCCGTTGTCGGCGAAGACCTTGTTGATCTCGCTCATCACGCCCGGAATGTTCTGGTGGATGTGCAGCAGGCGGTGCTTGCCCGGGTGCGACGGCAGGGCGACTTCCGGGAAATTGACTGAGGACACTGAGGTGCCGTTGTCGCTGTACTTGACCAGTTTTTCGGCGACTTCCAGACCGATGTTGGCCTGCGCTTCGGCGGTGGAACCACCGATGTGCGGGGTCAGGATCACGCGATCCAGGCCGCGTAGTGGGCTTTCGAATTCCTCGTCGTTGGACTTCGGCTCGACCGGGAACACGTCGATGGCCGCGCCGATCAGGTGCTCATCCTTGATCGCGGCGGCCAAGTGATCCAGCTCGACCACGGTACCGCGCGCGGCGTTGATCAGGATCGAGCCCTTCTTCATCGCGCGGATTTCCTTCTCGCCGATCATCCACTGGGTGGATGGCAGCTCCGGGACGTGCAGGGAAACGATGTCGCACATGCCCAGGAGTTCATACAGCGAGCCGATCTGGGTGGCGTTACCCAGGGGCAGCTTGGTTACCACGTCATAAAAGTAGACCTGCATGCCCAGGCCCTCGGCGAGCACCGACAGCTGCGTGCCGATCGAACCGTAGCCGATGATGCCGAGCTTCTTGCCGCGGATCTCGAAGGAGTTGGCCGCCGACTTGATCCAGCCGCCGCGATGGCAGGAAGCGTTCTTCTCCGGGATGCCGCGAAGCAGCAGGATGGCTTCAGCCAGGACCAGTTCGGCGACCGAGCGGGTGTTGGAGTAGGGCGCGTTGAACACCGCGATCCCGCGTTCGCGGGCGGCATTGAGATCGACCTGGTTGGTGCCGATGCAGAAGCAACCGACGGCGATCAGCTTCTTGGCCGCTTCGAAGACGTCTTCGGTGAGCTGGGTACGCGAGCGGATGCCGATGAAATGGACGTCGGCGATCTTCTCCTTCAGCTCATCCTCCGGCAGGGCCGTCTTGAGGTATTCGACGTTGGTATAGCCGGCGGCCTTGAGGGTGTCGACGGCGTTCTGGTGGACGCCTTCGAGGAGAAGGAACTTGATCTTGCTCTTGTCGAGAGAGGTCTGGCTCATCTGCGTTTAAACCTTAAGGCCAAAGGAGAGAACTGAAGTGTCCAGCGAAGGCTGGCCGACCCGGTTCATGCCGGTGCCGGGAGTCTGCCGAGGCACGTTTCAAAAGGGTGCGTATGCTAGCATACGGGCCCCTCGAAACACCCCATGTCCTGAGCTGAAGCGTTCTCAGGGTGACCATGAATCGAATGAGAGTTCCCATGATGACCGACCCCGCCCTGATCGACGAGCTGAAGACCCTGGTCGAGCCTGGCAAGGTGCTGACCGACGCCGATTCGCTCGCTACCTACGGCAAGGACTGGACCAAACAGTACACCCCCGCGCCGAGCGCCATCGTCTTCCCGAAGACGGTCGAGCAGGTGCAGGCGATCGTGCGCTGGGCGAACGATCGCAAGGTGGCCCTGGTGCCCTCCGGTGGTCGAACCGGTCTGTCCGCGGCAGCCGTCGCGCCGAACGGCGAGGTGGTCGTCTCCTTCGATTACATGAACCAGATCCTCGATTTCAACGCCACCGACCGCACGGTGGTCTGCCAGCCGGGCGTGGTCACCGCGCAGCTGCAGCAGTTCGCCGAGGACAAGGGTCTGTATTACCCGGTCGACTTCGCCTCGGCCGGTTCCAGTCAGATTGGCGGCAACATCGGCACCAATGCCGGCGGGATCAAGGTGATTCGTTACGGCATGACCCGCAACTGGGTCGCCGGCCTGAAGGTCGTCACCGGCAAGGGCGACCTGCTCGAACTGAACAAGGACCTGGTCAAGAACGCCACCGGGTATGACCTGCGCCAGCTTTTCATCGGCGCCGAGGGCACCCTGGGCTTCGTCGTCGAAGCCACCATGCGCCTGGAACGCCAGCCGACCAACCTCACCGCGATGGTACTGGGCACGCCGGACTTCGATTCGATCATGCCGGTGCTGCACGCTTTCCAGGACAAGCTGGACCTGACCGCCTTCGAGTTCTTCTCCGACAAGTGCCTGGACAAGATCCTCGGCCGTGGCGACATCCCCGCACCCTTCGAGACGCGCGCGCCCTTCTATGCGCTGCTGGAGTTCGAGGCGACCACCGAGGAGCGCGCCGAGCAGGCGCTGGCGACCTTCGAGCACTGCGTCAACGAGGGTTGGGTGATCGACGGGGTGATGAGCCAGAGCGAGCAGCAGCTGCAAAACCTGTGGAAGCTGCGCGAATACATCTCCGAAACCATCAGCCACTGGACGCCCTACAAGAACGACATTTCGGTCACCGTCTCCAAGGTGCCGGCCTTCCTTGCCGACATCGATGCCATCGTCACCCAGAACTACCCGGACTTCGAGGTGCTCTGGTACGGCCACATCGGCGACGGCAACCTGCACCTGAACATCCTCAAGCCCGAAGCGCTGGCCAAGGAGGCCTTCTTCGAGAAGTGCGCGTCGGTCAACACCTGGGTGTTCGAGACGGTGGAGAAGTACAACGGCTCGATTTCCGCCGAGCACGGCGTTGGCATGACCAAGCGCGACTACCTGACGTACAGTCGCTCGGAAGCCGAAATCGCCTACATGAAGGCGATCAAGGCGGCGTTCGATCCGAACGGCATCATGAACCCCGGCAAGATCTTCGCCTGAAGCCCTTCTCTGAGATTTTCGCGATGACCTACAAGCACCAGTACACCGACGGTACCCCGATCCACTTTCCGCTGGGCAAGGCCGTGTGCATCGGCCGCAACTACGCCGAGCACGCGAAGGAGTTGAACAACCCGGTGCCCACCGAGCCCCTGCTGTTCATCAAGACCGGCAGTTGCGCCGTGCCCCTGGCGGGCGGCTTTTCGATTCCGACCGATCGGGGCGATGTGCATTTCGAGGCCGAAATCGCCGTGCTCATCGGTAAGCCGCTGTCGCGCAAGCCGAGCGAAGAAGAAGTGCTCGATGCCATTTCCGGCTTCGCCCCGGCGCTGGACCTGACCCTGCGTGACGTGCAGGCCAGGCTGAAGGAGAAGGGCCAGCCCTGGGAACTGGCCAAGAGCTTCGACGGTGCGCTGGTGCTCGCGCCCTTCGTACCGGGCGATGCGGTCAGCGACCTGAATGACATTGGCATTCGCCTGACCATCGACGGCGAAGTGCGCCAGGACGGCAACAGCAGCCAGATGCTCAATGCCATCCTGCCGCTGTTGCAGCACATTGCTGGCCATTTCAGCCTGCAGCCGGGCGATGTGGTGCTGACCGGCACGCCTGCCGGCGTCGGCCCGTTGAAACAGGGCAGTTCGCTGGTGTTGGAGCTGGTCGGGCTGTCTCGCTTCGACAGTCGCGTGCTCTGATCCAGCCGGGTCGGGCGTCCCGCCACGCCCGATCCGTATCTTCCGGCCCTGGCTCGTGCTGTAATCCGGCCTCGCTTCCGGAACCCATTCGCATGTCAGCCAAGCCTCGTTCACGTTCCCGCCTGCGTCTCGCCCTGTTCACCCTGCTCGGTCTCGTTCTGCTCCTGGTCCTGGTGGCCGGTGCCTTGCTGCACTGGGATGACCAGTTGCGCCTCCTCTGGCAGGAGCAGCGAACCAGCGACCAGCAGCGGGCCGCGAGTGTCTGGCTGCCGGACTACGAGCTGGTGCTCGAGGCACGGTTGCCCGGGCTCGAGGAAGATGAAACCTCCGGTCTCACCTGGAATCCAGCGACCGGGACGCTGTTCACCGTGACCGGGCAGAACCCCCAGCTCGTTGAATTCACGCCCGGCGGGGTGGTGCTGCGACGGGTGAAACTGACCGGCTTTTCCGATCCCGAGGCAGTCGAGGCGCTGGATGACGGGCGCCTGGGCATCGTCGATGAGCGTCGTCGGCTGGTCGCGGTGTTCCAGTTGCCTCCCGGTGTGGAAAGCCTCGACCTGAACGACCTGGCCACCTATGACCTGGGCTTCGAAGACGCGGGCAACAAAGGCTTCGAAGGCCTGGCCTGGAATCCGCTTACCCAACGCATGCTGCTGGCCAAGGAGCGTGATCCACAGGGCCTGTTCGAGCTGCCGTTCCCGGGAGAAGACGGCGCGCCCGGGGCGCTCGAAGCCCTGCCCAGGCAGCCGCTGTTGGTGCGTGACATCTCCTCGGTGACCATTGATCCGCGCACCGGCCACACCCTGATGCTGTCCGATGAGTCCCGGCTCCTGGTCGAACTCGACCTGATGGGGCGGCCGCGCAGCTTCATCAGCCTGTTCGGTGGCCTCAACGGCCTGGTGGACGGCATCGATCAGGCCGAAGGCGTGGCCATGGACGAGCGCGGCGACATTTATGTGATCGCCGAACCCAACCTGCTCTACGTATTCAGCCGCAAGCGGTAACGGTCTGCAGCGGCTGCTGTCCATGTCTGCGCCCAGGGGAGCCGCCATTAAGTTTCGGCTAAGGTTGGCCGTGCACCCTGTCGCTCCTCCCATTCTCGAGGGTGCATGATGCGCCTAGCTTTCAAATCGACACTGGCCGTGATGGCCGGCGCCGCCCTGCTGCTGGCGATCGCGGTCGGCCAATACTTCCGCTTCTTCGAGCAGACCTGGTTTCATTTCGGGCAATGGCGCGAGGCCGATCAGCGCGAGGCCGCCTCGCTCTGGCTACCCGACTACCGCGCCGAGATCCAGGCGCAGCCGGTCGAGGGTATCGAAGACGACCTCTCGGCGTTGACCTTCGATCCCGACCGCAACAGCCTGATCGCCATCACCAACGGCAACCCGCAGCTGCTCGAGCTCAGCCTGGACGGCAAATTGCTTCGGGCCATCACGTTGGTGGGCTTTGGCGACCCCGAGGCGATCGAATACGTCTCGCCCGGCGTCTATGTGGTCAGTGACGAGCGGCCGCAACGCCTGCTGCGCGTAGAGGTGGACGAGCAGACCCGCGTGATCGACGCGGCGACCAGTCAGCAGCTTTCGCTGGGCATCGGGCAGAACGGCAACAAGGGGTTCGAGGGGCTGGCCTATGACGTGGTCGGCAAGCGCCTGTTCGTTGCCAAGGAGCGCGACCCGGTGCGCATCTATGAAGTGCAGGGATTTCCCTATGCCCCTGGCGATCAGCCGCTGGCGGTGCACGTCACCGAGGACCTCGAGCGCGACGCCGATCTTTTCGTGCGCGATCTGTCCAGCCTGCAGTACGACGAGCAGACCGGTCATCTGCTGGCGCTCTCGGACGAGTCACGCCTGGTGGTCGAGCTCGACATCCATGGCAAGCCCATCAGCACATTGTCGTTGCGGGCCGGGAATCACGGGCTGACGGCTGATGTGCCACAGGCCGAGGGGCTCGCCATGGGTCCGGATGGCACCGTCTTTCTGGTCAGCGAGCCCAACCTGTTCTACCGGTTCCGCAAGGGCGGCTGACCGGCCTCAGCGCTTGAGCGTCTGAACGCCATCCTTGGTGCCGAGCAACAGGATGTCGGCCGGACGCATGGCGAACAGGCCGTTGGTGACCACGCCGACGATGTTGTTGATCTGCGCCTCGAGCTCCGGGGCGAAGCCGATCATCAAGTTGTGCACATCGAGGATGACGTTGCCGTTGTCGGTCATCACGCCGTCGCGGTAGACCGGGTCACCGCCGAGCTTGACCAGCTCGCGGGCGACGTGGCTGCGCGCCATGGGGATGACCTCGACCGGCAGGGGAAAGGCGCCGAGGCGCTCGACCAGCTTGCTGCCGTCGGCGATGCAGATGAAGGTCCTGGCGACGGCCGCGACGATCTTCTCGCGGGTCAGGGCCGCGCCGCCCCCCTTGATCAGCTCCAGGTGGCTGTTGGTTTCGTCCGCGCCGTCGACGTAGAACTCCAGTTCCGCCACCGAATTGAGGTCATAGACCGGAATGCCGTGACCCTTCAGGCGCTCGGCAGTCGCCTCGGAGCTGGCCACCGCGCCGTCGAAGAAGCCCTTGTGCTTGGCCAGCAGATCGATGAATAAGTTGGCGGTGGAGCCGGTGCCGATGCCGACGATGCTGCGGTCGGTGAGCTGCGGAACGATGAGGTCGACAGCGGCCTGGGCGACCGCCTGCTTGAGTTGATCCTGGGTCATGGCGTAAGGGTCCGGGCGGAGAGGAAACGAGGGGCGCCAGTATAGCGGCGCGGCACCGGCGGGTCTTGCGCGTCGAGGCTGTAACGGTGTTTCGCGCGCCGATTGTTGGTGGTCGGCGCGTTTTCCGCAGAGTAGACTCGTTGGCCCCGCAGTGCCCGCCAAGATAGCCCACGATGCTCGAAAACTACGTCAAGAAGATCCTCACCTCGCGCGTCTACGACGTCGCCGTGGAAACCCCGCTCCAGCCCGCACGTCAGCTCTCCGAGCGGCTGGGCAACCAGATTCTGCTCAAGCGCGAGGATCTGCAGCCGGTCTTCTCGTTCAAGATTCGAGGCGCCTACAACAAGCTGGCACAGCTTTCCGCCGAGGAGCTGGCGCGTGGCGTGGTCACCGCATCGGCCGGCAATCACGCGCAAGGTCTGGCGCTGGCCGCCAAGCACATGGGGGTTAAAGCGACCATCGTGATGCCGCGCACCACGCCGGAACTGAAGGTGCAGGGGGTGCGCTCGCGGGGCGGCAAGGCCGTGCTGCATGGGGATTCCTTTCCAGAAGCGCTGGCACATTCGCTGAAGCTGGTCGAGGAGAAGGGCCTGGTCTACGTCCACCCCTACGACGACCCGCACGTGATCGCCGGGCAGGGCACCGTGGCCATGGAGATCCTGCGCCAGCACCAGGGGCCGCTGCATGCGATCTTCGTCCCGGTCGGCGGCGGTGGTCTGATCGCCGGGATCGCCGCCTACGTCAAATACCTTCATCCTGAAACCAAGGTCATCGGTGTCGAGCCGGACGATTCCAATTGCCTGCAGCAGGCGCTGGCCGCCGGTGAGCGCGTGGTGCTGCCGCAGGTCGGCATCTTCGCGGACGGGGTGGCCGTGGCGCAGATCGGCCAGCACACCTTCGACATCTGCAAGGATTACGTCGACGAAGTCATCACCGTCAGCACCGACGAGATCTGCGCGGCTATCAAGGACATCTACGACGACACCCGTTCGATCACCGAACCGGCCGGTGCGCTGGCCGTCGCCGGCATCAAGCGCTACGTCGAGCGCGAAGGCATCGAGCAGCAGGTGCTGGTCGGCATCGACTCGGGCGCCAACGTCAATTTCGATCGCCTGCGCCATGTGGCCGAACGTGCCGAGCTGGGGGAGAAGCGCGAGGCGATCATCGCCGTCACCATCCCGGAGGAGCCCGGCAGCTTCAAGGCCTTCTGCGAAGCCATCGGCAAGCGTCAGATCACCGAATTCAACTACCGCTACCACCAGGACCGCGAGGCGCACATCTTCGTCGGTGTGCAGACCCACCCGGAAAACGACCCCCGGGCGGCGCTGGTCGAAGGGCTCCGGGCGCAGGGTTTCCCGGTGCTCGACCTGACCGACAATGAATTGGCCAAGCTGCACATCCGTCACATGGTGGGTGGGCATGCCTCGGGCGTCAGCGACGAAGTGGTCTACCGCTTCGAGTTCCCCGAACGCCCGGGCGCGCTTTTCAATTTCCTCAACAATCTGGGCGGGCGCTGGAACATTTCCATGTTCCATTACCGCAACCATGGTGCGGCGGACGGGCGTGTGGTCGCCGGTCTGCAGGTCCCGGCCGAGGAGCGCCACCTGTTGCCGGGGGCGTTGGACAAGATTGGCTACCGCTACTGGGATGAGACGGACAATCCCGCCTATCGACTCTTTCTCGGCTGATGCCGTAACCGTGAGGCCCGATGGAACACTACACGCTGCTTAACATCGTGCACGCCGCCCTGGCGATCCTGCTCACCCTGGGGTTGATCGCGCATGTCGCCATGCTCTGGAAGGCCTGGCGTCGCGCCGATCCGGCCGTGCTGCAGCAGAAGCTGCGCCGAACCCGGTTGATGTCGCTGCCGCTGCTCGCCGCGCTGGGGTTGTTGTTGCCCGTGACGGGCTGGTGGCTGGCGCACCTGGCGGGTTTCCCCCTGGGCCAGCTGTGGCTGCTGGCCAGCTCGATCCTCTTCCTGATCCTGGTGCCGCTGACCTTGCTGCTCGGTGGCCGCCTGCGCGCCTGGCAGGCCGCGGGTGACGCCCCGGTACCGGCGAAGCTCCCACGCTTTGCGCTGGTCTATGCCGGGCTCATCCTGCTGATTCTCCTGGCGATCATGGGCCTGATGGGAGCCAAGCCGGCCTGATGCGTATCCTGCTGGTAGGCGCCAGCGGTTTCATCGGCCGGCATCTGCTGCGGGCGCTGCTGGCGCGCGGGCATGAGGTCGTCGCCACGTCTCGTTCGGGCAGGGGCGAGGCGTGGCCCGGCGTGCAGTGGTGCTCGCTGGACCTGGCCGCGCTGGCGGTGACGCCCGGCGTGTTCGGCTGGCCGGAAGGTGTCGACCTGCTGATCAACGCCAGCGGGGTGCTGAGCAGCGATGCTCAGGCTGTCGCGGCCGTGCAGGATGCCGGGGCCCGCGCGCTGTTCGATCTGGCTGAACGCCAACACTGCCCGGTCATCCAGTTTTCGGCGCTGGGTGCGGGTGAGCACCCTGATGTGCCTTTCCTGGCCAGCAAGGGCGCCGCCGATGACTATCTACTCGGTCTGAACCTGACAGCGGTGGTGCTGCGGCCGTCGCTGGTGGTCGGTGAGGGGGGAGCCAGCAGCGGCTGGCTGACCCGCTTGTCGCCCTGGCCGCTGATCCCTCTGCTCGACACGCGCGCACGCATTCAGCCGCTGCAGCTGGACGACCTGCTCGTCGCGGTGCTCGGTCTGTTGCGGCAGTGGCCGGCGGCGTCCTGCATCGTGCCCCTGGTCGGCCCGGAGGCGATGACGCTCCCACAGTTGATCGACCGGCTGCGTGCCGCTCAGGGCTGGGGGCCGGCGCATTACTTCGAGATACCCGGCGCGCTGGCTTCGCTTGGCGCACGAGCGGGCGATCGCCTGGGTTGGCGTGCGCTCAATGCCCAGACGCTGCGCCTGGCGCGACGGGACAACCTCGCCTCGTCAACCTCGATGCGCGAGCGCTGTGGTCACGAGGCGGCGCCCGTGGCCAGCCCGTGGCTCGACTGGCCGCGACGCGAGCTGAGCGTGGCATTGACGCTGCGTCCCTTGATGCTCGCCGTTCTCGTCGTGATCTGGCTGGGCACGGCGGCGGTCTGCCTCGGCCCGGGGTTCGATTGGGGGCTGCGGATCATGGCGGAACTGGGCATCACCGGGTTGGCGGCCACCTTCGCCGTCGTAGCGGGGGCGCTGGCCGATGCGGCGTTGGGCCTGGGTTTGCTCCTGCGGCGGTGGCGCCGCGATGCTTTGCGCGCACAGCTGGCGCTGATGCTGGGCTACATGCTCATCATCAGCCTGTGGCTGCCGCATTACTGGTTCGACCCGTTCGCCGCAGTGGCCAAGAATCTGGTGCTGCTGGTGGCCACGCTCTGGCTGCTGTTGACCGAACCTGCCCGGACGCGCACGCGATGAGTCTCTATCTGCTGATCAAGACGCTGCATATCCTGTCTTCGACGATCCTGTTCGGCACTGGGCTCGGCTCGGCCTACTACAGCTGGCGCGCCTGGCGCAGCGGACGGATCGAGGTGATCGCGGTGACGTTCCGCCATCTGGTGTTCGCCGACTGGGCCTTCACCGCGACCACGGCCATCGTTCAGCCGCTCAGTGGCCTGGCGCTGATGCACCTGGCCGGCTTCGATCTGAGCCAGCCCTGGCTCAAATGGAGCATCGGTCTATACATACTGGCCGGTGCGTGCTGGTTACCCGTGGTCTGGCTGCAGATTCGCGTGCACAGGCTTGCCGAACAGGCCCTGCGGGACGGCACCCCGCTTGCGCCCGAGGCGTTCCGTTACATGCGCTGGTGGTTTGCCCTGGGCTGGCCGGCGTTCATCGCCTTTGTGGCGATCTTCTATCTGATGGTGAGCAAGGGGATGTGATGACCGGAGCGGCCAGCAAGGCACCGGCAGATGTCGTCATCGTGGCGCTGGTCACCGCCCTGTGCCTGACTGGCGATTCCATGCTCTACATCGCGCTGCCGATCTACTGGCGCGAGGCCGGGCTGGATGCGCTCTGGCAGGTAGGCGTGCTGTTGGCGGTCAACCGGTTCATCCGTCTGCCATTCAACCCGCTGATCGGGGCGCTCTATGCGCGCATCTCCCTGAAGGCTGGCCTGCTGGTGGCGGTCATGCTCGGGGTCGTCACCACTGCCGGCTACGCATTGGCCAGTGGGTTCGTCGCCTGGCTGGTGCTGCGCGCACTCTGGGGCGTGGCGTGGTCGTTCTTTCGCATCGGCGGGCTGTCGGCGGTCGTCTATTGCGCCGCTGACGATCAGCGCGGCCGGGCCATGGGTCTGTACAACGGGCTGTACCGCCTGGGCAGTCTTGTCGGCATGTTGGTTGGCGGGCTGCTGGTGCCCGTGTTCGGCCTGCCGGCGCTCGCCCTGGCGTTCGGCGCGGTGGCGTTGCTGGGACTTCCATTGCTGCTGTTCGGATTTCACCCGCCGGCCGGTCACCAGCCCTTGCCCAGCCAGCGGGCGAGCCGGTCGACGGCTGCCGCGCTGCCGCTTCACTGGCGGCGCATCGTTTTCAACGGCTTCAGCATTGCGCTGCTGGTGCAGGGCGTGCTGGCTGCGACCCTCAGCGCGCTGATCGCTCATCTCTATGGGGCCGAAATTGCGCTGTTTGGCGTGCTGTTTGGCGTGACTGCGCTGTCGGGGTTGTTGCAGGCAGCACGCTGGAGCTGGGAGACATGGCTAGGCGGTCGGATCGGGTCGCTCAGCGACGGCCCACAGGGACGCCTGCCGTTGCTGGTGGCAGCGCAGGCGTCGATGGCGTTGGCTTTCGGCTGCCTGGTCCTCAACCTGCCGCTGGGGTTATGGCTGCTGCTGTGCCTGCTGGTCATGGTGCTGTGCACGGCCCTGACCACGCTCGGCGATGCGCTGGCGGCGGATGCCGCGCGCCAGGGCGACGTGGTGCGCTCGATGACCCGTTATTCGATCGGCCAGGACCTGGGGGCTGCGCTCGGCCCGCCACTGGCCTTTCTCCTGCTGACCGTCCCGGGCGGCTTCGCCTGGCTTTACGGGGGTGGCGCGCTGCTGTTGGCGGGTCTCGCCGCAGGCTGGTGGGTTACGCTGCGCGGTCAGCGCCCGCCCTTCAGCGCAGCGAAATGACCTTCCAGCCGCGCTGCTCGGCGATCTGCCGGAGCGTTGGGTCCGGGTCGACGGCAACCGGATGGCTGACGCGTTCGAGCAGTGGCAGATCGTTGCGCGAGTCGCTGTAGAAATAGCTGCCGTCCAGGCTCTGATCGTTGTCCTGCAGCCAGCGCTCGATGCGGGTGACCTTGCCTTCCTGGAAGCAGGGAATGTCGGTAAGCCGCCCGGTGTAGCGGCCATCGCGCATCTCGCATTCGGTGGCGAGAAGGGTGTCGACGCCCAGGCGCCTGGCGATCGGGCCGGTAATGAAGCGGTTGGTGGCGGTGATGATCACCACCCGGTCGCCGGCCTCGTGGTGTTGACGCACCAGTGCTTCGCCCTTGGCCAGCACGATGGGTTCGATGTGGTCGCGCATGAACTCGGCGTGCCACTGCTGGAGCTGCGCCATTTCGCTGCGGCCGAGCAATTCCTGACAGAAGTTCTGATAGGCGTGCACGTCCAGTCGGCCGGCCAGGTAGTCCTGATAGAAGGCGTCGTTGCGCGCGCGATAGGACTCGGTGTCGACCAGGCCGCGCTGGCAGAGGAATTCGCCCCAGGCGTGGTCGCTGTCGCCGGCCAGGAGGGTGTTGTCGAGATCGAAAAGAGCCAGGCGCACGCTGCATCCTCGAAGCTGATGGTGGGGGGCGCAGCATAGCGGGATTAGCACCTCGGCGGCACCTTCGCAGTGCGCCTGGCGGCGCGTGCACGGCGCTGGATCAATGGCCGCGAAGCGTGCTTTCTGCTTTCCGCTTTTTTGTGGAACAATGCCGCGACATGCGTTTGCGAGGTTGTATGCCGTGATCGACTCCGATGGTTTTCGCCCCAATGTCGGCATCATCCTGACCAATGATGTCGGCCAGGTGCTCTGGGCCCGGCGGATTAATCAGGATGCCTGGCAATTCCCGCAAGGCGGCATCAATCCGCGCGAGACGCCCGAAGAAGCGCTCTATCGTGAACTCAACGAAGAAGTCGGCCTGGAACAGCAGGATGTCCGGATCCTCGCCTGCACCCGTGGCTGGCTGCGTTATCGCCTGCCGCAGCGCCTGGTGCGCACGCACAGCCAGCCGCTGTGCATCGGTCAGAAGCAGAAGTGGTTCCTGCTGCGCCTGACGGGCGCCGAGGAACGGGTTCGCATGGACGTCACCGGCAAGCCCGAGTTCGACGGCTGGCGCTGGGTCAGCTACTGGTACCCGCTGGGCCAGGTGGTCACCTTCAAGCGCGAGGTCTACCGTCGCGCGTTAAAAGAACTCGCCCCGCGCCTGTTGGTGCGGGACTGACGGGAGAAAGCCCCTGAGCATGCTCGGCACGCTGCGCAAGATCGTCCAGGAAGTCAACGCCGCCAAGGACCTGAAGTCGGCCCTGGGCATTATCGTGTTGAGGGTTCGGGAAGCCATGGGCAGCCAGGTCTGCTCCGTCTACCTGCTCGACCACGAAACCGGCCGCTTCGTCCTGATGGCCACCGAAGGCCTCAACAAGAAGGCCATCGGCAAGGTCAGCATGGCGCCCAACGAGGGCCTGGTCGGCCTGGTCGGCACACGGGAAGAACCCCTCAATCTCGAGCACGCCTCCGAGCACCCCCGCTACCGCTACTTCGCCGAGACTGGCGAGGAGCGTTATGCCTCCTTCCTCGGGGCGCCGATCATTCACCACCGACGCGTCATGGGCGTCCTGGTCATTCAGCAGAAGGAGCAGCGCCTGTTCGACGAGGGCGAGGAAGCCTTCCTCGTCACCATGAGCGCGCAGCTCGCCGGCGTCATCGCCCATGCCGAAGCGACCGGCTCGATCCGCGGCCTCGGCCGGCAGGGCAAGGGTATTCAGGAAACTCGCTTCATCGGCATTCCCGGGGCGCCGGGTGCTGCAGTCGGCAAGGCTGTGGTGGTGTTGCCCCCAGCCGATCTGGATGTGGTCCCGGACAAGACGGTCGATGACATTCCCGCCGAGCTGGCGCTGTTCGAGTCGGCACTGGAGGCGGTGCGTGCCGACATGCGCGCGCTGTCCGAAAAGCTCGCCACGCAGATGCGCAAGGAAGAGCGTGCGCTGTTCGATGTATACCTGATGATGCTCGACGATTCCGCCCTCGGCGGCGAGGTGACCAAGGTCATCCGCACCGGCCAGTGGGCGCAGGGTGCACTGCGCCAGGTCGTCGGCGACCACGTCGCGCGCTTCGAAATGATGGACGACGCCTATCTGCGCGAGCGCGCCTCCGACGTCAAGGACATCGGTCGTCGCCTGCTCAGCTACCTGCAGCAGGCCCGCCAGCAGACGCTGACCTACCCGGACAACACCATCCTCGTCAGCGAGGAACTGTCGCCGGCCATGCTTGGCGAGGTGCCCGAAGGCAAGCTCGTGGGTATGGTCTCGGTACTTGGCTCGAGCAACTCGCACGTGGCGATCCTCGCCCGCGCCATGGGCATTCCCACGGTGATGGGCGCCGTGGACCTGCCTTATTCCAAGGTCGATGGCATCGAGCTGATCATCGACGGCACGCGCGGCGAGATCATCACCAACCCGGCCAAGGTGCTGCGTGAGCAGTACCTGGTGCTCGCCGAGCAGGAGCGGCAGCTGTCCGAAGGCCTGGACGTGCTGCGCGAGCTGCCTTGCGAGACCACCGATGGCGTGCGCATCCCGCTGTGGGTCAATACCGGCCTGCTCGCCGATGTGGTGCGCGCCCAGGAGCGTGGCGCCGAGGGCGTCGGCCTGTACCGCACGGAAGTGCCCTTCATGATCAAGGAGCGCTTCCCCAGCGAAAAGGAGCAGATGGCGATCTATCGCGAGCAGCTGCAGGCCTTCCATCCACTGCCGGTGACCATGCGCAGCCTGGACATCGGCGGCGACAAGAGCCTGCCGTACTTTCCCATCAAGGAAGAAAACCCGTTCCTCGGTTGGCGCGGCATCCGCGTGACGCTGGATCACCCCGAGATCTTTCTGCTGCAGACTCGCGCCATGCTCAAGGCCAGCGCGGGGCTGAACAATCTGCGCATCCTGCTGCCGATGATTTCCGGCACCCGTGAACTCGAAGAAGCGCTGCACCTGATCCATCGGGCCTGGGGCGAGGTGCGCGACGAAGGCACCGACGTCGAGATGCCGCCGGTCGGTGTGATGATCGAAGTGCCGGCCGCTGTGTACCTCACGCGCGAGCTGGCGCGCCAGGTGGACTTCATCTCGGTCGGCTCCAACGACCTCACCCAGTACCTGCTGGCGGTCGATCGCAACAACCCGCGTGTCGCCGACCTCTACGACTACCTCCACCCGGCGGTGCTCGAGGCTCTGCAGCGCATCGTTCGCGAGGCGCATGACGAGGGCAAGCCGGTCAGCATCTGCGGCGAGATGGCCGGCGACCCGGCTGCGGCGATTCTGCTGCTGGCGATGGGCTTCGACAGCCTGTCGATGAACGCCACCAACCTGCCGAAAGTGAAATGGATGCTGCGCCAGATCAGCTCGGCCACCGGCCGCGAGCTGCTGGCCAAGGTGATGAAGATGGACAGCCCGCAGGTCATCCACGCCACCATGCAATTGACGCTGCGCAACCTCGGGCTGGATCGCATGGTCAACCCGGCCGCGGCGATCTAGCGACGCAGCCGCCGTTTCAGTCGCGAAACGGCGGCAGGACGATGCGGGTTTCCCCGGCCGGCCCCTTGGCATCGAAGCTGCGCTCGACCACCTCCGTCGAGCCATCGGCGTGGCGGATGATCACCGTGCTCGCGCGCGTGCCGTAGTCGGCGCTGGCAATGAACACGCTCGACAGCAACCGTTCCATTTCCTGCGAGACGCCGGTATCGGGTAGCTCCTCGTCCTCGGCGGTGCGCGGGTCGCTGAGCAACTGCAGCAAGGTTTCGCAGCTGGCCGTGTCGAGGCAGCCTTGCAGTGCGGCGCGTGCCCGCCGCAACTTCGGCCAGGGACTGTCCAGCGCCGCGTTCGACAGCCCGTAGACGCCCGCCGCCAGCTTGCGTGGCGTGGCCTCGCAGGAGTTGAGGTACCACAGCTCGTCGCGGTCACCGATCAGCAGGTTGAAGCCCGAATAATGCTCGAGAAAGCCCGACACCTCGATCAGGTAGGCCTCCGGGGACAGGTCGCCCCGCAGGTACTGAGCCGGGAGTTCGCCGCGCGAGCGCGAGCCGGTCGGTGCGCTGGGGTCGCGGATGTTGGTCAGCGCGGCGAAGCGGCCGCGTTCGGTGACGGCCATCCAGGTACCGCCACCCTGCAGATCGATGCCGCCGACGACGCCGGGCGCGTCCTGCCAATGCCCGAGTGGCAGGCTGGGACGGTCGTAGAATTCGTCACGGTTGGCGGCGACGATCAGGGGCACCGAGTGTTGCGGGCGCCAGGCAAACACGATCAGGCACATAGGCGGTCGAAAAGGCGAATGAGGCTCGAGGCTAGACGAAAGGGCGGCTCGCCCACAAGCAAGCGAGCCGACGTACCCGAACTCTGACCGCTGACGGTCGCTGCCGATCCCTTTGCGCGTCGGCAGACCACGCGTCCAGCCGCCAAGGCGTTTTTCCGCTACCATGCCGCTTTGTTTTTTCAGGGTGGTCCGATGGAGTTCGCGCTTTATCTGCTGCTGGGCGGATTCGCTGGGGTCATGGCGGGGCTGTTCGGCGTGGGAGGTGGGCTGATCATCGTGCCGGTTCTGGTCTTCAGCTTCACCGCGCAAGGTTTCGATCCGCAGATCCTGACCCACCTGGCCGTTGGCACCTCATTGGCTACCATCGTCTTCACTTCGCTCAATTCGATTCTGACCCACCATCGCAAGGGGGCGGTACGCTGGCCGGTGGTGCTCTGGATGACGCTCGGTATCGTGCTGGGCGCCGCGCTCGGCAGCCTGACCGCGGCCGCGATCCAGGGCCCGCTGCTGCAGAAGATCATTGGCGTCTTTGCCATCGCCATGGCTGTGCAGATGGGCTTTTCGCTGCAGCCCAAGGCCAGCGCGGGCGTGCCGGGCAAGCCGGTGCTGACGTTCGCCGGGGTGGTGATCGGCTGGGCATCGGCGATCTTCGGCATTGGCGGCGGCTCGCTGACGGTGCCCTTTCTCAGCTGGCGCAGTGTGCCGATGCAGCAGGCCGTCGCGACATCCGCCGCCTGTGGTTTACCGATCGCGATCGCCGGCGCGTTGAGTTTCGCCGTGGTGGGCTGGCAGGATGCGCATCTGCCGGAATGGAGTGTCGGCTTCGTTTACCTGCCGGCGTTGGTGGGCGTTGCCATCACCAGTATGTTTTTTGCCCGAGTCGGCGCGCTGCTCGCGCATCGCCTGTCGCCGCAGATGTTGCGGCGGCTGTTCGCTCTGTTGCTGCTGGGCGTGGGTATCAATTTCTTGATCTGAGGAAACCTGGATGCTGCCTTATCCGCAGATAGACCCCGTCGCCGTGTCGCTGGGGCCGTTGCAAATCCATTGGTATGGCCTGATGTATCTGGTCGGTATCGGCGGTGCCTGGCTGTTGGCGTCGCGCCGGCTGCATCGCTTCGACCCGAGCTGGAACAAGGACAAACTCTCCGACCTGGTGTTCTGGGTGGCCATGGGTGTGATCGTCGGCGGGCGTTTGGGCTACGTGCTGTTCTATGACCTGGCGTCCTATCTCAACGACCCGACGCTGATCCTGCAGGTGTGGAAGGGCGGCATGTCCTTTCACGGTGGGCTGATCGGCGTACTGTTGTGCAGCTGGATCTTTGCCCGGCGCAACGGGAAACGCTTCTTCGAGCTGATGGACTTCATCGCGCCCTTCGTGCCGATCGGCCTGGGCGCCGGGCGCATCGGCAATTTCATCAACGCCGAACTCTGGGGCAAGGCGAGCGACGTGCCCTGGGCCATGGTCTTTCCGACCGATCCGCAGCAGCTGGCGCGCCATCCTTCGCAGCTCTACCAATTCGCCCTCGAAGGCGTCGCCCTGTTCGTCATTCTCTGGCTGTATTCGAGCAAGCCGCGGCCGACCATGGCTGTTTCCGGCCTGTTCGCCGTGTGCTACGGCATCTTCCGCTTCATCGTCGAGTTCGTTCGTGTGCCCGATGCCCAGCTGGGCTACCTCGCCTTCGGCTGGTTGACCATGGGGCAGGTGCTCTGCGTGCCGATGATCCTGATCGGTCTGGGGATGATGGTCTGGGCCTATCGCCACGAGCCGCGTAACGCGACGGCCTGACCGCTGCTCCGTCCGGCGCGACAAGCCGGGCGACGAGCCTTTACTATGGCGCCCACTTTCGTTCGACGAGCCCCTCGATGAAACAGTACCTCGACCTGATGCGCCACGTGCGCGAGCACGGCACCTTCAAGAGCGACCGCACCGGCACCGGCACCTACAGCGTGTTCGGCTACCAGATGCGCTTCGACCTGGCCGACGGCTTCCCGCTGGTGACCACCAAGAAGTGCCACCTCAAGTCGATCATTCACGAGCTGCTGTGGTTTCTCAAAGGCGAGACCAATATCCGTTACCTGAAGGAAAACGGTGTCTCGATCTGGGACGAGTGGGCCGACGAGCACGGCGAGCTCGGGCCTGTCTATGGCTATCAGTGGCGCAGCTGGCCGGCGCCGAACGGTGAGTCCATCGACCAGATCGCCAAGCTCGTGGACATGATCAAGCGCAACCCGGACTCGCGCCGGCTGATCGTCTCGGCCTGGAATCCGGCCCTGGTCGAACAGATGGCGCTGCCGCCCTGTCACGCGCTGTTCCAGTTCTACGTCGCCGACGGCAAGCTCAGCTGCCAGCTCTACCAGCGTTCGGCCGACATCTTCCTTGGCGTGCCCTTCAACATCGCCAGCTACGCGCTGCTGACGCTGATGGTGGCGCAGGTCTGCGACCTTGAACCGGGTGAATTCATCTGGACCGGCGGCGACTGCCATCTCTACGCCAACCACCTGGAGCAGGCCGACCTGCAGCTCACCCGCGAGCCACTGCCGCTACCGACCATGAAGCTCAACCCGGACGTGAAGGACCTGTTCGCCTTCCGCTTCGACGACTTCGAGCTGGTCGGCTACCAGGCCCATCCGCACATCAAGGCGCCCGTCGCGGTCTGACCTTCGCCTCAGGGCTTGCCGAGGTAGCGCTCCAGCAGCTGCTGCCAGGCCGGCCCGGCGGTGATTTCGAGGATCGCCTGGCTGACCGGCTCGCGCAGCGGGCTATGGCTGGGAACGGCGAAGGCGTACGACTGATTCTCGAAGGTGCCGGGGAGCACGCGCAGACCGCCGTGGTTCAGCTCGCCGTTGCGGTACTGCAGGATCGGCAGGTCGTAGACCACCGCTTCGGCCTCGCCCGACTGCACGGCCCGCATCGCCTGGCTGAGGTCGGGATAGCGACTGGCGCGGATGCGCTGTTCGTCCAGGTAGCGTTCGCTGACCGTGCCCTCGACGGTCGCCACGTGGGCGCGACGCAGATCGTCCGGCCCCTCCAGCCCGCCTTGCAGGTTGCCCACCGTCAGGGTCGTGGTCACCGCCGCGGTGAAGGTCGACACCATGACCAGGGCGGCGAACATCCAGATGATCGCCACCAGTCGGCCGCCGAAGGTCACCGGTGATTTGTCGCCGTAGCCGACGGTGGTCATGGTCACGGCGGCCCACCAGAACCCGTTGCCCATGCCTTGAAGCGAGCTGTCACCGAATTGCGTCCGGTTGTGCCTGCGTTCGAAGAGCCACAACACCGTTCCGACGATGAGCAGCAGCGCCGCCAGCCCGATGATCAGGCTGAGAGACTGCCAGGACATGAGCGCCCGCAGGGCCGCCCAGCCGTTATCAGGTTGGGCCGGCACGCCAATGGCCAGCCCGGTGCGGTAGAAGGGGTGGGTTAAGTCGATCAGCGCCTCGCGTTCGGCGGTCATGGTCAGGGCACCGACGGCGATATCCAGCTGCCCGTTCTGCAACCCCGGCAACAACTGATCGAAGGGCAGGGGCTGCAGTTCGTAGCGGTAGCCGTTGCGCTCGGCGGCCTGCTGCCAAAGTTCCAGGCTGATGCCGCTCCAGCGGCCGTCGGGCTCCTGAATCACGAAGGGCGGCACCTCGGTAATGCCGACCCTGAGCACCTCCGGTGCCGGCTGGGCCAACAGGGGTGACGACAGCAGGCTGAATATTAGACCGATGAGCATCCGGGCCATGGAACAAGCTCCTGGGTTGTTTTTTGCCGCAGGGTAACAAAGCGCTATCAAGGCGTGCCGGTCGGACCCGGCGAAAGTAGTCATACCCTTGCCGCAAGCGTTGTATAGACTCCAGCCAGACCAGACAGGAGGAACGAACCATGCGAAGGGTGGTGTTCAACCAGAAGGGCGGTGTCGGCAAGTCCAGCATTGCCTCGAATCTGGCCGCGGTCAGTGCCGCGCAGGGCTACAGGACCTTGCTGATCGACCTCGACGCCCAGGCCAACTCCAGCCATTACCTCACCGGCCTCAGCGGTGACGCGCTGCCCACCGGCATGGCCGACTACTTCAAGCAGATCCTCGCCGGCGGGCCGGGCGGGAAGAAGGCTCGCCCACCGATCAGCGAGACACGCTTCGACAACCTGCATCTGATCGGCGCGACCGCCGAGCTGGCCGACCTGCAATCCAAGCTGGAGGCCAAGCACAAGATCAACAAGCTGCGAAAGCTGCTGCTGACCCTGTCCGAGGAATACGAGCGGATCTACATCGACACGCCGCCGGCGCTGAATTTCTACACCGTCTCGGCCTTGATCGCCGCCGACCGCTGCCTGATTCCCTTCGACTGCGACAGCTTCTCGCGCCAGGCGCTGTACAGCCTGCTCGACGAGATCGAGGAGTTGCAGGAAGACCATAACGAGGGCCTTGAAGTCGAGGGCATCGTCGTCAACCAGTTCCAGCCGCGCGCGGCGCTGCCGCAGCAAATGATCGACGAGCTGATCGCCGAAGGCCTGCCGGTACTGCCGGTTCACCTGATGAGCTCGGTGCGCATGCGCGAGTCGCACCAGGCCTGCACGCCGCTCATTCATTTCGATCCCAGGCACAAGCTCAGCCAGCAGTTCGTCGAACTGCACGGGCACCTCGAGAGCGCCTGATCAACCGGTGCGCGAGCGCGCCAGGCGTCTGCCCAGGCGCGAGGCGTAGAACTCACCGACGATGCCGCGGCGGAAGATCAGCACGCAGATCATGAAGATGATGCCGGTGACCAGCGTGACCGGCAGCTCGGACGTCGCGAAGTAGTTGCCCAGGGTGGTCACCAGCGCAGCGCCGAAGATCGGCCCGACCAGCGTGCCGATGCCACCGAGCAATGTCATCAGCACCACCTCGCCGGACATCTGCCAACTCACGTCGGTGAGCGTGGCGAACTGGAACACCAACGCCTTGAGCCCGCCGGCCAGCCCGGCGAGCGTCGCCGACATGACGAAGGCGCCGAGCTTGTAGCGCGACACCGTATAGCCCAGCGAGATGGCGCGGTTCTCGTTCTCGCGGATCGACTTGAGGATCATGCCGTAGGGCGAATTGATGATCCGCCAGATGGCCAGCATGCCGAGCAGGAACACCGTCAGTACGAAGAAATACATGTTCAGCGGCTCCTTCAGGTCGATCAGACCGAACAGGTGGCCGCGTGGGATGCCCTGGATGCCGTCTTCGCCATGGGTGAAGGGGGCCTGCAGGCAGAAAAAGAAGAACATCTGCGACAGCGCCAGGGTGATCATCGTCGAGTAGATGCCCTGCCGGCGGATCGCCAGGAAGCCGATCACCAGCCCCAACAGCGCGGCGCCGACCATCCCCACCAGAATGCCCAGTTCGGGCGTCAGCCCCCATTCCTTGACGGCATGGGCGGTGAAATAGGCCGCGCCGCCGAAGAAGGCCGCGTGGCCGAAGGAGAGGATGCCGGTATAGCCCAGCAGCAGGTTGAAGGCGCAGGCGAAGAGCGCGAAGCACAGCACCTTCATCAGAAACACGGGATAGAAGTACAGCGGTGCGAGCACCAGGGCGAGGATGCCGATGAGGATCAGCGTCGTCTCGGTGTTCCAGCGCTTGCGATCGGTTGCCGGGGTTACGGTTGCTCGCTGCATGTCAGCCATCCCTTCCCATAAGGCCCGCCGGCCGCACCAGCAGCACGATCGCCATGATCACGAAAATCACGATATTGGACGCCTCGGGATAGAACACCTTGGTCAGCCCCTCGAGAATGCCGAGCATGTAGCCGGTGATGATGGCGCCGAGGATCGAGCCCATGCCGCCGACCACGACCACGGCGAACACCACGATGATCAGGTTCGAACCCATCAGCGGGCTGACCTGGTAGATCGGCGCGGCGAGGATGCCGGCCAGCCCCGCCAGGCCGGCGCCTAGCCCGTAGGTGAAAGTCAGCAACAGCGGCACGTTGATGCCGAAGGTGCGCACCAGCGTCGGGTTCTCCGTCGCGGCACGCAGGTAGGCGCCCAGCTTGGTCTTCTCGATCAGCAGCCAGGTGCCCAGGCAGATCAGCAGCGACGCCACCACCACCCAGGCGCGGTACTTGGGCAGGAACATGAACCCGAGGTTGTAGCCCCCGGCGAGCAGGTTCGGCACCGCGTATGGCTGGCCGGAGGAGCCGTAGTAGTAGCGGAAGGCCCCTTCCAGCGCGAGCGCCAGGCCGAAGGTGAACAGCAGCCCGTAGAGGTGATCGAGGTTGTACAGCCGCGAAAGCGCCAGCCGCTCGACCACCGCACCGGCCAGCCCGACGATCAGCGGTGCGAGGATAAGCGCCGGCCAGTAGCCGATGCCGAGTACCGCCAGCAGCAGGTAACCGGCGAAGGCGCCCATCATGTACTGCGCGCCGTGGGCGAAGTTGATCACCTTCAGCAGGCCGAAGATGATCGCCAGCCCAAGGCTGAGCATGGCGTAGAAGGAGCCGTTGATCAGGCCGATCAGCAGTTGCCCGAGAAAGGCCTGGATGGGTACGCCGAAGATCTCCGTCATCAGACCCCCAGGGTTTCGTTGAGTATCGCCATGCGCTCGGGCAGCTCCTCGACACGGAAGCTGTCGACGATCTGCCCATGGTCGACGAGGTAGAAGCGGTCGGCGACCTTGCTCGCGAAGCGGAAGTTCTGCTCCACCAGCAGGATGGTCATGCCGCGTTGCTTGAGGGTCAGCAGGACATCGCCGATACGCTGGACGATCACCGGCGCCAGGCCTTCGGTGGGCTCGTCCAGCAACAGCAGCTTCGCTCCGGTGCGCAGGATGCGGGCGATCGCCAGCATCTGCTGTTCGCCGCCGGAGAGCTTGGTGCCGGCGCTGTTTCGCCGCTCCTTCAGATTGGGGAACAGCTCGTATATCTCGTTGGTGGTCATGCCGCCCTTGGCGATGATCGGCGGCAGATTGAGGTTCTCGTCCACCGTCAGGGTGGCGAAGATGCCGCGCTCTTCCGGCACGAAACCCATGCCGGTGTGCGCGGTGCGGTGCAGCGGCACGCGCATCATGTCGCGACCATCGAACCGGATGATGCCGCTGCGCTTGCGGATGATGCCCATGATCGAACGCAGGGCGGTGGTCTTGCCGACACCGTTGCGGCCGAGCAGGGTGACGGTCTCGCCCTGGTGCACGTCCAGATCGATGCCGTGCAGCGCATGGCTTTCGCCATACCAGGCATTGAGTTCGCGCACGTGCAGCAGCGGGCTCGCGTCAGTCATCGTCGGTCCCCATGTAGGCTTCGCGGACGCGAGCGTCCTGGCTGACGCTGCGGTAGTCGCCGGAGGTGAGGATCTCGCCGCGTTGCAACACCGTGACCTGATCGCAGAGGTCGGCGACCACCTTCAGATTGTGTTCGACCATCAACACGGCGCGCTCGCGGGCCACCTCGCGGATGATCTCCGAGACGATGTGCACATCCTCGTGGCCCATGCCCGCCATGGGCTCGTCGAGCAGCAGCACCCGGGGCTCGAGCGCCAGGGTGGTGGCGATTTCCAGCACGCGCTTGCGCCCGTAGGACAGGTCCGCCGCCGGGCTGTCGCAGGCATCCTGCAGGCCAACCGACTCGATCAGCGCCATGGCCCGCTCGTTGAGCCGGTCGAGCGAGCGCAGCGGCAGCCAGAACTGCGTCGCCAGCCCGCCTGGACGCTGCAGGGCCACACGAACGTTTTCCAGCACCGTCAGGTGGGGAAAGACCGCGGAAATCTGGAACGAGCGCACCAAGCCCATGCGGGCCACCCGGGCCGGGTCGGTACGGGTGATGTCCTCGCCGAGCAGGGTGATGGTGCCCGCCGAGGGCTGCAGGAACTTGGTCAGCAGGTTGAACACGGTGGTCTTGCCCGCGCCGTTGGGGCCGATCAGCGCATGGACGCGGGCATGATGGACGTCCAGGTCGACGTCGTTCACCGCGACGAAGCCCTTGAAATCGCGCCGCAGGCCGCGCGCCGACAGCACCACGCGAGGTGCTTCGGCTACGGCTGCGTTATCGCCATTGGGCGTCATCACGCTCACTTCACCAGGTCGCAGCCGCTTTCGGCCGGGTCGATGTACGCCTCGTCGCCGGGCACGGTGGCGAGCACCTTGTAGTAGTCCCAGGGCTCGTTGCTCTCGTCCGGCTTCTTCACTTCCATCAGGTACACGTCACTGATCAGGCGGCCGTTGGCACCGACCTTGGCGTTACGCGCGAACATGTCGTCCACCGGCATTTCGTGCATGGCCTTGGCCACCGCTTCGGTTTCGTCGGTGCCGACCTTGTCGATCGCCTTGAGGTACTGCATCACGCCGGAATAGGTGCCGGCGTGGACCATGTTAGGCATCCGCCCGGTGCGCTCGAAGAAGCGCTTGGCGAACTCGCGGGACTTGTCGTCGCGGTCCCAGTAGTAGCTTTCGGTCAGTGTCAGGCCCTGCGCCGCGTCCAGGCCCAGCCCGTGGACTTCCGACAGGGTGAACAGCAGCGCGGCCAGGCGCTGGCCACTGGCGACTATGCCGAACTCCGCGGCCTGCTTGATGGCATTGGCGGTGTCCAGCCCGGCATTGGCGAGGCCGATGACCTCCGCGCCGGAGGACTGCGCCTGAAGCAGAAAGGATGAGTAGTCATTGGTCGCCAGCGGGTGGCGCACCGAGCCCTTGATCTCGCCGCCTTTGGCCTTGACGAACTCGCTGGTCTGCTCTTCCAGCGAATAGCCGAAGGCGTAGTCGGCGGTTAGGAAGTACCAGCTGTCGCCACCCTGGGACACCAGCGCGCCGCCGGTGCCGACGGCCAGCGCATGGGTGTCGTAGGCCCAATGAAAGCCGTAGGGCGAACACTGTTTGCCGGTCAGCTCCACGGTGGCGGCCCCGGTGACCAGGTCGATTTTCTTCTTGTCCTTCGAAATGCCCTGCACGGCCAGCGCCACGGAGGACGTGGTCAGCTCCATGATCGAGTCGACCTGCTCACGGTCGTACCACTGCCGCGCGATGTTGGAGGCGATGTCCGGTTTGTTCTGATGGTCGGCCGTGACGATTTCGATGGGCGCGCCCTGCACCTTGCCGCCGAAGTCCTCAGCGGCCATCTTCGCTGCCTCGAAGGACCACTTGCCGCCGAAGTCCGCGTAGACGCCGGACTGGTCGTTGAGGATGCCGATCTTCACCTTGCCGTCGGAAATCTCCGCCCAGGCGGGCATGACCGTTGCGGTGCTCAGTACTGCCGTTGCAATTGCCAGACGCTTCATCGCCTATCTCCTTGCAGGGGGCGACCGCGCGCGTGGCGCAGGCGAGTCGCCAGCGCCTGACGACCGCGGTCAGGTGTACGGAACGGGTGGGGCAGGGCGTGCTGGGCCCGGCACGAATGGGATGATGGACAACGGTCGCCCGGGCCCCGAGAGAAGCGCAACGGTGACGCGCCGACGTGGGGCGTCACGGGCCGAACTGGGCGTAGGAGTCGCTCGGGGGGCATGGGGCGTTCATCTAATTATTATTCTTGAACTAACCGTAGCAGGGCTTTGGCCAGACGCAACCGAGCGTCATCGGGCTCCCACTCAGCGCGCGATGAGCACGTCGCAGGGTGGCTGCCCAAGATAGGCCCGGGTCTGGCTGCCCAGCAGGGCCTCGCTGATTTCGCCGCGGCTATGCCCGCCGAATGCCAGCAGTTGCGGCTTGAGCTCGGCCACGGCGGCGTCGAGACAGTTGCTGCGTTCGCCCTGTCGCAAACGGGCGTCGAGGCGGGCGCCGTTGTCCGGTAGCTCGCCACGGAGGTCGGCCAGCAGCTGGTCGAAGAGCTCGCGCTGCAGCGCCAGGTCGGCCTCGTCGGCGCCATGAACCTCGGCGACTTCGTGGACGTTCAGTGCCGTGAGCACGCCGCCTGCGCTCATCAATCTCCAGGCATGACGAAGTGCACGGCTGGCGCAGTGGGAGAAATCCAGGGCCGCCAGGGCGCGACTGTATGGGTCGGGCGCGTCGACGGCGAGCAGCACCGGCACCGGGCATGCCAGGAGGATGCGCTCGAGAGTAGTCCCGGCAAATCCGCTCGGTGACTGACGGTGATGGCGGCCAAGTATCAGGAGGTCCGCCTGCAGGCCGGCGGTCTGGGTGATGATCGCCTCCGCCACATGGCCAGGCCGAAACCAGAGCGGTACCTGCCCCAGGCCGAGCTCGGCAAGCCGGGCCTGCAACTGTTCGCGGGGGTGCTGCGTCCGGGCGCTGTCGGCGTGCTCATCCAGCACATGCACGACGTCCAGGCGCCCGCCACTGGAGCGTGCCAGCCGTGCGCCGCGCGCCAGTGCCCGGTCGGCTTCAGGGCTCAGGTCGTGCGCAACGAGTATCTGGTACATGGCGGGCCTCGCATTCTGGAAGACAGACAGGCAGTATGCCCGCCCCGGTTGCCTTGTGCGGACCAGGGTGCGCCTTCGGCGGGCCGCGCAGGCTGACCTGACGCAAGAAAAGCGGATTCACCGATCACCTGCGCTTTTTTTAATCACGCCGCTGCCGCTATGCTGGCGACCAACAAGTCAGGAGCGATCAATGAGCAAGGTCAACGTTCTGGTGGTGGATGACGCGCCCTTCATCCGTGATCTGGTGAAGAAGGGACTGCGCAGCCAGTTTCCGGGAATCAACATCGAGGATGCCGTCAATGGGCGCAAGGCTCAGCAGCTGCTCGACCGCGAACGTTTCGACCTGATCCTCTGCGACTGGGAAATGCCGGAGATGTCCGGCCTCGAGCTGCTCACCTGGTGTCGGTCCCAGGAGCGGCTGAAAACCATCCCCTTCATCATGGTCACCAGCCGGGGCGACAAGGAAAATGTCGTTCAGGCGATCCAGTCCGGTGTGTCCGATTTCATCGGCAAGCCCTTCTCCAACGAACAGCTGACCACCAAGGTCCGCAAGGCGCTGGCGCGCGCCGGCAAGCTCGATGCGCTGGCTGCCAGCGCGCCGGTGAAAAACATGGCGACCGGCATGGCCAACGATTCGCTGGCCGCGCTTACCGGCGGCAAGGCCGAAGTCATCAAACCGGCACCCCAGACCGCTGCCCCTGCCGCGCCGCTGATCCCACCGACGGCGAGCAAACCCAGTGCCGCGAGTGGCGGTCGTGGTCAGGGTCAATTGCGGTTGGCATCGGGCACCCAGGCCTGCGTGATCAAGGCGCTGAGTCTCAAGGAGGCACTGCTGGTGGTCAAACGCGGCGAGACCCTGCCGCAGGTACTGGAGAGTGCAGTGCTCGACCTGGAGCAAGGCGAGGGTGGCGAGGTGGCCCGGCTCAACGGTTACCTGCACGCCGTCGCCGCGTTGGAGCCCAAGCCCGATAGCGAGTGGCTGCAGCTGACCTTCCGTTTCGTCGACCGCGATCCGCAGAAGCTCGATTACCTGTCCAGGCTGATCGCACGCGGTACCGCCCAGCGGCACTTCGTCCCCGGCGCCTGAGTCAGGTTCGATTCACCGCTCGTCAGAAACCACCGCCTTGTGATGAACAAATTCACAGGTCGAGGGTCCTTGGCTCGCACCTGAGGGGCCGCGCTGCTAGTCTGCCGGCCTCTGGACTTCGAAGTTGCAGTTATGTTCGGGCGCATTCTCCTTGCTCTCGGGGCGTTCTGGCTGGCCACATCCGCCTCGGCTCTGACCATCTACAAGTACACCGACGCCAACGGCGTGGTCACCTATAGCGACCAGGCCGCACCGGGCGCGCGGGTGTTCACCTTCAGCGACCGGATGGTCGAGAAGCTCGACACCCAGGTGAAACTGGAAACCCGCAAGCATGCCGCCGGTGAAACCCTGCTGGTGCGCAACGACCTCTTCGCTCCGGTCGATATCGAACTCAAGCTGACGGGCGTGCAGAACGCCGTCGGAGCACCGCAAAAGCCGATTCGCTGGGTGCTGCCGCCACGTAGCCAGATCCGCCTGGCGACCCTCGCCCCGCTGGATCCATCCAAACCGCTGAAATACACGCCCAAGCTGCGTCATGCCCTGGGCGACCCGCGTCTGCTGCCGAAGCCATACAAGTACCCGCTGCCCTGGCGCGGTGGTCCGTTCCGCCTGACCCAGGGCGCCAACGGCAAGTACAGCCACTTCACTCCGAAAGGACGTTACGCGGCCGACATCGCCATGCCCGAGGGCACGCCCATCGTCGCGGCACGCGGCGGTATGGTGGTCAAGGTCGAGAATGCCCAGAGTGGTCGTGGCAACAACCCGGCCGGCAACTTCGTCCGCGTGCTGCATGACGACGGCACCATGGGCGTCTACCTGCACCTGATGAAGGGCTCGGTCAGCGTTCGCGAAGGCCAGCGCGTCGAGACCGGCAGCCTGCTGGCCCGCTCCGGCAACACTGGCAACAGCACCGGCCCGCACCTGCACTTCGTCGTCCAGCGCAACGTCGGCCTGGCTGTCGAGTCGATCCCCTTCGACTTCGCCCAGCCGGTCAACAGCCTGCCGAACTTCGCGGTTGGTGGCGATTGAGGGTGATTTTCACCCTCGATTTGCACCAGCTGGCGCTTATTGCTTCAACACCTTGGCCAGCACGATCTTCGGTCCGCGCATCTTCTTGATCACGATCTGCAGGCCCTCAACCTGCATGACTTCGTTCTCCTCCGGCACGCGTTTGAGGCTTTCGTAGACGAGGCCGGCCAGGGTTTCGGCTTCGATATGGTCCAGGTCGACGTCGAGCAGGCGCTCGAGCTTGAACAGCGGGGTGTCGCCGCGGACCAGCAGCTTGCCGGGCTGGTAGGCGAGGATGCCGCGCTCTGTCTTGCGGTGTTCGTCCTGAATGTCGCCGACCAGCACCTCCAGCACATCTTCCATGGTCAGGAAGCCGATGACCTTGTGATCGCCTTCCTCGACCAGCACGAAATGCGCGCCGCCTTGGCGGAACTGGTCGAGCAGTTCGCTCAGCGGCATGTGCTTGGACACGCGCTCGAGCGGGCGCAGCAGGGCATCCAGATCGAAGTGCTCGGCGAGCTGCGGGTCGCCGGCCAGAGCCAGGAGCAGGTCCTTGATGTGCAGCAGGCCGATGTAGTCACCCTGCTCGGCGTCATAGACGGGATATCGGCTGTACTTGTGTCGGCGCACGAGCTCGAGGATGTCCGTGAGGGTGGCGTCATGGTCGAGCTGCAGCAGGTCTTCACGGGAATTGGCCCAGTCCACCACCTCTAGCTCGCTCATTTCCACGGCCGAGGCCAATACCTGGATCTGGCTGTTGCCCGGGTCTAGCGCGCGGTTCGAATGCAGGATCAGTTTGAGTTCGTCGCGGCTGTAGTGATGCTCGTGATGGCTGCCGGGCTCGCCCTGGCCGGCGATGCGCAGGATGGCGTTGGCGCTGGCGTTGAGCAGGTAGATGGCCGGATACATCAGCCAGTAGAACAGATAGAGCGGCACGGCCGTCCACAGCGACAGCAGCTCGGGCTTGCGGATCGCCCAGGATTTCGGGGCCAGCTCGCCGACCACGATGTGCAGGTACGAAATGATGAAGAACGCCGTGAAGAAGGCAACGGCGTGGACGACGGCGGCTGATTGCACGCCCGCGGCCGCGAGCACCGGCTCGAGCAGGTGCGCGAATGCCGGCTCGCCCACCCAGCCAAGCCCGAGCGAGGCCAGTGTGATGCCGAGCTGGCAAGCGGACAGGTAGGCGTCGAGCTGATTGTGCACGGTGCGCAGGATGCGCCCACGCCAGCCGTGCTGCTTGGCGATGGCCTCCACCTTGGTCGCACGCAGCTTGACCATGGCGAACTCGGCGGCCACGAAGAAGCCGTTGAGCAGGACCAGGAAGAGGGCAAACAGAATCATGCCGATGTCGGCGAAATAGGAGGGGGCGGCGTAGCTCGCGGCGATACTGGGGGAAGGGTCCATTGAAGTGTCGGGTAGTCGATGACGGCCCAAGGATGGGGCCGGGTCGGGGTTATTTCAAGGTGATGGCCAGGCGAAGGTTGTTGTTCGGCACCGCGACGCGCTAGCGCACCGTCACCTGGGACAGCGGGAAGTGGCAGGTGAAGGTGCTGCCCTTGCCGGGGGTGCTGTTGACGTCCAGCCGGCCCTGGTGACGCAGCAGCACGTGTTTGACGATGGCCAGGCCCAATCCGGTGCCGCCGGTCTTGCTGGCGCGGCTGGAGTCGACCCGGTAGAAGCGTTCGGTCAGGCGCGGCAGGTGCTTGGCCTCGATGCCGATCCCCGAATCCTGCACCGCCAGGTGCGCACCGTGCTCGTTGCACCACCAGCGGATGTGCACTTCGCCTTCATCGGGCGTGTACTTCACGGCGTTGAACACCAGATTGGAAAAGGCACTGCGCAGCTCGGCCTCGCTGCCCTTGAGCAACAGCGTCGGGTCGGCTTCGAGGGTGATCCTGTGGTGGCGCTCGCCAGAGAGGGCCTGGGCATCGCCCTTGATCGACTGCAGCAACGTGGCGACGGCGATAGGCTGGGTCATGGTCGGCGGGCTGGTGGCTTCCAGTTTCGCCAGCAGCAGCAGGTCGTTGAGCAGGTGCTGCATGCGGCTCGCCTGCTGGTTCATCTGGTTGAGCGCGCGCGACCAGCGGGCCGGCATCTCGTCGGTGTGCTCAAGCATGGTCTCCAGGTAGCCGGCGATCACCGTCAGCGGTGTGCGCAGCTCGTGGGACACGTTGGCGACGAAGTCCTTGCGCATCTGCTCCAGCTGGTGGAGCCGAGTGATGTCCCGCGCCACCATCAGGTGCTCGCTGTTGCCGTAACGGGTGATGGTGATCTGCAGCCAGAGGCGGTCATTGACCGGCGAGGACAGTTCCAGTGGTTCCTCGTGGCGGCCGCTCTCGAAATATTCCTTGAACGTCGGATGGCGGACCAGGTTGGTGACCGGATGCCCGGTGTCCTGCGGGTTCTTCAGTCCCAGCAGACGCTCGGCTGCGGGGTTCCACCACTCCAGGTTGCCCTCATGGTCGAGCATGATCACCGCGTCGCGCAGCGCGGTGGTCGAGCCCTGGACCCGATCGATCACCGCCTGCAGCTGCCCGCGCAGCCGCAGGTCGCGGCGTTGGAGCTGGTAGAGGCTGTCGAACACCTCGCCCCACAGCCCATGGCTGTCGGGCGGTGGCTGGTCGGTCTGCTCGCTCTTGAGCCACAGAAGCAGTCGACGCATCTGGTACAGCGTCCAGCCCAGGTAGCCGGTAAGTCCCGCGACGAGCGCCCAGGCGTACTGGCCGGTGATCAGGCCGACCAGCAGGCAGCCGCCGAGCAGCAACAGCAGGCGGCGCACCAGGGCGCCTTGCCAGTCTTGGTTCAACGCTACGCTCCTTGAGGCGGCTGGGCTTGTTCGGCGAGTCTACTCTGCCGGTTCGGCTTGGTGGGTGGCCGGTCGAAGGGGGCCGACCGGTCCAGTGGGTCAGCTCTTGGTGGAGAAGCGATAGCCTGTGCCACGCACGGTCTGCACCAGGTTCTCGTAGGTTTCGCCCAGTGCCTTGCGCAGCCGGCGGATGTGGACATCCACCGTGCGCTCCTCGACGTAGACATTGCCGCCCCAGACCTGGTCGAGCAACTGACCGCGCGTGTAGGCACGCTCCTGGTGGGTCATGAAGAACTGCAGCAGGCGGTATTCGGTAGGGCCCATGTCCGCCGGCGTGCCGTCGATGGTGACGCGGTGGCTGACGGGGTCGAGCAACAGGCCGCCGATCTCGATGGGCGATTCGTTGTCGGACGGTGCCGCGCGGCGCAGCACGGCCTTCAGGCGCGCCACCAGCTCGCGGGGCGAGAAGGGCTTGGTGATGTAGTCGTCGGCACCGACTTCCAGACCCTGGATCTTGTTGTCTTCGGCGTCCTTGGCGGTGAGCATGATGATCGGCGTCCCGGCCGTCATCTCGTCACGCTTGAGGCGCCGTGCCAGCTCGATTCCGGAGGTGCCAGGCAACATCCAGTCGAGCAGGATCAGGTCGGGCTGTCGATCGATGATCAGCGCATGGGCCTGCTGTGTGTTCTCCGCTTCCAGGCACTCGTAGCCGGCCATCTCCAACGCCACCACGATCATCTCGCGAATCGGCGCTTCGTCATCGACGATCAAAATGCATTTGCCGTTCATGTCCGCTCTCGGTCCGTTTCTTGTCGCTCGGCATTAGATAACGGAAATATTGCAGTGATGTGACAAGGTGTGAATGCTTTATTTGTCCCAATATATGGGAGTGTAACTCGTATATTGAGATTAACCGCATCGCGGCCTATTGTACGGGCCGTAGGAGAAGCTCATGACTCAAGACAAGAACAAAGAGGCTCCCCTCGGCGCCCAGGCACTTTTCCGAGGTTTGGCAGTTATCGACGCGGTTTCCCAAGGTGCGGATTCGCTTGCAGCGATAGGTTCGGTGATTGGCTGTACACGCAGTACGACTCACCGCTTGGTTGCGGCGCTGGTTCAGGCCGACTATCTGCGCAGCGAGGCCCAAGGCTATCGCCTTGGCCCACGATTGATCGAACTTGGTTACAAGGCCCGCGCCGAGATGCCGCTCATCAAGCTTGCGCGACCCCACTTGCAGCGGCTGGCGGACCTGACACAGGACACCATCCATCTCGGTGTGCGTGAAAGTGGTGACGTCCTCTACATCGACAAGCTGGCGAGCACTCGTGGCCTTGAGATGCGCTCTCGTATTGGTCTGCGTATGCCGCTAGCGCTGACTGGGATCGGAAAGTCGCTGATGCTCGACCTGCCTGCGACAGAATGGCGAAAGCTTTACGACGAGGGTCTGCAGCGTCGCGCTGGTCAGAGCGGCCTTCGTGAAGAATTTACGCCTTGGCACGAGTACCACACCCAGATGGCTGAATACGCCGCTGGCGGGTTCAGCTTCGACCTCGAAGAAAACGAGCTGGGCGTACGTTGCGTCGCGGCTCCAGTGCGAGACGCAGGCGGCGAGATCGTCGCTGCACTGAGTGTCGCCAGCGCCATTCCCTATATGCCGGAAAGCCGTCTGGAGGAGTTGCGCCCGCTTGTGATTCGCTGCGCTGCCCACGTGTCCGCTGAGCTGGGTTGGAGGGGTCGATGAGCGAGCCATGTCTGATCGGGATTGACTGGGGAACCTCGTCTCTACGGGCCTACCTGCTCGGCCAAGACGCGTCGTTGCTCGACTCTCGGGCGCAACCTTGGGGGATCCAATACACCCCGGACCGCGATTTTGCCCGCGCCTACCGGCTGCTGCTGGAAGATTGGCTAGCTCAATGGCCCGGCTTGCCTGCGATCGCATCCGGCATGATCGGCAGCCGCCAGGGTTGGTGCGAGGTTCCGTACGTGGATTGCCCGGCAGATGCCTCCGCGCTTGCTGCGGCAATGGTCTGCCTAGAGACCGGCGTTGGCCGCTTGCACCTCGTGCCAGGCGTCCGGCAACTCGGCAGCCGGCCCAACGTGTTGCGGGGTGAGGAGACACAAGTCTTCGGCGCCATAGCGCTCAAACCTGAACTGGCTGACGACGCGTTGCTGTTATTACCTGGCACTCACAGCAAATGGGTCGAGGTTCAATACGGTCGGCTTCAAGCGTTTTCCACCTTCATGACGGGCGAGCTCTTCGCCGTGTTGCGGGACCATTCGATTCTGGGGCGTCCGGCGCTTGAGGCGGGAGCGATCAGCGATGCCGACACCTTCATTCGCGGCGTGCAGACCGCTCGTGACAGCGGTTCTCGCGGGATTGCTGATTGCCTCTTTGGCGTTCGCAGCCTGGTGCTCTGTAACGAACTCCAACCTAACCAAAGCCTCGAGTACCTCTCCGGTCTGCTGATCGGAGAGGAATTGCGAAGTGCGCTTGGCGGAACAGCGTCTGCGTCCGTACCGGTGTTGCTGGGCGATCCATCGCTATGCGCGCGCTATCGCCTGGCCATGGAATCCTTTGATGTCCAGACGGCTAAACCCATCAAGAACCCTGGTACGGCTGGTCTCTGGCAGATCGCTGAGGCAGCCGGGCTGGTTAAAGCAAAGGGGGTGCAAGGTGTTTGACGCGTATATGGATCGCCTGCCGCTCATTGCCATTCTGCGAGGCGTTACACCCGATGAAGTCGTTCCGGTTGGGCGAGCGCTCCATGAGGCGGGTTTTCGTCTGATCGAGATCCCACTGAATTCTCCGGAAGCGCTGGTCAGCATCTCGAGGCTTATCACTGACCTCGGCTCCGAGTGCCTTATTGGAGCCGGCACGGTGCTGGATGTCGCTCAGGTGGAAGCAGTAGCGACAATTGGTGGTCGGCTCGTCGTTTCACCAAACATGAACCCATCCGTCATCCGAGCCAGCCGCGCGTGTGGTTTGGTCAGCGCGCCTGGCGTTGCAACCCCCAC
The DNA here is from genome assembly GCF_022810315.1 of Stutzerimonas marianensis. NCBI lineage: Bacteria > Pseudomonadati > Pseudomonadota > Gammaproteobacteria > Pseudomonadales > Pseudomonadaceae > Stutzerimonas > Stutzerimonas marianensis. Next base: position 254,215 of record NZ_JALGRD010000008.1, on the reverse strand, counting down.
TGAAGGGTTCGCTGCGCTAGAAGCCGGGGCTCAGTTGCTCAAGCTGTTTCCCGCTGAGCAATGCGGCCCCGCTGTGGTGAAAGCCTGGCGGGCCGTTTTCCCGAAGGATTGCCCGCTCGTCCCGGTCGGTGGAATTACTCCGCAAAACATGGGCGCGTACGTCGAAGCGGGCGCTACAGGTTTCGGTTTGGGCTCGGCTTTATACAAGCCGGGCCTTGATGTCGGTGAGGTCGCTAAAAACGCTGCTGCGTATGTGGCGGCCTGGGAGCGGCTGGTAATCGAGCGGAGCAACTAAAAGGCCTGTGAGGCCGTGCAGCTGTACTCAACAACAATAAAAGGAGAGCTGATATGTCTAAGACTACCCCGCATTGGGTTCGCAAAGGTTGCCGAGCCATGGCGCTGCTGTTGGGTCTGAGCGTCATGCCGGCGATGGCCGCTGAGTGGCCAACTCGTCCCGTTACAATCGTTGTCCCTGCCGGTGCAGGCGGCGGCTCTGACGGCACCGCGCGCATTCTCGCCAAGTACCTCAAGGACGAGTTTGGCCAGCAATTCAATGTGCTCAACCTTGGCCAGGGCGGCGGTGTCGTTGGAATCAACCGCATCGTCAATTCGAAGCCGGACGGCTATACCCTCGGCGTGCTGTTCAATTACGCGCATTACAAGGAAATGGGGCAGGCCGACTTCGAGCTAAAGGATTTCACCCCCATCGCACAGTACAACTTCGATCCGGCGGGATTCCAGGTTCGTACCGATTCACCGTTCAAAACGGTTAACCAAGCACTGGATGCAATCAAGGCCGAGCCAGGCAAATACACCATCGCTTGCGCGGGTGGCTGCGGCGGCTCCTGGCCGGTCGCGGTGGCTACGCTGCTCGACCGCTGGGGTGTGGATATGGCCAAGGTCCGTATGATTCCGGGGCAGGGGGCGGCCGCCGCCATGCAGGATCTCGCCGCGGGTGGCGTGGACTTCGTTCCAAGCTCTCTGCCTGAGGCCGATGCCATGCTCAAGACCGGCACCGTACGTAGCCTGGCGGTGTTCGGGCCCGACCGGCAGGAAAACTTCCCGGAAGTTCCGTCGTTGAAGGAAGCCACTGGATTGGAGATGGAGCTTGGCTCCTTCCGCGGTCTGGTGGCCCCGGCTGGATTGCCCGATGACGTACGCGCCAAGCTCGAAGCGGCGATGAAGGCGATCTACGCCAACCCCGAGTGGCAGGCTGACATGAAGGCACGCGGCTTCAACCCCCAGTGGCGCGACTCCGAAGCGTTCGCGGAGTACTTGAAGCAGCACACCGGAGACGTCCAGGCGCTGTTCGCCAAAATGGACATGTGATCGCAGCCGGCACGGAGTCGCAGCTATGAAACTGTCCGACCTGTCTTGGGGAATCGTTTGCCTGGCGCTCGGCCTCGGTGTGCTCGGGGTGGCCAGTGGCATGGAGAAGTCGCCGTACTTCCAGTACGGCGCTGGCTTCTACCCGTCCATCATCGGAGCGCTACTCGCGCTCAGCGGGCTGACGCTAGCGGCCAAGGGAATCGCCGCGGCCCGAGCCGAACGGGCGCCGCTCTGGCTCGGGCTGTGTGCCTGGTGTCGCGAACCTGCACGCTGGCTCAACCTGACGCTGGTTATCGGCGGGCTCCTGGGGTTCTTATTGATGGTCGAGCCGTTGGGCTTCCTGCCCACGGGTTTGCTGCTGATCGCTGCACTGGCGCTACGTTTCACGGGGCGACCCATGCTGGCGCTGACCAGTGCCGTCGGTGTGGTCGCCTTCCTCTATGTGTTCTTCCAGCAGGTCATGGGCGTGCCCTTGCCACAAGGCTTGCTGGCCCGCCTCGGAGGGCTTTGACATGGACGTAATGCTCAATGCCTTTGGTCAGGTGTTCACCTTCAAGGTGCTGGCCGTCATGGTCGTTGCTGCGCTGTACGGCTTGATGGTCGGCGCAATACCTGGCCTGACCGCGACGCTTGCGGTGGCCCTCATGGTGCCCATCACCTTCTTCATGGAGCCGGTCCCCGCGATTGCCGGCATCGTGACGATGGCTGCAATGGCAATTTTCGCGGGCGATCTACCCGCTGTTCTGCTGCGCATGCCCGGTACGCCGGCGTCCGCTGCCTATACCGATCAGGCCTACCGCTTCACGCAGGCCGGGCGGGGTGAGTACATCCTTGGGATGAGCGCCTGCACTTCGGCCATCGGCGGCGCGATTGGCGTGCTGGCGCTAATCTTCGGTGCGCCGCTGCTGGCCCGTTTTGCGCTCAACTTCAGTTCGTTTGAATATTTCTGGCTGGCAACCCTAGGCCTCACCGCCGCGATCATGGTCGGCGGCACGCAGATCACCCGCAGTGCAGTGTCGTTGCTGATTGGCCTGTTGGTGGCCGCGGTCGGAATTGACCCGGTATCTGGCGAGACCCGTTTCACCTTTGGAAGCGATGCGCTGCTTGGCGGCTTCGGCTTCATACCGGTCATCATCGGTCTGTTCGCGGTGGCAGAAATCCTGCGCTACTGCACCCGCAGCGCCAGCGAAAGGGAGTTGCCTCAGGTTGCGCAGCAACCTTTGTATTGGAGGGCTCTGCGTGATGCGCTCAACAATAAGCTCGGCATTCTTCGCGGCTCGGTGACTGGCACGCTGATCGGGGCGCTGCCGGGTGCCGGAGCTGATATTGCGGCCTACATCGCCTATGCGATGGGACGGCGTAAGGGTTCAGCTGGCGCTGAGCAGGACGACGACGCGGTCTCACAGATTGCACCGGCGACTGCCGCCAACAACGCCGCGGTCGGCGGCAGCTTCATCCCGGCAACCGTGTTCGGTATTCCGGGTGATTCGCTTACCGCCATCGTCATCGGCGTGTTGCTCATGAAGGGCCTGAACCCCGGGCCGACGATATTCACGGACAACGCGGGGATGATCAATGCGGTGTTCGTGGCGTTCCTGTTGGCCAACCTGCTGCTGATCCCGTTTGGTTTCATTGCGGTACGTCTATTCAAACAGGTGCTCCGTATACCGCAGGGCGTCCTCATGCCCTCGATTCTGCTGTTTGCGATGGTCGGTGCCTATGCCGTCGAAAACAGTCTGTTCGCCGTAGTGACCATTCTCGTGTTCGGCGTGCTCGGTTTCCTCCTCGAGGAAAACGACTTCCCGCTGGCTCCGATGATTCTCGGAATCGTGCTTGGGCCTCTGCTCGAGGAGACCTTCGTGACCTCGATGATGCGCTCGAACGGCAGCTTTGTTGCCTTCATTGAACGGCCCGTTTCGCTGGTGCTTGCGCTCACCACGCTGGCGGTCTGGCTGATTCCACCGCTGCTGCGCCTCTGGCGCGAGCACCGTGTTCCCCGTCCCGCACTGACTGACTAAGGAGTCTCCAATGTATTTCAACGACCTCAAGGGCAAACGTATCCTGATCACCGGTGCCACCATGGGCATCGGTCTGGCGACCGCCAAGGCGTTCGCCGCGCTCGGTGCGCATGTCGGCATCACCGCGCGCAACCAGCCGGCAAACCTCGACTCACTGCTAACCGAATTGTCTTCCAATGGCGGCGAAGCGGCTTTCTTCGCAGGCGACCTGAGCCGCAGCCAGGACTGCATCGACACCGTTGCGGCCTTCGTCGAGCGCTTTGGTGGCCTTGATGTGCTCGTCAATAACGCGGGTGCGCTGCTGGAACGGCGTGGGCTTGAGAAAATTGATGATGCCTTCTTCGACGCGATGGTCGACGTGAACCTGCGCTCGGCGTTGCTGGTGACGCGAGAAGCGATCCCGCACCTGCGAGCGTCGACGAAGGCCAGCGGGCAGAGCGCCTCTGTCATCACCACGGGCTCGATCGCTGCCTACAACGGCGGTGGTCCGGGCGCTAGCCTCTACGCGGCGGCCAAGGCCTGGCTGCATAACGTGCAGCGCAACTGGGTGCGCGAGTTCGCCGGTGACAACATCCGCTTCAATGTCGTAGCGCCCGGGACCGTCGACACTGCCTTCCATGCCGACAAAGACGACGCTGCAAGGGCGCAGGTCAACACCACCATTCCGCTCGGCCGTTTCGGCACATCCGAAGAAATGGCCCCGGCTTATCTGTTCCTCGCTTCGCATGCCTGCAGCGGTTACATCACAGGCCAGACACTGGACGTCAACGGCGGCCAGGCGATGCCTTGAGGAGCGCAGCATGACTACTCAGGTTGTAGCTCCTCCGTTGGCCTATGGGCCGCCGATCAGTCTGGAGGCAGCCAGCCGCGTTGCTGAGGCTGCGCGCGCTCATGCACAGGCAAACGGTTGGGCAATGGTCATCGCTGTGACGGACGCAGGCGGGCATCTCGTGTTGCTGCTGCGGATGGACCACGCCGCGCACGGGAGTGTCGAAGTGGCGCAGCGCAAGGCTGCCACGGCAGCGGCCTTCAAGCGCACCACCAAAGGCTTCGAGGAAACGCTTGCGACTGGCGGGGCTACCTTGCGGCTGCTGTCGATGCACAACGCCATCCTCATGGATGGTGGCGTCCCGCTGATTGAAAACGGAAAGCTGATTGGCGCGATCGGTGTGTCCGGCATGCATCCGACCCAAGACGGCCAGACCGCAGAAGCCGGCGCCCGCGTCGTGAACGGCTGAATACTGTCAGCAGACGAAAGCCCGTCCCGGTACGCCGCGACGGGCTTTTTTATGGCTCATCGCGGAATATGTGGAAAGAGCGAGTTGACAGTCAGGGAGATTGGCAGTCGCCAAACGAACCAACCTCCGTTACCTGCCTATCTTGCTGCTTTCTGGCCAAGCTACGCGGTCGTCGCCTGTCGCCAAGCCACTGACGACACCTTACTATCAGTCTCGAACCCCTAGCCGAGCGCTTACCGGTTGCAGCCGGTGTGCCATTGATCCATGAACGCCGAACTCGTCAGGTGCGTGATCGAGTTGCTTGGCGAGCATTGTCAGCAGATCGAGGCCGTGGCGATGGACATGAACACCGCTTTTGATCTGGAAGTGCGGCGGCACTGCCCGCAGGCGGAAGTGGTGTACGACCTGTTCCATGTGGTGGCCCGCTATGGCCGCGACGTAATCGATCGTATCCGAGTCGATCAAGCCAACCTCCAGCGTGAAGACAAGCCAGCGCGCAAGGTGATCAAGCAAAGCCGTTGGCGGCTGCTGCGCAATCGCGAAAACCTGAAGGACGGCAAGCCGTGCAGTTGCAGGAGCTGCCCGCGGCCAGCCACTGGCCACGGCTTATGTACATAAGGATGCACTGAAGGAAGTCTGGTTCGATACGCTCGGGGCATCCACACCAGTGTTCTGGAGGGCGTTAACAACCGCATCAAGGTGATCAAAACGTATGGCCTACGGCTTCCGTGCCTCGGCGTACTTCTTCCTGAAAATCAAGGGCGCCTTCCGCGGGAAAGCGCGATGAACCTTTTTTATGCCCGGTTGGCGTAGTCGACGATGATCCCGGCCAGAATCGCCAATCCTGCCCAATGGTTATGCAGGAAAGCCTTGAAACACGCCTGTGGCTTGCGTGAGCGGGTTTTCCAGAACTCCCAGGCGAAGCAGCAGGCGGCGATGACCAGGCCCAGGTGGAACCACTGGCCCAGCTCGAAGCGCACGCCGGCGAGGATCAGGCAGAACAGCGCCAGCCCTTGCAGCGTGGCGATGATGATGCGGTCGGCTTCACCGAACAGTATGGCGGTGGAGCGAATGCCGATCTTGAGGTCGTCCTCGCGGTCGGCCATGGCGTAGTAGGTGTCGTAGCCCACCGTCCAGACGACGTTGGCGATGAACAGCAGCCAGGCTTCGGGCGGCAGCTCGCCGCGCTCGGCGGTGAAGGCCATCGGCATCCCCCAGGAAAACGCGGCACCCAGAACCACCTGAGGGTAGAAGGTGTAACGCTTCATGAACGGGTAGAGCGAAGCGACGCCCAAGGCGCCGAAGGACAGCCAGACCGTGGTGGCATTGGTCATCAGCACCAGGCCGAAGCTCAGCGCGACGAGGATGGCGAAGAGGATCCAGGCTTCTTTCGGGGTGATTTTTCCGGTGGCCAGCGGGCGACCCTTGGTACGCGAAACGTGGCCGTCGAAGTTGCGATCGGCGAAGTCATTGATGACGCAGCCAGCGGCGCGCATCAGGATCACGCCGAGCACGAAGATGACGATGTTCTTCACGCTCGGCGAGCCTTCGCCCGCGATCCACAACGCCCAGAGGGTGGGCCACAGGAGCAGGTACGTGCCGATCGGTCGATCCAGTCGCATCAGCTGGATGAAGTCCCAGGCGCGCGGGTGCAGGCGATTGCTCGATTGCAGAAGCTTCTGGAACATCAGCGGGTCTCCGTGTGGGTTGGCTGGATAACAGTCTGGGCGCTGTTCAGGGGGTGATCCGTGCCGCGCGCCACAGCTCGGGCAGGAACACTTCGGCGACCAGCACGCGCAGCTCGCCCTGGCTGAAGCAGGAGCGGCGTGCCCAGAGGCCGGCTTGCCTGACGGGCAGCGGCAGCCAATCGGCCGGGTAGTGACGTGCTTCGAGCGGGCCGCGGGCGAACGCCGGATCACTGAACAGCAGCTCGCCCAACGATCGGTTGCCTAGCTGCGGAAGATCCAGCCCCGAATGCACTAGGGCGCTGCGGGCCGCCACGCTACGGGCGAATACCCAAGGCTGCTCGTGCCCGCGCAGGTAGACCTCGCGAACCCAGCCCTCGCTCCCCTCGGCCACATGCAGTGCGGCGCATTCGTCGTCGCGTAGCACCTGCCAGCCTTCTTCCAGCGGCACCACGCTGAAGGCGCCCTCGGCCAGGGTGGTCAGGCGGCGCGTCAGGGAGCCACGGTCGGTGTAGAGCCAGCCATGCAGGTCGGCAGGCAGCGGCGAAGCGAGGTGGTCGGCGAGCGACCAGGCTTGAATATCGGACACGGTGGTCATGCGCGGCAAAAAGGAAGGCGCGAGTCTAGCATGAGGGGTAGGGTCCGCCTGAACCGACCCGTCCGAGCCGCACACCGGCCTGCTTGGGCGTTTGGCCCGCAGGCCTCGCGTCCTCCTATGCCCACCCCTCCAACCGCATGGTCGCGCGCACCAGGCGCTGCTCTTCCTGCTCGATTTCCTTGAGGTTGTCGCGAATGCTGTGAATGTGATCGCGCGCCGCACGCTGTGCCTGATCCGGCAGGCGTTCGGTGATGGCATGGAACAGGCGCGAGTGCTGGCGGTCGATCTGCCGCTTCTGCAGCGGGCGGTGATAGAGGTTGTTCACCGAGGCGAATACGGTGGAAAGCATCAGGTCGGTCAGCGATTGCAGCGTATGGACCAATACGGGGTTGTGCGAGGCCTCGCTGACGGCGAGGTGAAAGGCGTGGTCGAGGCGCGCATGCTCTCGCGGGTCGGCGCTTTCGGCGGTATGGGCGGCGAGCATCTCCTCGTAGCGTCGGCGCAGCAGGACGAAATCGGCTTCCGTGCCGCGCAGCGCGGCCAGGCGGGCCGACTCGCCTTCAAGCAGGGCGCGGACCTCGAGCAGGTCATAGAGCGTGCGCGGCTGCGAATTGAACAGGTGCATCAGCGGGCTGGCGTCCTGCTGGCCGGACAACCGTGCCACGTGCGAGCCCCGTCCTTGGGCGGTCTCGATGATGCCGCGCCCGCGCAGCACGCGCAGGCCCTCACGCAGCGCCGAGCGGGAGATGCCGAGCTTTTCGCACAGACGGCGTTCGGACGGCAGCGCCTGCCCGACCTTGAGCACGCCATCGACGATCAGGCGCTCGATGCGTTCGGCTACCACGTCCGCCAACTGGCGTCGTTCCTGGGGATATTCATTCAACATGACAAGCGGCTCCGGACTGGTAGGACCAGTTTGTACGCATCTTACCCCAAAGGCCTGCCTGTTCGTTCCAGCCCCTGATAACTGGCGCTTGCGCGAAAAAACAACGAAAGCGCTGCGAAAGAAACTGGTAGGACCAGTGGGTTTGGATATGGACGGTCATCGCCCCTCGGGCTAATGATGCGTCAAACCACCGCAGCTGGCCGTGCTGGCGGTGAACAATCAAGAGCACCGACTGCCATGAATATCCTCTACGACGAACGCGTCGACGGTGAGCTGCCCAAGGTCGACAAGGCCGCGTTGCTGGCTGAGCTGCAGGCGCAGCTGCCGGACCTGGACATCCTCCATCGCAGCGAAGACCTCAAACCCTACGAGTGCGACGGCCTGTCCGCCTACCGCACCACGCCGATGCTGGTGGTGCTGCCCGAGCGCGTCGAGCAGGTCGAGACCCTGCTGAAGATTGCCCATCAGCGGGGCGTGCCGGTGGTGGCGCGTGGCGCGGGGACGGGTCTGTCCGGTGGTGCGCTGCCATTGGAGCAGGGCATCCTGCTGGTGATGGCACGCTTCAACAAGATCCTTGAAGTCGACCCGGCCGGTCGCTTCGCCCGCGTCCAGCCCGGCGTGCGCAACCTGGCGATTTCCCAGGCGGCGGCCCCCTATGACCTCTACTATGCGCCCGATCCGTCCTCACAGATTGCCTGCTCCATCGGCGGCAACGTTGCCGAGAACGCGGGCGGAGTGCATTGCCTGAAATACGGCCTGACCGTGCATAACCTGCTCAAGGTGGAAATCCTCACCGTCGAAGGCGAGCGCATGGTGCTGGGCTCCGACGCCCTGGATTCGCCAGGCTTCGACCTGTTGGCGCTGTTCACCGGCTCCGAAGGCATGCTCGGCATCGTCACCGAGGTCACGGTCAAACTGCTGCCCAAGCCGCAGGTGGCCAAGGTGCTGCTGGCGGCGTTCGATTCGGTGGAGAAGGCCGGGCGCGCGGTGGGCGACATCATCGCTGCCGGCATCATCCCCGGCGGCCTGGAAATGATGGACAACCTCTCGATCCGCGCCGCCGAAGACTTCATCCACGCCGGCTACCCGGTGGAGGCGGAAGCGATCCTGCTCTGCGAGCTGGACGGCGTCGAAGCGGACGTGCACGACGACTGTGCGCGTGTGGGCGAGGTGCTCAAGTTGGCCGGCGCCACCGAAGTGCGCCTGGCGAAGGACGAAGCCGAACGCGTCAAGTTCTGGGCCGGGCGCAAGAATGCCTTCCCTGCCGTCGGGCGCATCTCGCCGGATTACTACTGCATGGACGGCACCATCCCGCGCCGCGAACTGCCGGGCGTGCTCAAGGGCATCAGCGATCTGTCGGATGAATACGGCCTGCGCGTGGCCAATGTCTTCCACGCCGGCGACGGCAATATGCACCCGCTGATCCTGTTCGATGCCAACACCGAAGGCGAGCTGGAGCGCGCTGAGGCGCTGGGCGGCAAGATTCTCGAGCTCTGTGTGAAAGTTGGTGGCTCGATCACCGGCGAACACGGCGTCGGCCGCGAGAAGATCAACCAGATGTGTTCGCAGTTCAATGCCGACGAGCTGACGCTGTTCCACGCGGTGAAGGCGGCCTTCGACCCCAGCGGCCTGCTCAACCCCGGCAAGAACATCCCGACGCTGCACCGCTGCGCTGAATTCGGCGGCATGCACGTCCACGGCGGGCAGTTGCCCTTCCCTGAACTGGAGCGCTTCTGATGACGGTTTCCTTCGACGACAGCGGGCAGCTGCTCGATCAGGTCAACCAGGCGTTGGCCAGCAACACGCCGCTGCGCATCCAGGGCGGCGGCAGCAAGGCGTTTCTCGGCCGCGAGGGGCAGGGCGCCTTGCTCGATACCCGTGCGCATCGCGGCATCGTCACCTATGACCCGACAGAGCTCGTGGTCAGCGTTCGCGCCGGCACACCGCTGGCCGAACTGGAGGCCGCGCTCGACGAGGCCAACCAGATGCTGCCCTGCGAGCCGCCTCACTTGGGCGAAGGCGCCACCGTTGGCGGCATGATCGCGTCGGGCCTGTCCGGGCCGCGGCGCCCCTGGTCCGGGTCGGTGCGCGATTTCGTGCTGGGCTCGCGCATCATCACCGGCCACGGCAAGCACCTGCGCTTCGGCGGTGAGGTGATGAAGAATGTTGCCGGTTATGACCTGTCGCGTCTGATGGCCGGCAGCTTCGGCTGCCTGGGTGTACTGACGGAGGTGTCCCTGAAGGTCCTGCCAAGGCCACGGCTGTGCCGCAGTCTGCGGATCGACATGCCCGTCGATCTCGCGCTGCTCAAACTCGCCGAATGGGGCCAGCAGCCGGTGCCGATCACCGCGGCAAGCCACGACGGCCAGGCGCTGCATTTGCGGCTGGAAGGCGGCGAGGGTTCGGTCAATGCCGCCTGCGACCGCATCGGCGGCGAGGCGCTGGATGCCGCCTATTGGGCCGACCTGCGCGAGCAGCGGCTGGGCTTCTTCAACGACGCGCGCGCCCTGTGGCGCCTGTCGCTGCCGACCAACACCGCTGCCCTGGCGCTGCCGGGCGACCAGCTGATCGACTGGGCTGGCGCTCAGCGTTGGCTGAAATCCGATGCGGACGCCGAGACCATCCGCGCCATCGTCAGCGAGGTCGGCGGCCATGCCACCTGTTTCACCGCGGGCGCCGCGGTGAGTCCGTTCCAGCCGTTGGCCGAACCGTTGCTGCGTTACCACCGCCAGCTCAAGGCCGCGCTCGACCCGCAGGGGATTTTCAACCCCGGCCGCCTGTATTCCGAGGTCTAGTTCTAACCATGCAAACGAATCTCAGCGACGCCGCGAAGAAACTGCCGCGTGCCGAGGAAGCCGAAAGCATCCTGCGCTCCTGCGTGCACTGCGGCTTCTGCAACGCCACCTGCCCGACCTATCAACTGCTCGGCGACGAGCTGGACGGCCCGCGCGGGCGCATCTACCTGATGAAGCAGATGCTCGAAGGCGGCGAAGTCACCGAGGCCACCCAGACCCACCTCGACCGCTGCCTGACCTGCCGCAACTGCGAAACCACCTGCCCCTCCGGCGTGAAGTACCACAACCTGCTGGATATCGGGCGTGACTTCATGGAACAGCAGGTGCCGCGCTCGACGGGCGAGCGGCTGCTGCGCACCGGTTTGCGCACCGTGATTCCGCGTCCGGGACTGTTCAAGAGCCTGCTCAGCACCGGCAACGCGCTGCGTCCGCTGATGCCGGCCACGCTGCGGTCGCACATGCCGCGCCAGGTCACCCCGGCCAAGCCTCGGCCGCAGGTGTTGCATGCCCGTCGTGTGCTGATCCTCGAAGGTTGCGTGCAGCCAAGTCTGTCGCCCAACACCAACGCCGCCACGGCTCGCGTGCTCGACCGCCTCGGCATCAGCGTGACGACAGCCCGTGAAGCTGGCTGCTGCGGTGCGGTGGACTACCACCTGAACGCCCAGCAAGCCGGCCTTGACCGCGCGCGCCGCAACATCGACGCCTGGTGGCCAGCCATCGAAGGCGGTGCCGAAGCCATCGTACAGACCGCCAGTGGTTGCGGTGCCTTCATCAAGGAATACGGCCATCTGCTCAAGGACGACCCGGCCTACGCGAGCAAGGCTGCCCGTGTCAGCGCGCTGGCCAAGGACCTGGTAGAGGTGATGCGCAGCGCCGATCTCGAGCGGCTCGGGGTCAAGGCGGACAAGCGTATGGCGTTCCATTGTCCCTGTACGCTGCAGCACGCACAGAAGCTCGGCGGCGCGGTCGAAGACGTGCTTACCCGGCTGGGCTTCCAGCTCACCGCGGTGCCGGATGCGCATCTGTGCTGCGGTTCGGCGGGCAGCTATTCGATCACCCAGCCGGTGCTGTCGAAGCAGCTGCGCGACAACAAGCTCAACGCGCTGGAAAGCGGCAAGCCGGAAGTGATCGTCACCGCCAACATCGGATGCCAGACGCACCTCGACGGCGCCGGTCGCACGCCGGTGCGGCATTGGATCGAGATCGTCGAGGAGGCGATGGCGTGAGCCGAACGCCCCTGACCCGACCCTCTCCCCGAGGGCTGGGTGAGGGGGCAGCGGTCGGCACCCATGCCCGGCCGTCCCGATGAACAACCGAATACGAAGACAGGAGACCGAGATGAAAACCAAAGCCGTACTCAGCCAGACCGAAGTGACCGCCATCCTCGACGCTGCGCGCAGCGAAGCGCAGAACAATGGCTGGGCCGTGACCATCGTCGTCGCCGACGACGGCGGCCATCCGCTGGCGCTCGAGCGTCTGGACGGCTGTGCGCCGATCGCCTCCTACATCGCCACCGAAAAGGCGCGCAGCGCGGCGGTCGGCCGTCGTGAAACCAAGGGCTACGAAGACATGGTCAATGGTGGCCGCAACGCGTTCCTGTCCGCCCCGGTGGTCTGCTCGCTGGAAGGCGGCGTCCCGGTGATCGTCGAGGGGCAGGTGATCGGTTCGGTCGGCGTCTCCGGCGTGACCGCCGCCCAGGATGCCCAGATCGCCAAGGCCGGCGTTGCCGCCATCGCCAACTGATTCGGAAAAGGAGAACAACAGCATGACCGAGCGCGTAACCCTGGGCCGGCTCCAAGTCGCGGCCAACCTGCAGCGTTTCATCGAGGACGAAGTCCTGCCCGGCACCGGCGTCGAGGCAGCGGCCTTCTGGAAGGGCTTCGACGAGCTGGTCCACGACCTGGCGCCGAAGAACCGCGCCCTGCTCGCCGAGCGCGATCGCCTGCAGGCCGAACTGGACAAGTGGCACAAGGCCAACCCCGGCCCGATCGGCGACATGCCAGCCTATCGCCGCTTCCTCGAGTCGATCGGCTACCTGCAGCCCGAGCCGGGCGAGGTGAAGATCAGCACCAGCAACGTCGACAGCGAGATCGCCACTCAGGCCGGCCCGCAGCTCGTCGTGCCGATCGGCAATGCGCGGTACGCGCTGAACGCTGCCAACGCCCGCTGGGGCTCGCTGTATGACGCGCTCTACGGCACCGACGCCATCAGCGAAGAGAACGGCGCACAGAAGGGGCCGGGCTACAACGAAGTGCGCGGCGCCAAGGTCATCGCCTTCGCGCGCAACTTCCTCGACCAGGCCGCCCCGCTGGCCGAGGGCAGCCACGCCGATTCGGTCAGCTACCGCGTGCAGGACGGCCAGCTCAAGGTTACCCTGGAAAACGGCAGCGTCACCGGCCTTAAGCAACCTGAAAAATTTGTCGGCTATCAGGGCGAGGCCGTGGAACCGACTGCGGTGCTGCTGAAGAACAACGGCCTGCACGTCGAAATCCAGATCGACCCGAACAGCCCGATCGGCCAGACCGACGCCGCCGGGGTCAAGGACCTGCTCGTCGAGGCCGCCGTCACCACCATCATGGATTGCGAGGATTCCACCGCCGCCGTCGATGCCGACGACAAGGTGCTGGTCTATCGCAACTGGCTGGGTCTGATGAAGGGCGATCTGGTCGACACCTTCCAGAAGGGCGGCAAGGCAATGACTCGCCAGCTCAACGCCGATCGCCAGTACACCGCCGCCAACGGCTCGGAGCTGACCCTGCATGGCCGCGCACTGCTGTTCATCCGCAACGTCGGCCACCTGATGACCAACCCGGCGATCATCGACGGCGAGGGGCACGAGATCCCCGAAGGCATCATGGACGGCGTCGTCACCAGCCTGATCGCCAAGCATGATCAGCAGCGCAAGGGCAACTCGCGCACCGGCAGCGTCTACATCGTCAAGCCGAAGATGCACGGTCCGGCCGAGGTGGCGTTCACCGACGAGCTGTTCGGCCGCGTCGAAGACCTCATCGGCCTGCCGCGCCACACCCTCAAGGTCGGCATCATGGACGAGGAGCGCCGCACCAGCGTCAACCTCAAGGCCTGCATCGCCGCCGCGAAGAACCGCGTCGCGTTCATCAACACCGGCTTCCTCGACCGTACGGGCGACGAGATGCACAGCATCATGGAAGCGGGCGCTGTGCTGCGAAAGGGCGACATGAAGAGCACCGCCTGGATTCAGGCCTATGAGCGCAACAACGTGCTGGTCGGCCTTAACTGCGGCCTGCGCGGCAAGGCGCAGATCGGCAAGGGCATGTGGGCCATGCCGGACCTGATGGCTGCCATGCTCGAGCAGAAGATCGCCCACCCCAAGGCCGGCGCAAACACCGCCTGGGTGCCGTCACCCACGGGCGCCACGCTGCATGCGCTGCATTACCACCAGGTCGACGTCCAGGCCGTGCAGGCCGAGCTGGAGAAGATCGACCTCGCCGCCGAGCGCGACAAGCTCACGGACGATCTGCTGACCATTCCGGTCGCGCCGGAGCGCAACTGGTCCGCCGAGGCGATCCAGCAGGAGCTGGACAACAACTGCCAGGGCATCCTCGGTTACGTGGTGCGTTGGGTCGAGCAGGGCGTCGGGTGCTCCAAGGTGCCGGACATCCATGACGTCGGCCTGATGGAAGATCGCGCCACGCTGCGCATCTCCAGCCAGCACCTGGCCAACTGGCTGCACCATGGCGTCGTCGACGAGGCCCAGGTACGCGAAACCCTCGAGCGCATGGCCAAGGTGGTCGACCAGCAGAACGCTGGCGATCCGGCCTATCGCCCGATGGCGGACGACTATGCTCAGTCTGCGGCGTTCCAGGCGGCCTGCGACTTGGTCTTCAAGGGGCGCGAGCAACCGAGCGGCTACACCGAGCCCTTGCTGCATGCCTGGCGCCAGCGCTTCAAGCAGCAGGTTGGTTGAGCGGGACACCCGCCATGCCGACGCTGGCGAATGAATTTGCCCCTACGGCGGTTGTTGTAGGGTCGAATTTATTCGACCGGCCAGGCAGCGGCGGACCCATTCGGCTGAGGCGTTATACGAGCGCCAACATTTGACAAGCCCCGGGCGCTTCGAGCGCTCGGGGCTTTCGAGCAAGAGGGGCAGGCCGATGTGACCCATTGGTCAGCTTCTCGGGTCGATGTGGTTTCCATGTCGGCTAATGCGTGGGACCGGGCTAACCCGGATAGAAGTGGTTCACAACAAAAAACAAGGAACCCAACAATGAGTCAGACACTGCTGTCCATATTGGCCTTCGTGCCGCTGGTGCTGGCGGGGGTACTGCTGATCGGCTTTCGCTGGCCGGCCAAGTACGCAATGCCGCTGGTTTTCGTACTCACTGCACTGATCGGCCTCCTGGCCTGGGACATGACCTTCAACCGGGTCCTGGCCTCCACGCTGCAAGGCCTGATTCTCACCGCCGCGATCCTCTGGATCATCTTCGGCGCCATCCTTCTACTGAATACGCTCAAGCATTCCGGGGGTATCGCTTCGATTCGTCGCGGCTTCGCCAACGTCAGCCCGGACAAACGCGTCCAGGTGTTGATCGTGGCCTGGCTGTTTGGCTGCTTCATCGAAGGGGCTTCGGGCTTCGGTACGCCGGCCGCCGTCGCGGCGCCGCTGCTCGTGGCACTGGGCTTCCCGGCGCTGACCGCGGTCGTGCTCGGCATGATGGTGCAATCCACGCCCGTGTCGTTCGGTGCGGTGGGAACGCCGATTCTGGTGGGTGTCGCCGGCGGTCTCGACCAGGCTACGCTGGGTGGGCAGCTGGCTTCGGTGGGCAGCAACTGGGAAGTGTTCTTCCACCTGATCTTCTCCCGAGTGGCGATCATCCATGCGCTGTGCGGCATCCTCATGCCGCTGATCATGATCTGCATCATGACCCGCTTCTTCGGTCGCAACCGCTCCTGGAGCGAGGGCCTGGCGATGGCGCCGTTCGCCATCTTCACCGGCCTCGCGTTCGTGATTCCCTATGCCGCGGCCGGTGTGTTCCTTGGTCCGGAATTCCCGTCGATGATCGGTGCGCTGGTCGGCCTGGCCATCGTGGTGCCGGCGGCCAAGGCGGGCTTCCTGCTGCCCAAGAGCAGCTGGGATTTCGCCCCGGCCAGCGAATGGCCGGTGGAGTGGATGGGCAAGATCGAGATGAAGATCGAGGACGTCGCCGGCAAGACGCCGATCTCCGTGCCGATGGCCTGGGCGCCGTACTTGCTGCTGGCGGCCTTCCTGGTGATCTCCCGCGTGTTCCCGAGCGTGAAGGCGGCGTTGATGTCGGTCAGCTTCGGCTGGCGGGACATCCTCGGCGAGACGGGCGTCTCCGGTACGCTGGAGCCGCTCTACCTGCCAGGGGGCATCCTCTGCATCGTCGTGTTGGTGACGTTCTTCCTGCATCGCATGAGCGCGCGGGAACTGGGCGCGGCGGTCTCCGAGTCGAGCAAGACGCTACTCGGCGCGGGCTTCGTGCTGATCTTCACCATCCCGATGGTGCGCATTCTGATCAACTCGGGCGTCAACGGGTCGGATCTGGTCTCCATGCCGGTGGCCATGGCGCAGCTGGTCGCTGATAGCGTGGGCGGTGTGTATCCGTTCTTCGCGCCAGCCGTGGGTGCACTGGGTGCCTTCATTGCCGGTTCCAACACCGTATCGAACCTGATGCTCTCGCAGTTCCAGCTCAATACCGCGGGGCTGCTGGGGCTGTCCGGCGCGTTGATGGTGGCGCTGCAGTCGGTCGGCGCGGCGGCGGGCAACATGATCGCCATCCACAACGTGGTCGCGGCTTCCGCCACGGTCGGCCTGCTGGGCCGCGAAGGCATCACGCTGCGCAAGACCATGCTGCCGACGCTGTACTACCTCGTACTGGCCGGCATCATTGGTTTGATCGGCTTCTACGTGATGGGCATCAGCGATCCGCTAGTAGGGATCGCCGGCGCACGCTGAGGCGCTTGCAGGTGGACCCGAACGGGCGGCTGAGGCCGCCCGTTTCGTTTTGCATGAGCGCTTTCGCCAGCACGGGGTCTATCACCGGAACACCGGGTTTGGCGCCCGGGGCGTTCTGGTATAGCGTCAGCGCAACCGAGACTGATGAGGTGAACAGATGAAAAAGTGGCAATGCGTGGTGTGCGGCTTCATCTACGACGAAGCCGAAGGCTGGCCGGACGACGGCATCGCCCCCGGGACCCGGTGGGAGGACGTACCCGAGGACTGGCTCTGCCCCGATTGCGGCGTCGGCAAGATGGACTTCGAAATGATCGCGATCGGCTGATATGAACGCATCGAACGATACGGCACCGCTGGTGATCATCGGCACCGGCTTGGCGGGCTACAACCTGGCCCGGGAATTTCGCAAGCTCGACAGCGAAACGCCGCTGCTGATGATCACGGCGGACGATGGCCGCTCCTACTCCAAACCCATGCTTTCGACCGGCTTCGCGATGAACAAGGATGCCGACGCGCTGGGCATGATGACGGCCGGGCAGATGGCCATTCAGCTCAACGCCGAGATCCGCACGCACACCCGCGTCACCCGGCTCGAGCCCGATGCCCGCCGCGTATGGATCGGCAACGAGCCGGTCGCCTACCGCGACCTGGTAATTGCCTGGGGCGCGCAGACCATCTCCGTGCCCGTTGCCGGCGACGCGCAGGATGCGATCTTCCCGATCAACGACCTGCTCGATTACGGCCGCTTCCGCGTGGCCGCGCACGGAAAGCGGCGGGTGCTGATCCTTGGCGCGGGGCTGATCGGCTGCGAATTCGCCAACGATCTCCTGCAGGGCGGTTATGAGGTGACGCTGGTTGCCCCTTGTGACCAGGTCATGCCATCGCTGCTGCCGCCTGAGCCGGCGGCGGCCGTTCGGCGCGGGCTGGAGTCGCTGGGTGCGCGCTTCCATCTGGGGCCGGTGCTGGAGAGGCTCGAGCGGCAGGACGATGCATTGCAGGCGTTACTGTCTGACGGCCAGCGAATCGATTGCGATCTGGTGGTCAGCGCCGTCGGTCTGCGCCCTCGCATCGAACTCGCCAAGGCCGCGGGGTTGAAGGTGAATCGAGGCATCGAGGTGGACCGCCAGCTGCAGACTTCGGCCGAACACGTCTATGCGCTCGGTGACTGTGCCGAAGTCGAAGGCCTCAATCTGCTGTACGTCATGCCGATGATGAGCGGGGTGCGCGCGCTGGCCCGCACGCTGACCGGCGAGACGACGCCGGTCAGCTACGGGCCCATGCCGATCACGGTCAAGACCCCCGTTTGCCCGCTGGTGGTCTCGCCACCGGCCGATGGCAGCGAGGGCGTCTGGCGTGTGGAAGGCGAGGGCAATGACCTCAAGGCCGAGTTCCGGGCTGCTGACGGTCGCTTGCTGGGCTACGCCCTGACAGGGGCCGCGGTTCAGCAGCGGTTGGCACTGAACAAGCAGCTGCCGCCGGTGTTGGCGGAACTGCCACAGGTTCTGTCGCTAAAGTCGCCGGGTTGAAGCGGCAAAGCGCGGGCGGGGGCTGGCGCGAGTGCTAGCAGCGTGCCATTCTGCTAGAGCGCTGCCGCAGCGTAGAGCCGCTGCAGCGCTTTGGAATGCTGTTCGGAGAACAGCGGACACAACAACAAGAAAGTCTCAGAGGCTACCTATGCGCAAACCGGAACTCGCAGCCGCCATCGCCGAGAAGGCCGATCTCACCAAGGATCAGGCCAATCGTGTGCTCAATGCCGTTCTCGATGAAATCACCAACGCGCTCAACCGCAAGGACAGCGTGACCCTGGTCGGTTTTGGCACCTTCCTGCAGCGCCATCGTGGCGCCCGCACTGGAAAGAATCCCCAAACGGGCGAGCCCGTGACCATCAAGGCCAGCAACACCGTGGCCTTCAAGCCGGGAAAGATGTTGAAAGACGCCATCAACTGATGCCGCGTGGCCCCGGGGCCGCCCAGGCTCCGGGTGCTGTTCCTTTCAGCGGCTAGAATTTATCGAACGAGCCGCTACAATGCGCGAAATTTCAACAATTTCGGGAAACGCATGAAATTTCGCTTTCTTCTCTGGATGCTGGGTCGCCTCATGAGCAAGGCTAGCCGCACCAACCCTGACTTCCAGAAGCAACTCGGTGACAAGGCCCTGACGTTCCAGTTGCATACGCTCGACGGTAAAGTCGCCCGGCACTACGTCGTCAAGGATCAGCGCGTGACCCATCAGGCCGGTCCGGCCAGCGAACCGGCATTCGCCATTGGGTTCAAGGACAGCGCCTACGGGTTCGCCACTATGAATGCCAAGAACAAGCAGCTGGCCTTCATGCAGGGGATCCAGGACAAGAACATCCAGATCCAGGGGAATCCGGCACTGGTTATGTGGTTTCAGGGGCTGACGAAATATCTGAAGCCTCGCAAGAGGAAGCCCAAGGCGGCTTGATGCCGGTGCCGCATGCGGCGCGCCCGACAATCGATCTTCACCAGCTTTCGTAGGGAATACCGCACTTCTCGACGTAGCGTTTCGACGCGGCAGGTTGGGGGGTAGTAATACCCCCTGATTTTCCGAGATGTGGCCCAAAGACTCTATCTCTCCCTGACCACGAGCGACCCTCATCGCTTAGCCGCAGCTGTTTACTACCCAAACCTAGATAGCACCGCCTGGTGCCAATCCAAGATAGGTCGTAGCCATATAGCGTGCTGTTCGCTCAGGCGTTTCTGGGCAACGTCGATGCGTAGATTCATGCATGATCTATCTCGCATCTTCGGGAATGTCTACCCAGGCTCGGTAGGTCTGTGGCTCCACGACCGACTGCCAGCGAACGAATATTGCTGCACCGTCGGCCTATGCCTGCTGCGCCATCCAGGCGCGCGCTTCGTCCAGTAGCCAATCTCGAAACGCATTAAGGGCGGCCGACTCCACCTTGCGCTCCGGAATCATCAGGTAATACGCCCGCGTCTCGCTGCGGTAGGCATGCGGATGCGCCAGCATCAGTCGCCCTTCGGCCAGCTCGCGCTGGATCAGGAACGGCGGGATCAGCGCCACGCCCATGCCGTGTTCGGCGGCCTGGGCCAGCATGGAGAACAGCTCCAGCCGCGGCCCGGTCATGTCGCGGGCCACTTTGAGCCCCAGCGATTCGAACCACTGCCGCCAGGCGTAGGGGCGTGTGGTCTGTTGCAGCAACGGCATTTCGGCGAGCGCCTGGGTCTGCAGGGGCTCACCCTCGCGAAGCAGCGCCGGGCTGCAGACCGGCTGCAGGTCTTCTGGCATCAGGTAGTGCGCCTCGGTGCCCGACCAGTCGCCGTCACCGAAGTAGATCGCCGCGTCGAAGTCGGTATCGGCGAACAGGAAGGGGCGGGTTCGGTTGGTCAGGTTGACGGTGATTTCCGGGTGCAGCGCCTGAAACTGGCGCAGCCGCGGCAGCAACCATTGGGTGCCGAAGGTCGGCACCAGACCGAGTTCGATGGTCTGCGCGCCCTGTTGACCCATCACAGACAGGGTATCGCGCTCCACCGCATCGAGTTGGCTGGCGACCCGGCGAGCGTAGGACTGGCCGGCTTCGGTCAGCTTCACGCCGCGTCTCGAGCGGCGGAACAGTTCAAGGCCAAGAAACTCTTCGAGCCCGCCGACCTGCCGGCAGATGGCGCTCTGCGTCAGCGACAGCTCCTCGGCGGCACGGGTAAAGCTCTGGTGGCGCGCCGCGGCCTCGAAGGCAATGAGTGCCGCGGTGCTGGGAATCTTGCGACGCATTATGCGGCTGCCTCACTAAACTGGGGTTAAACGGGAGAGGAGAGAATAGCTTGTAGTGCGTTTTATGCACAGGTCGTTGCGAATTACTCGTTTGCCGGCGCGGCCATCGGCTTCTAGGATCAACCCCATCGATTGCCGCACCGGGCACTGCCCGGTACACCCTTTCCGACAAGAGGACCTCCCATGGCCGGCACCGCAAGCTTCAACTGGATCGACCCGCTGCTGCTCGACCAGCAGCTCACCGAAGACGAGCGCATGGTGCGCGACAGCGCCGCGCAGTTCTGCGCCGACAAGCTGGCGCCGCGGGTCCTCGAGGCCTTCCGTCACGAGCAGACCGACCCGGCGATCTTTCGCGAAATGGGCGAGACCGGGCTGCTGGGCGCGACCATTCCGGAAGCGTACGGCGGCAGCGGCCTGAACTACGTGTGCTACGGGCTGATCGCCCGCGAAGTCGAGCGTGTCGACTCCGGCTACCGCTCGATGATGAGCGTGCAGTCCTCCCTGGTGATGGTCCCGATCAACGAGTTCGGTAACGAGGCGACCAAGCAGAAGTACCTGCCCAAGCTGGCCAGTGGTGAATACATCGGCTGCTTTGGCCTGACCGAGCCGAACCATGGCTCCGACCCGGGCTCCATGGTCACCCGTGCGAAGAAGGTCGACGGGGGCTACCGCCTGACCGGCAGCAAGATGTGGATCACCAACAGCCCGATCGCCGACGTCTTCGTGGTCTGGGCGAAGGACGACGAGGGTGCGATCCGCGGCTTCGTGCTGGAAAAAGGCTGGGAAGGCCTCTCGGCCCCGGTGATTCACGGCAAGGTCGGGCTGCGCGCCTCGGTCACCGGCGAGATCGTCATGGACAACGTGTTCTGCCCCGAAGAGAACGCCTTCCCTGACGTACGCGGCCTCAAGGGCCCGTTCACCTGCCTGAACAGCGCCCGCTACGGCATCAGCTGGGGAGCGCTGGGCGCTGCCGAGTTCTGCTGGCACACCGCGCGTCAGTACGTGCTCGATCGTAACCAGTTCGGCCGCCCGCTGGCTGCCAACCAGCTGATCCAGAAGAAGCTGGCCGACATGCAGACCGAGATCACCCTGGCGCTGCAGGGCTGCCTGCGCCTCGGCCGAATGAAGGACGAAGGCACCGCCGCGGTGGAAATCACCTCGATCATGAAGCGCAACAGCTGCGGCAAGGCGCTCGATGTGGCGCGCATGGCCCGCGACATGTTGGGCGGCAACGGCATCAGCGACGAGTTCGGCGTGGCGCGCCATCTGGTCAACCTCGAGGTGGTGAACACCTACGAAGGCACCCACGACGTGCATGCACTGATCCTCGGCCGCGCGCAGACAGGGATCCAGGCTTTCTTCTAAGGAAGCCGAAGAGCGGCGATAGGCTGGACGAAAAGGGGCATGTGCAGTCCGTCGTCCGGCCCTCCGCTGATTGCCGAAACATGAGGAGTTCTAGCAGTGCCTGCCTTATCCAACATCCGCGTTCTCGACCTGTCCCGCGTGCTCGCCGGCCCCTGGTGTGGGCAGATACTCGGTGACCTCGGCGCGGAGGTGATCAAGGTCGAGCGGCCCGGGACGGGCGACGATACGCGCCACTGGGGCCCGCCCTATCTGAAAGACCAGGACGGCGAGAACACCTCGGAGGCGGCCTACTACCTGTCGGCCAACCGCAACAAGCAATCGCTGACCCTGGATTTCACCCAGCCCGAGGGGCAGCGGATCATTCGCGAGCTCGTTGCCCAGTGCGACGTGCTGCTGGAGAACTTCAAGGTCGGCGGCCTGGCAGCCTATGGGCTCGACTACGAAAGCCTGAAGGCGATCAACCCACGGCTGATCTACTGCTCGATCACCGGCTTCGGCCGTGATGGGCCTTATGCCCAGCGTGCCGGCTACGACTTCATGATCCAGGGCCTGGGCGGGTTGATGAGCCTGACCGGGCGCAGCGATGCCGAAGAGGGCGCCGGGCCGGTCAAGGTCGGCGTCGCCTTGACCGATATTCTCACCGGCCTGTACGCCACCGTCGGGGTGCTGGCAGCGCTCAACAGTCGCGAACAGACGGGCGTCGGGCAGCACGTCGAACTGGCCCTGCTGGATGTCCAGGTGGCCTGTCTCGCCAACCAGGCGATGAACTACCTCACCACCGGGGTGGCGCCCAAGCGCATGGGCAATGCGCATCCGAACATCGTCCCTTACCAGGACTTCCCGACGGCCGATGGCGACATCATCCTCACCATTGGCAACGACGGGCAGTTCCGCAAGTTCGCCGAGGTGGCGGGGCATCCCGAGTGGGCGAGCGATCCGCGTTTCGCCAGCAACAAGGCGCGCGTGGCCCACCGCGTCGAGCTGATCCCGCTCATCCGTCAGGCTACGGTGTTCCGCACCACCGCCGAATGGGTGACTCTGCTCGAACAGGCCGGCGTGCCCTGCGGGCCGATCAACGACTTGGCGCAGGTGTTCGCCGACCCGCAGGTCCAGGCGCGCGGGCTGAAGATCGAGATGCCACACCCACTGGCCGGCAGCGTGCCGCAGGTGGCCAGCCCGATCCGCCTCTCCGAAACGCCGGTGCAATACCGCAAGGCCCCGCCACTGCTTGGCGAGCACAGCGAAACCCTGCTGCAGGGACTGCTGGGTCTGAGCTTCGAGAAGATCCTGTCGTTGCGCCAGTCCGGCGTGATCTGAATACCTGTCTGGTGACGGCTCGCCTGGATCCCCAGCGAGCGGGCGCCTGCGGGCTAGGTTTTCTCACCTGCGCAGGCGCGCCAGCCTTTCTTTCGGGCAGCCTAGGCATCGGCTTGCTCGCGACCAGCTGCACCTCCCGATCACCCGCCTCAGCCAACGACCGAAACGGGCCGGCCCCGGGCATAGGCTGAACTCTCTCGCCGTTAGGTCATCCTTATATGTGGAATTCATCACATTGGCGGACGAGCGAATCATGCAGACGCAGCGTTATCGGTTCACCTGGCAACTCGCGGTTGTCCTGTTCATGTCCTGGCTGTTGGCCGGCTGCGGGATCAACAACATTCCGCAATACGATGAGCAGGTGAAGTCGGCCTGGTCGCAGGTGGAAAACCAGTACCAGCGGCGCGCTGACCTGATTCCCAATCTGGTCGAGACGGTCAAGGGCTTCGCCCGTCAGGAGCAGGAGACGCTGACTGCCGTGACCGAGGCGCGCTCGCGGGCGACCTCCATCCAGATCAGCGCGGAGGACCTGGATGATCCCCAGAAGCTGCAGCAATTCCAGCAGGCGCAGAACCAGCTGACCGGCGCGCTGAGCCGGCTGATGGCGGTATCCGAGCGCTATCCGGATCTGAAGTCCAACCAGAACTTCCTCGCCCTGCAATCGCAACTCGAAGGCACGGAGAATCGCATCGCCGTGGCGCGACGCGACTTCATCGCCGCGGTCGAGCGTTACAACACCGAGATTCGCACCTTTCCCGGCCGCATCTGGCACAGCCTGCTGTATAGCGACATGCCGATCCGCGATAACTTCGAGGCGACGGCCGAGAACGCCGAGCAGGCGCCGCAAGTGCAATTTCAATGATCCGCTCGCTCGCGCTGTTGCTGGCGTTGTTGTGCTGGGCGGGTGGTGTTGCCGCGCAGGCGTTCGAGGTGCCGCCACTGACGGGGCGAGTGGTCGACCGTGCCGAGTTGCTCGACGCCCAGGCCGAATCGCGCCTGACCGGTATGCTCGCCGCGCACGAACAGGCGAGCGGCGAGCAGGTCGTGGTGGTGACCCTGCCGGATCTGCAGGGTCGCAGCATCGAGGAGGTCGGCCTGGCGCTGGGGCGCGAATGGGGGATTGGCCAGGAGGGCGAGGATACCGGCGCGCTGCTGATCGTCGCCCGGGATGATCGGCGGATTCGGATTGAAGTCGGCTATGGCCTCGAAGGGCGGCTGACCGATGCCCAGGCCTCGGTGATCATCAACCAGATCATCGCGCCGGCATTCCAGCAGGGCGACTTCACCCGCGGCATCACCGAAGGGGCCGAAGCCATGGTCCAGGTACTGGGCGGCGACCCTGTGAGCACAGCCGCCACGCCGCCCGTGATGCCGATGCATGCCCAGGAACCGGGCGGTTTCGGCATCCTCGGTTTCTTTCTCATGCTCGTGGCGATCTTCGTCATTGGCGGCGGCCGCGGTGGGCGTGGCGGTCGCGGCGCCGGTCGCGCGTTGCTGCTGGGCGCTCTGCTCGGTGGCATGGGGCGCGGCGGCGGAGGTGGGGGCTTCGGAGGTGGCGGCTTTGGCGGTGGCGGTGGCGGCTTCGGCGGCGGGGGTGCGTCCGGCGGCTGGTAAGGCCGCTGGAGCTTCGACAGGACAACGACCCATACATAACGGACTGAACATGAGCCTACTGAGCGAAAGCGAGTTGCAACAGGTCGCCGACGCGATCAACCGTGTCGAGCGGCACACCGACGCCGAGTTGGTCACGGTGCTGGCCGCACAGGCCGACGATTATCGCTACATCCCCTTGCTCTGGGCGAGCCTGCTGGCCCTGCTGCTGCCCGGTGCGGTGGTGTTCTTCAGCGGCTGGTTGAGCGCCTGGCAACTGCTGCTGGTGCAATGGCTGACCTTCATCGTGCTGGCGCTGATCTTCCGGATCGACGCCCTGACCAGCCGGCTCATCCCCCGCTCGGTCCGTCACTGGCGCGCATGCAACCTGGCGCGGCGGCAGTTCATCGAACTCAACCTGCATCACACCGAAGCCGGCACCGGTATGCTGATCTTCGTCTCCGAGGCCGAGCGCTACGTGGAGATCCTGGTGGACCGCGGAATCTCCAGTCGCATCGACGACAGTGTCTGGCAGTCGGTGGTCGCGGCCTTCACCGAAGACGTGCGCAACGGCCAGGTGCTGGAGGGCTTCCTGACCTGCATCGAGACCTGCGGCTCGCTGCTCAAGCAGCATGTGCCGGCGACGCATGAGCGCAACGAACTGCCGAACCATCTGGTGGTGCTGCCGTAGCTCTGGCCGACCAGAGAGTGGAAGACGTCCGCTGTCTTCCTGCCTCCTTTCACTGCATGCGGCGCTGCTCGGCGAGCAGTCTGCGTTCACGCTGCAAGGCGCGTGCGAGGCCCTGCTCACCGCTGCGCTCGGCGGCGGCGATGAGGGTCTGGTCGAGCAGATCGCGTTGCGCATGGCTGCCACCGAACAGTTGCGCCTGGTTGCGGATCGCACGCAGCAGGTCGGTACAGCGTCGATAATCGCCGTCGACATAAGCCAGCAGGGCCTCGACTCCCGGGGCGCCGATCTGGCCGGTGAAACGTGAATTGTCGTCATCCCGTGCAGCGGCCACTCGCTGGGCCTCGTGCAATGAGGCCAGCAGGTCCTCGCGGCCGGCGCAGGCGAAGGCCATCGCCGCATGGAAGTCATTGAAGGCGTAGCAGCCGTCCGCCGCCATCGCCGCCCAACGCTCGGCCACACCGGACCAGCGCTGGCCGACCTCGACCCCGCGCAACTGCAGCCGCCAGAGCAGCGCGCTGGCGTCGATCAGCTCCAGCGCCAGGGTACTGCCGTGGCCGTTCAGCGGCCCGTCGAACAGCTCCAGGACGCTGTCGAACTCGTCCATTTCCAGATAGTGCAGCGCCAGGTGCCACCAGTTGTGCACGGCGAGCATGCTGTCCTGCTGCCAGGCCGGGTTGCCGCGCATCCAGGCGATGCCTTCCTCGCGCCGCCCCTGCATTTCCAGCACGTGCGCGACGGCGTGCTGGGCCCAGGCATCGTCGGGCTGCAGCGCCACCGCTTCACGGCCCAGACGCTCGGCGAGGCGGTAGTCGCCGGTTTCCTCGAGGCCGAAGGCATACAGGCCGAGCAGAGCGTGGTAGCCGGGCACTTCCGGCGACCAGTCCGGCCGCACGCGAGCGATGCGATCGCGCAGCATGCGGGCGTCGCCGGTGAAGAAGTCGATCTGGTGGCCGGCCTGCAGGGCGAGCAGGTCGTGGGGGTAGTCGATGCTGAGGTCTTCCAGGGCGCGGCCGGCGGCATGCCAGCGACCGTTCAGCAACAGCCCCAGGGCATGCAGATGACGGCCTTCCCGATCATTGTGTGGCAACTCGAGGGCACGTTCGTGGGCGGCCCGGGCCACCGGCAGGGCCGCTGCCTCGGTGCCGAGCAGGTAGAGCCAGGCGTGCAGGACATGGCCCATCACCAGTTCAGGCGAGGCCTGCAGCGCGGCCTCGGTGGTCGCCAGCGAGTCGGCGTGCAGGCAGCGGAATTGCGCCAGCGCCTGATCGAGCAGGGCTTGCGCCTCGCCATTGCAGCCGGTCAGTTGGTACCCGTGTGCGTCTTTCATTGTTCTATGCTCCATGAGTCCGGTTCGTTGGCGTCGGCCAACGCGCCCATACTCGGGGTTACGCTTGCTTTGCACCCCAGTCATCCTGGAAACAAAACGGCTATTTCCGCCATGGCCCGCTCCGAGATCGCCGAACGTCCGCCATTGACCGTCGCCCTGCTGGCGACGCCGGACAGCACGGCCTCGACGCTCTTCGGCCTCTACGATCTGCTTCTCGGTGCCCGTCGCGACTGGCAGCTGCTGGTGCACCGCTGCGATGTGGCGTCGCCGTTCCGGCCGTTGATCGTCAGCCGTGACGGCCGGCTGCTGCGGGTCTACAACGACATTCCGGTCCAGCCCCATGCGAGCCTCGCCGAGGCACCACCGCTGGATGTGGTGATCGTCAGCAACCTTGCCGTCAGCCCCTGGGAGCCGCTGGACGATCGCTATGCGCCCGAGGCGCAATGGTTACGCGAGCGTTACGCGGCCGGGGCGACGCTGGCCGCGGCCTGCTCGGGGGCGATGCTGCTGGCGCAGACCGGGCTGCTGGCCGGCTGCGAAGGCACCTCGCACTGGGGATACTGCGATTGCCTGCGCCGCGAGTACCCGGACGTGCACTGGCATCCGGACAAGGCGCTGGTCAGTACCGGCATCGGCCAGCGCCTGGTGATGTCCGGCAGCGGCAGCAGCTGGCACGCGCTGGGGCTGTTTCTCATCGCCCGTTTCGTCGGTGCGCGCGAGGCGATGGAAGTGGCGCGGCTGAATCTGTTCGACTGGGACGCGACCAGCCCGCTGGCCTATGCGGCGATGATGCGCACCGGTCAGCTGGCCGATCCGATCATCGCCCGCTGCCAGGAATGGGCCGCACAGCATTACGAGGAGGAGGCGCCGGTGAGCGCCATGGTGCGCATCAGCGGCCTGCCGGAGCGGACCTTCCAGCGCCGCTTCGCCCTGGCCACCGGGCTGACGCCGCTGGACTACATCCACACCCTGCGTCTGGAAGAGGCCAAGCAGTTACTGGAGAGCGGTGAGCTGTCGGTGGAGGCGATCGCCTGGGAGGTGGGTTATCAGGACGCGGGCTTCTTCGGCCGGCTGTTCCGGCGCAAGGTCGGCCTGACCCCGGCACAGTACCGCCGACGCTTCGGCGTGCTGTCACGGCGCCTGGCCGGTATCGCCACGCTGCAGGAGGAGCGGGCGCCGGCGCTGCACTGAGCAGCCGACACCCGGATTCGAAACGGCCGGCGGCTCAGAGCCGGGTCGGACCTTCGTCTTCTTCTTCCAGTGACACCACCGGGGCCAGCTCGAAATGGCCGTTACCCTCCATGGCGCTGGCGGCGACGCGGTCGATGGTGCTCATCGCGTGGCCGATGATGGAGCTCACGTTGGCGTCGAGGTGATGCTCGGGCAGGCGCTCGATGGCCGCGAGCACGTCTTCACCCGGCACGGTTTCTTCGGCCAGCAGCTTGTCGGCGATTTCGTCCAGTGCCGGTTTGAGCCGCTGCAGCAGCGCCATGCATTCGCGGTCGAGCTGCTTGAGCAGGTTGTCGGCGGCACGGATGGATTCGCCGGAGTCGAACTCGATGTGCGCGTCGCGCACGGCCTGCAGGCTGAGCAGCGAGCCGTTCGGCCCCATGCCCAGCGCGCCGACCATCGACAGGGCGATCTTCGAAGCTTCCTGCAGGTCCTGGCCGGCACCGGAGGAGACTTCGTGGAAATACAGCTGCTCGGCGCCGCGGCCGGCCAGCAGCATCTGGATGCGGTTGCGCAGCTCGGATTCCATGTGCAGGCGCTTGTCCTCGACCGGGGTGACCAGCGTCACGCCCAGCGCCTGGCCGCGCGGCAGGATGGTGACCTTCTCCACACGCCCGGTTTTCAGCGCCGCGGCGACCAGTGCGTGGCCGGCCTCGTGCACGGCGATGCGCTTGCGATCGGTGGCGGACATGGGAGTGACACCCGAAGGCTGCTCACCGATTCGGCAGGTTTCCACCGCATCGACGAAGTGCGCCATGGTCACCGCCTTCGCTTCTCCACGGGCGGCCAGCAGCGCCGCATGGTTGACGATGTAGGCGATGGCGGCAGGCGTCAGGCCGACGGTGTTGCGTGCCAGCTGGGCGAAATCCAGATCCTGCTCGGCGCGAATCTTGTCGGTGTAGAGGCGAAACAGGGCTTCGCGATCCGCCAGCCCGGGCAAGCCCACGGCAATGGAGCGGTCGAAGCGGCCTTCGCGCACCAGGGCCGGATCCAGCGAGTTGGGGAAGTTGGTCGCACCGAGCACCAGCACGCCGCTGGCGCCGTCGAAGCCGTCCATCTCGGCGAGGAACTGGTTGATGATGCGGTTGCTCTCGGCATCGCTGGAACGCTGCTGCTCGGCACGCTTGCCGATGCCGTCGATCTCGTCGATGAAGATGATGCACGGCGCCTGCTTGCGCGCCGTGCGGAACAGCGCCTTGACCTTCTGGATACCCACGCCGAAATACATCGAGGAAAAATCGCTGCCGGTGACCTGGATGAAGCTGGCGTTGGATTCGGTGGCCAGCGCCTTGGCCAGCTGCGTCTTGCCGGTACCGGGCTCGCCGGTCAGCAGCACGCCTTTCGGCGGGCGGGCGCCGAGCGCGGTGTATGCAGCCGGATCGCGCAGGTAGGCGGTAACGTCGCTCAGTGCCTGCTTGGCCTCGCTCGCGCCGATCACGTCATTGAAACTGATGCCGCTGCCCTTGCGATGCACCTGGAACGCCTGGCTCTTGATCGCCAGGTAGGTGAGCGCGCCGACCAGCAGGAGGAAGAAGGGCGCGTACGGCAACACCGTCTTGTACCAGGGGGTCTCGCCATCGGTTTCAAAGAGCGTCAGCGGGAACAGCTGGCCTTCGCGGCTGGCGTAGTGGTCGAGCATCAGTTGGGCGACGCGCCCGGACTGGTCCGGCACCCAGTAGCGCAGGCCGTCGTGCAGGCTGATGTAGACCGCATCCTTGCCCAGCGCGGCGCTGGCGATGGTTCCGCCACGCAGGTCGGCCATCAGCACGGACAGGTCGCGGCGATTGGCTTCCCAGGGATCGGTCGAGATTTGCAGGGCCTCGAGCATGCTGGCCGCGGCGCCGGTGGCGGGCGTCGACGGAGCGGTGGGTCGCAGCTGCCAATAGGCGACGCAGGCGGCGATCAACAGCAGCAGGAAAACGGAGAGTACAGGGCCGCGGCGACCTTGTAGCAGGCGTGGTGTTTTCATTTCACATCCAATCGGGAAGCCCGATGTCTCGACAAACAACCGCCGGGGAGGCGGACCACAGTTGTTCACGGGAAAATCCCGCGGCGCCAATCGGATGGCGCAACACAGCTCGGACGTGTTGGATGCGATTTATATGCCGGACTGTGAATCGGGTCGTCGGACTCCGATAGCCGGCGAGGATACGGCAAGCGCCACCATCGGAGCGGTCGTGCGACGAATGGCGGGCCAGTTTGCGACGAATGACCCGTTGGTCGTGGAACGAAACGGCAGCCTCGAAACTGGCTGTCGCTTAAGTGACCCGCAGCAGAGTTTGCAAGGCGCGTGCCTGCTACCGTTCGGCACCGCGGTCGCTCCGTCAGGATCGACCCGCAGGCACAAGCGACAGCGGCGCTGCCGATCAAGCCGCCAGGTCGCGCCATGCCAGGAACGCGTACAACAATAACGTCCGACGACGAGACACGATCATGCCAACCAAGAACAACAACGTTCGCGGCGCCCTTCTGGGCGCGCTGATGACCCTTCTGCCGCTCGCTCCGGCCAACGCCGCCGGCGAGAAAATCAACCTTCTGACCCAGAATTTCCCTCCGTTCAGCATGGCCGTCGATGGCAAGAATTTCGCGAAGGAGGGCGCAATCAACGGCATCGACGCCGAGGTCGTCGCCGAGTTGTTCAAACGGGCCGGCGTGCCTTACGAGATGACCCTGCGCTTCCCCTGGAGCCGCTTGCAGGACCTGGCGGAGAAGACGCACGGCTTTGGCGTGTTTTCCCTCAGCCGCACGCCCCAGCGCGAGCCGAAGTACAAGTGGGTCGGCCCGCTGAGCGAAATCCAGATCGTCTTGCTCAAGAACCCGGACAGTCCGATCCAGCTATCCAGCCTTGAGGACGCCAAGCAGTACCGCATCGGCTCGAAGGACGGCAGCGTCGGCAGCCAGTACATGATTACCCGCGGTATCGAGGTGCAGAGCTCGCTGATCGACACCCCGGCCAAGTTGAAGGCCGGCCAGTTCGATCTCTGGGCGACCACCAACCCTTCCGGTGAATACGAAGCGAAGCAGGCCGGTGTCGGCCCGCTGGCGGTGGCCCTGACGCTGAGCCGGGTCGACCTCTACCTGGCGCTGAACAAGGACACCCCCGACGAGGTTGTCGACAAGCTGCAGCGCACCCTCGACCAGATGAAGCAGGAAGGCCTGTTGCAACAGGCTGCGCGCCGCTACGTGAACTGAAGACAGCCCGCGCCGCGGGAGCGGCGCGGCGGGCTTCAGCGCCGCTCGGAAATCGTCTCTGCGCTCAGCGCTCCGGGCTGCGCACCGAAATGCCCGAGCATGAAGTTGGCCAGCTCCGCCACTTCCCGATCGTTGAAGTGCCGGTTGAAGGCCGGCATCAGGTGATGCCCGCTGGGGCCGTGCAGGGCGTCACCGTCGAGGATGACCCTGACCAGATTCAGGCCCTGCGGGTCGTTCAGCGTGCGCAGGCCGCGCAACGCGGCGTAGTCGCTTTGGCGGCCGCTGCCGTCCCACTGGTGGCAGCTGGCGCAGGCGTCGGCGAAGAGCTTCTGCCCCAGCGGGTGCTCGCTTTCGGCGGGCGGCTGATTGGTCAGTGAGCGGGCTTCGGGGCGTTTCACGTCTGCCGGCTGGGCGGGCACCGATTTGAGATAAACGACCATGGCCTGGATATCCTCGGGTGTGAGGTGGCGCAGGCTGTGGTTGACCACTTCGGCCATCGGCCCGCCCGCCACGCCGTAGCCCGGCGCGACGCCAGTAGCCATGTAAGCCGCCAGGGCGTCGTCCGGCCAGCCGCCGATGCCGCTCTGCTCGTCGCCGGTGATGTTCCAGGCGGCCCAGCCCTGGATGGTCGCGCCACCGAGCGCCTTGGAGCTCTGCTTCGCCTGCATGAAGTTGCGTGGCGTATGGCATTCACCGCAGTGCCCCGGACCTTCCACCAGGTAGGCGCCGCGGTTCCATTGCTCGGACTGCTGCGGGTCCGGCTCGAAGCGTTCGTCGTCGAGAAACAGCAGGTTCCACAGGGCGATGCCCCAGCGCTGGTTGAACGGAAAGCCGATGTCGTTCTCCCGGTTCGGCTGGTTCACCGGTTCCAGGCTGAACAGGTAGGCCTTGATGGCGAGGATGTCTTCGCGCGGCATCAGGGTGTAGGAGGTGTAAGGGAAGGCCGGGTAGTAGTGGCGGCCATCCGGGCCAACGCCCTTCTGCATGGCTTCGACGAACTGATCGTCGGTCCAGTTGCCGATGCCGGTTTCCTTGTCCGGCGTGATGTTGGTCGAGTACAGCGTGCCGAACGGCATTTCCACCGGCAGGCCGCCGGCGTAGGGCTTGCCGCCTTCGGTGACGTGGCAGGCCAGGCAGTCCGCGGCGCGGGTCAGGTATTCGCCGCGTTCGAGCAAGGCGTCGTCCGCCTGCTGCGCCAAGGCCGCCGTGCCGAACAGGGCCAGGGCAGCGCCCAGCAGGCTGCCGGTTGTGAATCGATTGTTCATGCTGGGACTCCTCAGATCACGTAGTAGCCGGCGCGCGCCAGCGGCAGGCGGCGGATGCGCGTGCCGTTGGCGGCCGCCAGCGCGTTGACCAGCGCCGGGGCGATCATCGCCGTGCCGGCCTCGCCGACCCCGCCGGGCGCCTCGCGACTTTCGACGATGTAGGTTTCCACTGGCGGCGCATCACTGATGCGCAACTGCCGGTAGTCGTGGAAGTTGGTCTGCTCGACGCGGCCCTCGCGCACGGTGATTTCGTTGAACAGTGCGGCCGACAGACCGAACAGGGTGCCGCCCTCGATCTGCGACTTGACCGATACCGGGTTCATCACCTGCCCGCAGTCGATGGCCACCACCAGTCGCTTGAGCCTGATGCCCTTGTCCTCGCTGACCTGCAGCTCGACCACGGTGGCGAGAAAGCTGCCGAACACCTCCTGCACGGCCACGCCGCGACCGTGCCCGGCCTCGAGCGGTTCGCCCCAGCCGGCCTTTTCCGCCGCCAGACGCAGAACGCCCTGGGCACGGGGATGGCTGCCGAGCAGGGCCATGCGGTAGTCGACCGGATCCTGCTCGACGCTGCGGGCCACCTCGTCGATGAAGCTTTCCAGCATGTAGGTACTGCGCAGCGGGCCGACGCCGCGCCACCAGGACTGGTGCAGTGCCCGGGGTGGTACCGGCACGTAGTTCACCCGCAGGTTCGGCATCGCGTAGATCGGATGCATGGCGACTTCCACCGCATCGCCGTCCAGGCCGTTCTCCGGCACCGCCTCGGGCGCGAAACGGGCCAGCACCGAGGCGCCGGCGATGGTGTGGCGCCAGCCTTGCAGGCGGCCTTCGGCATCCAGCGCGGCGGCGAAGCGGTCGAGGTAGTGCGGGCGGTACATGTCGTGGGTGGTGTCTTCCTCGCGGGTCCAGGTCAGCTTGATCGGATAATCGACCTGGGCCGCGATCGCCACCGCCTGGCTGATGAAGTCCACCTCGAGCCGCCGGCCGAAGGCGCCGCCGATGAGCTGGTTGTTGACGATCACCTGCTCGGCCGGGCGCCGGGCGGCCTCGGCGGCGGCCGTCTGCGCGCGCACCGGCACCTGGGTGCCGACCCACAGCTCGACGGCGTCGGCGCGCACCTTGGCGACGCAGGTCATGGGCTCCAGCGCGGCGTGGGCGAGGAAGGGCATTTCGTATTCGGCTTCGAAGGTGTTGGCCGCGTCCTTGAGCGCCGCGTCGATGTCGCCCTGCTCGTTGGCGATGGCGCCGGGCTTGTCCAGCGCCGCCTTGATCTCGCGCTCCATCTGCGCCGAGTCGATGCCGGCGTTGTCGCCCAGCGCCCAGTCGATCTCCAGCGCGCGCACGCCGGCGAAGGCGGCCCAGGTGTGCTCGCCGATGACCGCCACGGCATTGTCCAGCCGCACCACCTCGATCACCCCCGGTATCTGCCGGGCCGCGCGTTCGTCGACCTCGCGCAGGGTGCCGCCGAGCACCGGGCAGGCGCGGATCGAGGCGTACTTCATGCCCGGCACCACCAGGTCGATGGTGAAGCGAGCGGTGCCGTCGACCTTGGCCGGTGTGTCCAGGCGCCGGGTCGGCTTGCCGATCAGCCTGAACTGATCGGCCGGCTTGAGCGGAATGTCTTCGGGGACGGGCAGTTTCGCGGCGTCCTCGACCAGCTCGCCATAGCCGAGGCTCTGGCCGTCCGGGCCCAGTACACGGCCATTCTCGGCGCGCAGCTGATCGGCGCCGAGCTGCCAGCGCTGAGCGGCGGCCTGGATCAGCAGCAGGCGCGCCGCCGCGCCGGCCTGGCGCAGCGGCTCCCAGTTGCTGCGGATCGAGGTCGAGCCGCCGGTGGCCTGGAAATTCAGCAGCTTGTCGTTGTAGATCTCCTCGTTCGGCGGGGCTTCCTTGAGGGTGATTTGGTCGAGGCCGATCTCCAGCTCCTCGGCGACCATCACCGCCAGGCCGCTCTGCGCGCCCTGGCCCATTTCGATTTTCGGCACGGTGAAGGTGACCTGGCCGTCGCGGTCGATGCTGATGAAGGCATCCAACGCCGTGGCGTTGGACATTGGCTGGTCTTCCGGGCCTTCGTTCAGGATCTGCTCGGCGAAGCTGCGCCCGGCGAACGGCAGGGTGAAACCGATCACCAGCCCGCCCAGGGCCAGGCTGCCGACTTTGAGCAAGGTGCGGCGCGAAGGGGATTGCAGCGTCGTGTCGGGTTGGCTCATCTCGCGCCTCCTCATGCCTGGGCGACGCGCTTGATGGCGCTGCGGATGCGGGTATAGGTGCAGCAGCGGCAGAGGTTGCCGGCCATGCCCTGGTCGATGGCGCGGTCGTCGGGCTGCGGATTTTGCTCCAGCAGGGCAACGGCGGACATGATCTGCCCGCACTGGCAGTAGCCGCACTGCACCACCTCATCTTCCAGCCAGGCCTGTTGCACCTTGCGGCCGAGTTCCGTGTTGCCAATGCGTTCGATGGTGACCACCTTGCGGCCCTTCACCTCGCCGACCGGCAAGACGCAGGCGCGCGCCGCCTGGCCGTCCAGGTGCACGGTGCAGGCGCCGCACTGGGCGATACCGCAGCCGTACTTGCTGCCGGTGAGCCCGAGCACGTCGCGCAGGACCCAGAGCAGGGGCATGTCTTCGGGCGCGTCGACCTGAAGGTCGGCGCCGTTGATGGAAAGTGTCAGCATGGAACAGGGACCTCACGTCAGGCTCGGAAACGGCGCGCTTATGTCTGGTTGGATGCGCGCCTTAGAACGAGACAACGGAAGAGGCGAAAGTTGCCCGTCCGGCGCGAATCAAGCGCCGGACGGGCCAAGGCTGAGCCAGGAGCGAGGCCTCCCCTGTAGAGCGACTGTTGTACGGCTCTACTTTTCCACGAACGCCCGCTCAATGACGTAATCACCCGGTACGCCCTGGCTGGGCGAGGCCTGGAAGCCCAGGGCATCGAGCTGGCCGGTGAGGGTGTCGAGCATCGTCGGGCTGCCACAGAGCATCACGCGGTCGGTCTCGGGGTTCAGCCGCGGCAGGCCGAGGTCGTCGGTGAGCTTGCCGGTCTCGATCAGTGTATTGATGCGCCCAGTGTGGCGGAACGCCTCGCGCGTCACCGTCGGGTAGTAGAGCAGCTTGGCCCGCACCGCTTCGCCAAGGAATTCGTGCGCCGGAAGTTCCTGGGTGAGGTAGTCGTGGTAGGCCAGCTCGCTGACCTCGCGCACCCCGTGCACGAGCACGATCTTGTCGAAACGCTCGTAGGCTTCCGGATCGCGGACGATGCTCATGAACGGCGCCAGCCCCGTGCCCGTGCCCAGCAGGTAGAGGTGCTTGCCGGGCCTGAGGTCATGCATCACCAGGGTGCCGACCGGCTTGCGGCTGACGATGAGCGAGTCGCCGACCTTCAGGTGCTGCAGGCGCGAGGTCAGCGGGCCGTCTGGCACCTTGATGCTGAGGAATTCCAGGTGCTCGTCGTGGTTGGCGCTGACGATGCTGTAGGCGCGCATCAGTGGTTTGCTGTCGACTTCCAGGCCGATCATCACGAAGTGGCCGTTCTCGAAGCGCAACGCCGGGTCGCGGGTGGTGCGAAAGCTGAACAGGGTGTCGTTCCAGTGATGCACGGATAGAACGCTTTCGGTGCCGAGTGCAGACATGGGGCCTTCCTCTCTCGTGGATTGAGTCGATCAGAACAGGATCAGCAGCAGGCTCGTCGCCAGCAGCAGCGCGGCGCTGAGCAGGGCCAGGTGGGCGAAGGGCTGCCAGCCCTGGGCAAACAGGTCGCCGACACGGGTGCGCATGCCGAGCGCGGCCATGGTCAGCAGCAGGCAGGCCTGCGAGCCGGCGACCAGCGCCTCGCGCAGCGCAGCCGGCAGCCAGCCGAGGCTGTTCAGCGTGAACAGGCCGAGAAAGCCGAGCAGAAACAGCGGAAAGTCCGGGCTGCCCGGTTCCTGCCGACGCAGCAGCAGGCCGATCACCAGCACCAGCGGCGCGAGCAGGGCGACGCGCAACAGCTTGGTCAGGGTCGCGACGTCGCCAGCGGTCTCCGAGACGAGGTACCCGGCACCGGCCGCTTGGGCGACGTCATGAATGCTGGCGCCGAGCAGCAGACCGCTGTCGAGCGCATCCAGCCCGAGCAGGCCGGTCAGCGGCGGGTAGAGCAGCATCGACAGCGTGCCGAGGGCCGTCACGCCGACCACCACGGCGAGCAGCCGGCGCTCTTCCAGGCGCCCCGCCGGGATCACCGCCGCCACCGCAATCGCTGCCGACACGCCGCAGATCGCCACCGCCGCGCCCGCCACCAGACTGTGCAGGGTCGGTAGCCGCAGCAGCCGGCCGAGCAGCAGCGCCAGGCCGAGCACCAGCGGCACCGTGACGAGCACCAGCATCAAAGGCCGCGCACCGACCGCTTCCAGCTGCGCGACGCCAATGCGCGCGCCGAGCAGCGCCACGCCGATGCGCAGCAGTTGCCGGCTGCACAACGCCACGCCCGGCTGCATGCGTGCCTCGCTGCCCTGGCTGGCGAAACCCAGGCCGAGCAGCAACACCATCAGCAGCGCGGGCGCGTCGTAGTGATCGGCGAGAAAGCTGCCGGCCAGCGCCAGCACCGCACACAGGGCCAGGCCCGGGTAGTGCTTGCGACACAGCGCGACGGGCGGGGCGAGCGCTTCGAGCCGGGCGTTCATGCCGGATCGCCCAGATCACGCAGGTAAGCCCAGGGGTACAGGCCGCGGAAATGACCGTCGCTGAAATACAGCTGCAGACCGCTGATGCCGGACATTTCCAGGCGGTTCACGCCGACCTCGGCGTCGATCAGCGTCAGCGCGCCGGTCTGCTGGAGGCGTTGGCAATTGGAGCAGGCGCAGGCCCGCCGCAGCGTCAGGCAGCTGATGCGGCTCTGCGCGCCATCCGGCCAGGTCAGTTCGAGCACGCGCTGCGCCTTGCGCAGGCGGATCTCTCGGGGTGGGTCGATCGGCCGTTGGGGCTGTGCGATGGGGAGCGTGGCGTCGTGATTCGATGCGGTGAAGGCGTTCATGAAACCCTCCGGGCCTGCGGCCTCTAGCGAATGAACGGTGTGACGAGGCCGCGCGGCAGGGGCGCCGGGCCGCTACTGATGAGCAGCGTGGGCGCTTCCGGGCTGCGCACGGAGCGTTCCGGCGTGTCCACCGGCCGGGCGCTGCCGAGCGTGGCGGCACTGACCGTGACCAGGGCCAGTACGCCGTGGCGCAACCCACTCGTCATGACAAGTTGGGGCATGCTTCAGCGCTCCAGAAAGGCCAGCTTGCCGCCCTGGTCCACCCAGGTTTCGGCCTCGGCCAGCGGCGAGGCGCTCTGGGTGATCACCGGCCAGACTTCGGCCAGCTCGGCGTTGAGTTCGAGAAAGTGCTGTTGGCCTTCGGGCAAGGCGTTGTCGGCGAAGATCGCATCGGCCGGGCATTCCGGCGCGCAGAGGCTGCAGTCGATGCAGGTCTCGGGGTTGATGACGAGAAAGTTCGGGCCTTCGTGGAAACAGTCGGCCGGGCAGACTTCCACGCAGTCGGTGTATTTGCAGCGGATGCAGTTCTCTGTAACGACATAGGTCATTTCGTTCTCCTCGAAACCACTGCGCTTGCGGATGCTGCGTTGAAGGCGGCGCGCGGGATGCTTATTTACGGCCTGTAAACTCCGCTCCCGCGCGCGACCTTCGCCTTGGCTGGGCGCCCCCGCCCCGCTGCGCTCGTGACGTTTCGGCTTCAAGTGCTGTGCAACAAAAAGCGCGTAAAAATCAGGCCGCGGCGTCGAGTTTCGACATGGCCCAGCGGGCGAGCTTGCGGACGTCCGGGTCGGGGTCGTCCATGGCCAGTTCGACGAAGGGGCGGCCATCGTTGTGTGCGATGGCGCCCAGTGCGCCAATGGCGGCCTTGCGCAGGTTGCTCATCGGGTCGCGGGCGCAGACGCCGAGCGCCGGGATCGCGCCCACCGCACCGAGCTTGCCGAGCGCATCGACGGCCTTTTCCCGGACCTGCCAGAAACTGTCGTGCGTGGCCTCGACCAGGGGCTGCAGTGCGGCCTGGTAGTCGAGCTTGCCGATGCTCACCGCGGCCTCGACGCGCACCTGCCAGTGTTCGTCGCGCAGGATGCCAATCAGCGCCGGGCCGACCTGTTCGGGCGCGGCATAGACCAGCGCGCCGGTGGCGGCGCGGCGGACGTCGGCGTCGGCGTCGTGCTGCGCCCGCTCGATCAGCGCCGGCAGATTGGCCGGCTGCTTGAGCCAGCCGATCACTGCCACCGCTTCGCGGCGCACGCCCGGGTCGGCGTGCTGCATCCGCGCCAGCGCCGGCGCCTGCGCCTGTGGATGGCGCAGCGGCTTGAGCGCACGGAGGATGCCGGCGACGACAAAGGGATCGTCGCTGCCAGCCAAGGCCTCGAGCAGCGGCAGCGCGGCGGCGGGATCCTTGAGGTCCGCCAGCGCATGGGCGGCAGCGTTGCGCACCACCTCGTCGCTGTCCTGCAGGGCGGCAATCAGGGCGTCGGCGATGTCGGCGGCGTCGAACTCGTCGACCACCTTGGCCGCCTCCTGACGCACCGACGGGTCCGGGTCGTTCAGCGCCAGGATCAGCAGCTCGGCGGCTTCCGGTTCGCCGCTGTCGACCAGCTCGAGCACGGCCACGCGGCGGATGCCGGGATCGCTCGAGGTCAGGTTGGTGGCGATGTCCTGCAGCAGTGGGTCGTCGTAGGTTTTCATCGGTCGGCCCTCAGCGCAGCAGGTAGGGAATGTTCACTGTCACCGCATCGGTCGGGCAGTCCGCCTCGCAGGGCATGCAGTACCAGCATTCGTCGTACTTCATGTGCGCCTTGCCGGTGTCCGGGTTGATCCACAGGACGTCCAGCGGGCAGACGTCGATGCAGACACGGCAACCCTTTTCGGCGATGCATTTTTCTTCGTCCACGATGACCGGGACGGCGGAACGGTGGGTGGCGACGGGCATGGTTGATCTCCTCGGTACGGTCGGCTGGGCTGCCGGCCTGTAGGGGCGAATTCATTCGCCCATGGCATCAGGTGTTGGGCGAACGAGTTCGCCCCCACGGTCAGGCATTGGCGGCCTTCTTCACGCGCAGGCGGTTGTAGGCGTCCTTCTCTTCGCCGAGCGGCACGATGTAGTCGGCGATGGGTCGCTTGCCGTGGGCCATCTGGCCGTTGGCGTCCTTGAACAGGCGGGTGTGGCAGAACCACTCGGCGCTGTTCTGCTCGGGGTGGTCGACGCGGTAGTGGTACAGCCCCCAGCGCGACTCGGTGCGGTACAGCGAGGCGCGGGCGGCCATCTCGGCACAGTCGATGATCGACTGCACTTCCAGCGCGCGGAGCAGTTCGTGCGGGTCTGCAGCGGCCAGCCGCGGGACGTCCTCGCGCACGGCGAGGATGCGTTCCAGGCCGATCTCCATCTTCTTGGTCACCTTCGGTGGCTGCAGGTAGTCGTTCACCAGGCGGCGGACCTTGTATTCCATCTGTTCCGGCGGGATGCCGTCGGTGACGTTCAGCGGCGCCTGGATGCGGGCGAGTTCCGCAGCGATGAAGGCTTCGTCCAGCTGGGGTTCGGCGCGGTCCTTGACGAAGGCCGCTGCGCTCTCGCCGCAGATCTGCCCGTAGACGAAGGCGCCGAGCATGTAGTTGTGCGGCACCGAAGCCATGTCGCCAGCGCAGAACAGCCCGGGCACGGTGGTCGCGCCGGTCTCGTCGGTCCACACGCCGGAGGCCGAGTGGCCCGAGCAGAAACCGATCTCGGAGATGTGCATTTCCACCATGCGCTGGCGGTAGTCGATGTGCCGGCCTTCGTGAAAGCGTCCGCGTGAGGGCCGCTCGTTGGTGTGCAGGACGGTCTCGATCTCTTGAATCGTTTCCTCGGCCAGGTGGTCGAGCTTGAGGAACACCGGGCCGGTGCCGGATTCGAGCTCTTTGAAGAACTCCAGCATCATCTGCCCGGACCAGTAGTCGCACTCGATGAAGCGCTCGCCGTAGGCGTTGGCGGTGAAGCCGCCGAGCGGGCCGGTGACATAGGCACAGGCCGGGCCGTTGTAGTCCTTGAGCAGCGGGTTGACCTGGAAGCACTCGAGGTTGGCCAGGTCCGCACCGGCGTGGTAGGCCATGGCGTGGCCGTCACCGCAGTTGGCCGGGTTCTCGTAGGTGCCGAAGAGATAACCCGAGTTCGGCAGGCCGATGCGCCCGGCGGCACCGGTGGCCATGATCACCGCCTTGGCGCGGATGATGATCGGCTCGGCGGTGCGGGTGTTCACCCCAATCATGCCGGCGATGTTGCCGTCCGGGTCCTTCAGCAGGCGGGTGGCGATGAAGCGGTTCTCGATGTCCACGCGCACCCGGCGCAGGCGGCGGTAGAGAATCTTCTTGACGTTGTGGCCCTCCGGCATCGGCAGCACGTAGGTGCCGAGGTGGTGGACCTTCTTCATGTCGTAGTCGCCGGTCTCGTCCTTCTGGAAATGCACGCCCCAGGCGTCGAGCTGCTCGATCATCGAGAACGAGCGCGTGGCGTAGGCCATCAGCGCCGGCTGGTGAACGATGCCGTCGTTGGCGATGGTGATTTCCTTGACGTACTGCTCGGGCGTGGCGTGGCCGGGCACGACCGCGTTGTTCAGGCCGTCCATGCCCATGGAGATCGCCCCGGAGCGCTTGACGTTGGCCTTCTCCAGCAGCAGCACCTTGAGCGTCGGGTCCTGCTCCTTGACGGTGACGGCGGCCATTGGGCCGGCGGTGCCACCGCCGATCACCAGCACGTCGGTTTCGATGACGGGAATGTCGTGAATCGTGGTCATGGTGGTCTCCTCTATTTCCGGTCGACCCGGAACTGGTACTTGAAGGCGTCGCCGCGGTAGCACAGGTATTCGAAATCGATCGGCCGACCGCTGCGGTCATGGGTCAGCCGCTCGACGCGCAGGATGGGTTCACCGGCCTTGAGGCCGAGGTAGGGCTGGTGTTCGTCGTCGGCCAGGGTGGCGTCGAGGCCGATGGCGGCATGGCCGAGGCCGATGCCGAAGCGGTTCTCCAGCAGCGGGAAGATGTCGCCGGACAGGTCCAGGCCGAACAGGCGCTGGCCGATGTCCAGGGGGAAGTAGCTGTGCTCCAGGCACACCGGGGCGCGGTTGAGAAAGCGCACGCGCTTGACCTCGACCACATCCGCGCCGGGCGCGAGGTTCAGCGCGGCGGCCGCCGGCTTGGGTGGCTTGCGCTCCTGAATCGACAGCAGCCGCGCGGTCGCTTCGTAGCCCTGGGCGGCCATGGCCTCGCCGAAGCCCTGCAGGCGCTGCACGTTCTGCACCGCCTTGGGCTTGCTGACGTAGGTGCCCTTGCCCTGGGCGCTGAACACCAATCCTTCGTTGTGCAGGTCGCGCAGCGCCTGGCGGATGGTGATGCGGCTGACGCCGAAGGCGGTCATCAGCTCGTTTTCCGAGGGCAGCCGTTCATGCACGGCATAGTCGCCTTCGAGGATCTTGCGTCTGAGGGTGTCGCGGATCTGCACGTACAGCGGCAGTGGCGACTGACCCGGGGCGAGTGGTTCGAGGCGGCTCATGGGCGTGGCTCCAGCCTGTCATGACAGGTCATGTCGAGCGTGGGCGCAGGCAAGGGAAGGGTATGCATGGCTCAGCCTCCGTTCTGCTGCTGAAAGGCGCGCAGGGTTTCCTGGCGGATCAGGTCCAGGCACTGGCGCTTGTAGTCGATGAAGGCAGGGTCGGTGAGCAGGCTCTGCTCGCGCGGTCGCGGCAGCTCGACGCGGATGTCGGCGATGATCCGCCCGGGGCTGGCGCTCATCACCACGATGCGGTCGGAGAGGAACACCGCCTCGTCGATGTCGTGGGTGACGAACACCACGGTGTTCCTGAACTCGCGCCAGATCTCTAGCAGGTTCTCCTGCATCATGATCCGGGTCTGCGCGTCCAGTGCGCCGAAGGGCTCGTCCATCAGCAGCACGCTGGGGTAGTTGGCCAGCGCGCGGGCGATGCCGACGCGCTGCTGCATGCCGCCGGACAGGGTCCCGGGGTAGGCATCCTCGAAGGCGGCGAGCCCCACCAGCGAAAGGAAGGTGCGCGCCACGCCGGTGGCCTCGTTACGCGAGGCACCGGCCATCAGCGGACCGAAGGCGACGTTTTCGCGCACCGTCTTCCAGGGGAACAGCGAGTGCTGCTGGAACACCATGCCGCGGTCCGGGCCGGGTCCGGCGATGGGCTGACCGTCGACGGTCAGCTCGCCGCGGGTGGGTTTGACGAAGCCGGCGATGGCGTTCATCAGGGTCGACTTGCCGCAACCCGAGGGGCCGAGCAGGCAGACGAACTCGCCGGGGCGAATCTCCAGGCTGGCCTGTTGCACCGCGGCGCGCTTGCCGCCTGCGTGGTCGAATTCGATGGACAGCGCACGCACG
Organism: Stutzerimonas marianensis; assembly: GCF_022810315.1. NCBI lineage: Bacteria > Pseudomonadati > Pseudomonadota > Gammaproteobacteria > Pseudomonadales > Pseudomonadaceae > Stutzerimonas > Stutzerimonas marianensis. The sequence continues at coordinate 211,602 of NZ_JALGRD010000008.1, read as the reverse complement.
CTGACATGGCCGCGCCCTTCGCCCTTGGCCGCGGCCTTGGCGCGCAGCCGGCTGTGATCGAGCACGGCGAGGCGGTTGTCGGAGACGATCGCATTCATGACCGGCCCCCCTGCTGCTGCCAGCGCAGCAGCGGCACGCAGGCCTTGCGCACGAGCAGCGTGCAGAGCGTGCCGAGGCCGCCGATGGTGAGCATGCCGATGATGATTTCCGGGTACTTGACCAAGGTGTAGCTGGTCCAGGTGAAGTAGCCGATGCCGTACTGGCCGCTGATGATTTCGCCGGCCAGCAGCGAGAACCAGGCTACGCCCATGCCGATCGCCAGGCCGGCGACGATGCTTGGCATCGCACCGGGAATCACCACGTGCCAGAGGATCGCCCGGTCGCTGGCGCCCAGGCTGCGGGCGGCACGCACCAGCACGTCCGGCGTCTGCTCCACACCATGCACGGTGTTCAGCACGATGGGGAAGAAGGCGCCGAGAAAGGTGATGAAGACGATGCTCGACTGCTCGGTCGGTAGCATCAGGATCGCCAACGGAATCCAGGCCACCGCCGGAATCGGCCGGAACAGCTCGATGTAGGGCAGCAGGATGTCCTCGGCCCAGCGCGAACGGCCGATCAGCACGCCGCAAAGGACGCCGAGCACCACGGCGTAGGCATAGGCCAGCGCGATGCGTTCCAGGCTGTGGACGATGTGCAGGTAGAACTCGCTGCTGCCCAGCTGCTGGATCAGCGTCTGGCCCACCAGCAGCGGTGCCGGCACGTTCTCGAAATTGATGAACAGGTTGAAGCCCGTCGCGGTCGCCAGGTGCCAGATCAGCAAGGCTGCCAGCAGCGCCAGCACGCGCACCAGGTAACGCCCGGCCATCGGCGGCAGGCGACGCGGCGCGGAAGGGGTGGCAATCGGCGCTGCCTGGGGAGCCGGCGCAGCGGTCAGCAGTGGCCGGTCGGCTTCTGGCGTTGCCAGATCGCTATCGAACAGGGGGGTCGGTTTGACGCTCATGCGGTCACTCCTCGGCTTGAGGCGGGCCCGTGGCACGGGCCGCGCAGGGGCTCAGTCCAGCATCGCCACGGGTGCATCGGTCAGCAGGGCGCTGCCGCCGTGCTGGGCGATGTGCTGCTCCGAGTCGCTTTTCTTCATGAAGGCCAGCACCTCGCCGCTGGCGTCCTTGACCAGGTAGGCCGCCTTGCCGAACAGCTTCAAGCCGGTGAGGTTGTCGTAGACGTAGGTGGCGTTGATGGCTTTGCCGGCCGCCTTGGCGTCGGCTTCGGCGGCGAGCATGGCGGCGGTGCTGTCGTAGGCGACGATGCCCTGGTCCTGGAACCAGATCTCCGCCGGTTTGCGTCCCGGCGCGCGTGCGACCGGGCTGACCACGCTGGCGACCGCGGCGGCGTAGTCCAGCCCCATGTCGGCGTAGGCCTTCTTCAGGTAGCTGTCGTCGATCCAGCTGGCGAAATCCAGATCGGGGATCTGCATTTCCTGCTGCAGCAAGGCGTGGTCGTATTTCATCGCCTCGACCCACTGCGGCTTGATGCTCGCCTCCATGGTCGAAATGCCGCCCTGGCTGAAATAGAGGTACAGGACTTCCTTCTCCACGCCGGTCCATTCGGCGACCTTTTCCGCGGCGCGCCGTGGGTCTTCGCTGATCCATTGCTGCGCGGCCAGGGTGGCCTTGAGCACGCCCTCGACCACCTCGGGGTACTGCCGGGCGAAGTCGTCGCGCACCACGATGCCGTGGAAGGTGGGGATGCCGGCCTCGCTGCCGTCGTAGATCTTCCGCGCGGTGCCGCGAAATTCCATGATCTCGGACCATGGGCAGAAGTCGGCATGCGCGTCGATCTTGCCGGCGGCAATGTTCGCCGCGCCCACCGGGGGGCTCTGGTTGACCAGCGTCACCTTGTCGGACAGGCCGGCGTCGCGCAGCACCTTCAGCGTCATGCCCCAGGCCGCACTGCCGACCGGCGTGGACAGGCTCTTGCCGGCGAGGTCGGCAAGCGACTGCACAGGTGAGTCCTTGGGCACCACGATGCCGTTGCCGGTGCCCTTGAGGTTGTAGCCGGTCACCGCGATGAAGCGCGTCTGCTGTTTGCCGGTGGCCTGGAACTTGGCGCCATTGACGATCAGCGGGTAGTCGCCCATGACACCGAAGTCGAGCTTGCCGGCGAGCATCTGGTTGGTGATCGGCGGGCCGGAATCGTAGTCGCGAAACTCGATCTGGTAGTCGGCGTCCGCGTACTTGCCCGTGTGCGGCAGGTGCTTGTTCAGCAGGTCGAGTTTCTCCAGCACGATGCCGCCGGAAACGGTGTTGGTGACCATGCTCTGATGGCCGATACCGATGCGGATGGTTTCCGCTGCCAGCGGGCCGCTGAACAGCAGGACGGATCCGAGTAACGAGGTCGCAAGCAGGCTATTCCGGTTGTCCATTTGTCTTCACCTTGGCGGTTGAGCAACTTGTACTAACAGGGCATGACGCCTGCTTTTGAAGGTGCACCGGCTGTGCCAGAACGCCGCGGATCGGAACTATGTCCCTGTTTTGGGAATGGATTTCGGCCTGCGGTTGACTACTTGATCAGGCGGCTGCCCAGGGCTTCGGCGCCCGCCGATGGTGCGCACCGGGTCACGCCGTCCCAACGCGGCGCAGCCGGCAATGCCGCGGTTAGAACAAGTGGAACAAGTCGAGAGAGGTCGCCGCTGGGGGCGGATGAAGGGGTTTGTCGAGGGCGCTGACGAGGCCTGGCGAGGCGTTCCGATGAGCGGCCTGCTAGGCGTCGGCTGCCGCGCGCAATTGCTGCGATTCCATAGTAAATAGGCTGGCTTTTCGTACCCAGAGCAGTACCCGCCCCATGTCCACCCTCACCGAACTCGCGCAGCAGATCGCGGCGCTATATCCGTTGCACGACAAGACCGCCGGCAAGCGCTACCGCATCGTCAGTCAGCTGGCCGGAACCACCGAGCTGGAGGAGATCAGCGGCGTGCCGCGCTACGTCGACACCTGCCAGCTCGCCGACACCACCCTGTGGGAAAACCGCGTCGCCAGCTGAGCGACGCGGCGGGGGCTCACGCCACGGGCGACGCCGGAGGCTGCAGCAGCTCGGCGATGTCCACCTGGTCCATCTGCTCGGGCTTGAGATGGCGGGCGCCGTAGGTCAGGTGCAGCCCGGAGGTGAGGAACAGGGCGAACAGGTCGGCGTCGATGTGGCCGCTGTCGCGCAGGCCCGCCAGGATGCGAAGCGACTCGCTCAGCGGCTTGGCCTGCTTGTAGGGGCGATCACAGGCGGTCAATGCCTCGAAGATGTCGGCGATGGCCATGATCCGCGCCGGGATCGACAGCTGTTCCGGCCCCAGTTGGCGCGGGTAGCCGGTACCGAGCAGCGTCTCGTGATGCGTGCCGGCGTATTCGGGCACGCGTTGCAGGTTGCGGGGAAAGGGCAGGTTCTCCAGCATCACGATGGTCTGCACGATGTGTTCGTTGACCGTGAACCGCTCTTCGGCCGTCAGCGTGCCGCGACGCACGCTCAGGTTGTACAGCTCGCCCAGATTCGCCTGGTATTCGGGCACCGTCATCTTGAATCCGTAGCGAGGGTCCTGGGCTTTGGTCGGCGGGCGTGGGATGCGGTGTTCGGGTTTGTCCGCCAATAGCCGTTCGGTAGTTGGCAAAGGCGGACGCGGGACGTCTGCCAAGCGCGCCGCCTCTTCGTGCGAAATCCCCAGACGATCATCGAAATGGCGGGTCCAGCCCTGTTCGCCGATCCGCTGCAGGCGCTCGATGGTTTCCGGCGCCATCTGCTCGCCTCCGATGTTGCAGGCGGCAACGAAGGCGAATTCGTCATGCAGCCGAGCGACCGTCTCGGCGTGGCGGGCCTCCACGGTTTCGCTCGGTGCGCCGGCGGCCAGTGCCTGGAGGCGCTCGATCATGGCGTCACGCAGAAGCACTTCGAAACGCAGGCGAATCTCGTGGATGCGGTTGTAGAGCGTTTCCAGCTTGGTCGACTTGTCGACGAGGTGCTCGGGCGTGGTGATCTTGCCGCAGTCGTGCAGCCAGGCGCCGATGCGAAACTCCCGCCACTGCTCCTCGGTCTCGAACCGGAACGCCGCCAGCGGGCCCTGCTCGGCGGCGCTGGCCTGCTCGGCCAGCAACATGGCGAGCTCCGGCACGCGGGCGCAGTGCCCGCCAGTGTGTGCGCTCTTGGCGTCGATGGCGCCAGCGAGGATCTCGATCATGGCGTCGATCAGCGCCGTCTGTGAGTCGATGAGGTTCTGGTTTTCGAGGGCGACGGCCGACTGCGACGCCAGCGCTTCGACGAACCTCAGATTCTGGCGGGAGAAGCGGGTCGGTGTGCGAGTCGTGGGGTCCATGGCATTCATGAACTGCAGAACGCCCAGTACCTCGCCGCTGTGGCCAACCAGCGGCACGCAGAGCATCGATACCGTCCGATAGCCGGACTCCAGGTCGAAGTGCCGTGTACCGGAGAGGTCGAAGCGATCCTCGCGGTAGACGTCATCGATGACCACGGTTTCCTTGCGCAGCGCCACATAGGTGGACACGTGCTGCTCGTTGGGCTGTCCGGTGACCGGATCGTGCAGCGGCAACTCGAAGGCAGGCAGCGGGTCGGCCTTCGAGCGCTGGGCAAAGCGCAGGCTGTCGTGATCGGTCATCAGGTAAAGGGTGGCGGCATCGGCGTTACAGATGCGCTTGCCCTGCAGGAGGATGTGCTGGAGCAGCCGGTGCCTGTCACGCTCGGAGGACAGCAGCAAACCATTCTCGACCAGACCGGCGAGCTTTTCCTGAGCCTGTTCGAGGGCGTGGTTCTGTGCCTGCAGGGAGCGGCGCATGGCATCGTGCTGGTGGTGCAGATCGTCCAGTTCGCGGATCGGCGAGCCGGGGCGCTCGCGGCTGCTGAAGTCGAGCTCGCGGATGCGTCTGGCATCTTCGGCGAAGGCATGCAGTGAACGGCGCAGCGTCGCCAGGCCACCGAACAAGAGCGGCAGGCCAAAAAACATGATCAGCAATTCGGTGAGCAGCAGGCGGCGAAGATCGAACCATTCGAAGCCAACCAGCATCAGAGCCGGTACGGTCGGCAGGAGCACGAAGGTGGCAACGAGCACTGCGGCCCAGGTTTCGTAGCTGAGCTTGTATTTGCTGGAGGTCATACTGCATCCTGCGGCGGTTACTTGACGGATGTGCCAGAAATGATGGCGACCACACCACGCGGCGGCAGGTGCGCCATGTCGCAGGCCTTTGGCCGGCTAGGGAGAGTACATTGATCATGGTCTCGAAGATGGATGCAGTGTCGAAATTTGCCCGAACAGTACTCGTCCTTGGCCTGTTGGCCGTGCCGGCTTGGGCGACGGCGGAGGATGTCGTCGGCGAGCCGGTCGGCTACATCATGAAGGTGCAGGGTGAAGCCAGCGTCACCAGCCGAGGTCAGACCATCGAAGCGCGCGTCGGCCAGGCGATCATACCCGGCGCGACCCTGCGAACCGGCCCCGGCGGCGCGATGGGTGTGACGCTGAGCGACAATACGGTGATGTCGTTCGGGCCTAACAGCGAATTCATCCTCGACGACTACGCGTTCGAGCCGGCCCGCGAGGAGCTCAGGCTCAGCGCCCGTATCACCCAGGGCACGCTCAACTTCATCTCCGGGGTGATCGCCAAGCTCAAGCCCGAGGCGGTCGAGCTGAAGACGCCGACCGGCACCATCGGTGTGCGCGGCACGCATTTTCTGGTCAAGGTCGGCGAGTGAGGCGGATGCGACAAAACCTGCTGGGGCTGTGCGGCTTCGTCATGCTGGCTTCGGGTTGTGCCACCGGGGACTACGTTGTCCTCCTGGAGAGCCCCGACGGTACGACGGGTGCGGTGGTCATCGATGATGCACGCGGCCAGACGCGACTCGATCGTAAGCATCAGGGCGCGAAGATTGGCTCGCTGGGCATCGGTGCCGGGCCTTTCGAGGTCGGCGATCTGCGCATCGCCCGCGATTTCTCCGAGGCCCTTGCGGCGCAGCCGGTACTGCCGCAACGCTTCCAGCTGTACTTCGAGATCGGCAGTGCCGAGCTCACCGAGCCGTCCAAGCAGGCCATCGAGCATGTTGTCGAGGCGATCCGCCTGCGCGGTCCTTCGGCGGTGTCGGTGATCGGGCATACGGATACCCTCAGCGGGCCGCTGTGGAACGAGCAGCTTGGTCTGATCCGCGCGACGGCGGTTGCCGAGCTGCTGCGCAGCCGGCACATCGAGGTCATCGATCTCCGGGTCGCGTCCCACGGCGAGCGGAACCTGCTGATCCCGACACCAGACGGCGTGTCCGAGCCGCGTAACCGGCGGGTCGAGATCAGCGTGCGCTGAACGCGCCTACTTCGCCGTCATCACGATGCGTTCGCTGCACACCCCCGCCCGAAGTCGCTCCAGCTGGAATCTCACCAGACCATCGCCTGGCCGCTGTGCCTGCAACTGTTCGAACGCAGACCGTGCGCGGTCGCTGTCGGTCGCGATCAGGGCGAACGCCGCCTCGTAGGCTTCGTCGGGCGCTGACTCGCAGGGTTCGTAGAGGCGAATGGGCGCCGCCTTGCCTTTGAGCTGCACGTCGCCGATCGGCCGCATCGGCTGGGCCGGATTGGCGTCGCGGATCGCCTGCGAGACGCAGAGGTCGGTACCCAGATGCCGATTGAGATTCTCCAGGCGTGCGGCAACGTTGACCGCATCGCCCAGCGCGCGGTAGTCGAACAGCGTGGATCCCCCGAAATTACCGACGACCACCTCCCCGCTGTGGACCCCGATGCGGGTGCAGCCAAGGGCGACACCGGCCGCTTGCCTGGCGGCGGCGTGCTCGCGGGTGAAACGGCGGATCTCCAGGGCGCAGGCGAGGGCGCGGCGCTGATGATCGGGCTGGGCGAGGGGGGCGGAGAAGAGGATCGCCATGCCGTCGCCCATGATGCGCTCCAGCGTCCCCTCGTGACGAAAGGCAATCTGGATGATGCCGTCCAGGTAGTCGTTGAGCAGGCTGACCACGCGCTCAGGCGGCTGGCCATCCATCAGGCGGGTGGAATCCGTCAGGTCGGTGAAGACGAAGCTGCAATGTCGGCGTTCCCCGCCCAGGCGCAGTTGCTCGGGATGGCGCACCAGATACTCGACCAGGTTGGGCGAGATATAGCGGGAAAAGGCACCGCGGACCCAGCGTTGCTGGCGCTCGCTGGCGAGGTGGCGGGCAATGCTCGCACCCAGGTAGGCAAGCAGCAGGCCGATGGAGGGATTGAAGGCGTCGAGCAGCAGGCCGTGCCGTGAATAAGCCCACCAGGCGCCAAGGTTGAGCGTGGCGAGCAGGGTGGTGGCGGTGAGCGCACCGGTCAGCGCGCCAGTACCGAGCGTCAGCGCACAGAGCAGCAGGGCGGCGAGCAACAGGGTCGCGGCTTCCAGCGGCGCGGCCCAATGAGGGCGTTGCAGCGGGGTGCCCGACAAGGCCTGTTCGATCGCCTGGGCATGCACCTCCACACCGGGAATCATGCCCCCGAGGGGGCTGAAGCGCAGATCCTGCAGGCCCTGCGCCGAACTGCCGACGAGCACGACGGCACCCTTCATTTGCGAGGCGGCGTGCCCCTCGAGAACCTGCCAGGCGGGTAGGCGTTGCGCCGACATGTCCTCGCGGTAATGAATCCAGAGCTCGCCACGCCGGTTGGTCGGCAATCGAAGGTTGCCAATTCCCAGCTCGGACAATGCCCCGTGCCGGTTGGCGTCGACGCGATAGAGGGACTGCTGCAGATAGACGCGCAGCGCTTCAGCGGTCAACGACGGCCAGAGATGGTTACCGACTCGGATCATCAGTGGAACGCGGCGTACCACGCCGTCCTGGTCGGACTCGAACGTCATCGCGCCAGTGCCCAAGGCGTTGCGGCCCAGGGCCGACAAGGGGACGACGGCACCGGCATAGCCGGGCACGCTGGGCGCGCCGGCCTCGGCGGTCAGCCGAACCGCGAACCGGCTTTGCGGAAGGTTGGAGGTGGGGGTGCGAGTCGCAGCGAAACCGAGCACGGCGGGTTGCTGTGCCAGCGCGGTGGCGAAGATTTCGTCCGGGTCCGGCAACTGATCGAGCTGCGCCGCAACATCGGCGGGTAGCTGTGCATACAGGTGCGCCGCCGCGCTGCGGTCGGCTTCGGCGAAAAGCACGTCGAAGACCACGACGGCGGCGCCGGCCTGCCTCAGCCGTTCGAGCAGTTGCGCCATTCGGTCACGGGGCCAGGGCCACTGGCCCAGGCGGGCGAGGCTTTCCTCGTCGATATCCAGTACCCGCACTGGCGATTGAGCCGGTGGCGTACGCGGCTGCCAGCGTTGGTACTGATCGAACAGTGCGTTGCGCAGCGTCTGCAGCAGCGCGGGTTCGGCGAGATAGAGCGCGCAGGCTGTCAGCAGGCCGGCGCAAGCGAGCAGCAGGCGCGGCGTCAGACGGCCGGGTGGCGTCATCCGTCGCGCTCCCTGCAATCGGCCGTTCGATCAGGCGAAATGGGCCGTCACTCGAGCACCAGGATGGCGTCCATCTCGACCTGCGCAGCCTTCGGCAGCGCCGCGATGCCGATCGCGGCACGCGCGGGGTAGGGCTGCTGGAAGTAGCGGCTCATCACCTCGTTGACGGTGGCGAAATTGGCGAGGTCGGTCAGGAAGATGTTCAGCTTGACGATGTCTTTCAGCGAGCCTCCCGCAGCTTCGGCGACCGCCTTCAGGTTTTCGAACACCTGGACCGTCTGCGCTTCGAAGCCCTCCACCAGTTCCATGGTCTTCGGGTCCAGTGGGATCTGGCCGGACAGGTAGACGGTGTTGCCGGCCTTGATGGCCTGCGAATAGGTGCCGATGGCAGCGGGGGCTTTGTCGGTGGAGATGACGGTCTTGCTCACGGGTAGCTCCTGCGGGATTTGAACGAAAGGCCAAGGATAAAGGAAAAGCCGGCGCATGCGCTGGAGGCTGAACGAGGCATTCTTGGAGTTGAATGCCTGTCAGGCCTTGACTCGCGTGATACGCGTGACGCCCTTGATGGTACGCAGCTTCTTGATCACGCGTGCCAGATGAACCCGGTCATGCACGCTGACCACCAGCTGGACGATGCTGATGCGGCCGTCGCGCTCGTCCATGCCGATCTTCTCGATGTTGCCGTCGGCTGCGTTCACGCTGCCGGCGAGCAGGGCGATCAGGCCGCGCTGATGCTCCAACTCCACGCGCAACTCGACATTGAATTCGCCGGCGACGTCCTTCGACCAGGACAGCTGGATGCACTTGTCGGGGTTGTGGCGTACGTCGGCGATGTTGCGGCAGGTTTCCAGGTGCACCACCATGCCTTTGCCGGCCGATAGGTGACCGACGATGGGGTCGCCCGGAATCGGCGTGCAGCACTTGGCATAGTTGAGCACCAGGCCTTCGGTGCCGCGGATCGCCAGCGGCCCTTCGGCGCTCGGCGCCTGTTCACCTTCGCTGGCCACGAGGCGACGGGCGATGACGTACGCCATGCGATTGCCGAGGCCGATGTCTTCGAGCAGGTCTTCGACGTATTCCATGTGGTACTCGTTGAGTACCGTGCGGATGCGTTCCTGAGAGATGTTCTCGAGGCTGGTTTCGAAGCCGGTGAGCGCCTTGTTGAGCAGGCGCTCGCCCAGGTTGATCGACTCGGAACGGCGCTGCTGCTTGAGGGCATGACGGATGTGGGTTCTCGCCTTGCCGGTCACGACGAAGTTCAGCCAGGCGGGATTGGGCCGAGCCCCCGGCGCCGTGACGATTTCGACCGTGCTGCCGCTCTCGAGCGCTTGTGAAAGCGGCGCCAGACGACGGTTGACCCGGCAGGCGATGCAGGTGTTGCCGACGTCAGTGTGCACCGCATAGGCGAAATCCACCGCGGTCGAGCCTTTCGGCAGCTCCATGATGCTGCCCTTGGGCGTGAAGACGTAGACCTCGTCGGGAAACAGGTCGATCTTGACGCTCTCGATGAATTCCAGTGAATTGCCGGCGCGCTCCTGCAATTCGAGCACGCCCTTGACCCATTGGCGTGCGCGCGCATGCGTGCCTTTGGGCGCTTCTTCGCCGTTGGATTTGTAGAGCCAGTGGGCAGCAATCCCGTTGTTGGCCATTTCTTCCATCTCGCGGGTGCGAATCTGGATTTCGATGGGCACACCGTGCATGCCGAACAGCGTGGTGTGCAGGGACTGGTAGCCGTTGGCCTTGGGGATCGCGATGTAGTCCTTGAAGCGTCCGGGCAGAGGCTTGTAGAGGCTGTGCACGGCGCCGAGGACGCGATAGCAGGTGTCGACCTTGTCGACCACGATGCGGAAGGCGTAGACGTCCATGATCTCGTTGAACGCCTTGCGCTTGCCGCGCATCTTCTTGTAGATGCTGTAAAGGTGCTTTTCGCGACCCATCACCTCACCTTGCAGCCCTTCGCGCTCAAGGCAGTGGATCAGTGATTGCTCGATCTTTTCGACAATCTCGTTGCGGTTGCCACGTGCCCGCCGAACCGCTGCTCGAATGCGCTCCGAACGCATCGGGTGCATCGCCTTGAAGCCCAGGTCCTCGAACTCGACACGCATCGAATGCATGCCCAGTCGATTGGCAATGGGGGCATAGATCTCGAGGGTTTCCTTGGCGATGCGCCGGCGCTTCTCGCCAGCGAGCACTTCCAGGGTGCGCATGTTGTGCAAGCGATCGGCCAGCTTGACGAGGATGACTCGGATGTCTCGCGCCATGGCCATCGCCATCTTCTGGAAGTTCTCGGCCTGGGCTTCTGCCTTGGTTTCGAACTTCATCTGGGTAAGCTTGCTGACGCCGTCGACCAGCTCGGCGACGGTCTCGCCGAACTGGGCGGTCAAGGCTTCCTTGGCGATGCCGGTGTCCTCAATGACGTCGTGCAGCATGGCGGCCATCAGGCTCTGATGGTCCATGTGCATGTCGGCAAGGATGTTGGCTACCGCGAGGGGGTGGGTGACGTAGGCTTCACCGCTGCGCCGCCGCTGGCCGTCGTGGGCCTGCTCGGCGTAGAAATAGGCACGGCGGACCAGATTGACCTGGTCGGCACCGAGGTAGGTCGACAGGCGATCGGCAAGCGCGTCTATGGCTGGCAAGGCAGTGCTCCTTGCCGGCGCGGCACTTGGCGGACGATTCGACTTCGACCTGGCATTCGTATCAGAGGGCCTCGTTGGGCTCTTCCTCGTACTGGATGAACAGCGGTTCGTCATCGACCACGTCGTCCTGGGCGATCACGTCGTAATCCACCAGGCCCGATGCGATCTCGCGCAGCGCAACGACTGTGGGCTTGTCGTTTTCCCAGCCAACCTTGGGCTCCTTGCCGCCGGTGGCCAGTTGGCGCGCGCGCTTGGTGGCGAGCATGACCAGCTCGAAGCGGTTATCTACGTTGTCCAGGCAGTCTTCGACGGTAACGCGGGCCATGGTGTTCCTCATCAATTGCGGTAAAGCATGCCCGAATGGGCGAGCGGACGGGATAGTCTAAAAAATCACCAGCCAATAGGGAAGCGGTAAAAAGCCGAAACCCTGGCCGGTATCGCTGGGTGAACCAAGCGGGCGGCTGTTTTGAGTGGCCCTGTCGCTCAGGCCAGCAGCTGCTTGAGCAAACCCTCGAATCGCCGCTGTTGTGAAGATTGGCGCAGCTGGTTAGCTCTGAAGATGGCCTGCAGGTCGATCAGCGCGTGGGCAAAGTCGTCATTGATGACGAGGTAGTCGTATTCGACGTAATGCGTCATTTCGCTGACCGCTTCACGCATCCGCTTCTCGATGACCTCGTCGCTGTCCTGGCCGCGATTGGTCAGGCGTTGGCGAAGTGCCTCCTGGGTCGGCGGCAGGATGAAGATGGACTTCGCCTGCGGCATCAGCCGGCGCACCTGCTGCGCGCCCTGCCAGTCGATCTCCAAGATCAGGTCGTAACCTTCATCCAAGGTCTGCTCGACCCAGCGCTGCGAAGTCCCGTAGAGGTTGCCGAACACTTCGGCATGCTCGAGGAATTCGTTCTGCGCGAGGCGTTCGAGAAAGGCGTCGCGGCTGACGAAGTGGTAGTTGACGCCATCCACCTCGCCCGGGCGCATGGCACGCGTGGTGTGCGAGACCGATACCCTGACCTGCGGCTGGGCATCGAGCAGTGCCTTGACCAGGCTGGTCTTGCCCGCCCCGGAGGGCGCGGAAACGATGTAGAGCGTACCGGTGGAGGCTGACATGATTTTCTGACCTTTGACTTTGATATTGGCAGCGGCAGGTGATGCCTTCATCGACTGCGATCGCTACTCGATGTTCTGGACCTGTTCGCGCATCTGCTCGATCAGCACCTTCAGGTTCACCGCCGCCTGGGTGCTGCGTGTATCGATCGCTTTGGACCCCAGGGTATTGGCCTCTCGGTTGAGTTCCTGCATGAGGAAGTCCAGCCGGCGACCCGCCGCGCCGCCGGATTGCAGTACGCGGCGGACCTCGCCGACGTGGGTGGCGAGCCGATCGAGCTCCTCGGCCACGTCGCTCTTCTGTGCCAGCAGCACCAGCTCCTGCTCGAGCCGCTGCGGATCCAGCTCGACGCGCATTTCGGCACAGCGATCGAGCACCTTCTGACGCTGCGCGGCAAGCATTTGCGGCACCTGAGCCCGCAGTGTGGCGGTTTCCTGAGTGATGGCATCGAGGCGTTCGTTGATCAGGCGCGCCAGTCCTTCGCCCTCGCGTTGACGGCCTGCCTTCAACTCCGCCAATGCCTTGTCGAACAATTTCAGGGCGGCGTTGCCCAGCGCCTGCGGATCGGCTGCGTCACCGACAATCACACCCGGCCAGGCGAGCACGTCCAGCGGGTTGATCGGTGCGGGCTGCTTGAGCAGCGCGGCGACATCTTCCGCCGCCGCGATCAGTGTACGCGCCCGCGCTTCGTCGACTTGCATGGAGCGGCCGGCAGCATCTTCGGCGAAGCGCAGCGTGCATTCGACCTTGCCACGCGAGAGGCCCTTGCGCAGGGCGTCGCGAACCGCACCTTCCAAGTCGCGAAAGGCTTCCGGGAGCCGAAGATGCGGCTCCAGGTAACGATGGTTCACCGAGCGGATCTCCCAGCTGAGGGTGCCGTGGTCGCCGGCCATCTCGGCGCGGGCGAAGGCGGTCATGCTGTGGATCATGGGGGTACCCTCGGTGATGAAAGGCCGGAGATTGTAAAGGAAAATGCCCCGTTTGGTGCTCGACGGGCCCGTGTGCTACCACCGCTTGCCCCTGGTCGCCCCTAATTCATGCGCTGGCCCCTATAATGCGGCCACTCCCATCGCCAAAAGCAGGAACCCCACATGAAGCGTCCCAGTGGCCGCGCCGCCGATCAGCTGCGTCCGATTCGCATCACCCGCAACTACACCAAGCACGCCGAAGGCTCGGTGCTGGTCGAATTCGGTGATACCAAGGTGATCTGCACGGCGAGCATCGAAAACGGCGTGCCGCGCTTTCTCAAGGGTCAGGGGCAGGGTTGGCTCACCGCCGAATACGGCATGCTGCCGCGTGCCACGGGCGAGCGTAACCAGCGCGAGGCCAGTCGTGGCAAGCAGGGTGGCCGGACCCTTGAAATCCAGCGTTTGATCGGGCGCTCCTTGCGGGCCTCGCTGGACATGAGCAAGCTCGGAGAAAACACGCTGTATATCGATTGTGATGTGATCCAGGCCGACGGCGGTACGCGCACTGCCTCGATTACCGGCTCGATGGTCGCACTGGCCGATGCCTTGAAACTTCTGAAGAAGCGCGGCGGGTTGAAGAACGGCGACCCGCTCAAGCAGATGGTCGCTGCCGTTTCGGTAGGTATCTACCAGGGCGAGCCGGTGCTCGATCTGGATTATCTGGAGGATTCGGCTGCGGAAACCGACCTCAACGTCGTCATGACCAGCACGGGCGGCTTCATCGAGGTACAGGGAACGGCCGAAGGTGCGCCTTTCCAGCCATCCGAGCTCAACGCGATGCTCTCGTTGGCGCAGAGCGGCATGCAGGAGCTCTTCGCCCTGCAGCTTGCAGCACTAGCGGATTGATCCGAAGGAGGGTGCCATGTCCGGTCAGGAGTTGATGCCGCTGCCTTCGCCGAAAGCGCGACAGTGGGCCATGTTCTGTCATTACTCGGCGTTTTTTTGGTTCCTGGTGCCGATGATCGGTAACGTTCTCGGGCCACTGATCGTCTGGCAACTGAAAAAGGACATGGACCCGTTCGTCGACGAGCAGGGCAAGGAAGCGCTCAACTTCCAGATTACCTTCAGCATTCTGATGATGATCTGCGGTGTGCTCGCCTGGATACTGATCGGCTTCCCCTTGATGGCGCTGATCAGCGTCGTGACCTTGGTGCTCGTGGTAATCGCCGGCATTCGCGCGAACGAGGGCAAGCCCTATCGCTACCCGTTCTGCTGGCGGATCGTCAAATAGCCTGAATGCGGTCGGTGGGCCTGGCGCCCACCGTACATGATCGCGCTAGAGGCTCAGCGTCCAGTCGTAGTCGACGACCAGAGGTGCGTGCTGGGAAAAGCGCGGCTGGCGCGGAAGTCGCGCATTGCGTACGAAGCGGCGCATGCCGGAGGTCAGGATCTGGTAATCGAAGCGCCAGCCAAGGTTCAGCATCTGGGCTTGCTCGGTGTCGGGCCACCAGCTGTAAAGGTCGCCTTCGCGGGTTACTTCGCGCAATGCGTCGATGTAGCCCATGTTGCCGAAGATCTCATCGAGCCAGGCCCGCTCGGGTGCCAGGAAACCCGTCGCCTGCTGACAGTCGCGCCAGTTCTTGACGTCGAGCTTCTGGTGAGCGACATACAATGATCCGCAATAGATGTATTCGCGCCGTTTGCGTCGCTGCTTGTCGAGGTAATGGGCGAAATCGTCCATGAACTTGAATTTCTGGTTCAGATCTTCGTCGCCGCCGCGACCGGTTGGCAGTAGCAGGCTGGCGATGCTGACCTTGTCGAAGTCGGCTTGTAGATAACGGCCGTAGCGGTCGGCGGTTTCGAATCCGAGGCTCATGATCACGGCCTTCGGTTGCAGGCGTGAATAAAGCGCGACACCACCCTGTTCAGGAATTTCCGCATCGACGGCGTACAGAAAGTACCCGTCGAGTTGGTAGGCCGGGTCGTCAAGTTCGATTACGGAGGCGCGGGTATCCTGCAGACAGATGACATCGGCATTCTGCGCTTGCAGCCAGCTGAGCAAGCCCCGCTGTGCTGCTGCTTGAATACCATTCACATTGACGCTGATGATCCGCATAAATGGCCCCTAAAAACACGTGCGTGTATGATAACCCAAGCTCTTTGCAATTAGCTAAATCAGTGTCTTCCGGGAATATCCTTCATGCAGGCGTACCAGCGCGAATTCATTCGCTTCGCCATCGAGCGCGGTGTTCTGCGCTTCGGTGAATTCACCCTGAAATCCGGACGGACCAGTCCTTATTTCTTCAATGCCGGTCTGTTCAATACCGGTTCGGCGCTGGCGCAGTTGGGGCGGTTCTATGCCGCTGCGGTGGTCGATAGCGGGATCGAATTCGATGTCATCTTCGGTCCAGCCTACAAGGGCATCCCACTGGCAAGCGCGACGGCGGTTTCGCTGGCTGAGCATCATCAGCGGGACTTGCCTTGGTGCTTCAATCGAAAGGAAGCCAAGGATCATGGCGAAGGCGGTACGCTCGTCGGCGCGCCGCTCAATGGTCGGGTGTTGATCGTCGATGACGTCATCACGGCCGGTACGGCGATCCGTGAGGTGATGCAGATCATCGAGGGCCAGTCCGCTCAAGCGGCCGGTGTGTTGATCGCGCTCAATCGGCAGGAGCGGGGACAGGGGCAATTGTCCGCGATACAGGAAGTCGAGCGCGATTATGGGATGCCGGTTGTGAGCATCGTGTCGCTGGCTCAAGTATTGGAATTCCTTGCCGGCGACGCTCAGCTGAAACAGCACCTGCCCGCCGTGGAAGCCTACCGGGACGAGTACGGTATCTGAACCGTTCATCAGCTCAGGCGGGTTTTGTGATCGATGCCAAATCTGCTCGCTTCTTTGTGTCAGCAACTGACGTTTTTCGGCTATCACTCGGCTGGAATAGTGGCGAACTGATAGTATTTCTGTATCCCTACCGGGTCGGTTGAGCAGCTGATAGCGCAGAGCGCGCCGCGGCAGGCGTCTTGGCCCAAGTCGCCTGGCATGCGCCGAATGTCGGCATTGGTGCGTTTCTTGCTGATCACGGTGAAGGGCTTCTATAAGCTGAGCCCATCTACAAGAGCTGGCGTTCGCTGCGGCGGATACGGAAGAGGCTGGAGAATGCGATTAGGGAGTTGGGTGCTGGTGCTGTCGGGCGTGCTGTGCGCTGCTCAGGCTCAAGCCGACTTGTACCGCTATGTCGATGACAAGGGCGTCACCGTGCTCGATCGCCACGGCGTGCCGCCGCAGTTCATTGGCAAGGGCTATGAGATCCTGAATGACCAGGGGCGGGTAACCCGAGTGGTTCCGCCGGCACCGACCGCGGAGGAGCGCCAGCGCCTGCTCGAAGCCAAGGAGCGGGCAGGTTCGGATGCGCGGCTCCTGAGGCTCTATGCGAGCGTCGAGGACGTCGAGCGTGCCAAGACGCGCAAGCTGTCTGAGCTCGACAGCGTCATCGGAATCACACGAGGCAATCTGCAGTCGCTGCGCACCCAGCAGGCCAACCTGCAGAGCCAGGCCGCGAACCACGAGCGGGCCGGTCGGCCAGTGCCGGACCAGTTGCTGAAGCAGATCGACAACCTGAGCAGGGAGCAGGCCAGCCTGCAGCGGGACGTTGAACGCTATCGGCAAGCGCGCAAACAGGCTGAAGTGAGCTTCACTCAGGAGCGTGCCCGCGTTGCTGAGCTTCTCGGTGATGCGCGCTAGTTATCTCAGGCCATGAAAAAAGCCCGGCTTCTCGATGAGAGAGCCGGGCTTTTTAACGTCAGTCAGTGGCTGGTGTGCTTGCGGTTGGTGATCAGCGTACCGACGCCAATGTCAGTGAAGATTTCCAGCAGTACAGCGTTCGGCACGCGACCGTCAATGATGTGGGCGCTGTGAACGCCGCCTTGCACGGCTTCGAGCGCGCAGCGAATCTTCGGCAGCATGCCCCCATAAATGGTGCCGTCGGCAATCAGTTCGTCCACCTGTGTGGTTGTCAGGCCGGTCAGCACCTGTCCCTGCTTGTCCATCAGGCCGGCAATGTTGGTGAGCAACATCAGTTTTTCGGACTTGAGCGCTTCGGCGACCTTGCCCGCGACAAGGTCAGCGTTGATGTTGTACGACTCGCCGTCCGGACCGACGCCAATCGGTGCGATGACCGGAATGAAGTTGCCGCGCACCAGCATTTCCAGCAGCTCGGTGTTGACGCCGGTGACCTCGCCGACGTGGCCGATGTCGATGATTTCGGGTGAGGTCATCTCCGGCGTCTGCCGGGTCGCCTTGAGCTTCCTGGCACGGATGAGCTTTGCGTCCTTGCCGGTCAAGCCGATGGCGGCTCCGCCATGCTGGTTGATCAGGCTGACGATGCTCTTGTTGACCTGGCCGCCAAGGACCATCTCCACTACGTCCATGGTCTGGCTGTCGGTGACTCGCATGCCGTCGATGAAGTGACTCTCGATGTTCAGCCGCTTGAGCAGGTCGCCGATCTGCGGCCCGCCGCCGTGCACGACCACCGGATTGATGCCCACCGCCTTCATCAGCACGATGTCTCGCGCGAAACCGGTCTTCAGCTCTTCGCTTTCCATCGCATTGCCGCCGTACTTGATGACCAGCGTCTTGCCGACGAATCGGCGGATGTAGGGCAGTGCCTCGGACAGTACCTGGGCGAATTGGGTGGCGGCTTCACGGCTGAGGGTCATGCAGGGCTCCGCAGATCAGAACGGCAGGGTGAGGTCAGGCGCGACAGTATAAAGCTGTGCACGGAAGACTTCCTGTATGCGCTTGAGTTCTTCTTCGCTTTCGGCTTCGAAGCGCAACACCAGGACCGGCGTGGTGTTGGAGGCGCGCACCAGACCCCAGCCCTTCGGGTAGTCGACGCGAACGCCGTCGAGGGTGGTAACGCTTGCCTCGCCCCAGTGCGCATCGCGGTGCAGGGCTTCGATGATGGTGAACTTGCTCTCCTCGGTAACCTTGATATTGATCTCCGGGGTCGAGATGTCGTTCGGGAAGGAGGCGAACACCTGCTCCGCGTTGCGCTTTTCCTGGCTGAGGATTTCGAGCAGGCGCACGGCACTGTAGATGCCATCGTCGAAGCCGTACCAGCGCTCCTTGAAGAACACGTGGCCGCTCATCTCGCCAGCCAGCAGCGCACCGGTTTCCTTCATCTTCTTCTTGATCAGTGAGTGGCCGGTCTTCCACATCACAGGGCGGCCGCCATAACCGCTGATCAACGGCGTCAGGCGCCGTGTGCACTTGACGTCGAAGATGATGTCGGCACCGGGGTTGCGGGATACCACATCCTTGGCGAACAGCATCAGCAAGCGGTCGGGGAAGACCACGGTGCCAGCGTTGGTCACTACGCCGACGCGGTCGCCGTCGCCATCGAATGCCAGGCCAAGGTCGGCATTCTCCGACTTCACCTTGGCGATCAGGTCTTCGAGGTTTTCGAGCTTGCCCGGATCCGGATGATGGTTGGGGAAGTGGCCATCCACCTCGCAGAAAAGCGGGATGACCTTGCAGCCCAGCGCCTCGATCAGTTGCGGGGCGATCACGCCGGCAACGCCGTTGCCGCAATCGACGACGACCTTCATCGGCTTGGCCAGTGCGATGTCGTCGCGGATGCGCTTGAAATAGCTCTGCAGCACGTCGACCGGTTCGGCCTGGCCGACACCCTCGCTGAGGTTGCCGGTCTCGATGCGCTGGCGCAGCGCCTGGATCTGCTCGTTAGCGAGGGTGTCGCCGGCGATGACGATCTTGAAGCCGTTATAGTCTGGCGGATTGTGGCTACCCGTGAGCATGACGCCGGACTTGCCGGCCAGCACGTTGGCCGCGTAGTAGAGCACCGGGGTCGGCACCATGCCGACGTCGCTGACGGTGCAACCGCTATCCACCAGGCCCTGGATCAGATGCTTGACCAGTTCCGGCCCGGATAGACGACCGTCGCGGCCCACGGACACGTTCGGCTCACCCTGGGCGAGGCTCTCGGAGCCGACCGCGCGGCCGATCCAGTAGGCGGCTTCGGTGGTCAGGGTCTCGCCGACGACGCCACGGATGTCGTAGGCGCGAAAGATGCTCGCGGGCAATTGCGGGGCTTTGGGGGCGCTCATTGCGGTTTCTCGCTCCTTGGTGTCGAGGCCAAGCCAGTCCTGGTCCTCGTCGAGAATGTCGATGTCGAGAATATCGGTGTCCTGGAACAAGGGGTCGACATACTCGGTGGATGGGGCTTGCCGAACCGCGGGCTGGGGGGCTGCCGCGGCTTTGGCCGGCGCCATTCCGGCGGTGCGGAGCGGCAAACGGGCCAGACTCTTGGCCAGCGCATCGAGCGCCGGCAGGCTCAAGGTCGGTGTTTTGATGGCCTTGCCGTTGGAGAGTTCCTGCACCATCTGGCCGAGGTGGCGAACATCCTCTCGAAGCCTTTTCTGTTGCGCGTTGAGCACCAGCTGCAGGCCGAGCAGCAATCCACCCAGGGCCAGGATTACCGCTGCGAAGAGTAGCAAAGGAGCGGGCGCGGTCGCGCTCAACTGCGCGCTGGGGAGGAAGGTGAGCGTCCAGTTCGGATTGCCGCTGGGCAGTTCGATGGCCCGGTCCTCACGGCCTTCGCCGCCTCGCTGGCTGAGTTGCTGCGCAGGGCTATTGGCGAATCGCTGGGTGAGGCGCAATTGACCGGCTTCGGGAGGGAGGGCGGGTAGCGTGGCCAGCAGCCGATCGAGGGTGGTGACCAGCAGCAGCGAGCCGATCGCCGGCTGTTGAGGATCGGGCCGCAGCGCGACTGCACTGTAGAGCAACCAGTTATTGCCGACCTTGAAGGCCTCCGGCGCGGGAGACTGGCCACTCTCGGCGCGCTGCAGCAGGTCGAGCGCGGCGAAATTCAGAGGCCCTGGGCGCCCGGTGTCCTGACGAGCCTGGCCACGCAGGCTCAAATGGGCATCGACCACGCCATCGCGGTACACCAGGGCTTGCTCGGCTGCACGCATCTGGTCGCGGGAGTCGCTGCGCAAGGCCTGCAGGATTTCCGGAGCGTTCGCGGCGGCGCGGGTTTCGGCGGCCAACTGGCGCAGCGCCTGGGTGAGGCCCGATGCCTGGCTCTGCCCCCAGGCCTGGGCGAGCTGTACGTTGGCCTCTTGCTGGCTCGATTGCTGGGCGAACCAGAGCAGGGCCGAGGCGGCGACGAGGCCGATCAGTCCGGGGAGCAGGCCGGGGAGTAATGGGGCCAGGCCGGAGCTGCGGCGTGGGGACTGAGTGGCGTCGGCGGGGTTGAGTACGCCGGTTTCCTTGGCGGAGCGCTTGAATAGTTTCATGGAGCTTCTCGGTTCATCCTTAAAAGACGAGATCGGTCTCAGTGGCTGCCGGAGTGGCCGAAGCCTCCCGCGCCGCGGTCGCTGCTGTCGAATTCGCTCACCAGCTCGAACTGCGCCTGGATCACGGGCACCAGCATCAACTGCGCAATGCGCTCGCCGACCGCAATGGTGAAACTGCTCTGGCCGCGGTTCCAGCAGGACACCATCAGCTCGCCCTGGTAGTCCGAGTCGATCAAGCCGACCAGATTGCCGAGAACGATGCCGTGCTTATGCCCCAGCCCCGAGCGGGGCAGGATCAGCGCGGCGAGTGTTGGGTCACCAATATGAATGGAAAGCCCCGTCGGGAGCAGCACGGTCTGTCCGGGTTCGAGAACCAGGTCTTGCTGCAGCATGGCGCGAAGGTCCAATCCGGCTGAGCCAGCGGTCGCATAGGTGGGCAGGGGGAAATCCCGGCCAAGGCGTGGGTCGAGGACTTTCGCTTGGAGCTTGTGCATGTTCTGGCCTGTTCTGTGTCTGGTCGGGCGTCGTGTTGGAGCGCATGGCGTCTGAAGGCGTTCCGCTGCGTTCAACCCTGGCGATAACGGTCGGCAATATAGGCGATCAGCTGGCGCGCAATATGCCCTTTGCTGGCCTGGCTGAAACGTGTCTCGTGTTGCTGGCGGTCGATGACCGTGACGGCGTTTTCTTCGCTGTTGAAACCGATGCTGGGGTTGGCGACGTCGTTCGCCACGATCAGATCGAGGTTTTTGTCGCGTAGCTTGCGGGTCGCGTACTCGAGCAGGTTTTCCGTCTCCGCGGCGAAACCGACGCTGAAGGGACGATCCGGGCGACCGGCCAGCGTCGCCAGAATGTCCGGGTTGCGGACCATCTGCAGCAACAGGCCGTCGCCGTTGGTGGGGTCCTTCTTCAGTTTGTGTGGGGCGATGACCTCCGGCCGGTAATCGGCGACGGCCGCTGCGGCGATGAACAGGTCGCAGGGCATTGCGGCTTCACAGGCCGCGAGCATGTCGCGGGCACTGACCACATCGATGCGCTGCACCCGATCGGGCGTGGGCAGGAACACCGGCCCGGCGACCAGTGTCACGCGTGCGCCGGCTTCCGCAGCGGCCTCCGCCAGGGCGAAGCCCATCTTCCCGGAGCTGTGGTTGGTGATGTAGCGCACCGGGTCGATGTTTTCCTGGGTCGGCCCGGCGGTGATAAGCAGGTGCTTGCCGGTCAGCAGATGGCGCTCGAAGCAGTCGGCGGCGGCTTGTGCCAGGTCGTCAGGCTCGAGCATACGGCCAAGGCCGACATCCCCGCAGGCCTGGCTGCCAGAGGCCGGACCGAACAGGCGGATGCCGCGCTGCTGCAGGAGCGCGCAATTGGCTTGGGTCGCGGGGTCGGCCCACATGGCCTGGTTCATGGCCGGCGCCAGGGCGACCGGGGCATTGGTCGCCAGCACCAGGGTCGTGAGCAGGTCGTTGGCCACGCCCTGGGCCAGGCGCGCGATAAGGTCGGCGGTGGCCGGTGCGACCAGTACTAGATCGGCCCAGCGCGCCAGCTCGATATGCCCCATGGCCGCTTCGGCGGCAGGGTCGAGCAGGTCCAGGTGGACGGGATGGCCGGACAGCGCCTGGAGTGTCAGCGGGGTGATGAACTCCCGGCCCCCGCTGGTCATGACGACCCGC
The DNA here is from genome assembly GCF_022810315.1 of Stutzerimonas marianensis. NCBI lineage: Bacteria > Pseudomonadati > Pseudomonadota > Gammaproteobacteria > Pseudomonadales > Pseudomonadaceae > Stutzerimonas > Stutzerimonas marianensis. The sequence continues at coordinate 189,525 of NZ_JALGRD010000008.1, read as the reverse complement.
ACCTCGGCGCCGTGGTCGCGGAGCCGGCGCACCAGCTCGGCACTCTTGTAGGCCGCAATACCGCCGCCGACGCCCAAGACGATGCGTTTCCGATAAAGCCGCTGCATAGGCCTGCCTTTTTACGGTGAGAACTGGTTCCGGCGCGTGCCGGTTGCCGTCGCTAAAAGGCCGCTAAGATAGCACAGCGCCCCTACAGGACGAGGGGCATGCTCGACAGGGAGGACACATGAGCATAAGGGACTGGCCTGCGGCGGAGCGCCCGCGGGAAAAGCTGTTGGAGCAGGGCGCGGCAATGCTGTCGGACGCGGAGTTGCTGGCGATATTCCTGCGCACTGGCGTCGCCGGCAAGAGCGCGGTGGACCTCGCCCGACACCTGCTTGCCGAATTCGGCAGCCTGCGCGCGCTACTGGAAAGCGATCTTGCCGCGTTCAGCTGTCACCTGGGCTTGGGGCCGGCGAAGTTCGCCCAGCTGCAGGCCGTACTGGAGATGGGCCGGCGCCACCTGGCCGAGCGTATCCGGCGTGATTCGGCGCTCGAAAGTCCGCAAGCGGTGCGGGACTACCTCAAGGCTCGCCTGCGCCATGAGCCACACGAGCTCTTTGCGTGCCTGTTTCTCGATTCCAAGCACCGGGTGCTGGCCTTCGAGGTGCTCTTCCACGGGACCATCGACGGCGCCAGCGTTTACCCGCGGCAGGTCGTCAAGCGAGCGCTGGCGCATAACGCGGCGGCCCTGATCCTGACGCATAACCACCCCTCGGGCGTCGCCGAGCCGAGCCAGGCGGACCGGCATCTGACCCGCCGACTGACCGATGCACTGGCGTTGGTCGATGTACGCGTACTCGATCATTTCATCGTCGGTGACGGCGAGCCGCTGTCGATGGCCGAGCACGGCTGGATGTAGCCCCTACGCCAGCAGCGGCAGGAGCAGCAAGGGTCCGAGCACGCCGAGGACGAAACGTCCGTTCCAGCCAAAGGCGATCCGCCAGGGCGACAACTGGGCATGGCGTGCCAGCAGCAAGGCCGACGGCCCATAGGGCGACAACAGCATTGCCAGCGAGAAGCCGAACAACAGGGCCACCGCAGGTTGCATCACATCGACGCCCTGGCTTGCGAGCTGGGCCAGCAGCGCCGCGCACAGGTTCAGCGAAATGATCGGGGCAACGCCAAGCAGGGCGAGGAGCATTACACCCAGCGCGCCAAGGCTACCGAGCCCGAACAGCGCCAACGGCGTCGCGCCGAGGTGCGCGGCCAGGTGGTGAACGGGTAGCAGCGCTGCGACCAGCCCGGCGAGCAGGGCGGAGCTGGCGAAAATGAAGGTTTCGTTGCGCATGCCCACGAGGGTGTCGCTGACCTCCCGCGCCACCTGACGCAGCCCGGTGCCTTGCCAGAGCAGTATCAGCACCACCGCAAGCGGCACCAGGAGCATGGCCGCCTGGGTCGCCGAGAGCCAGGTAGTCGCCGCCAGCACCGCGATCAGCAGGATGCCGATCAGGCTGCCGACCAGCAGCCCCCCGAATCCGGCCGGTGCTGCCGGGCCGTCGCTATGATCCGGCGGGGATCGATCGCACAACTGCTGGAGTCGACGGTTCTCGGCCGGCCAGCCGACCAGCAACAAGCACAGCCCGCCCAGGGCGCCGTACGGCAACAACATGCTCCAGCTCAGGCCGGGCAGCTCGCGGGTGAGAATTGCCACGGCGACGCTGGTCGGCGCGAGCAACGGCACCAGCGCGAAGCCCCGCAACGCCACGACCATGACACCGCGCTGGCCTTCGCGGCGCTGGGTGTCGCTGTAGTGGCCTCGGTTCAGATGTCGGTCCAGCGAGCCGCAGACCAGATTGAGCATGCCGAAGCTGACGATCGAACTGATGGCGAAGGTGCTCGCCAGGTACGCTGGGTAGAGCCAGGCGCGAGGTCCGGATAGCAGCAAGCGATGCAGTTCGCTGAGCTGGTGCAGCCGCCGGACCAGGCAATGCATGAGGCCGAGCGCCCCGATGAACGCCGCATAGTAGGCAGCGGAGGACAGCATCCGTGCTGCCTGCGCGGGCTCGGCCGCGCCGCTGGCCAGCCAGTAACCCAGCAACGCCAGGGTCACCAGGCCGAGCCGGCGCGGGTAGGGCATCAGCGAGCGCCAATGCCAGAGGAAGAACAGCATCAGCATCGAGCCGCTGGCCACGCTCAACGGCTGCCAGCGTGTCAGCAGGGCGAGCAACTCGAAAGCCAGCGCCAGCGGGAGCAGGGTGGTCATCTAGACGGGTAGCTCGGTGCGCAGCGCGCCGCGCTTGAACACGCCTTCGCCAAAGGCGATCAGGCGGTCGTCCTGGTCCAGCAGGTCGCAGCCGGCCATGAAGACCTTGTTGCCGGAGGACCGGCACCGTGCGACCGCACGTACGTGGCTGCCCACCCGCGCCGGGGCGCTGAAATTGAGGCTCATCGACAGCGTGATGGCGACCCGCCGTTGCGCCGGGTCCGCCTCCCAGGTACCGCACAGACCCATGGCGACATCCATCAGCGTGGCCATGACGCCACCGTGCAAGGTGCTGGCATTGTTCAGGTGCTGTGCCGTCAGGCTCAAACCGACGGTGGCGTGGTCGGCGCCATAGGCGAGCAGCTCGCAACCGACCTCCTGGAAGAAGCCGGTCACGGAGGCCTGGACCTGTTGCAGCGTGGCGGGACAATAATCCGATGCGGGCATGGCTTGGCGTCGCGGGTGGGTTGCGGACGAGACTGGCAGTCTTTAGGCTTCTGGTCAATTGGGTGGAATGATGTTCCGCTCTGCGGAATATGAAGTGTAACCGGAGGCGGCATGAACATTCGCATCGGCATCATCGGTTCTGGCGCCATGGGGCGCGGCATCGCACAGCTGTTCGCTAGCGCCGGCCATCAGGTCTGGCTGCATGATAGCCGCCCCGAAGCCATCGATCAGGCGTTGCAGTTCAACCGTGAGTTGCTCGAGCGCAGTGTCGCCAAGGGGCGGATGACCGCCGAGACGTTGGAAGCCGTGGTCGCGCGCATGCAGCCAGCCCACCGTCTTGACGAACTGGCCGGCTGCGACCTGCTGATCGAGGCGATCGTCGAGGACCTCGAGGCCAAGCAGCGGCTGTTTGCCGAGCTCGAGCGTCTGGTGTCCGTCGAGGCAATTCTGGCAACCAACACCTCGTCGCTGTCCGTCACCCGTATCGCCAGCGCCTGCGCACATCCAGAGCGCGTGGCCGGGTTCCACTTCTTCAACCCCGTCCCGCTGATGAAACTGGTCGAGGTCGTGCGCGGCGAGCGGACCGCGGCGATGGTGGTCGACCGTCTCGTGCAACTGGCCGAGCATGCCGGGCATTTCCCCGCCGTAACCCCCGACACGCCCGGCTTTATCGTCAATCATGCGGGTCGAGCCTACGGCACCGAAGCGCAGCGCATCCTCAGCGAAGGCATCGCGACGCCCGAGCAGATCGACCGGATCCTGCGCGACGGGCCAGGCTTTCGCATGGGCCCGTTCGAGCTGTTCGACCTGACCGGCCTGGACATTTCGCATGCCGTGATGGAGTCGGTGCACGACCAGTTCTACCAGGACCCGCGCTATACGCCTTCGTACCTGGCGGCGCAGCGTGTTGCGGCGGGGTTGCTCGGGCGCAAGACCGGCCAGGGTTACTACCGCTACGAGAGCGGCCAACAGCTGCGCAGCCCCGAGCCGCAGCACGAACCGGTTCGGCTGGACCGCCCGTTCTGGCTCGACAGCCTCGACCCCGAGCTGCGCGGGCGTATCGGTGCCGTGCTGCAGCAAGCCGGTGCAGTGCTGGAAAGCGGCGAAGCGCCTACCGAACGGGCGATTTGCCTGATCACGCCGCTGGGCGAGGATGCCAGCCAGCGCATTGCGCGCCTCGGGCTGCCGGGCCAGCGGACCCTGGCGCTCGATTGTTTCAGCGACCTCGACAAGCGCCGAGTGCTGATGCGTCAGCCGGCACTCGACCCGGCGCTGGAGGCACAGGCACGCCAGGCGTTGAGCTGCGATGGCGTGCCGGTGGAGGTCATCAACGACTCGCCCGGTTTCGTCAGCCAGCGGGTCATCGCCAGCATCGTCAACCTGGGGTGCGAAATCGCTCAGAAGGGCATCGCCAGCCTGCCGACACTCGACCGTGCCGTACAGGTCGCACTGGGGTATCCGAAGGGGCCGCTCGGGTTCGCCGAGCACTACGGCCCCGCGCGCATTCTTGGCGTCCTCGAAGGCCTGCAGCAGTGTTACGGGCAGGAACCGCGCTACCGGCCCAGCCCCTGGCTGCGCCGCCGGGTGCAGCTCGGATTGCCGTTGGCTACGCCGGACGCTCCTTAGGCCGATGCACGCCGCGGGGCATTAAAGGTTGGCGAGCGGCGGCCGCTAAGCTGTCATCCTGTCTTGTTCGCCCTGCGACCAAAGGATGGCTGCCGCTGTCCGGGCGAGGTGCTACAAGACGGTCCATACCGACACACAACAAGAGGCCATCCATGCGCCCTGCCTTCCGCCGTCATCGCTGGGCCTGCCTGCTTCATGCGGGTGCCCTGATCGCGCTGCTGCTGTTCCATACCTGGATGGCGCTGCCCTTCGCGCTCACCGCCGTGTCCGTTCTGCTGTTGGCCCTGTGGCCTTGGCTGGGGCCGTGGCGCGGTCAACTGGGGGAGACGCCGAACGCTGGAGCGAACGGCGACGGCTTTACCGATCTGAGCCGGACCTTGTCTCGACATACCTGCCACAACGCCCTGTCGGCGGCGCAGGTTTCCTTCAGCGCCGAACAACTCGCGGCGCGGCTGACATCCCAATTGGCGGCCATCGGCGAGATTGCCGACGGCGCCCAGGCGATGACCGAGACCGAGCAGCAGAGCGCAGACCGGGCGCGCCACGCGCTCGACGCCGCCCAGGCGGTGCGCAGCCGCAGCGACAGTGGGCGTGCCGACCTGCTGCAGGCCATCGAGCGGATGCAGCAGCTCAGTGCCCAGACGCAATCCAGCCGCGAGCTGCTGGACGGCCTGTCGGCGCGCACCGAGGAGATCCGCCAGATCACCGACGTGATCCAGTCCATTGCCAGTCAGACCAACCTGCTTGCGCTTAACGCTGCCATCGAGGCGGCGCGCGCCGGTGAGGCCGGGCGGGGCTTTGCCGTTGTCGCCGATGAAGTGCGCAACCTGGCGGGCCGCACCAGCAGCGCGACAGAAGAAGTGGGGCGGATGGTCGGTGACATTCGCGAGCAGAGCCAGGCGGTTGTCAGCCACATCCACCGCCAGGCACAAGCGCTCGATGAGGCGGCGCAGCAGATCGCGACCACCGGCAGTCAGCTGACCGGCATCGCTGAACTGGCCGTCGACGTCGAGACGCAAGTGGCCGAAATCACCGCTGGCACCGCCAGTAACCATGAACGACTGGCGCAGCTTTTCGTCGCGCTGGAACAGTTGCGCAGCGACGCGCTGGACAGCGAAACGCAGACCCGGCAGCTGGAAAAGGCGGCGGAGAATCTCGTCGGCCAGGCCGAGGCCGTCAGCGAACAGCTGGCCGAGGTCCAACTCGATGCCTATCACCAGCGTATCTTCGACCTGGCCCGCGAAGGCGCCGCCGCCATTGCCGCTCGATTCGAGGCGGACCTGGCCGCCGGCAGGCTGACCGTCGAGGACCTGTTCGATCGCAACTACCAGGCCCAGCCTGGTACCGACCCGGTGCGCTACCACACCCGTTTCGATCGCTACGCCGACCAGGTGCTGCCGGACATCCAGGAGCCGCTGCTGGGGCAGAACGAGGCGCTGATCTACGCCATTGCGACCACCCCGGACGGCTACGTGCCCACGCATAACCGCGCCTTCAGCCAGCCGCCGACGGGTGATCCGGCGGTCGATCGGGTGCGCAGCCGCAGCAAGCGGTTGTTCAACGACCGCACCGGCGGCCGATGCGGCAGTCACCAGCGCAAGGTGCTGCTGCAGACCTACAGCCGTGACACCGGCGAGTTGATGCACGACATTTCTGTTCCGATCACGGTCCTCGGTCGGCACTGGGGCGGCTTGCGCCTGGGCTATCGACCCGAGCCCTGAGATGGCACAAGCGCCCTGCTGTTTGGCGGGGCGCGGCGATGGCTGGCCGCGTGCGGCTGGCTACACTCGTAGGCAGGCCAACTGGAGTGCGCCATGAAGACCCTCACCGACCACCTTGCTCAATACGCGGCCTACCACCGCGACCCGCGCAATCTGCTCAGCCATTTCATCGGCATCCCCATGATCGTGCTGGCGGTGGCGATCCTGCTGTCCCGCCCAGGTGCCGAGCTCCTCGGCTTCTGGCTCAGCCCGGCCGTGTTGGCGGCGGCGGTGGCGATCCTCTTCTATCTGCGACTCGACCTGCGCTACGCCGTGCTGATGGCGCTGGTGCTGGCGCTATGCGTCTGGGTGGGCGCGGGGCTCGCGCAGCGGCCGACGGGTGTGTGGCTAGGCGCGGGACTCGGGCTGTTCGTGGTCGGTTGGGCGATTCAGTTCGTCGGACACTATTTCGAGGGCCGCAAGCCCGCATTCATCGACGACCTTAGCGGGCTGATCATCGGGCCGCTGTTCGTCGCGGCGGAGCTGGGGTTCATGCTGGGGCTGCGTGAACCCTTGCGGCAGGCCATCGAGGCGCGGGTCGGGCCCGTGCGGCCGCGTCCGCTTGGGCCGACTGCGCAGCGCTGATCAGCGGGACAGCGCCATCCACTGCTCGCTCAGGCCACGCGCATGGCGGTCAACCATGATCGGCGCGAAGGGGCGCCCCGAGGCGGTGTTGAAGCTGTTGTTGCCACTGTTCATGTCTTCCAGCGCGACCTTGAGAAAGCTCCAGCGCGCCTTCAGCTTGGCGATGGCCGGGTCGGACTTGCCATCCAACGCCGCGAGTTGCGTGTCGATCGCGGGCACCAGGCGCCGTTCATCCTGGCCGAGGTAGGTATCCGGTTGCTCGCGCGCCGTTTCGAACGAGCCGACATAGGCGCGGCTGAGGTATTGCACGGTGAGGTACTCGACCTTCGCCGGCAGCTCGGCATGCGCGTCGGCCCCTTGCTGGCTGCGCACGGCGGTTAGGAAGTCGCGTAGCGCCTTGCTCATCTCCAGCGGCCAGCCCCAGGGCATGTCGTCTTCTTCGCGACCAAAGGCGGCGCCCTCTCGCAGAAGCGTCTGCAGCGCCTGGTGGCGCTCGAGCAGTTCAGGGCTCGCATCGGGGAACGCGCTGACCGTCGCGGCGAGTGTCTGCAGATCCTGCTCCATCCGTGCCAGATGACTTTTCTGAAAGCCTTCGCCGCGATACAGCAGCAGGCTGCTGGTGGCGCGGTTGGCGTGGATCTGCATCCCTTCGAGGGCGGCGAACGACTGGGCCTGGGCCGGGTTGATCAGGGCCGAAAAGCAGCCGATCAGGAAGGTCACCATCCATATCCATTTGCGATGATGCATGTCGCGCTCCTTTTTATTCTTATAGAGCCAGGTGCCGGTGGCCGGCATCACCACTCCAGCCTAGCCAGCGCCGAGGCGCGAGCTATCACACCAAAGAATGAAAACAAGCGAAACGGCGTATCACCGGTCTATCTTGGCCGAAGCGTCGTGAAACCGGGGCTGAGCGCCGGTGTCGCCTAGAGCATGCGCTCCAGGCCGATGACCCGGCTGATCCAGGCATTGAAGCGGCGCCAGGCGCCGCCGGGTTCGCGGGTCAGCACGCGCTGCTGCCCCTCGTCTTCGGCTATCCAGACCAGGCGCTGCGCACCGCTCCGCTCGGCCAGACGAACCTCGTAGCTGACGGCCGGCGAGGTACCCTCCAGTGTCAGCCGCTGGACTTCGCTGGCCAGTTCCGGGCTGTCGACGAGAATGCCGACTTCCGTGTTCCAGAGAATCGAGCGCGGGTCGAAATTCAGCGAGCCAAGGAATACCTGTTGCTGGTCGAATACGGCCGCCTTGCTGTGCAGGCTCGATTCCGAGCTACCGCTCAGGTTGTAGGAGGTTTCCTGATCCGGCTGCCGGCGCAGCTCGAACAGCCGGACGCCTGCCTCGAGCAACGGCTTGCGGTAGGGCGCATAACCGCCGTGAACTACTGGAACGTCGGTCGCTTCGAGGGAGTTGGTCAGCACGCGGATGGCGACGCCTTTCTCGGCATGGCCGGTCAGGTAGTCGACGCCCGTGTCGGTCGGGACGAAATAGGCGGAGATCAGCGTCATCTCGTGTTCCACGGCGTCCATGTGGGGCTGCAGCCGTGTGGTCAGGAGTAATTCTTCGTCAGGCACGCCCGGTGAGGTGACTTTGCCCGGATGGTCCCAGAGGGCTTCGGCTGGGGCCCAGATCAGGGCATCGAACCAGTCGTCGAGATCCAGGTGCTGCGGCTCGGCCATCAACTGCCGATACCGCGTCGTGTCACGCCGGCGCTGGTCGTCGAGGTAGATGGCGACCTGACGACGCACCTCGTCGAGATCCGCCTCGGTCGGTGGCCGGCGCAGGAACGCCTGGATCGGCACGCTGAGCTCATGGTTCCAGTATTCGTCGAAACTGGTGGCCAGCTGCTGGGCAACCGGCCCTGCCGCGAGCAGGTCGATGTCGGTGAAATTAAGCCCGGGCTTGGCATCGAAGTACTCGTCGCCGAGGTTGCGGCCACCGACGATTGCCAGGCTGCTGTCGGCCAGCATCAGCTTGTTGTGCATCCGCCGGTGCTGCAGCGACAGGTGCAGCAGGCGGCCCAGGGAGCGGGTCAGGATGTTGCTCCGTCCGACCCGTAGCGGGTTGAACACCCGCACCAGGATGTTGGGGTGCGCGGCGAGCGTCGCGATCTGGTAGTCGTTGCCGTCGCTGGTGGTGTCATCCAGCAGCAGCCGCACGCGGACACCGCGGTCGGCCGCCTGGATCAGCTCGTCCACCAGGGCGCGGGTGCTGAGACCGTCGTGCACGATGTAGTACTGCACGTCGAGGCTCGTCTGGGCTCGACGGATCATCTTCATGCGTGCGGCAAAGGCGTCGGCGCTGGATGGCAATAGGCGAAACCCGGAATGGTCGTCCGGTTGTCGCGCGGCGAGGGCGGTGAGCTGGTGATGCAGGTCGGAGGCGGTCGCGGGCAGCGCGTAGGATGGCTGGGGTGGGGGAAGTTGCCCGGCGCAGCCCGACAGCAACAGTACTGCGACAAGCAGCAGACGCATGCGCAAGGTCACTCCGTTTCAGGTCTGGTACTTGCGATTGGACGCCAACGCAGCGGCGGAATTCAGAACAGGTCCTTGAAGCGATACCAGAGCATGCCCAGCGCCAACAGTGGCGAACGCAGCCGCTGCCCCCCCGGGAAGGTCGGGTGCGGCACCTGCGCGAAGAGGTCGAAGCGCCCTTGAGCTTGGCCGCAGATCGCTTCAGCCAGTAGCCGTGCGGCCAGGTGCGTGGCGTTCAGCCCATGGCCGGAATAGGCCTGGGCGTAGTAGATGTTCGGCTGCCCGGCGAGGCGGCCAATCTGCGGCAGGCGGTTGGCACCGATGCCGATCATCCCGCCCCATTGGTAGTCGATGCGGGTGCCCCGCAATTGCGGGAAGACCTTGAGCATCTTCGGCTGCATGTAGGCCGCGATGTCTTGCGGATCGCGCCCGGAATAGTGGCAGGCACCACCGAACAGCAGCCGGCCATCGGCGGACAGGCGGAAATAGTCCAGTGCCACGCGCTGGTCGCAGACCGCGGCATGGGTCGGCAGCAGATCCTGGCGCAGCGATTCGGACAGGGGTTCGGTGGCGATGATGTAGCTGCCGGCCGGCAACACCTTGCCCGCCAGCGTCGGGTTGAGGTTGCCCAGGTAGGCGTTGCACGCCAGCACCAGATGCCGGGCGCGGACGACACCTTGCGGGGTATGGACGCGCACCTCGCTGCCCTGATCGATACGCACGGCAGGGGATTGTTCGAACAGCTGCACACCGAGCGCCTGGGCCGCTGCCGCTTCGCCAAGGGCGAGGTTGAGCGGGTGCAGGTGCCCTGAACCCATGTCCAGCAGGCCGCCGAGGTAACGGTCGGAGTGGATGATCTCGCCCAGCCCGGCGCGGTCGAGGCGACGCAGTGGGTAGCGGTAGCCCAGGCGCTGCAGGTCGGCGTGGTCTTCATCGAACGCCTCGAGATGACGTGGCTTGGTGGCGAGATCGCAATAGCCCCAGGTGAGGTCGCACTCGATCGCATGGCGCGCTATCCGCTCGCGGACGATCTCCACGGCTTCGAAGCCCATGCGCTTGAGCTCGTCGACGCCGGACTCGCCCAGGATCGGCGCGAACTGCTCGACGTCGTGGCCCACCCCGCGGATCAGTTGCCCGCCGTTACGCCCGCTGGCGCCCCAGCCGATCCGACGGGCTTCGAGCAAGGCCACCGTGAACCCTCGTTCGGCCAGTTCGATCGCCGTGTTGATCCCCGTGAACCCGCCTCCGACGACGCAGACATCCACCTGCCGCTCGCCTTCGAGCCGCGGCAGGTCGAGCGAGCGGTTGGTGGTTGCGGCGTAGTAGGAGGGCGCATGGGCGTCGAGAGGGGTGGCGGGTTGCCGGGTCATGGTCGGGCCTTGGAATGCGATCGATCGGGCAAGAGTAGTGCGAGCGGCGTCAGCGTGGCAAAACGAGGCTCAGTCGGGCACGGGCAGCTCGAGCGATTCCTTGACCTCCTCCATCACGATGTAGCTCTTGGATTCGCGCACGTGCGGCAGCTTGAGCAGGATGTCGCCGAGCAGCTTGCGATACGACGCCATTTCCGAAATGCGCGCTTTGATCAGGTAATCGAAGTCGCCGGACACCAGGTGGCATTCCAGCACGTGGGGCAGCTTGAGCACCGCGCGGCGGAACTCCTCGAAGATGTCCCCGGATTTGTAGGCCAGGCTGATTTCGACGAATACCAGCAACCCGCCCTTGAGATGTTGCGGATTCAACCGCGCGGTATAGCCCATGATGATGCCTTCGCGCTCCAGCCGCCGGACCCGCTCGGTGCAGGGGGTCGTCGACAGGCCGATGCGCTCGCCGAGCTCGGTGAAAGGCATGCGTCCCTCGGCCTGCAGCAGGCGGAGGATCTGGCGGTCGATCTTGTCCAGCTCACGGCGCGATTGATGCTTGGTTCTCACAGGGGTATCGACTCCACAAAAGCCGTTCCAGGCGTGAATAAATCGCAAATATAGCCGGTTATATAGCGAGAACCACTGTCTAGCTCTTTCTATACTCCGCTCAACAGTGACTCTGAAAAGCCCGGTGGCGAGCGGGCAGGAGGCGGCGATGCGTGTTCTGGTGATGGGAAGCGGTGTGATCGGCACGACCAGTGCCTACTACCTGGCGCGGGCCGGTTTCGAGGTGGTGGTCGTGGATCGTCAGCCCGCCGTCGCCATGGAGACCAGCTTTGCCAATGCCGGGCAGGTTTCGCCTGGCTACGCCTCACCCTGGGCCGCGCCCGGTGTGCCGCTCAAGGCCATGAAGTGGTTGATGCAGCGTCATGCCCCGCTGGCGATCAAGCTGACCGGCGATGCGCAACAGTACCTGTGGATGGCGCAGATGCTGCGCAATTGCACGGCGGCGCGCTATGCCGTGAACAAGGAGCGCATGGTGCGCCTGTCCGAGTACAGCCGCGATTGCCTCGACCAACTGCGCGCCGAGACCGGCATCGAATACGAAGGCCGCCAACGCGGCACCACTCAGCTGTTCCGCACCCAGGCGCAGCTGGACAACGCCGCCAAGGACATCGCCGTGCTGGAAGCATCCGGCGTGCCCTACGAACTGCTCGATCGCGCCGGGATCGCACGTGCCGAGCCGGCGCTGGCGCAGGTCTCGGACAAGCTCAGCGGTGCGCTGCGCCTGCCCAACGACCAGACCGGCGACTGCCAGATGTTCACCACCCGCCTGGCCGAGATGGCGCGTGCCCTGGGCGTCGAGTTCCGCTTCAACCAGGATATTCAGCGCCTCGAGTTCGCCGGGGATCGACTCGAAGGTGTCTGGATCAACGGCACGCTCGAGCGGGCCGACCGCTACGTGCTCGCGCTCGGCAGCTACAGCCCACAGATGCTCAAGCCGCTCGGTATTCGTGTACCGGTCTACCCGCTCAAGGGCTATTCACTCACCGTACCGATCGGCAATCCGGCCATGGCGCCGGTTTCCACCGTGCTCGACGAAACCTACAAGGTCGCCATCACCCGCTTCGACCAGCGCATTCGCGTCGGCGGCATGGCCGAGATCGCCGGGCATGACCTGTCGCTCAACCCGCGCCGCCGGGAGACCCTGGAGATGGTCGTCGGTGATCTGTTCCCCCTGGGTGGCGACCCTCGCCAGGCTGAGCTGTGGACCGGGCTGCGCCCCGCCACGCCGGACGGCACGCCCATCATCGGCGCCACGGCCTATCGCAACCTGTTTTTGAACACCGGCCACGGTACCCTGGGTTGGACCATGGCCTGCGGGTCAGGGCGTCTGCTCGCCGACCTGCTGGCGAAAAAGCGCACCCAGATCAGCACCGATGGCCTGGATATCTTCCGCTACGGCAAACCCAAGGAGCCTCATAAGCATGCCCATACAGCGCCTGCACACTAATGCCCGGATGAGCCAGATCGTCATCCACGGCGACACCGTATACCTGGCTGGCCAAGTGGGCGAGGACATGAGTGCCGGGATCGAGCAGCAGACCCGCGAGACCTTGGAAAACATCGAGCGTCTGCTCGCCGAGGCCGGCACCGACAAGCAGCACCTTCTGTCGGTGACCATCTACCTGAAGGACATCGATGCCGATTTCGCCGGTATGAACGCGGTCTGGGATCGATGGTTGCCGGAGGGCGTTGCGCCGGCCCGCGCCACGGTCGAAGCCAAGCTCTGCGAGCCGGAAATCCTCGTCGAGCTGTCGGTCGTCGCGGCGCTGCCGCGGTGATGCGCCACCGCCGGGGCATTTCGTTCCGGCGTGTTGAAAATACTGAACGCCCTCGCCATCATAGCGGCCTCCGTTATTGCTCTTGATTGGGGGCTCCCGTATTGGACGTCGGCGTTCGACTGCAAACCATCCGCAAGCTCAAGGGCCTGTCCCAGCGTGAACTCGCCAAACGTGCAGGCGTAACCAACAGCACGATATCCATGATCGAGAAGAACAGTGTCAGCCCTTCCATCAGCTCGCTGAAAAAGGTGCTGAGCGGCATCCCCATGTCGTTGGTGGAGTTCTTTTCGCCCGATTTCGATCAAGACAGCGACACCCAGGTCGTCTACAAGGCGGGTGAGCTGATCGATATTTCCGACGGTGCGGTGAGCATGAAACTGGTGGGCAAGGCGCATCCTGGGCGCGCCATCGCGTTTCTCGCCGAGACCTACCCGCCCGGGGCCGACACCGGCACCGATATGCTCTCGCATCAGGGCGAAGAGGCCGGCATGCTCGTCGAAGGTCGTCTGGAACTCACCGTCAGCGGCCAGACCTACATTCTCGAAAGCGGCGACAGCTACTATTTCGAAAGCAGCAAACCGCATCGTTTCCGCAACCCGTTCGATACCCCCGCGCGCCTGATCAGCGCCACCACGCCAGCCAATTTCTAGACCCGTTCGGACAGGCTGCCGCGCTGCGACAAAGCGTCGCCTTGGCGAGCGCCGGGGCATGGGTTGTTTTCGGCGGACGCGGCTTGCCGCTATACTGTCGGCCGCTCGCGTTACCGTGGCCGCGGGCGTGTCTAGCCACATGAGGGTGTAAGGTGAACCTGATTAAGAAGATCCTGGTAGCACAGACTGCCGTAGTGGCCCTGTGGGCAGTGAGCGCTCAGGCTGCGACCAACGAAGACGCCATCGCCGAGCGACTCAAGCCGGTGGGCGAAGTATGTATCCAAGGTGAAGAGTGTGCAGCTGCAGGCGCTGCGACCGCTTCCGCTGGCGGCGGTGCCCGCAGTGGCGAGGACGTGGTCGGCAAGTTCTGCAACGCCTGCCATGGCACCGGTCTGCTGGATTCGCCGAAGGTCGGTGACTCCGCCGCCTGGCAAGCCCGCGCAGACAAGGAAGGTGGCCTGGACGGCCTGCTGGCCAAGGCTATCTCCGGCATCAACGCCATGCCGCCGAAAGGCACCTGCGGGGACTGCTCGGATGACGAGCTGATGGCCGCCATCAAGCATATGTCCGGTCTGTAATCCAGCCGGTCTGTCAAAGCCGCCTTCGGGCGGCTTTGTCGTTTCCAGGGGAGCAAAGCCGGTCAGCGGCGGGTCGAACGACCATGGTTCATCGCCCGGGCCACGGCCCAGGCCCCGCAACGAGGTGCTCATGCCCAGTTCCGCTCCGCAACCCGAGCAGCTGCACTTTTCCAGTGACGGCCGCACACCCAACAGTCCGCATCCGGTGCTCGTCTATCGTCAGTTGCCGCTGGCCGGCAGCGATTACGCCAGCGCGTTCGAAAACCTGTTCAACAGCCACCTGTGGCCGGCGCAATGGCGCGCCGGGGTCTATGACTACCATCACTTCCACTCCACGGCGCACGAGGTGCTCGGTGTCTCGCGCGGCTCGGCGCGCCTGATGCTCGGCGGCGAGCAGGGGCAGGAGGTGGACGTGGCGGCGGGTGATGCGCTGGTCCTGCCGGCCGGAACCGGGCATTGCCAGCTCAGCGCCAGTGCGGATTTCGAAGTGGTGGGCGGCTACCCCGTCGACCAGCAGTACGATCTGCTGCGGCCCGACGAAGGGCGCCATGACGAGGCGAGAGCGAGGGCCGAGCAGGTCGGCGTGCCGGTCAGCGACCCGGTCGCCGGCACCCAGGGCGCACTGGTCGCTCTGTGGCGCCGGGAGTGAACCGGCGGCGGGTTAATCGACGAAGACGACCTGCCCGTCGCTGAGGGCGGCGACGCGGGCCAGCGATTCGACACGAAAGCCCGCTTCTTCGAGCTCTCGGCGCCCGGCCTGGAAGGACTTCTCGATGACGATGCCCAGTCCGGCGACGCTGGCGCCCGCCTGCTGGATGATCGAGATCAGGCCCTTGGCGGCTTTGCCGTTGGCGAGGAAGTCGTCGATGACCAGTACCCGATCAGCGGGCGACAGATGGTTGGTCGAGATGGCGATGGTGCTCTCGACCTGCTTGGTGAACGAATACACCGAAGCTGTGAGCAGGTGATCGGTCAGGGTCAGCGACTGATGCTTGCGAGCGAAGATCACCGGTACCCCGAGTTCCAGCCCCGCCATGATCGCCGGCGCAATGCCGGACGCCTCGATGGTGACGATCTTGGTGATGCCCTCATCGCGGTAACGACGGGCGAATTCCTGGCCGATCTGCTGCATCAGCAGCGGGTCGATCTGGTGGTTCAAAAAGGCATCGACTTTCAGGACGCGGTCGGAGAGTACGATGCCTTCATTGCGAATCTTCTGTTTCAGCTGTTCCACGAACGCGCTACCTCGAGCTTGGGTGGCCGGGTTCGCTTGACGAATCGCGGTGCCGAAAGCCAGCTGGGCGCTGCGCCTTGTTCAGGCGAGCGCCCAGCTCGATTCGATCCGGCATCCATTCGTCACTGCCTTCCGCAGCCTGGAAAGCCGCGCATTCTCGCTTAATTTCGCGCCCGGTTCCAAGGGGCCGCTTCAGTCAGGCGTTTCGATCGACAAACGGCGAAAGCGTGCCGCCTCCCCGTGATGCTGCAGCACGATGTGGCCCTCAGCGGCCTGGGCGAAGCGGGGATGGGTGCTGAATTTGCTGCGGGCGATTCGTTCGCGCAGGGCCGGATCATCAAGGCGATAGCGAAGCACGCAACGGCCGGCCAGCCAGTGCTCGACCTCCGCACCGCATACGTTCAAGGCGCCTTCGATGAACTGATCGGGCACGAGCGGGGTTTCCGGCTCCGGCCGCAGCAGTGCATACAGGGCGCCGTTGCGCGTGCTGGGCTCGCGACCGTCCGGATGGCCGGCGTCGTCCAGTAACTGCAGCTCCGGGCCGCTGTGCCAGCTGAGCTCGACATCTTCCTCGACGCGACAGAACACGCCGGAGTTGCCGGCCTCCGGCAGCGCGAATTCGAAGCGCAGCCGGAAATCGCGGTAGCGGCGCCGCGATATGAGATCGATACGCCGTGGTCCGGCGATCGCGCAGAGCGTGTCGTCTTCGACATGCCAGCAGTCATGCGGAAAGTCGGCGCCGTGCCAGGCGCGCCATTGGTCGGCATCGAGTGTCTGGATCATCGCTGAGTCATCCGAACGGGAGGTGAGATGGTCGGAGCCACGTTCAAGGCTCCGTCGGGCGCAGGATCAGGGCCTGGCTTGCGGCGAGGTGGCCCCTGTAGAGATCGCCCTCGCCAAGACCATCGCTGGCGACCTCGATGGTCCAG
Source organism: Stutzerimonas marianensis (assembly GCF_022810315.1). Classification (NCBI taxonomy): domain Bacteria; kingdom Pseudomonadati; phylum Pseudomonadota; class Gammaproteobacteria; order Pseudomonadales; family Pseudomonadaceae; genus Stutzerimonas; species Stutzerimonas marianensis. Next base: position 173,297 of record NZ_JALGRD010000008.1, on the reverse strand, counting down.
CGCCCGCTTCGCTCGAAGGGTTGCGCACGGGCAGCAAAGTTGATGCAGACCAGCCGGCGGTCATCGCCGAGCGCCCTGCGATAGGCCAGCACCTCGGGCGGCGAGGGCAGCTCCGTGAAGTCGCCCCGTTGCAGTGCCGGGCTGGTCCTGCGCGCGGCCAGCAGGCGCTGGTAGAGCGTGAACATGGCACTCGCCGCACCGACCTGGCGCTCGGCCGAACGGTTATCGGCCTCGGGCGGAAACGGCAACCAGGGCGCAGCACCTTCCCAGCCATGGGGCGGTTCGAACAGCCAGGGCATGGGCGCGCGGCATCCATCGCGGCCGCCCGGATCGACGCGGGTGTCGGTGCTGATCGGTGCGTCTTCCAGACCCAGCTCGTCGCCCTGGTAGATGAAGGGCGTGCCGCGCAGCGTCAACAGCAGCACCGCGGCGGCTCGAGCAGCCTCTTCGGAGCCGCCATAGCGGCTGCGATGGCGAATGTTGTCGTGATTCGACAGCACCCAGGTCGGCCAGGCGCCGGCTGGTTTGAGCCAGTGCTCGATTTCGCCAATGCACGCGCGAAATCGCGCCGGGTCCCAGGGCACGTCGAGCGGCGTGAAGTTGAAGGCCAGGTGCAGCTCGTCTCCGGCGCCGTAGTACTGCAGCACACGTTCGGTGGAGCGGATGTTCACCTCGCCGACCAGCACGCGCTCGCCTGGATAGCTGTCGACCAGCCGTCGCAGGCCACGCATGACCTCGTGGCTATAGGGCTGGTCATTGAAGTCCGACAGCGGTTGGCCAGCCTGGCAGCGCGGGTCATCGGCGAGGGCCGGGTCCTTGCCGATGCAGTGGGCGACGTCGATGCGAAAGCCGTCGACGCCGCGGTCGAGCCAGAAGCGCAGCACCCCATGCATCGCCTCGACCACCTCGGGGTTGCGCCAGTTGAGGTCCGGCTGCTTGGCGAGGAAGAGGTGCAGGTAGTACTGCCGGGTGGATTCGTCCCAGGTCCAGGCACTGCCGGCACCCAGCGCGGCGCGCCAGTTGTTCGGCTGGTCGCGCCAGATGTACCAGTCGCGCCTGGGGTTGTCCCGCGAGCGGCGCGACTCGACGAACCAGGGGTGTTCGTCCGAGGTGTGGTTGGGCACGAAATCCAGCAGCAGGCGGATACCGCGAGCGTGGGCTTCGGCGATCAGTTGGTCGACGTCGTCCAGCGAGCCGAACAGCGGGTCGATGTCGCAGTAATCGCTGACGTCGTAGCCGGCATCGGCCATTGGCGAGCGGAAGATCGGCGACAGCCAGAGCGCATCCACGCCGAGGCGTTGCAGGTAGTCGAGGTGGCGCCGCACGCCGTTGAGGTCGCCAATGCCATCGCCATTGCTGTCCGCGAAAGACCGCGGATAGATCTGATAGACGGTCGCGCCTTTCCACCAGGGTGGCTCGTTCGATTCGCTCATGCGCATCCCCTTGCGATTCGCAGGGCCGGGGTAGAGGGTCTGTGAGGTTACGACTGACGAGCGGTGTGCGGGTTTCGCCCGTTCATTGATCTCCGTCGGGTGGTACTGAACGCGACCCCGGATACTCCACCTAACCTTGCACCAGCCTCAACCTCACCAGGAGACCGCCATGTTGCGTATTGCCATCAATGGCTATGGCCGTATCGGCCGAGCTGTACTGCGTGCCCTGTTCGAGCGGAACCTCGAGAGCCAGATCCAGATCGTCGCCATCAACGACCTCAGCGAGCGGGCGGCGATGGTTCACCTGACGCGCTTCGACACGACATTCGGCCGCTTTCAGGAGCCCATCGAGCTGGACGGCGAGACGATGCGCGTGCGCGGCCAGTCGATTCGCCTGCTGGCCGAGCGCGATGCCACCCAGTTGCCGTGGAAGGCGCTGGGGGTGGACGTGGTGCTGGAGTGCACCGGCAAATTCAAGAAGCGCGACATGATCGAGCAGCATCTGCGGGCCGGTGCCGGCCGGGTATTCGCCTCGCACCCATTGGATGGCGCAGACCTGACCGTCGTCTACGGCGTCAATCACCAGCTGCTGGGCGAGCAGAAGGTCATTTCCAATGCCTCCTGCACCACCAATTGCCTGGCGCCGCTGGCCAAGGTGCTCCATGACGCGGTCGGCATTCGTCAGGGACTGCTCAACACGGTGCATTCCTACACCAATGACCAGAGCCTGCTGGACAAGGCGCACAAGGACCTTTACCGCGCCCGCGCGGCGGCGGAGTCGATGATCCCCTCGACCACCGGGGCGGCCAAGGCCATCGGTCTGGTGCTGCCGGAACTGGCGGGGCGCCTCGATGGCCTGGCGGTGCGGGTGCCAACGCCGAATGTATCGCTGGTCGACCTGACGTTCACGGCCGAGCGCCCACCCGCAGACGCGGCGGCGGTGAACCAGATCCTGCGCGAAGGTGCGCAACGTCTGGACCCGGGGGTGATGGAGTGCAATGAGCAGCCGCTGGTTTCGCGCGATTTCATCGGCTACGCGCCCTCCTGCGTGGCCGACCTCAGCCACACGCGGGTGCAGGGCGAACTGGTGAAAGTGCTGGCTTGGTACGACAACGAGTGGGCCTTTTCCAACCGTATGCTCGACGTGCTGCTGGCGTGGAAAGGGCCGGCCGCTGGCGCCTGAGCAGTGCGCTCGGCGGATCGCTACAACCCGCAGCTTCGCTCGATCGCTTGTCTGCACTCGAGCAGCGCCTCGCGCAATCGCTCCAGCGCGGGCTCGAAGCGGAAGGTTGGCGCGAGGATGCACACCGAATAAGCCGCGCCGCCCGCATAGAGGGCGGTGCCGATGGCGCACACGCCCTGGACGTGTTCCTGCCAGTCATAGGCGAAGCCCTCCTCGCGAACCTTGGCCAGTTCGCGATGCAAGGCCGCACGGCTGCTGAGGGTGTGAGCCGTCAGCCGGGGCAGGGGGTCGGGCAGCAGGTTGTCGATGGTTTCATCCGGCAGGCCGGCGAGCAGGGCCTTGCCCGCGCTGGTGGCATGCATCTGCAGCAGGTGATCCGGTAGCGGCGCGACGCGTAACTCCTGGTTCGAGATCACGGCATGGACAATGCCCAGCGTCGTGCCCTTGGCCTGGATGAGACAGACGGTCTCGTCGCACGCTTCTGCCAAGCGTTGCAGATGCGGCCGAGCCAGCGTCACCAGATCGCTGTTGACGCCGGAGGCCAGCCGCAGGATGGCCGGGCCCAGCCGCACGCCGCCAGGCCCGGCTTCGAGCATGCCCTCGACTTCCAGCGCGCCGACCAGGCGCTGCACGGTGGAGCGGGGCAGGTCGATCGCCTTGGCGATGGCTCCGAGGCTCAACCCGTCTTTTTGCCCCTCCAGCGCGCGCAACACCGCGGCGGCGCGGGCGATGACCTGCATGGCGCCGCGGCCCGTATCGTTCTGGCTGTTCGTCGAAATGGAATTCAATGGGTTCGCCTGCATTGTGTTTGTACCGTTAGGCGGTACACTGTACCGGTTTTTTATCCTGATGACAGTTCCTGACCCATGGCCTGCCGTGGGTAACGCTTACCATGAACACTTCCGTAATTCGAGCCCATGGCGAGGCGGCCCCGGTGGTTGCGAGTCCGCCGGTGCCTTTGCCCTTCACGTTTCGGCTGGCGCTGGGGCTGGTCGGGGTGCTGCTGGCCACGCTCACCGCAGGCATCAACAGCCGGATCACCTCCATTGCGCTGGCGGATCTGCGAGGCGCGTTTGGCATCGGCTATGACGCCGGCACCTGGTTCACCGCCTGCTACGCGGCCGCCGAGGTCGCGGCGATGTTTGTCGCCCCCTGGCTCGCGGTGACCTTCTCGTTGCGCCGCTTTGGCATCACCATGACCCTGATTTTCGCCGGCCTGGGCGTGCTATGCCCGTTGGCGCCGACGGCCGACAGCCTGATGCTGCTGCGCATCCTGCAAGGATTGGCCGCCGGTTCGCTGCCGCCCCTGCTGATGACCGCCGCGCTGCGCTTTCTGCCCTGGCACGCCAAGATCTACGGGTTGGGCGCCTATGCGCTGACGGCCACCTTCGGACCGAACCTCGCGTTGCCGTTGTCGGCGCTTTGGACGGAGGGTGTCGGCTGGCAATGGGTGTTCTGGCAGATCGTTCCGCCTTGCCTGATGGGCGCTGCGCTGATCGCGTATGGCCTGCCGCAAGACCCGCTGCGGCTGGAGCGTTTCAAGGGCGCGGACTGGCAGGGCGCGCTGCTGGGTTGCGTCGGCATCGTCTGTCTGGTGCTCGCGCTGGAGCAGGGGGAACGGCTCGATTGGCTGCACTCGCCGCTGATCCGGGCGCTGCTCGTCGGCGCCGGCGTGCTGCTACCGCTGTTCCTGTTGCACGAATGGTCCCACCCGCAACCGCTGATCAAGCTTCAGCTGCTCGCCCGGCGCAACTTCGCCTACGGCGTTTCAACGCTGGCGCTGATGATGCTCGTGGTGACCATCGGCAATCTGCCGCTTCTGTACATGAGCCAGGTCCACGGCTTTCGTCCGCTGCAGGTCGCGCCGCTGGCGTTGGGCCACGCGCTGGCGCAACTGCTGCTGGCGCCGCTGGTGGCCACGCTGATCAATCGCCGAGGGGTGGATGCGCGTTGGGTTGCCGGGCTCGGGTTGCTGCTGTTGTCGATGGCCTGCCTGGCGGGGAGTCAGCTGACGTCCGCGTGGGCGATGGAGAATTTCTACCTCATCCAGACCTTCCAGGCGGTGGGACAGCCGATGGTCGTGGTGCCGCTTCTGATGATTTCGACCGGCGTGGTCCACCCCATGGAGGGGCCGTTCGCCTCCGCCATGGTCAATGGCATTCGGGGTGTGTGCACTGTCGTCGGGGTGGCCCTGATGGATGCCCTGCTTGGTCACCGGGAGCAGTTCCATTCGTTCGTGTTGCTCGACCACCTGGCCGCGCGCGGCCATCACCCGGCGGCTGGAACCCTGGCTGATCTCGCCGGCCGGGTAAGCGATCAGGCGCATGTGCTCGCGATGGCGGACGCCTACCTGGCGGTCATCGCCGTGCTGGCCGTGATGTTCCTCTTGCTGCTGTTCCTGCCGACCCGGGCATACCCGCCGCCACCCCCAAAAGTTACCGCCCCACATTGAGTCAATATGAACGCGAAACTCTTGCTGCTTCCCGCCGCTGCCGTCCTGCTCGTTGGCGGCCTTTACGCGGCCACCGGCCCGTCCGATCCCAGTACCCATGATGCCTATGTGCGTGCCGATGCCACCTGGATCGCGCCCAAGATCGCCGGGCACGTGGCCGAGGTGCTCGTGCAGGACAACCAGACCGTCAAGGCCGGGCAGCCGCTGGTGCGCCTCGACGACCGCGACTACCGCATCGCCGTAACGCTGGCGGAGGCGGATGTCACCGCGGCGCGCGCGGCCATCGAGAACCTGCAGGCGACACTGAGCCGGCAGGACGCCCTCATCGAACAGGCCGCGGCCACCCTACGCGCCGACACGGCCTCGCTCGGGTTCGCGCAGGCCAGCGCCGCGCGTTATCAGGCGCTGTCCAAGCTTGGCGCCGTGCCCCGTGAAGAGCAGGAGAAGGCCAGCGCCGAGCTGCAGCAATGGCTCGCCGTGCGGGATCGCGACCGGGCGGCGCAGGCAGCTGCCAGCAAGGAAACGGCCGTGATCGATGCCCAGATCAGCCAGGCCAAGGCCGCCCTGGCCCGGGCAGAGGCGGTGCGTGACCAGGCTGCCCTGCAACTCTCCTACACCGAAATTCGTGCGCCCTTCGATGGCACGGTCGGGGCGCGTTCCGTTACCCCGGGTGCCTACGTCGCACCCGGCAACAACCTGCTGGCACTCGTTCCGCTGGCCGATCTGTACGTGACGGCCAACTTCCGCGAGACCGAGCTCGCCGGCATCCAGGCCGGGCAGTCGGTCATGCTGCGCGTCGATGCGCTGCCGGATGTGGCCTTGCGCGGCCATGTGCAGAGCCTGGCGCCAGCGACGGGTGTCACCTTCTCCGCCATCGTTCCGGACAACGCCACTGGCAACTTCACCAAGGTGGTGCAGCGCGTGCCGGTAAAGATCGTCTTCGAGCCCGACCAGCCGGAGCTGGCGCAACTGCGGGTCGGCATGTCAGTCATACCGACATTGCTGAACGTGGCCCACTGAGCCCCCGGCAACTCTCCCGGGGCCATCCAGGTCTGAAGGCTTCATGCAGATCAATGGCACCGGAGGCTGAAAATGCCAAGAAAAGAAGGCGTCTGGGAGCTGCCGCTGGCGGATTTCCGGGCTGCGACGGCGGCTGGCAAGCCCACCCCCGGTTGCGGCGCCGCCGCTGCCGTCACGGCAGATATCGGCCTTGCGCTGGTGGTGAAAGGGCTGCGTATCAGTGAAGCGCACGGTTCCGACCCGGCTCGTCTGCGGCTGTTGCACGCCGCCGAAGCGCTATTGGGCCGGCCGGGCAGCTTCGCCGGCGACGACATGCAGGCCTTCGACGATTACCTGACCGCCGCCCGCGACGGCGACGCCGATGACAAGCACGCAGCCGCGCGTCAGGCCTGTGCCGTTCCCCTGGCCTTGGCGCACTGCTGCCTGGAAGCCCTCGAAGTGGCCGCCGAGGCATGGCCTTGCGTAGCCGCGAACGTCCAGAGCGACGTTCAGGCCGGTGCGGTGCTCATCCACGCCGCCCTCAGCGCCGCCTTGATCAATGTCGATGTTGACCGGGCGAGCCTTGATGAGGCTGCGCGGGAGCAAGCCGGACGGTCACGCCAACGCCTGCAGATGGAAGGCGACACGCTCCTGCGGCGATGGCGCGATGCCCGCCGCTAGTGGCCAGGTGCGGTCCCGCTGGCACGCTGCGCTGCCTTCCTGCGGAGGGAGGCGAGCCGCGCTTCGGACGGTTCTACAGTCTGCATTCATCTATACCCTTGAGCGATATCGAGAATAAACGTCTCGTTTTAGGTTGACGTATAGGGGTGTTGTTTCTAGTCTCGAAGCTGATCGATACGAGTTATCAGGATCACGACAAACGAGACCTGCGCACCGTTCGCGCGGCGCGAATGTCCACCGGAGAACACCATGAGCCATCGCATCGTCCTGCCGCGCCTGATGGAAATCGGCGCCGGCGCCAGCCAGCAGATCGTCTCCGTGCTGCATAACCTGGGCTGTAAACGCCCTCTGATCGTCACCGACCGGATGATGGTCGAACTCGGCTACGTGGCGCGTATCAGCGAGACCCTGGCAAAAGCCGACATCCCCAGCGACTGCTTCGCCGACACCTTGCCAGAACCGACCGCCGCCTCGATTCGGGCCGGCGTCGAGATGGTCCGCCAAGGCGATTACGATTCGATCATCGCCCTCGGTGGCGGCAGCCCGATCGACTCGGCCAAGGCCATCGGCATCCTTGGCAAGTTCGGCGGCGAGATGCGCGACTACCGTTTTCCACGCGACGTCAGCGAGGCCGGGCTGCCACTGATCGCCATTCCCACCACCGCCGGCACCGGCTCGGAGGCGACGCGCTTCACCATCATCACCGACGAAACCAGCGACGAGAAAATGCTCTGTGCGGGCCTTGGCTTCATGCCCGTCGCCGCCTTGATCGACTACGAGCTGACCCTGTCGCTGCCGCCGCGTGTCACCGCCGACACCGGCATCGACGCGCTGACCCATGCCATCGAAGCCTACGTCAGCCGCAAGGCCAGCCTCTACGGTGATGCCCAGGCGCTCGAGGCCATGCGCCTGTTGGCGCCGAACCTGCGCGCGGCCTACCACGAACCCGCTAATCGCTCCGCCCGCGAGGCGATGATGCTCGGTGCGACCCTGGCCGGTATCGCTTTTTCCAACGCCTCGGTGGCGCTGGTGCATGGCATGAGCCGGCCGATCGGCGCGTTCTTCCACGTGCCGCACGGGCTCTCGAACGCCATGTTGCTGCCCGCGATCACGGCCTTCTCGATACCGGCAGCGCCGGCGCGTTACGCCGATTGCGCCCGTGCCATGGGCGTTGCGGCGCAGACCGACGACATCGATACCGCGAACGCCAAGTTGCTCGATGAGCTGCGCGCGCTGAACCGGGAGCTCAAGGTGCCGAGCCCGGCCGAGTTCGGCATCGCCCGCGAGCGCTTCTTCGAACTGCGCGAGACCATGGCGAAGCAGGCGCTGGCCTCCGGGTCACCCGGCAACAATCCGCGCGTGCCGACCGAGGCGGAAATCATCGACCTCTACGAAACTGTCTGGAACCAGGAGTGACGCCATGAAGACCCTCGGTAACCTGATCAACAACGAAGCCGTCCCGGGCCGCTCCGACCGCCATGCGACCGTCTACAACCCGGCCACTGGCGAGCCGCGTCTGTACGTTTCGCTGTCCTCGGCCAATGAAACACGCGAAGCCATCGCCGCCGCGCATGCAGCATTCGATGGTTGGGCGAAGACGCCACCTCTGGTGCGCGCCCGCGTCATGTTCCGCTTCAAGGCACTGCTCGAAGAGCGCCGCGACGACCTGGCCCGGCTGATCTCGCTGGAACACGGCAAGGTGTTCTCCGATGCGCAGGGCGAAGTCACGCGTGGGCTGGAGGTGGTGGAGTTCGCCTGCGGGATTCCACACCTGCTCAAGGGCGACTTCTCGCCCAATGTCGGCCGGGATATCGACTCCAACTCGCTGATGCAGCCGCTGGGCGTCTGTGTCGGGATCACACCCTTCAACTTCCCGGCCATGGTGCCGTTGTGGATGTTGCCCGTGGCCATCGCCTGCGGAAATACCTTCGTCCTCAAACCGTCGGAGAAGGACCCCAGTGCGACCATGCTGCTTGGCGAGCTGCTGGCCGAGGCCGGGCTGCCGCCGGGCGTGTTGAACATCGTCAACGGTGACAAGCAGGCGGTGGACGTACTGCTGACCGACAAGCGTGTACAGGCGGTGAGCTTCGTGGGTTCGACGCCCATCGCCGAGTACATTTACAAGACTGCTTCGGCACACGGCAAGCGCTGCCAGGCGTTGGGCGGGGCGAAGAATCATATGGTGGTCATGCCCGATGCCGATCCGCAGCAGGTGGTCAGCTCGTTGATGGGCGCTGCCTACGGCTCGGCCGGGGAGCGCTGCATGGCGATCTCGGTGGCGGTGTGCGTGGGCGAGGCGGTCGCTGACAAGCTGGTCGGCATGCTGAAGGACGAGATCGGACGGATGCGCGTCGGCCCGGGTACGGGCGTCGAGCCCGAGCCGCACATGGGCCCGCTGGTGACGCGCGAGCACCAGAGGAAGGTTGCCGGGTACATCGATCTGGGTGTCGAGGAGGGCGCGGAGCTGGTCTGCGACGGGCGCGGGCTGAAGGTCGAGGGGTACGAGAATGGCTTCTATCTCGGCCCGACGCTCTTCGATCGGGTGACCCCGGAGATGCGCATCTATAAAGAGGAAATCTTCGGGCCGGTGCTGGTTGTCATGCGCGTTGATTCCTTCGACGCGGCCCTCAAGCTGGTGAATGAACACGAGTATGGCAACGGCACCTCCATCTTCACCCGCGACGGCGACACCGCACGCCAGTACGAGGAAGAGGTGAAGGTGGGCATGGTCGGCATCAACGTGCCCATCCCGGTGCCCATGGCGTTCTATTGCTTCGGTGGCTGGAAACGCTCGATCTTCGGGCCGCTGAACATGCACGGCCCGGACGGGGTGCGCTTCTTCACCCGAATGAAGACCGTAACCCGGCGCTGGCCGACTGGGATCCGTGCCGGGGCGGACTTCTCGATGCCGACCATGAAGTGACGGACAGGTGCGGCCGACCAAGTGCGGCTGGCCAGGCGCGCCCGACTTGTCGTAGGCGTTTCAGCGTGCTGGCGGGGCGCTCTAGTGATCGCCAGCACGCTGGCGCCTACGAACGTTCAGTACGTCAGTCCTCAAAACTTCTCCATTCGACAACAGGGCATGTGATGCGCAGTACCCCCCGCGAAAAAGGCTCCTCCATTACCCGCGTCCTCGAAATCATCGAGGCGGTGGCCTCGGCTCAGGCGCCGCTGACGCCCAGCGCGCTGGCGGAGTACCTGGATATCCCCAAGGCCAGTGCCCATCGCCTGGTGCAGACGCTGGAGAAGGAGGGCTTCCTGCAGTTTGGCTTGCGCGGCGGGCTCTTGCCTGGCGACCGGCTGCACAGGACGGCAGTGGATATCCTGCGCAGCGGGCAGCACAAGGCGTTGCGCCAGGCGATCCTGCGGCAGCTTTCGGACGAGATCGGCGAGACGTGCGGCCTGTCCATACCGGACGGCCTGGACATGCTCTATTTCGACCGCGTGCAGACCAACTGGCCACTGCAGATCAACTTGCCCGTCGGCACCCGCACGCCGCTTTGGTGCACGGCCAGCGGCAAGCTCTACCTGGCTTCGCTCCCGGATGAGCGGCTGCAACGCATCCTGCCGAGGCTGCCGATCCAGCGCATGGCGCGCAATACGCTGACCGATCTCAGCGCCCTGCGTGACGATCTGGCGCGTATTCGGGACGAAGGCATGGCCACCGACTCCGAAGAATTCATCGACGGCATGGTCGCCTGCGCCGTCCCGGTGCGCGATGCGCGGGGTGAGCTGAGCGCCTGCCTGTTCACGCATGCGCCGGTGATCCGGTGTTCGATGGAGGCGCTGCTCGCTTTCGTGCCCCGTCTGCGCCTGGCGGCAAAGGAACTGGAGGCGATCGTCGCCGGCTGACTCAGGCAGTACGCCAAACGACGAGACGACCCCGACCTGTAGGCGCCAGCTTGCTGGCGGTTGGCAGCTTCCCGACCAACGATGATCGCGAGCAAGCGTGCTGCTCCACAAAGGGCAGCGGTGCGGTTCGCGATGCCGCCGTTACTTCTTCAGCATCGCGCGCATGGCGGCCAGGGCGTCGTTGCCGCGGGCGGTCTTGACCTCGGCCGGCGCGTCTTCCTGGCCTTCCCATTGGAGGTCCTCCTGCGGCAGTTCGTCGAGGAAGCGGCTGGGCATGCATTCGATGATTTCGCCGTACTGCTTGCGCTTGGCGGCGAAGGTCATCGCCAGGTTCTGCCGCGCACGGGTGATGCCGACATAAGCCAGGCGGCGCTCTTCCTCGATGGTGTCGGCTTCGATGCTGGAGCGGTGCGGCAGGATTTCTTCCTCCACGCCCATGATGAACACGTAGGGAAACTCCAGTCCCTTGGACGCGTGCAGGGTCATCATCTGCACACCTTCGGCGCCTTCTTCCTCTTCCTGCTGGCGTTCGAGCATGTCGCGCAACACGAGCTTGGCGATGGCCTCCTCAATGGTCATGTCGCCGTCTTCGTCCTTTTCCAGGGTGTTCTTCAACGCATCGATGAGGAACCAGACGTTGCCCATGCGGAAGTCCGCCGCCTTGTCGCTGGAGGTCTGCGAGCGCACCCAGGTCTCGTAGTCGATGTCCATGACCATGCTGCGCAGCGCGGCGATCGGATCGTTCTGCGCGCATTGCTGGCGCAGGTTGTCCATGTAGTGCTTGAAGCGCGACAGGCGCTCGGTGTAGCGGCTGTCGAGGTGTTCGCCGAGGCCGATTTCGTCACAGGCGGCGTACATCGAGATCTTGCGCGCGGTGGCGTAGTTGCCGAGCTTCTCCAGCGTGGTCGAGCCGATCTCGCGACGCGGTACGTTGATCACCCGCAGGAAGGCATTGTCGTCGTCCGGATTGACCAGCAGGCGGAAGTAGCTCATCAGGTCCTTCACTTCCTGGCGAGCGAAGAAGCTGGTGCCACCGGAGAGCCGATAGGGCACCTGGTGGTGCTGCAGCTTCAGCTCGATGAGCTTGGCCTGGTAGTTGCCCCGGTAGAGGATGGCGAAATCGCTGTAGGGGCGGCCGGTCTTCAGGTGCAGGGTGAGGATTTCCACCGCGACGCGCTCGGCCTCGGCATCCTCGTTGCGGCAGCGGATGACTCGGATCGGGTCGCCGTGCCCCATTTCGGACCACAGCTGCTTTTCGAAGGCGTGCGGGTTGTTGGCGATCAGGATGTTCGCGCATTTGAGGATGCGGCTGGTCGAGCGGTAGTTCTGCTCGAGCATCACGACCTTGAGCGAGGGAAAGTCCTCCTTGAGCTGCATGAGGTTTTCCGGTCGTGCGCCGCGCCAGGCGTAGATCGACTGGTCGTCATCGCCCACCACGGTGAAGTGCGCGCGCTCCTGGACCAGCAATTTCACCAGCAGGTACTGGCTGGCGTTGGTGTCCTGGTATTCGTCGACGAGCATGTAGCGCACCCGGTTGCGCCATTTCTCCAGCACCTCGGGGTGATTCTGGAACAGCTTGACCGGCTGCATGATCAGGTCGTCGAAGTCCACCGCGTTGTAGGCTTTGAGCGTGCGCTGGTAGTGCGTATAGACGATTGCCGCGGTCTGCTCCTTCGGATTGCGCGCGTTTTCCAGCGCCTCTTCCGGCAGGATCAGGTCGTTCTTCCAGTTGCCGATGTAGCCCTTGATTTCGTCGACGCCGTCGTCGCCGGCGTACTCCTTCTGCATGATGTCGGTCAGCAGGGCCTTGATGTCGCCTTCATCGAAGATCGAGAAACCCGGCTTGTAGCCGAGCTTGGCGTATTCCTTGCGGATGATGTTCAGGCCGAGGTTGTGAAAGGTCGAGACGGTCAACCCACGGCCTTCGCCACCGCGCAAGAGGCTGCTGACGCGCTCCTTCATTTCCCGCGCGGCCTTGTTGGTGAAGGTCACGGCGACGATGTATTGGGCGCGGATGCCGCATTGCTGAATCAGGTAGGCGATCTTGCGCGTGATCACGCTGGTCTTGCCGGAGCCGGCACCGGCGAGCACCAGCATGGGGCCGCCGACGTAGTTCACGGCTTCCTGCTGCCGGGGGTTGAGTCGGGACATCGTCGTTTGGTCTGTCGAAGGGGGGCGAGAGTTTAGCAGGGCTGGCGGCTCGATTTGAGGCCCACCGGCGGGCACGATGACCGGTCGTCGCCCGCGGGGCTGGGTTATGGGCCGCAATGCTCTAGTCTATGCGCCGCGGCGAGCGCATCAGGCGGCAAGGCCTGCGACCCGCTTGACACAAGGAGGTGTAACCCCAGGTGCCTGCACGCCTGACCGCTTCGTATGAACCGGGGAACCACCGTGACATCGTCCGTATCACTTTTGCGCCTGGTCCTGCTCGCCGACGAACCCGCATGGCGCGAGCGCCTCGTTTCGGCGCTGGGGCTGCTACCCGACCCGCATCCACTCATCGTCGCGCCGGACTGGGCGACCGCCATGGCGCACATGGCCGAGCCCGTCTCCAGCGTGCTGCTGGCTGCGCCCGCGCAGCGGCCCGCTTCTGCGCGCTTCCCCTGGCCGACGGTGCTGCTGGTCGAGGCGGAACTGAGCGAGACGCCCGAAGGCGTCATCGACTGGCTGATCGGCCCGTCGCTGGAGCTGGAGCCGCTGCGCCGTTGCCTGCGTTATGCCCGCGAGCGCTGCAACCTGCATGACATCGTCCAGCGCCTGGCCAAACAGGACGCTTTGACGGGCATAACCAACCGTCAGGGTTTCCAGGCGCTGCTGGCGACCCGACTGATGGATGATGCCGGCGAGGCGCTGGTACTGGGCGTGCTCGACCTGGACAACTTTCGCCGAGTCAACGATGCCCTCGGGCATCGGGCCGGGGATCGGTTGATCCTGCAGGTCGTGGCGCGCCTGAAGGCCGAGCTGGAGGTAGGCGACCGTCTAGCCCGGCTTGGCGGCGACGAATTCGGGCTGTTGCTCGACGCGAGCCAGACCGGTCGTATCGAGCGCCTGGCCGATCGACTGATGGGAACGCTGGCCGAGCCTTACTGGCTGGACGGCGAAAGCCTGATGATCGGCTGCAGCCTCGGACTGGCGCATGCGAAGCCGGGGGCGGATGCCGACCAGCTGTTCTGGCTGGCGCAGATCGCCATGCGTCAGGCCAAGGCGAAGCAGGGTTGCACCTGGTACCTCTACAACGAGCGAGTCAACCGTAGCGCCGGCAGCCTCGCCGACCTGGAAGACGAGTTGCGTCGTGCGTTGCGGCGCGATGATCTGGAACTGCATTACCAGCCAAGGCTGTGTATCGAGACGGGGCGCATCGTCGGCATGGAAGCGCTGGTGCGCTGGCCCCACGCCGAGCGCGGCCTGCTGGCGCCCGACGAGTTCATCCCCATGGCCGAGGAGAGCGGGTTGATCGTGCCGCTGGGGTACTGGGTCATCGCCCGCGCCCTGCGGGACCTGCAGAGCCTGCGCGAAAGTGGCGTTGGCGAATTGCACATGGCGGTGAACCTGTCGTTTCGGCAGTTCCAAGACAGCCAGCTGCTGGCGACCCTCGAGCGATTGATCGCCGAGCGCGGCGTAGACCCGCACTGGCTGGAGTTCGAACTCACCGAGACGGCGGTGATGCGCCGCAGCGATCAGGTGCGCGGCACCATGAACGCGCTTGCCGCGCTCGGCGTACGTTTTTCACTGGACGATTTCGGCACCGGTTTCTCTTCGTTCGTGCACCTGAGTCGGTTGCCGATCAGCCTGCTCAAGATCGACAAGAGCTTCGTCGACCAGATGGCCGCGCGTCCGCAGAACGGACGGCTGGTCCGGGCGATGATCGGGCTGGCGCACGACCTGGGGCTGGAGGTGGTGGCCGAGGGCGTCGAAGGCGCGGCCCAGCTCGGGCAACTGCGTCGCTTCGGTGCCGACCAGGTTCAGGGTTACCTGATCAGCAAGCCGTTGCCACTGGCCGAGCTGCGGCCCCTGCTCGACCGGGGGCACCGCCTCGAGATGCGTGGCTGAAACGAAGCGCCGGGCTGAAGCCCGGCGCGGTGTTGCTAGCGAACCATGTGCAAGAAGTGCATGTGCTTCTCGTACTGGTCGAGGATGTCGCCTATCACCCCTTCACGGCTCCAGCCCATCACGTCGTAGTTCTGCCCCCCTTCCTTGAGGTGTACCTCGGCACGGAAGTAGTTGCGCTCGTCTTCGTCTTCCTCGGTGGCGACGAAGCTGGGCATCGGGTAGCCGCGCGGACGGATCTGGTAGATGAAGTCTGGCGCGCCTTCGTGGGTGATCTCCAGGCCGGTGCGCTTGTCCTCCCCGCTGGTCAGCTCGACGCTGTAGCCCTGCTTGCGCAGCTCCTCGGCGACGGCGGCACAGGCGGGTGCGGCGGTTTCACTGATGAAACGCTCGACGTCGCGGCGTCGCGGGTACATGGTCAGGTTCTGCACGCGACGGCGCCAGCCGCCTTCGGATACCGGCGCGGTCGGCGTGGTGTTGATCGCCTGGTAGCGCAGCCCCTGCTTGGTGGCATCGAGGCGCAGCGCCTTGAGCAGCCCCCACATCGAGCAGAGCAAGGCCAGGGTGAACGGCAGGGCGCTGGCGATGGTGGCCGTCTGCAAGGCCGTCAGCCCGTCGGCGAGCAGCAGCGCGATGGCGACGGTGCCCATGGAGGCGGTCCAGAAAATCCGCTGCCAGACCGGCGTCTGGCCTTCGCCACCCGAGGCGAGCATGTCGACGACCAGCGCGCCGGAGTCGGCCGAGGTCACGAAGAACACCACGACCATGATCATCGCGATGGTCGACAGCACGGCCGCGAAGGGGAAGTGCTCGAGGAAGGCGAACAGCGCCAGCGAACTGTCTCGTTCGATGGCTTCGCCCAGGCTGGTGACATGGTCCCAGAGGATCATGTGGATCGCGGTGTCGCCGAACACGGTCATCCACAGCAGCGTGAAGCCGGTCGGTACCAGCAGTACGCCGGTGACGAAGTCGCGGATGGTCCGACCACGCGAGATGCGCGCGATGAACAGGCCGACGAAGGGCGACCAGGCCAGCCACCAGCCCCAGTAGAACAGCGTCCAGCCGCCGATCCAGTCATTTGGCTCGTAGGCGTAGAGGTTGAACGTCTTGTTGACGATGTCCGACAGGTAGCTACCGGTGTTCTGCACGAAGGTCTGCAGAATGAACACGGTCGGGCCGGCAACCAGCACCACCAGCACCAGCAGCACGGCCAGCGTCAGGTTCAGCTCCGACAGGCGTCGCACGCCCTTGTCCAGGCCGGTGACCACGGAGATGGTCGCCAGCACCGTGGTGCCCGCGATCAGCGCGATCTGTACCGGCACGGAGATCGGCACCCCATAGAGATGGTTCAGACCCGAGTTGATCTGGGTGACGCCCAGGCCCAGCGATGTCGCGACGCCGAGCACGGTGCCGATGATGGCGAAGATGTCCACCGCATGGCCGATCGGGCCGTAGATGCGCTCGCCGATCAGCGGGTACAGGGCCGAACGCAGGGTCAGTGGCAGGCCGTGGCGGTAGCTGAAGTACGCCAGGATCAACGCGACGATGGCGTAGATCGCCCAGGCATGCAGGCCCCAGTGGAAGAAGGTGATCTTCATGGCTTCGTAAGCGGCCTCGCTGGTGCCGCCTTCGCCTACCGGGGGCGAGAGGAAGTGCATCACCGGCTCGGCGACGCCGAAGAACATCAGGCCGATGCCCATCCCCGCGGAGAACAGCATGGAGAACCAGGTCAGGTTGCTGTAGTCCGGCTCGCTGTGGTCGGGGCCGAGCTTGATGTCGCCGTAGCGGCTGAGTGCGAGCAGCACGACCATCAGCAGAATGATCGCTACCGCGATGATGTAGAGCCAGCTGACATTGGCGATGATCCAGGCCTGGACGTCACTGAACAGCGCCTGGGCGTTTTCGGAGAAGGCGACGCTGTAGATGACCAGCGCGATGATGAGTACGGCAGAGCCGATGAAAACAGGTGGGTTGAGGGTGGGAGAAGACTTGTTGGCCTCCATGCTGCGCTCCTTGATTCGTCGATTTGGGGAGTGGCCGCCTGTGGCGAAGAGGGCGCAATCTAGCATATTGGTCAGCTTTTGACCGGACTAGAGGCCATCGCCGTCTCGTCGGGGACAATGAATCGGACCTCCGCAGTGGGCGAATTGTGCCGTTGCGCTTGCCGTCCGACCGCTGCGTAGAGGCGCCGCGCGGCTGTCGATCAGCCGGATTGGCTGGAGGGACGGTATTGCAGGGCTTCGGCCAAGTGCCCTCGGCCGATCGACTCGGCCCGCTCGAGATCCGCCAGCGTCCGGGCCACCTTGAGGATGCGGTGCGCCGCGCGCAGCGACAGGCCGAGTCGCTCGCAGGCGCGCTCCAGCCAGCGCTGATCCTCCGGCTGCAAATGGCAATGCTGGCGCAGGCCGGACAGGTCGAGAAACGCGTTGGCGCAGCCTTGACGAGCAAGCTGGATGCGCCGTGCCTCGGCCACCTGAACGGCCACCGCTGCGGTCGTCTCGCTACCGGCTTGCGGCGCATTGAGCGCCGTGGCCTCGCGGGCGACGGTCAGGTGCAGGTCGATGCGGTCGAGCAGTGGCCCGGACAGCTTGCCGCGGTAGCGCTGGATCTGATCCGGCGAGCAGCGGCAGCGACCGCTGGGGTCGCCCAGGTAACCGCAGGGGCAGGGGTTCATCGCGGCGACCAATTGGAAGCGGGCCGGAAACTTCACCTTGTCCCGAGCCCGGGCGATGACGATGTGGCCGGACTCCAGCGGCTCGCGAAGAACCTCCAGCACCTTGCGATCGAACTCGGGCAACTCATCGAGAAAGAGCACGCCCTGATGTGCCAGGGTGATCTCGCCTGGCCGTGGTCGACTGCCGCCGCCGACCAGCGCCGGCCCCGATGCACTGTGATGGGGCTGCCGGAACGGCCGTTGCGGCCAGTGTTCGAGCGGGGACTGACTGGCCACCGAATGGATGGCGGCGACTTCCAGTGCTTCCTGTTCCTGTAGTGGTGGCAGCAGGCCGGGCAGACGGCTGGCCAGAAGTGTCTTTCCGGTACCCGGCGGGCCGGAGAACAGCAGGTTGTGAGCGCCGGCGGCCGCGACCAGCAGGCCCCGCTTCGCCGCGGCCTGGCCCTGCACGTCGGCGAGGTCCGGATAGGGCAGCTCCTGGCGCAGCAGGCCTTGCGCCTGGAAGGGTTCGAGTGGCGTCACGCCGTTGAAATGCGCGGCGACCTCGAGCAGATGGTCGGCTGCGTAGACCACCAGACCCGAGGCCAGGCTGGCTTCCTCCGCGTTCGCCCGCGGCACCAGCAGTGCACGCCCGGCCTTGCGCGCGGCGAGTGCGGCGGGCAGTACGCCCTGCACCGGTCGCAAGGCGCCCGACAAGGCCAGTTCGCCGAGGCACTCGAGGCCGTCCAGCCGATCACCGGGCACCTGACCACCGGCTGCGAGGATGCCCAGCGCGATGGCCAGATCGAAGCGGCCACCGTCCTTCGGCAGATCGGCTGGGGCGAGGTTGAGGGTGATGCGGCGGGCAGGAAAGTCGAAGCCGGACGTGAGGATGGCGCTGCGGACGCGGTCCTTGCTTTCCTTCACAGCGGTTTCCGGAAGGCCGACCAGGGCCAGCGAGGGCAGGCCGTTGGCCAGGTGCGCCTCGACCGTGACGGCAGGCGCTTCCACGCCGAGCTGTGCCCGGCTGTGGACAATGGCGAGGGACATCGATCACTCCTTTGATCGGTGCCGCCGGATCACTCGTCGGCGGCGGGGGTTAGCTTCTCTTCCAGTTCGGCGACCTTGGCCTCGAGGGCCTCCAGGCGGGCTCGGGTGCGGGCCAATACGACCATCTGGCTGTCGAATTCCTCCCGACTGACCACGTCCAGCTTGCTCAGCGCACCCTGGACGATGCCCTTGAACTGGGCTTCGATTTCGCTGCGCGAGAGGGGCGTTTCGCCGTTGAACAGGCGCGAGGCCTGAGAGCCGATGGCGTCGAGAAAAGCTTTGGGCGGGAACATAGCATCACCTGTTTCTGAGCGGCGTGCAGTGTAGCACGGTCGTCTGCCGTAACTTAGGGCGGGCACCGTGCCCGTTTCCGGGCATGGTGTCGGATGCCATGGCACCAAATTGGTGCGTCGTTTCGCTTGTGGCGCCGGGTGCTGCTGCGCTGAAACGCGGCAAACCGCTGTTTTTCGGAGATTGGCACTGAATCTGCTTTGCTCAGCGTGACGCATGCACCAACGAATGAAGGGTGCACAGGCGATTCGGGACGTTTCGTCGGATTGGTTGATGGTGTCGGAGGGGCGCGCGGCGATGCCGGCGCGTTACAAGAGCCAGACACTGAGCTTAGACTTGAGCCGGGTTCGTACTTCTGGGGCAAGTCCACCTAAACGGGAGAAGTTTTCATGAAACTAGTCACTGCCATCATCAAGCCGTTCAAGCTGGACGACGTACGCGAGTCGCTGTCCGAAATCGGCGTCCAGGGCATCACGGTCACCGAAGTCAAGGGTTTCGGGCGCCAGAAAGGCCATACCGAGCTCTACCGCGGCGCCGAATACGTGGTCGATTTTCTGCCGAAGGTGAAGATCGACGTGGCCATTGCCGATGACCAGCTCGACCGCGTGATCGAGGCCATCACCAAGGCGGCCAACACCGGCAAGATCGGCGACGGCAAGATTTTCGTCGTGAATCTGGAACAGGCCATTCGCATTCGCACCGGCGAAACCGATACCGACGCGATCTGACGGGCACGCGTAGCGAATGCATGAACGGGCGGCGACGCCCGACACATCCGCCACGCAACGCTCCCACTCGCGATTGCCTGCCTGGCAGGCCTACGAACCCCACGCCCCAGGAGTAAAACCATGACTCTGCGAAAAATCGCAGGGCTAGGAGCCCTTTTGTCTCTGATAAGCCCAGGCATCGCCATGGCGCAGGAGGCAACGCTCGATGCAGGCGATACGGCATGGATGCTGACAGCCACCGCATTGGTGCTATTCATGACGATTCCGGGCCTGGCGCTGTTCTACGGCGGCATGGTCCGCTCGAAGAACATCCTCTCGGTGATGATGCAGTGCTTCGCCATCACCGGCCTGATGAGCATCCTCTGGATGGTCTACGGCTACAGCCTGGCGTTCGACACGACCGGCATGGAGGCAGGCGTCACCAACCTCAATTCCTTCGTTGGCGGTCTCGGGCGGGCATTTCTCGCCGGCCTGACGCCCGACAGCCTCACCGGCACGGTGCCGGAGAGCGTGTTCATCACCTTTCAGATGACCTTCGCCATCATCACCCCGGCGCTCATCGTCGGCGCCTTCGCCGAGCGGATGAAGTTCTCCGCGATGCTGGTATTCATGGGCGTCTGGTTCACCCTCGTCTACGCACCGATCGCGCACATGGTCTGGGGCGGCGACGGCGGCCTGATGTGGGACTGGGGTGTACTGGATTTCGCCGGCGGCACCGTCGTGCACATTAACGCCGGCATCGCCGGTCTGGTGGCCTGCCTCGTACTCGGCAAGCGCAAGGGCTTCCCCACTACGCCCATGGCGCCGCACAACCTGGGGTTAACCCTGGTCGGCGCGGCGATGCTGTGGATCGGCTGGTTCGGCTTCAACGCCGGTTCGTCGCTGGCCGCCAACGGCACCGCCGGGATGGCCATGCTGGTGACCCAGATCGCCACCGCCGCCGCGGCGCTGAGCTGGATGTTCGCCGAGTGGATGACCCACGGCAAACCCAGCGCGCTGGGCATCGCCTCGGGCGTGGTCGCGGGTCTGGTCGCCATCACCCCCGCAGCCGGTACGGTCGGCCCGATGGGCGCACTGATCATCGGCTTGGCGTCGGGCGTCATCTGCTTCTTCTGTGCCACCAGCCTCAAGCGCAAGCTCGGTTACGACGACTCCCTGGACGCCTTCGGCGTGCACGGCATTGGCGGCATCGTCGGCGCGCTGCTGACTGGCGTGTTCGCGGCCCCGGCACTGGGCGGCTTCGGTGAGGTGGAAAGCATCGCACTGCAGCTGTGGATTCAGTTCAAGGGCGTGCTCTTCACGGTCGTGTACACCGGCATCGTCACCTTGGTGATTCTCAAGGTGATCGACGCGGTGATGGGCCTGCGAGTCAGCGAAGAAGAAGAAACCATCGGCCTGGATCTCAGCCTGCACAACGAACGCGGCTACAACCTGTAAGCACACGGAGCGCGCCCGGAGCCAACCCGGGCGCCTGAACCGAATAGCGCCCCGGCGCTCGGCAAAAGGTGAAAACAAATGGATAGCACAGCACTGATACCCGTCCAGTACGGACTCGACACCTTCTACTTCCTCATCTGCGGCGCGCTGGTGATGTGGATGGCGGCCGGATTCTCCATGCTCGAAGCCGGCTTGGTCCGCGCCAAGAACACCGCCGAAATCCTCACCAAGAACATCGTGCTCTACGCGCTGGCGTCGATCATGTACCTGCTGATCGGCTACTACATCATGTACTCCAGCCCTGAAGGCGGCATCCTGCCGAGCCTGGGTTTCCTGATTGGCGATGAAAACGCGGTCGACGTGGTGGCCGCCGGTGGCGAGGATGCGCCCTACTATTCGGCGCGGGCTGACTTCTTCTTCCAGATTGTGTTTGCCGCGACCTGCATGTCGGTGGTCTCCGGTGCGGTCGCCGAGCGCATGAAGCTCTGGGCCTTCATCGCTTTCGCGGTGGTGATGACCGGCTTCATCTACCCGGTTCAGGGTTTCTGGAAGTGGGGCGGTGGCTTCCTCGACGCCGCCGGTTTCCTCGACTATGCCGGTTCCGGGCTGGTGCACATGGCAGGCGCCTCCGCCGCGCTGGCTGGCGTACTGCTGCTCGGGCCTCGTAAGGGCAAGTACGGCCCCAACGGCCAGATCAACGCGATCCCCGGTGCCAACCTGCCCTTGGCAACCCTTGGGACTTTCATCCTCTGGATGGGCTGGTTCGGCTTCAACGGCGGTTCGCAGCTGAAGATGAGCACCATCGAAGATGCCAACGCCGTCGCCCAGGTCTTCACCAATACCAACATGGCGGCCGCCGGCGGGCTGGTCGCGGCGTTGATCACTGCGCGCCTGCTGTTCGGCAAGTCCGACCTGACCATGATCCTCAACGGGGCGCTGGCCGGTCTGGTCGCCATCACGGCGGAGCCGCTGACGCCAAGCGCGCTGCAGGCGGTGCTGATCGGTGGCGTGGGTGGCGTGCTGGTGGTGTTCAGCATCCTCGGCCTGGACAAGCTCAAGCTCGATGACCCGGTCGGTGCGATTTCGGTTCATGGTGTCGTCGGCGCCTGGGGCCTGCTGGCCGTGCCGCTGACCAACGCCGATGGCTCGTTCGGCGCGCAGCTGCTGGGCCTGGTGTCGATCTTCGCCTGGGTGTTCATCGCCAGCCTCGTGGTCTGGGCGATCCTCAAGGCGGTCATGGGCCTGCGTGTCAGCGAGGAAGAAGAGTACGAAGGCGTCGACGTCGTCGAGTGCGGCCTGGAAGCCTACCCGGAGTTCACCAGCAAGCGCTGATGCCTCCTCGCTCAACGAAGGGCGCCCTCGGGCGCCCTTTGTTTTTTCTGAAGCCGCGCTAGAATGCGCTCCGTCCGGGTGACGAGAGGCTATCGACGATGTGGCGACAGACGATCATCACGCTGCGGCCCAGACCGCGTGGTTTCCATCTGATTACCGATGAGTTGCTCGGCCATCTGCCGGAACTGCGGCAATGTGAGGTCGGTCTGTTACACCTGTGGCTGCGCCATACGTCGGCGTCATTGACCATCAACGAAAACGCCGATGGGGCTGTAAGGCGCGACTTCGAGCGGTTCTTCAACCGTCTGGTGCCGCAGGACCAGCCGGGCTACGAGCATGACTACGAAGGGCCGGATGACTTGCCGGCGCACTTCAAGGCCAGCCTGCTGGGCTGCCAGGTCAGCCTGCCCATCCAGGCAGGGCGCCTGGCGTTGGGGACCTGGCAAGGCATCTATCTCGGGGAGCACCGCGACCAGGGCGGCTCCAGGCAGGTTGTCGCGACGTTGCATGGGATGGCGAGTTGAATTTTTTTTGGCGATGGCGAACAAAGTTCATCGCTGGGCTATAACTTTCGCTTTGGCAGGGTACGAGGTTGAACATGAGTGACGAAGAACTAGAACAAGACGATCTGGACGTTAACGACGACGAGGACGAAGGCGAGGAGCTTGCTGCTGCGGACGCCGACGACGGCGACGACCTTTCGGATGACGAGGGGACCGATAGCGAGCGTGCCACGCCGACCAGCAAGAAGGCCAAGGCCAAGACGGTCGTGGTCGACGAACTGCCCAGCCTGGAAGCCAAGCAGCGCGAACGCGAAGAGCTGGCCCGTGCCATGGAGGAGTTCCTGGCGCGCGGCGGTCGGGTTCAGGAAGTGGAGCCGAACGTGGTGGCCGATCCGCCCAAAAAGCCGGACAGCAAATACGGCAGCCGGCCCATCTGAACCGGCGATGTTCAGCCTCGAAAAAACCCGCCTTCATGGCGGGTTTTTTCATGCCTGCGAGGTGCGGTATCAGCGCCAGTGTTGGAGTAGCACCGGCAATTCGGCCAGGCTGCCGATTTCCGCGTCGGGGCGACCTTCGTGGGTCCAGCTCTTGCCGGCCGGGTTGAACCAGATGGCTCGAAGCCCTGCGCGCTGCGCACCAGCGATATCGTCGCTGGGATGATCGCCGACATGTACCGCGTGTGCGGCCTCGACGCCGCCGCGTTTGAGCGCTTCGCGAAACGGGTGGGGGTCGGGTTTGCCTACACCGAGGTCCTCGGCGCACAGACTGAAACGGAAGTAGTCGGCCAGTCCGAGTCGGCTGACATCGGCATTGCCGTTGGTCAGCACCCCAAGCGCATAGGTGTTGGCCAGTCGCTCGAGTGTCGGATGAACCTCGGGAAAGAGTTCGATGGCGTGGCGGGCTTCGAGGAATACCTCGAAAGCCTGGTGGGCCATGTCGCGAGCCTCGGTGGCACCGTAACCTGCGTCGTTCAAGGCGTGGAAGAGGATGCGCCGCCGCAGTTCGCTGATGCGGTGCTTCAGGCTGGGCTCGTCCTCGATCAGGCGGCTGCGGATCGCGGCCAGCGCCTCGACTGGAAAGCTGCCGAGCCGCGGTGCATGTTCACCGAGCCAGTCTCGCAGGCGTGTTTCCGCGCTCTGGATAACCGGTGCGACATCCCACAGGGTGTCGTCCAGGTCGAAGGTGATCAGCCTGATGGTCATGACTGCTGCTCGCTGTTCTGTTTGCGCTTGGCTCGCGGGTGCGCCTGGTCGTAGACCTTGGCCAGGTGCTGGAAGTCGAGGTGGGTGTAGATCTGCGTGGTCCCGATGTCGGCATGCCCGAGCAGCTCCTGCACGGCCCGAAGGTCCTGGGACGACTCAAGGATATGGCTGGCGAAGCTGTGCCGGAGCATGTGCGGGTGCAGATGCTGGCCGAGTTCGCGCACCCCCGCTTCGCGCACGCGCGCCTGCACCGCGCGTGCACCGAGCCGGCGCCCCTTCTGGCTGACGAACACGGCCGAATCGGCAGGGTTGCTCAGCGCTCGCAAGGGCAGCCAGGCTTGCAGCGCCTCGCGAGCCTTGCGTCCGACCGGCAGGATTCGTTGCTTGTTGCCTTTGCCGTGAACATGCACCAGGCCCGTGCCCAGGTCGAGCTGTTCGAGATTCAGGCTCACCAGTTCTGCCAGGCGCAGGCCGGATGAGTAGAAGAGCTCGAGCATCGCCTGGTCGCGATGGCCGATGAAGTCGTCCTCGATGCCCCCATCGAGCAGCTGCATGGCGCGGTCGGTATCGAGCAGGCGAGGCAGGCGCTTCTCGCCCTTGGGGGCGGAGATCCCCGCCGCCGGATCCTGGGCGCAGCGTCCTTCCTTGATGAGGTAGCGATAGAGTCCGCGCAGGGAGGACAACAGGCGTGACAGGCTGCGGCTGGATTGCCCGCGCCGGTGCTGCTCGGCGATGAGCTGGCGGACGTGGGCGGGCTTGATGTCGCCCCAGTCGCGCAGTTGATGCTTCTCCCCGAAGGCGATCACCTTGAGCAGGTCACGCTGGTAGCCATCCAGCGTATGCGGCGACACCTGGCGCTCGCTGCGCAGGTGCTGAAGATAGGCGTCCAGATCAGTGTGCATCATCACGCTCTTCAAGCCCGCGCCAGGCAGGCTTCCAGCTTTCAGCGTACCGACCGAAGCGGGGCGGAGTAGCTCGGCAGCACGCGCGTCAGGACTTCGGCGATATAACCCAGGAACAGCGTGCCCAGCGAACTCTTGTAGTGTTGCGGGTCTGCGCTGCCGATCGCGAGAATGCCCTGCTGCTGGTTCAGCGCGACCACGGCTGCCGAACCAATGCCATTGCTTTCATCCTCGCCGAAGAGGAAGGCCAGCTCATGGGGGCGCAACACACCACAGACGGTCTTGCCGCTGCCGAGCAGGCCGCCGATGGCCTGTTGCGCTTCGCTGGCGGTGACGCTGCGGCCGACCGGCAATGGCGTATCGCTGAACAGGATGAGGCTGACGAAGGGCACCTGGAACTCGTGTCGAAGGCTCTCGTCGACCGCGCTGATGACCTCTTCCAGGCTGTTCGCATCGAGCAGGTCGAGTACCAGACGGCGGGTCTTGTCGAACAGGCGGTCGTTGTCGCGTGCCACGTCCATCAGTTGCGACAGGCGATGACGCATCTCGATATTGCGTTCGCGCAGCAATTTGACCTGTCGCTCGACCAACGACACCGCGCTGCCTGGCAGGTGCGGGATGCGTAGCTCGGGTATCAGCTCGTCGTGATCGACAAAGAACTCCGGATGCGCGCGCAGGTAGGCCGCGACGGCTTCGGCGTCGATCAGTGGCGGCTTGTCCTGTTTTTGCTCGGTCATAGGCGAACCTGTCCTTCGAATACGCGAACGGCGGGGCCTGTCATCATAACGGGCTGACCGATGCCTGCCCATTCAATGGACAGGCGGCCACCGGGAAGATCGATCTGCACCGGCGAATCCATCCAGCCCTGGCGAATCGCGGCGACGGCCGCAGCGCAGGCACCCGTGCCGCACGCCTGGGTCTCGCCGACGCCTCGCTCCCAGACGCGCAGCTTCGCATGCTGGCGATCGATGACCTGGAGGAAGCCAGCGTTGACCCGCTGCGGAAAGCGCGGGTGGTGTTCGATCTTCGGCCCTAACTGGTGTACCGGTGCGGTTTCCACATCCTCGACACGCAGCACCGAATGAGGGTTGCCCATGGACACCGCAGCGATTGTCAGCTGCTCGCCATCGACGTCCAGCGGGTAGCTCATGGCCTCGCCATCCGCCTGGAACGGAATGTCGGCCGGTACGAGGTGGGGCGGCCCCATGTCCACGGTGATCTGCCCGTCCGGGCGCACGATCAGCTCGATGATGCCGCCCTTGGTTTCCACCCGTATCTGCCGCTTCATGGTCAGGCGCTTGTCCAATACGAAGCGCGCGAAACAACGGGCGCCGTTGCCGCATTGTTCGACCTCTGACCCGTCGGCATTGAAGATGCGGTAGCGAAAATCGACGTCAGGATTGTGTGGTGGCTCGACCAGAAGCAGTTGGTCGAAACCGATGCCGGTGTGCCGGTCGCCCCATTGCTTGGCGTGCTTGGGCTGTATATGCGCGTGCTGGCTGATCAGGTCGATAACCATGAAGTCGTTGCCCAGGCCGTGCATCTTGGTAAAACGCAAAAGCATCGTCGTGGCCTCAGGCAGGCAGCAGGCTTTCGCCAGCGTATAGCTCCTGCACGCTTTCGCGGCGGCGCACTTCGTAGGCGTCTTCCCCGTCCACCAGCACCTCGGCCGCACGGCCGCGCGTGTTGTAGTTCGAACTCATCACGAAACCATAGGCGCCCGCCGAACGGACCGCCAGCAGATCGCCTTCAGCCAGTGCCAGTGGACGCTCCTTGGCCAGGAAGTCGCCGGTCTCGCAGATCGGCCCGACGATGTCGTAGTGGCGCGGCTCGCCTTCGCGCGGCTGCACCGGCACCACATCCATCCAGGCCTGGTAGAGCGCCGGGCGGATCAGGTCGTTCATCGCCGCGTCGACGATGGCGAAGTCCTTGTGCTCGGTGTGCTTGAGGTATTCGACGCGGGTCAGCAGAACGCCGGCATTGGCGACGATCGAGCGGCCAGGTTCGAAGACGAGCGCGAGGTCGCGCCCATCGATGCGTCTGCGCACCGCCTGGATATAGTCGCCGGCTAGAGGCGGCTGCTCTTCGCGATAACGCACGCCCAGTCCGCCGCCCAGGTCCAGGTGGCGGATGCGGATGCCGCGCACGGCGAGCCTGTCGATCAAGGCAAGCAGGCGGTCAAGGGCGTCGAGGAACGGTGGCAGGCTGGTGAGCTGCGAGCCGATGTGGCAATCCACACCGATCACTTCGAGGTTGCTCAGCTCGTGGGCACGGGCGTACACGGCCTCGGCATCGGCGATGGCGATGCCGAACTTGTTTTCTTTCAGCCCGGTGGAGATGTAGGGATGGGTGCCGGCGTCCACGTCCGGGTTGACACGCAAGGACACCGGGGCGATCACGCCCAGTTCAGCGGCGACCTGCTGCAGGCGCTCGAGCTCGTCAGTGGATTCGACGTTGAAGCAGTGCACGCCGACCTGCAGCGCGCGGCGCATGTCGTCGCGGCTCTTGCCGACACCGGAAAAGACGATCCGCTCTGGCTGGCCGCCAGCGGCCAGGACGCGCTCCAGTTCGCCGATCGAGACGATGTCGAAGCCGGCCCCGAGCCGGGCGAGTACGTTCAGGACGCCGAGGTTGGAGTTCGCCTTGACGGCGAAGCAGACCAGGTGCGGCATCCCTTTCAGGGCATCGGCGTAGGCGCGGTACTGCGCCTCGATATGGGCCCGCGAGTAGACGTAGGTGGGGGTGCCGAAGCGTTGCGCGAGAGCGGGCAGCGCCACGCCCTCCGCGAAGAGTTGACCGTCGCGGTAAGAGAAGGCCTCCATGGAATGCCTCCTTTAAAGTTCGAATCGGTCTTTGGAACGTTCTTTGGCGGTCGCCTCGTCATCCGGTAGGTAGAGCGGACCTTTCTGCCCGCAGCCACCAAGGGCGGAGGCGAGCAGCGCGAGGGCGACGAGTGGAAGCAGCAGACGCTTCATTGGGGGGTAATCCTTGAAAAATCGATGGGCCGGAGTATACCCAGCACCCGTCGGATTGCCTATGTGGCGCAAGGGTCGGCCAGGCCCGCGCTGCCGATGCGAGGCTCGCTAGACGCGACGCAGGGCTGCTAAGCTCGCCGCCATCGTCGGCCGGCCCGGGTTGCCCGCCGCACCATCGAGAAGAAGGAATCCACTGATGAGTCTCAGCGAAGCGCGCTTTCACGACCTGGTCGACGCCGTGCAGGAAACCGTCGAGGATACATTCGACGACAGCGGCCTGGACGTCGATCTGGAAAACTCCGGCGGCGTCCTGACCATCCGTTTCGAAAACGGCAGCCAACTGATTCTCAGCCGCCAGCCGGCATTGCGTCAGTTGTGGGTGGCCGCCCGCTCGGGCGGTTTCCACTTCGATTACGACGAGGAGAGCGCGCTGTGGATCTGCGATGCGAACGATGAGCGGCTCGGCGAGCTGCTCGCCCGAGCGACGCAGGAGCAGGGCGGAGAGGCGCTGGAATTCGAGGACCTGTGAGCGAGCGCCACGCGCGTGACCCGGCCGTGGGCTAGTCGGCAGGCGTCGCCTCGTCGCTTGCTTCCTCGGTGAGCTGTGTTAGGGTCGCAGAACGAACCCCGCCTTGCATGGTGGGGTTTTGCATTTCTGCCATCCCAGTTTTTCGAGGAGCTTGTCCGTACCCATGACCAGTGCACCGCCGATCATCATCACCCAACCCGATCTGCAGCGTATCGAGCGTTTGCTCGATGGCCTGCCGGATTACGGCCCTGCCGCCGAGGCGCTCGAGGAGGAGCTGTCGCGTGCGCAAGTCGTCGAGCGTGCCGAGCTGCCGGCTGGCGTGGTATCGATGAACTCGCGCGTTCACTGTCGGGAAGAAGGCAGCGGCAAGGACTACCACCTGACGCTCGTCTATCCCGAGGCGGCGGGCAAGGAGGGTACCGTTTCGGTCCTGGCGCCGGTGGGTAGCGCGCTGCTCGGCCTGAGCGTCGGTCAGCACATCGACTGGCCCACGCCGGGTGGAAAGACGCTCAAGCTGACCTTGCTGGCGGTCGAATACCAGCCGGAAGCGGCGGGCGATGCGCACCGCAAATAACCGGCCGCCTTCGCTTTCAGGCTGACTGCAGCGCCTGGTTGATGGCCGTTTCCAGCTGTGTCTTGTAGCGCAGGTGCTGCACCGTTTGCGTGCGGCCGCCACCCAGCAGACCGGAAAGGTCGAGATCGGTGATGTAGCAGGGATAGCGCTCGTTGCCGCGTCGCTGCGCGAGGATGTAATGCGCGACGGCCGCATAGAGTTCCGCACCGTACTCGAGGCTGGAAAACTCCTGGTGGTTGCAGTACAGCGTGACCTGCGAGCGGCCTCGCTCGCCAGGTTCGACGATGGCCTGGATGTCATAGAACGGGTCGCTGACTTCTTCGCGCGGCGCCGGCCTGCGCTCGAGTGTGAGCGGGTTGTTCGGAGCGGCTGAGAGCAGGCGATAGAACAGGATGTCCATTGCGGCCAGCCGGCTCTCCTCGAACGGCAACTGCGTGGTGCGGCGATAGCTCACGGTCTGCAGGAAGCGTAACAGCGGCGTCAGCAGGCTCTGCTCGTCACGGAACACCTGTTGCTGCCGCCAGAGTGAATTGAACTCGTCCAGCACGGTGACTTCGGCCAGGCCGTTCTGCACGCGGTAGAACACCTGGAGGCAGTGCTCGCGAGCCTGGCCCAGTATGACGGCCAGGTCGGTTCCCTCCAGTGCGTGCCGGTCCAGGCGAAGCGGGCGGTGTGTGTGATGGGCTTCGCCAAGGTGTTCGAGCAGGGCGCCCATGTCGTTCAGCGCGGTATGGCGAATATTGCCCGCCGCCAGGTCGAGCATGTGAAAGTGCTGCCGGATCTGCAGCAAATAGCGGCTTTCGCCCGGCTCGTCGAGCGCCGCCTGGGCATCCAGGAACACCGTTTCGACCCGTCTCGCCAGGGACACACCGGCATTCCGGAAGCAGCGCACCTGCAGGTTCGGCCGCGCGCCTTGGGCGGGAAGCGCCTGCAGGTAGTCGCGCAAGCAATCGGCCAGGGGTGCCGGGTTTTCGTAGCGGGTGGCGATGAGCTCGCCCCAGCTGTTGAGGGTCAGCTGGTCGATGCTCAGCACCAGGTGTTCAGGCGACGAGCCCAGCCCCAACGAATCGGACAGTTCGTCGAACGAGAGCGGTTGCGCCGGGCTGAGCGGGTCGACACCGACATTGATCAGCAAGAGCACACGGACTGGCATCGCCGGGCTGAGCAGGGCTTCGTCAGGGACTGTCTGCGGCGGCATCGGCAGCGCCTGCCTCAGTTCGGTCAGCAGAGCGAAGAGTTCGCCTTCGGTCAGGCCACTGTCGCCTGGATGCACGGCAACGTGTGTGGAGACGTCGATAACGCCGTTGCGGTGGCACCAGGCAAGCAGCGGTATCAGCTCTCGCGAGCGTTTGAGCGGCGAGAAGTCGCTGAGTCGGCGGGCGTTCAGGCTGCCTTCGTACAGCGCCCAGGACACGTCGTCGGCCGCATCGTAACCCTGCACCAGGGTCAGGCTGTGTTCTGCCAGGTCCGGGGCGATACCCAGGTTGATCGCCTCGATCTTGCCGGCCTTGCGTTCGATGGCTGCGTGCAGGCGCCGGCCTAGCACACCGAAATCGCGGCCGTTGATGCTGCAGGTGATCTGCTGCCGGCGAGCGAATTCGCACAGGAAGCGGTAGCCATAGGTCAGTTCGTTGACCAGCGCCCGGCGCTCCTCGACGACACGACGCACCTTCCACTGGCTGCGGCCATCGAGCTGGACGAACTGTCGGCCGTCCCACTTCCAGTCGGCGGTCAGGCGTTCGAGCAGGCAATGCTTCCAGCTCTTGCTGCGCCCGGTAGGTGTTCGGCTCAAGGGTTTGTTGATCTTCAGATAGAGGCAACGCCGTAACAGGGCCAGGCGCTCGTGATCGGCTCGGTTGACGAGGTATTGCTCGATCCGCCGGTAGGCGACGATGTAGGGGTCGAGTTCGTCGAGCTCGAGTCGGTTGGCGTAGACGGCGCGCTTGAAGTCCAGGCTCAGGCAGCGAATGTGCGGGTAGTCGTTGGCGTAGGCTTCGACCAGCAGCAGCTTGAACAATGACTTGTAGGGCGCCTCGATGGCCTTGTACAGCTGCCACAGCCCGGCTCCGAGGTACTCGCCGGTCGGGATACTTCCCAGGTTGCCCAGGTCCAGTACCTCTTCGCTGCGTACGAAACGCTTGTCCAGCAGCGTGGCGGCATAGGCTTCGTAGCGGTGCTCCTCGTAATCGGGCACCAGCCACCACAGAGGGGTGCGCCCGCCAAGCCAGATCGCCGTTCGGTAGAACTCGTCGAGCAGCAGGTAGTGCTGAGTCGTGCCGCAGTCGTCAGAGGTCAGCTTGGCGTCGCGAGCGCCCTGCGTGAAACGGTCCGGGTCGATGAGGAAGAAGTGCGCCTCGCAGCCCTGCGCTTCGGCCCAGGTCTCGAGCTGGGCGCATTTGCGCGCAAGCTCGTCGAGCTGCGACTCGGCCAGGCCAGGGGCATGGCAAACCCAGACGTCCAGGTCGCTGTGCTCGTCCTGCGCCACAGTGCCCAGGCTGCCCATGAGGAACAACCCATGGATCGGCTGAGCCGGCTTGCCGCGCACCGCCCGGTAGGTGAACGAGCGGCTCAGACGCTGGGCTTCAGCGAGGGTGTCCGGATCGGGCTCGTAGCCCGAGACGCCCGCTGGCGTCGTGCCGGATACATAGCCCGGCAGGATCGGATGGTTGACGTGAAACAGCAGCGGCAGCAGCCGCAGCACCGCCTGCTGCCGTGCGGACATGCCCAGCCGAGCGCGCTCCAGGCGCCCCGAGTTGACGGCAAGGAAGCGGGCGCGCAATGCAGCGAGTTCCTTGCGGTCGATGCCTTCTTCGAGAACGGGGCGGATTTCCTGGTACAGGCTCATGCGAAATCGTGGGGCACGGATGGGTTGTCCGATGAGTGTAGGGTCATGCACGCAGAAAATACCACGTCGCCTGGCAGGACGGGAAAGCGAAGCTGCGGCGCGCGGCGCAGCTCGGTTCCGCTGGAGCCAGCGGCTCGCGGTCAGGCGGGCACGCTGTCGGAGAGAATCGTCAGCAGCACCTGTGCGTGCTCGGCGGCGTCACGGCCCAGGCTGGTGAGGTAGCCGCCGTCCGGCTGGGTCGTCAGACCTTTGGCATGGAGGCGCTGCGCTGCCGCGACGGCTTCCCGGCTCGCGTCATGGTGCACCTTGAGGCCCTCGAGCGAGTTGTCGAGGTTGAACAGTCGAAGGATTTCCAGCTCGGCTACCAGTTCGGGTGTATACGCCATGTTCGCATCTCGGTGGCTGGGCCTTGGCCCGGTTCGGCAAGTGTAGTTGCTTGACGGCCAACTGCTTGGCGAGCGCTTCTAGTCCGGCAGTTCAGGCAGGTCGCGAAGGTGCTGCTCGTAGCGTTCGCCATCGAATGGACGATCCTCGTCGAGCATTTGCCGAATCTCGTGGGCCAGCACCAGGGCCATCAGCTTCAGCGACTCCTCACGCTCGTAGCCCACCAGTGTCAGTTTGTTCAGCACCGCTTGAGCAGCGGCAGGCTCGCCCGCTTCGAGCTGGTTTTCAATCGCCTGGACGAGCGCCTGCTCGGCGAAGGCTTCGTCGTCATTCGAATCGGTTTGCGTCATGATGCGTGTCCTCGTATGCGTGTCCGGTGTATTGGACTCGACCTACCCGCGTCATACAACCCAAAGGCTTGAACGCTTCGCTTGGGCCGGTTTCTATCTCTTCTCTGGCCTTTCTTTCGGAGCACGACTGCCGCGATGATCACGATTTACAGTCTCGAAAATGGCGCACTGGCTCGGCAGGTCGTCGATACCCTCGACGCACTGCCGGACAATGTGGTGTGGGTCGACCTGCTCTCGCCCGACCAGCAGGAAGAGCGGCTTGTCGAGGCAGCGGTGGGCGTCGATATCCCCACCCGCGAAGAGCTGGCCGAGATCGAGGACTCCTCGCGCTTCTACGATGAGGACGGCGCGATCTTCATGACCACGACGGTGGTGATGGGGATCGCCGATCGCCGCCCGGAAAATGCCCAGCTCACCTTCGTGCTGACGCCCCGCTGCCTGGTGACCGTGCGCTATGCCGAGCTCAGCGCGTTTCGCCAGTTCGAGTCGAAGATAACGCGGCAGCCGTCGGCCCTGACCTCCAGTCACCCGCTGTTCGTCGGCCTGGCCGACGCGGTCGTCGACCGCATCGCTGATGTGCTCGAAAGTGTCCAGGTCCAATTACAGGCGCTTTCGCGACGGGTGTTCGATGAGCGCAAGACGCAGCGTACCGACCTGCAACAGGTCATCCAGCAGCTGGGTCAGCATCGGTCACTGCTGTCGCAACTGGGCGAAAGCCTGTTCAGCGCGAGCCGCCTGACGGCCTTCTACCGCCTGCATGCCGACGATTCTCGGCACGGCGTCGCCAAGGGCTCGCTCAAGGCGCTCGAGCGCGATGTTCGCTCGCTCGGCGAGCACCAGGCGCGCCTGCTCGGCGACATTGCCTTCCTGCTCGACGCAACGCTGGGCCTGATCAACATCGAGCAGAACGCCATCATCAAGGTGTTCTCCATCGCCGCGGTGCTGTTTCTGCCACCGACCCTGGTCGGAACCGTCTACGGGATGAACTTCGAGCACATGCCCGAGCTGGGCTGGCTGCTCGGCTACCCCATGGCGCTCGGCATGATGGTGGTCTCGGCAATCATCCCTTACGCCTGGTTCAAGTTCCGCGATTGGCTCTGATCAGTCGACGCCCACCACGTACAGCACGATGCAGAAAGCACCCAGCAATGCCCAGACGCTGCCGAAGATGATGGGCGTGCGCAGCGAGAAGAGCAGGGTGCGCTTGTAGCGTTCGCCACCGGCCGGATTGTCGCCCTCACCGAACAGCGCCGATTGGTGGTTGCTCAGCAGCGCGGCACTGCCTTCGGTTTGCAACAGTTCGGCCTGCTTGCGATGCCAGCGTTCGATGACATCGTAACTGGCGCGGATGCCCGGCACGGCGTGCAGCGAGGTGATCAGCCCGAGCGCGGCCAGCAGGCTGGGCACGACGAGGCGGAACAGGCTGCCCCATTCAGGATTGGTATTGGCCATGGAAGAGGCGAAGGCGATCATCAGGAATGACTGCGACGACAGATAGCTGCTGGTACGGCTGGCCAGCAGCGTCGACTCGAAGTGGATTTCCGAGCGATAGAAACTCAGCCGTTCCTTCGCGGACTCGAAGACTTCCGCAACCTCGGTGTCCCGGTTGAGCAATAGCGTTTTGAGGTCGGCCATCAGCTTGCGGCTTTTTCGACGATACCTGCGTTGGTCGCCGCCGCGTGGCCGGGAGTT
This sequence comes from Stutzerimonas marianensis, assembly GCF_022810315.1. Taxonomy (NCBI): domain Bacteria; kingdom Pseudomonadati; phylum Pseudomonadota; class Gammaproteobacteria; order Pseudomonadales; family Pseudomonadaceae; genus Stutzerimonas; species Stutzerimonas marianensis. The sequence continues at coordinate 139,203 of NZ_JALGRD010000008.1, read as the reverse complement.
CCCGCTGGCTGTCAGGGTTCTTCGGCAAGCGCCTGGAGGGCCGTGCCAGTCACGCGGTAGGTCGTCCACTCATCCTGTGGCCGGGCGCCAAGCGAGCGGTAGAACTGAATGGCCGGCTCGTTCCAGTCCAGCACTGCCCATTCGAAACGGCCGCAGCCGCGGCTCACCGCGATACGGGCCAGGTGCTTGAGCAGCGCCTTGCCGGCGCCGGTGCCGCGCGCCTCGGGCGTCACGTAGAGGTCTTCGAGGTACAGGCCGTTGCGGCCGAGCCACGTGGAGTAGTTGAAGAAGTACACCGCATAGCCGATCGGCTGGCCGTCGCGCTCGCAGATCAAGGCGTGGGCTGTTGCGTCGTCGCCGAACAGGCTCGCCTCGATACCCGCTGCGTCCGTCTTCACCTCGTGTTCGGCACGCTCGTAGATCGCCAGTTCGGTGATGAAGCGCAGGATGAGGTCAGCGTCTGCGCGGGTGGCGGGGCGGATAGTCAGGGGCATGGGGATCTCTTTCCTGTAGGAGCGAGCTTGCTCGCGAACGGACTTCGGAGCGGCCCTCTTCGCGAGCGAGCTCGCTCCGACAGACGGCGGGTTAGCGCTGGGCCAGCAGCTCGCGGCCGCGCTGAACAGCAGCGCGCACCTGCGCCGGGGCGGTACCGCCGATATGGTCGCGGGCGTTGACCGAGCCTTCCAGGGTCAGCACGGCGAAGACGTCATCGCCGATCTGGTCGCTGAACTGGCGCAGCTCGTCCAGCGTCATCTCGGCCAGGTCCTTGCCGGTCTGCACGCCGTACTTCACCGCATGGCCAACGATTTCGTGGCAATCACGGAAGGGCAGGCCCTTACGCACCAAGTAGTCGGCCAGATCGGTTGCTGTGGAGAAGCCGCGCAGCGCCGCTTCACGCATGATTTCGCGCTTGGGCTTGATCGCCGGGACCATGTCGGCAAAGGCGCGCAGCGAGTCGCGCAGGGTGTCGGCGGCGTCGAACAGGGGTTCCTTGTCTTCCTGGTTGTCCTTGTTGTACGCCAGCGGCTGGCCCTTCATCAGCACTAGCAGGCCTGCCAGCGCGCCAAATACGCGCCCAGTCTTGCCGCGTACCAGCTCGGGCACGTCCGGGTTCTTCTTCTGCGGCATGATCGAGCTGCCCGTGCAGAAACGATCCGGCAGGTCGATGAACTGGAACTGGGCGCTGGTCCAGAGCACCAGCTCTTCGGAGAAGCGCGACAGGTGCATCATCGCCACGGAGGCGGCGGCGCAGAATTCGATGGCGAAGTCGCGATCGGAGACGCCGTCCAGCGAGTTGCCGGAAATCGCTTCGAAACCCAGCAGCTCGCAGGTGACTTCCCGCTGGATCGGGTAGGTGGTGCCGGCCAGTGCGGCCGAGCCGAGCGGCATGCGGTTGGTGCGCTTGCGGCAGTCGACCAGGCGCTCGTAGTCGCGGCTGAGCATCTCGAACCAGGCCAGCAGGTGATGGCCGAAGGTCACCGGCTGGGCGGTCTGCAGGTGGGTGAAGCCGGGCATGATGGTGTCGGCTTCGGCTTCGGCGAGACCCAGCAGACCCTGCTGAAGACGGGTGATTTCGCCGAGGATCATATCGATTTCGTCGCGGAGCCACAGGCGGATGTCGGTGGCCACCTGGTCGTTGCGGCTGCGGCCTGTGTGCAGCTTCTTGCCGACGATGCCGATGCGGTCGGTCAGGCGCGCCTCGATGTTCATGTGCACGTCTTCCAGGTCCACGCGCCAGTCGAAGGTGCCGGCCTCGATCTCGCCCTGGATGTCCTTCAGGTTGGCGATGATCTGGTCGCGCTCGGCATCGGTCAGCACGCCGGCCTTGGCGAGCATGGTGGCGTGGGCGATGGAGCCCATGATGTCGTGGCGATAGAGGCGCTTGTCGAACTCGACGGAGGCGGTGAATCGGGCGACGAAGGCGTCGACGGGCTCGCTGAAACGGCCGCCCCAGGACTGGTTGGTCTTGTCGGTGCTCATGTATGCGCTCGCTGAATCGATGGGCAAATTGAAGGGCCCGAATAATAACAGGGTTACGCGCCGCTTCCGTGTTGGCGCTCCGCAGCGAGCGGCTTTATCAGGCCTTGAACTGTCCGAGGCTGGCCTCGAGCCTCTGCGCGAGCACGCCCAGCGCTTTCCCGCTGGCCGCCGTTGCAGTCACCGCTTCGGCAGCGCGCTCGGCTTCGGTGAGGATGACCTCGACCCGCTCGCGCACGGCCGTTGCGGTGCCGGCTTGTTGTTTCGCGCCCTGGGTCGCCTCCCTTACGACCTGATGCACTTGCTCGACGGCGGCCTGCAATGCGCGCTGAAGGTCGCGACTGCTGCCCAGGGAAACCAGGCCGCTTTCGGCTTGCTTGCCAGCGGTGTCGATTGCCGAGACGGCGTCTCTTGCGCCCCGTTGCAGGCTTTCGATATGCGCCTGGATGTCGCCGGTAGACTGCTGAGTCTTGCTGGCGAGCGCTCGCACCTCATCGGCCACCACGGCGAATCCACGGCCGCTTTCGCCAGCACGAGCGGCTTCGATGGCAGCGTTCAGCGCAAGCAGATTCGTCTGCTCGGCGATGCCCTGAATCACGGTCAGCACCACCTCGATCTGCTCGCTCTGCTTGGCCAGTTTTTCGATCACCGAAGCACTCGTCTGTACGCCACCGCCAAGCGCCTCGATTGTCCGTCCCACCTGCTCTGAAATCGCCTCGTTATCGACCGCCGCCTTGCGAATCGAGGCGACCTGATCGAGTGCGGTCTGCATGGCTCGGCTTTCGTCCTGCGCGCGCTGGGTCATGTCGGCCAGCGCCTGCAGGCTTCCGGCGACTTCGTCACGTTGCCGCTCGGCGGCGGCTGCAGCAGCGCGGCTACGGTTGCCCAGGGTGTCGATTTCCGCCCCCGTCTGGACGGCGATGTGGCGTGCTTCCTGGACGATCGGCTGAAGCTTGGCCAGGAATACGTTGACCGCGTCAGCCATTTCACCCACCTCGTCTGCGCTGTGGATCTCGACGCGCTGGGTAAGATCGCCGTGGCCGGCTGAGAGGCCGCGCAGTGCGGTGCTGAGCAGGCCCAGCCGGCGCAGTACCTGACGCCCAAGCACCAAGGTGACGGCGAGCAGGAGCAGCGCGCCGGTGACGGCGAGGGCGACACTGATTTTCCATAGCAGCGCCGAAGCCGAACGCTCTACGGCCTCCTGGCTATTGGACTCGATGCTTTGCGCCACTTCCGTCGCAGCGGCCAGGCCTGACGCCATGATCTTCGCACTGTCGTTGGCGGTGGTGGCGAGGCCGGCCTCCACCAGCTTGGCTCCGCCAGCGACAAGGGCCTGGAAGCGGCTGTCGAAGGCTGCCAGTTCGGTGCTCACCGCGGAGGTGGAGAAGCCGAGGATCACCTGACCGATGTCCGCGCCCTTGGGGTTGATCGAAGTCTTGGCGAGATAGAGCGTCGGGTCGTTCTCGGCGGCCGACAGTACCTTGTCGAACGCGGTGCGACCGGTGCCCTTGTCCAGCAGTGCCTTGACTCGGGGATCCTGGCGGTTCAGGTGGCGGGTGAGCTGGTTGCCATTGGCATCGAAATAGACGACGAAGACGACCGCCGGGTTGCGGTGAGCCATCCTGACGAACTCGGTTAGCGCCGGTACGTCGTTGTCCCAGATCGCTGCCGGCGCAACGCCAGCAAGCAGCGTGGCGAGGTCGTCTCCGGACTGTTTGAGATGGCGTTCCAGCACGTCTTTCAGCTGCTTCTGCTCTTCGGTCAACTGCTGCGTCAGCCCCTGGGACAGGTCACCGGTCATGCGCTCGGCCAGATTGGTAATGCCACCCCGGACTTCGGCATCTGCCGAACGCAGCGCGTGCAGCAGGCGCGCCGAATCCTCGCCCAGGCTTTGCTCGATGTCCTGTTCGAGCCCGTCGATGGTGCTCCGGGTCAAGGCCAGTGCAACCAGGACTTGCACCAGAACGGCGCCGCACAGTGTCAGGACTACCGGGCGTAGCAAGCGGCTACGCAGCGACGAAAACAGCAGCACGGGGCAATACTCCTAGGGCAGCGGTAGCGGTAACGTATCGGGGGTAGCGATGCAATCATTACGCCATCATGCGCCATGGCGAGTCATCCGTAGAAGTCCTTATCGGCCGATACGGGCGGATGCATAACTGCCAAAGGGTGGAACTGGCGACCGCTCGTCACCTTCTGATCGCGCCGAGTCGATAGACTGGCCTGCGGCTGCGCCACGGCGGGCATCCGCCTTGCCGGGCTCACCTTGCGTTGCGCCTTCGCGGCGCGGAACTCTGAACATGCGAACAAGAAAACCTGATCGAACGCGGCCGGCGCCCCTTGCCGATGACTTCTTCGTTCCCGAGCTGTGCCAGCCGGACGCGCTGCTCGGCCTGGTGTTGCTGGCCGAGTTGCTGGTCCTGGTGCTGGTACTGGCCGAGCCGATGCAGCCGGGGTTCAACTGGATGCGCCTGGCGCTGACGTCACTGTTCGTGCAGTGGGTGATGCTGCTCTCGGCCGGAACGACCTGCCAGCTGCGCCCGCTGCTGGCGAAGCTGCCGCCTTGGCTGGCCGGGCTCGCCTGTTGCGCGCTGGTGGTCGGCCTGACGCTGGCGTGCACGGCCGTGGCGGACATCTACCAGCTTGGCGGTCCCTTGACCCGTGCTGGCGAGGTCAACCTGTACCTGCGCCATGCCTTGATCAGCCTGATCATGTCGGGTTTGCTGCTGCGCTATTTCTATTTGCAAAGCCAGTGGCGGCGGCAGGAGCAGGCCGAACTCAAGGCGCGGATCGAGTCGTTGCAGGCGCGCATTCGGCCGCATTTCCTGTTCAACAGCCTGAACAGCATCGCCAGCCTGGTGGCGACCGATCCGGGCAAGGCCGAGCAGGCGGTTCTCGATCTTTCCGATCTGTTTCGCGCCAGTCTTGCGCGCCCGGGGACGCTGGTGCCCTGGGCCGATGAGCTGGAGCTGTCGCGCCGCTACCTGGCCATCGAGCAATATCGCCTCGGTGACCGCCTGCGCGTCGATTGGCAGGTCGCGGGTGTGCCGGATGACCTGCCGATCCCGCAACTGACCTTGCAGCCCCTGTTGGAAAATGCCTTGATTCACGGAATTCAGCCACGTATCGACGGCGGGCTGGTCTGCGTGAAGGCGGATTACGTCGATGGGGTGCTGAATCTGGAAGTCAGCAACCCGTTTGACGAAACCGCTCAAGCCCAGCCATCCCGGGGGACTCGCCAGGCGTTGCACAACATCGACGCACGACTAACGGCACTTTTCGGTCCTGCAGCGAGTCTCAGCGTGGAGCGGCGTAATGCCCGTCACTACACCTGTCTACGCTATCCGTGTGCGACACAACAGCAGGAAGCCAGAACTATATGAATGTGCTGATTGTCGATGACGAACCTCTAGCCCGCGAGCGCCTCAGCCGACTGGTAGGTGACCTTGACGGCTATCGTGTCCTGGAACCTTCCGCCTCCAACGGTGAGGAAGCACTGTCCCTCATCGAGGAACTGCGTCCTGACGTTGTGTTGCTGGACATTCGCATGCCGGGCCTCGACGGCCTTCAGGTCGCTGCCAAACTCTGCGAGCGCGATGCGCCGCCGGCCGTGATCTTCTGCACCGCCCACGACGAGTTCGCGCTGGAAGCCTTCCAGGTCAGTGCCGTGGGCTATCTGGTCAAGCCGGTTCGACCGGAACACCTCGCCGAAGCCTTGAAAAAGGCCGAGCGGCCGAACCGCGTGCAGCTTGCCGCGCTGACCCGTCCGGCCGCCGTTTCCGGCGTCGGCCCGCGCAGCCATATCAGCGCCAGGACACGCAAGGGCATCGAACTCATCCCGCTGCCACAGGTGATCTATTTCATTGCCGATCACAAATACGTGACCTTGCGCCACGAGGGTGGCGAAGTCTTGTTGGACGAGCCGCTCAAGGCGCTGGAAGACGAGTTCGGCGATCGCTTCGTGCGGATCCATCGCAACGCATTGGTCTACCGCGACCGTATCGAGCGCCTGCAGCGCACCCCGCTCGGGCATTTCCAGCTGTTCCTCAAGGGGCTCGAGGGCGAGCCGCTGACCGTGAGCCGGCGGCATGTCGCTGGGGTGCGGAAGCTGATGCAGAGTCTCTGATCGGCCGCTGGAAGCGAGAAGCGAACACAGCGAGCTGGCGACGGCCTCAGGTGCAGCCAGCTGCACGGCCCGCATGGTGAGCGCTTGATGGCGCCACGTGGGTCCGCTTCGAGCTTCGAGCCGCCTTTTCCTTGATCCCCGCCAGCTCAGTCTGGCGATCTGGCCTGTTATCATCGCCGGCAGTTCATCTGTCTGGAATCGTTCATGTCCCGCGAAATTCGCATCGCCACCCGCAAGAGTGCCCTGGCCCTGTGGCAGGCCGAATACGTCAAGGCTCGCCTCGAAGCAGCGCATCCTGAAGTCCGCGTAAGCCTGGTGCCGATGGTGAGCCGCGGTGACAAGTTGCTCGATGCGCCGCTGGCGAAGATCGGTGGCAAGGGGCTGTTCGTCAAGGAGCTGGAGACGGCGCTGCTGGAAAACGAAGCGGACATCGCTGTTCACTCGATGAAGGACGTGCCCATGGAATTTCCAGAGGGGCTGGGCCTGTATTGCATTTGCGAGCGGGAAGACCCGCGCGACGCCTTCGTCTCCAATCGTTACGAGAATCTTGCCGCGCTGCCGGCCGGTGCAGTGGTCGGTACGTCCAGCCTGCGGCGTCAGGCCCAGTTGCTGGCACGGCGACCCGATCTGAAAATCCAGTTTCTTCGCGGCAACGTGAATACTCGCCTGGCCAAACTCGACGCTGGCGAGTATGACGCCATCATCCTGGCCGCAGCCGGTCTGATCCGGCTGGGCTTCGGCGAGCGTATCCGCGCCAGTATGGGTGTCGAAGAGAGCCTGCCGGCCGGCGGCCAGGGGGCGGTGGGTATCGAATGCCGTACGAGCGACACCGAGCTGCACCAGTTGCTGCAATGCATGAACGACGCCGACACCGCCGTACGCGTCAGCGCGGAGCGGGCCCTGAATCGCCACCTGAACGGTGGCTGCCAGGTGCCGATCGCCTGCTATGCGGTGCTCGAGAACGACGAGCTCTGGTTGCGCGGTTTGGTCGGGCAGCCCGATGGTTCGCAATTGCTGCGTGCCGAAGGACGCGCCCCGGCGGCTGAGGCCCAGGCGCTCGGCGTGCGAATCGCCGAAGACTTGCTTGCTCAGGGCGCCGGCAAGATTCTGGCGGATATCTATGGCGAGGCGGGCAAGGCGTGACCGGCTGGCGCCTGCTGCTGACGCGGCCGGCCGAAGAAAGCGCCGCGCTTGCCGATCTGCTGGACGAGCACGGCATTCACAGCAGCAGCCTGCCGCTACTGGCCATCGAGCCGTTACCGGAAACCGCGGAACAGCGTGCGACGATGCTCGAGCTCGATCGCTACCACGCCGTCATCGTCGTCAGCAAGCCCGCTGCGCGGTTGGGGCTCGAACGGTTGGATCGCTATTGGCCGCAACCCCTGTTCGGGCAGGTCTGGTTCAGCGTGGGTGCGGCGACCGGGGGACTGCTGGAGGCGTACGGGCTCGACGTGAGCTGGCCGGACAGTGGTGACGACAGCGAAGCCCTGCTCGCGCTGCCGCGTCTGGCCGAGGCCGTCGCGGTGCCCGAACCAAAGGTGTTGCTGTTGCGGGGCGAGGGCGGCCGCGAGCTGATCGCCGAGACCTTGCGCCAGCGGGGCGTGCAGGTCGACAGCCTCGAACTGTATCGCCGCTACCTTCCCACCTACCCGGCCGGAACACTGCTCGGGAAGGTGCGCTCGGAACGGCTGAATGCGCTGGTGGTCAGCAGTGGACAAGGTTTGCAGTCGTTGCGTCAGTTGGCGGGCGACGATTGGGCCGAACTGCTTGAGCTACCCTTGTTCGTACCGAGCCCCCGAGTTGCGGCGCTCGCGACGCAGCTGGGTGCAAAACGAATTGTGGACTGTCGCGGTGCTGGAGCCGCGGCGTTGCTGGCGGCGTTACGGGAAACCCCGAGCCCGCATCCCTGATGCAAAGGATGGAAACGTGAGCGAAACAGATCCCGACAAGTCACCGCAGCAGCCCAAGGGACATGATCCCGCCACCCCGCAGGAACCCGCCAAGAAAGACGCTCCCAAGGACACGAAGGTACCCCCTCAGGCTCCTCCGCCCAAGGCATCGGCCGCAACCTCGAGTTCCGGCGGCGGCGGCGGCGGTGGCAAGGCGCTGGCCGGTGTGGCGCTGCTGGTTGCATTGGCGGGGTTGGCGGCGGGCGGCTACGGCGTCTGGCAGACGCAGCAACTCGCCGAGCGTGAGCAGGCGCAGCGCGAGGCCGTCCAGGCAACCCGCGAGCAATCCCGCTCGGTGGAAGACCGCAGCCAGCAACTGGCCAGTCGCATCGCGCGCCTGGAGCAGTTGCCCTCGGCCGAGCAGCTGGACGAGCAGCGCAGGCTGCTGGCGCAGGTGCAGAGCGTCCAGCAACGACTTGCCGGGCGGGTCGAACAGGTGTTGGGCGCCAGCCGCGAGCAATGGCGTCTGGCCGAGGCCGAACATCTGCTGCGCATGGCGATGCTGCGGCTGTCGGCCATGCAAGACGTGAACAGCACGGCATCGCTGGTCGAAGAGGCTGACGTGATCCTGCGCCAGCAGGACGATCCAAGTGCCTACGGTGCGCGGCAGAAGTTGCTCGAAGGGCTCGAGGCGCTGCGCAGCCTGCCGGACGTCGATCGGACCGGCCTTTTCCTGCAGCTCGGTGCGCTGCGTGGCCAGGCCAGCCAGTTGAGCGGGTTGGCGCCTGAGTTCGAAATGGCCGACGGCGCGGCTGAGGGTGACGGCAGCACGTGGCAGCGCTGGCTGAACGAGCTGACCCGCTACGTGCGCGTCGATTTCAATGCGGGCAACGACGTCCGCCCGCTGCTGGCCGGGCAGAGCCTGGCGCAGGTAAGGCTCGCGCTGTCGTTGGCGGTCGAGCAGGCTCAGTGGGCGGTGCTCAACAGCAATGCCGAGGTCTACCGCCAGTCCCTCGAGCAGGCCGCGCAACTGATCGACGATCATTTCAGTGACGACAACGCCCAGAGCCGCGGGCTCCGTGATCGCCTCCAGGCACTCGCCGAGCGGCAGGTAGCCGTCACGCTGCCGGATCTCTCGCCTGCCCTGGATGCCCTGCAGACTTACGTGCAGAAGCGCGAGTCGGCCGAGCGTGCCGGCGCGCCTGAATCCAACCCCGAGGAGGGCGAGGATGCCGAGCAGGCGCCGGCCGCGGCCGAATCTGACGAAGGAGGTCTGAACACATGAAGCGATTGGCCGTGTTCCTGATCCTCCTGCTGCTGGTTGTCGGCTTTCTGGGTTGGGCCATTTCGCAGGACGCCGGCTATGTCCTGATCAGCTATGACCGCTTCCGGTATGAATCGAGCTTCTGGATATTCGTCGGGTTGGTCGCTGCGCTCTGGCTGCTCGCGGTGGTGGTTCACTGGACGCTTGGCGTGCTGCATGCCTCCGGCGCGCTGGTCAATCCCTGGTCGCGTCGGCACCATGCGCGGCGCATCGCCAAGGCCTCTCGTAGCGGGCTGCGCGAACTGGCCGAAGGGCAGTGGAGCCAGGCGCTCGGCCACCTGCGCACCGCCGCCGAGCATGATCGGCAGCCACTGGTGCATTACCTGGGCGCCGCCCGTGCCGCCAGCGAACTGGGTGAGTACGAGCAGAGCGACGAGCTGCTGCGCAAGGCGCGCGAACGCGAGCCCGAGGCGGGTCTCGCCGTGGGCCTGACGCAGGCGCAGTTGCAGATCGCGCGCGGGCAATACGCCGAAGCGCGCGCGTCGCTGGATGCCCTGCACAACGAACATCCGCGTCACCCGCAGGTCCTGATCCTGCTGCAACAGCTGCATGTGCAGCTGCAGGATTGGCCGGCCCTGTGCCGCTTGCTGCCAGAGCTGCGCAAGCATCGCGTTCTCCCTCCGGCCCGGCTGAATGACCTGGAAGTGCTGGCGTGGACAGCCGCACTCGAGCAGGCGGGGCAAGCCCAGCTGGTGCCCAGCGACGAGGCCCGCCAGGGTCTGGAACAGCGCTGGCAGACGGTCCCCGGATCGCTACGCAACGAGCCGGCGATCGTGCGGGCCTATGCCGATGGCCTGAGTCGCCTGGGTGCACAGGACAAGGCCGAGGAAGTCCTGCATGCTGCGATCAAACGGCAGTTCGACAACCGCCTCGTCGAACGATACGGTCGCGTCGAGGGGCGCGATCCGGCGCGCCAGTTGGCCAACGCGGAGGGCTGGCTGAAGGCCCAGCCTGACAACGCCGAGCTGCTGCTCGCCCTGGGGCGGCTGAGCCTGCGCAATGCCCTCTGGGGCAAGGCCCGTGACTACCTTGAAGCCAGTCTGGCGATCGAGCATCGGGCCGACACCTGTGCCGAGCTCGCTCGCCTGCTGGCGCAGCTGGGCGACAACGAGCGCAGTAACCGGCTGTTTCAGGAGGGCTTGGTGCTGCTCGATCAGTCGGGTGCAGGCACACTGCCGGTGCTCAGCCGCTAGCCCTTTCAGCTTGCCGCGTGACGTCTGTCCCGCGGCTTGGCGCGGCCATCTGCAAGTTACTTGCAGCTGGCGCCGCGCGGCACTACCGTAGCGAGCTTTTCTTCCCCGCGGAGTCATCATGAACCTGGCAAGCCCACGTTCGTTGTTCCTACTCGCCTTCATCGGTTGCGTGCTGATGATGGTGGCTGCGCTCTATCTCGAGCATGTGGTCGGCCTAGCGCCGTGCCCCCTGTGCATCGTTCAGCGTGTTTGCGTGATCGGCTTCGGCCTGGTCTGTCTGCTGGCGGCGATCCACGGCCCGGCCAGAACGGGGCGGCGTGTCTATTCGGTGCTGGCGCTGCTCTTTGCAATGGCCGGCGGGGCTACTGCGATTCGCCAGATATGGCTGCAGAACATGCCGGCCGACGAACTGCCGGCGTGCCTGCCCAGCCTCGAATACATGATGGACGCGCTGCCGTTCCAGGACATCGTCCGCCTGGTTCTGCATGGCACGGCCGAATGCGCGGAGGTCAGCTGGACGCTGCTGGGTATGAGCATTCCCGAATGGACGCTGCTGGGCTTCATCGCCATGGCCGCCTTCTGCCTCTGGCAGCTGTTTCGCCGAAGCTGAAGCATTTTGTCGGGCCTTGCGAATGATTGCCGGGCGAGGCGGTCAATGATCTGATCGAAGTCATTCCGCTGGCCCTTGCGCTCGAGGATTTTTAGCCAGCGCTGCTTGATGCTTCGTTCACTGCAGCTTAGTCTGCGGGGGCAGCACCGGCTCCCGCCCGGCTTGCTGCCACTCACCCAAGGCCGATACCCCAAGACAACAAACCGTCTCGGAAGGCGCAACAAGCATCATCGATTAGGGAAGTGAGGTCATCATGCTCGAGAGCTGTCGGAACGCCCAGGAACGCTGGGGAGGTGTGCATCTGCTGATCGATCGTTGGCTGCAGGAACGCCATGAGCTGATCAATGCTTTCGATGGACTGCATGCCGACGAAGGGGCGGATAGCCGCTCGGCACTGCAAAAATTCTGTGAAATCCTGCTCGACTACGTTTCGGCCGGGCATTTCGAAATCTACGAACAATTGCTCAACGAAGCCGAAGCCTTCGGTGACAAGCGCGGCCTGGAGCTTGCTCGGCAGATCTACCCGCGCATCGAAGCCATCACCGAGGTGGCGGTAGCCTTCAATGATCGCTGCGACAAGGGTGAATGTCTGGAAAGTGCAGGTTTCCCCGAGGAGCTCAAGCGCCTGGGGCAATTGCTGCATGAGCGTTTCGAGTTGGAAGACTGCCTCATCGAAGTGCTGCACACGGCACACAAACAGGCTGCCACGCCGGCCTGATCGCGAGGTTCCGGGGCTCTTCGCCGCTGCGCTGTGCCGCTGCGGTGACCCGGTTGGCGGAAGCGCGTAGCCCGTCTAGTATGGCTACACCATTCCCGCCAGGAGGCGTCTCCATGCCAGCGAAGAAACAGTCGGTCGACACCCCCCTTCATCTGCTCCAGCAGTTGTCAGCCAGCCTGGTGGAGCATCTGGAAAAGGCCTGCGGCGCCGCGCAGAAAGAAGCTGAGGCACTGCTGGCCAAGCTCGAAAAGCAACGCGGCAAGACTCAGGAGAAGCTGGTCAGGGCGCGCGCCAAGCTCGACGAGGCCGGCAATGCAGGCAAGGCGAAGGCGCAGGCACGTGCTCGGAGTCGTATCGCCGAACTCGACGACATGTTCGCCGTGTTGCAGGCGCGTCAAAGTGAAACCCTCAACTACCTTGCCGAACTCAAGCGGGATGCCGAACAGAGCTTGAAGCTTGCGCAGGGGGTGACCCAGGTCCAGCAGGCGGCGGCCCAGGCACTGGAGGCGCGCAAAGCATCGGTATCGGCCAAGTCCTCCCAGAAGTCGGCCTCGCCTAAGGCCGCTGCGAGCCGTGCGGCAACCAGAAAAGAGGCTCCGGCCTCGACCGCAAAGGCCAATCCGACCGTGAGTCCCGCTTCGGGAAATGGCCGGGCGCGTCCAGCGGCGAAACCTTCCTCCGCACCGGCCAAGCGCTCGTCATCCAATAGTGCAGCGGCAGGCAAGCCCGCAACCAAGTCCACGCCCAAGCCGAGCGCTACGGAATCTGCATCGCCCAAGACGGCGGCTCGCTCGACCGGGGCGTCGAGAAAACCGGCAAGCGCGCGAAAGCCTGCCGCGAAAAAGCCGACGAGCCGCAAGCCTGTAACGGCGAAGGCGTCAGGCGATGGTCAGGCGTCGCCCACGCCAGCGGCTTGATCCTGCGCGGCGTGTCGGAGCGTTGCGATCGCGTGGCGCAGGTCGCCGCCCAGCGGCTGGCTAAGCGGTTCGAGCCAGTCCGACGCACCGGCCCCTGGCGACCAGTGCTCCGCGGCGGCTTGCAGGCGATTTAGCTGAACGCGCTCGGCATCGAGCTCGATGCCCTTGAGCCGCTCACGCAGGTCATACAGTTGCGGGTCGTCCTGCGCCGCCGTCCGCCAGGCTTGACGGAGGGCGCGCGCGGGACGTACGACCTGCTCGCGCCATGCCGTGCTGATCCTTTGCAGTTCATCCAGCCTCTCGTGGCTGAAGCCCGTCCCGCGGCGCTCCAGCCAGGCGCCAGCGAGTAACAGGCAGACATCACCGCCTGCTGCCTGCAGCGCGAGGCAGGCGCCTTCGACGCCAGGCCTGGCATAGAGCCTATGTGCGAATGTCCACAACGTGTCGTCAGTTGTCATTGGCAGGTTTTTTTCTCGCCGGCCGGATGGATTTCCAGGCGAACTGATAAACTCCGCCGCCATTATGATCCGACTCCAAGACCTGACTCTACAGCGCGGTCCCCAGCGATTGCTGGAGGGCGCCGAATTGACCCTGCACCCCGGCCACAAGGTCGGGCTGGTTGGAGCCAATGGCGCCGGCAAATCCACCTTGTTCGCCTTGCTGCGCGGCGAACTGAGCGCTGATGGCGGCAACTGCCAGTTGCCACCCGATTGGCGCATCGCCCACATGCGGCAGGAAGTCGATGCGCTCGGCCGTCTGGCTGTGGATTACGTGCTTGATGGCGACGTGCAGCTGCGACGCATCCAGGCCGAGCTCGCCTCCGCCGAGGCCGCGCAGGACGGCGCTGCCCTGGCGCGACTGCATACCGAACTGGACAACGCCGACGGTTACAGCGCCGATGCGCGAGCGCGCAAGCTGCTCGCCGGGCTCGGCTTTGCCAGTGAGCAGATGGAGCGACCGGTGGACAGCTTCTCCGGTGGCTGGCGAATGCGCCTGAACCTGGCGCAGGCGCTGATGTGTCCGTCCGACCTGTTGTTGCTCGATGAGCCGACCAACCACCTGGATCTGGATGCGATTCTCTGGCTCGAGTCCTGGCTCAAGGGCTATGGCGGCACCTTGATGCTGATCTCCCACGACCGTGACTTCCTCGACGAAGTGGTCGGCCACATCGTGCATGTCGATCAGCGCAAGTTGATCCTCTACCGGGGTGGCTATTCGGCCTTCGAACGGGCGCGCGCCGAGCGGTTGGCGCAACAGCAACAGGCATTCGAGAAGCAACAGGCCCAGCGTGCCCACATGGAGGACTTCATTCGCCGGTTCAAGGCCAAGGCGAGCAAGGCGCGCCAGGCACAGAGTCGGATCAAGGCGCTGGAAAAGCTTGAACAGCTGGCGCCAGCCCATATCGATTCGCCGTTCGATTTCGTCTTCCGCGAGGCGGACAAGGTCTCCAGTCCGTTGCTCGATCTCGGCGAGGGGCGCCTTGGCTACGGTGACAAGCTCGTTCTGGAGAAGGTCAAGCTGCAGTTGGCGCCTGGCGCACGGATCGGCCTGCTCGGCCCCAACGGCGCGGGCAAGTCGACCCTGATCAAGACCCTTGCCGGCGGGCTGCAACCGTTGGGCGGCCGGTTGCAGCGTGGTGAGAATCTGGTGGTCGGCTATTTTGCCCAGCATCAGCTGGACGCGCTCGATGCCAAGGCCAGCCCGCTCCTGCACCTGCAGCGGATCGCCCCGGGCGAGCGCGAACAGGTGCTGCGTGATTTCCTTGGCGGCTTCGATTTCCGCGGCGATCGCTGCGACGAACCGGTCGTGAATTTCTCGGGAGGCGAGAAGGCCCGGCTGGCGCTGGCCCTGATCGCCTGGGGCAAGCCCAATCTGCTCTTGCTCGATGAACCGACCAACCACCTCGACCTGGAGATGCGCCTTGCGCTGACCCTGGCCTTGCAGGACTTCCAGGGTGCGGTGGTGGTGGTGTCGCACGATCGCCATCTGCTCAAGAGCACGACGGATGAGTTCCTGCTCGTCGCTGACGGGCGGGTCGTGTCCTTCGAAGGTGATCTGGATGACTACGCGCGCTGGCTGGCCGATTACCGGGTTCGCCAGCAGCCGTCGGTCACGGCCGAGGCGGCGGGCGAAAAGACGGACAAACGTGCCCAGCGCCAAGCGGCTGCGGCCTTGCGACAGCAGTTGGCGCCGCTCAAACGCAAGGCTGAAGCCTTCGAAAAAGACCTCGCCAGCGTGCAGGAGAAGCTCGCGGCGATCGAGGTGCAACTGGGTGATGCGGGGCTTTACGACGGCGCCAGGAAAGAGGAGCTGCGCGACCTGCTGAGCAAACAGGCAACGCTGAAGGCGCGCGAATCAACGCTGGAGGAGTCCTGGCTCGAGGCTCTGGAAGCACTGGAGTCGTTACAGGGCGACCTGGAGGCCAGTGCATGAGCGAACAGCTCGTCTACCTGTCACGCGAATGGAGCGATCAGTGGCTGCTCGGGCTGCAGATCCTGCTCATTGTCGTCGTCGCCTACGTGCTGCAGCGCCTGCTCGTGCGCGGCATCACCCGCCTGGGCAGTCGCTACCCGCTGCCACCCGAGCTGCTCCTGCCACTGCGCGGCGGGGTCCGCTGGTTCATCATCGGCGGTGCGCTGATCATGGTCCTGGAGCGCTTCGGTGTGTCGGCCACTGTGCTCTGGACCGCGTTTTCCGGCTTCGTGGCAGTCGCAGCGGTCGCCTTCTTCGCGATCTGGAGCGTACTGTCGAATCTGCTCTGCGCCGTGCTCATCCTGACGGTCGGGCCGTTCCGGATCGGCGATCTGGTCGAGTTGATCGAGAGCGCCGACAAGCCCGTCGTCAAGGGGCGCGTCGTTGACATCAACCTGCTCTATACCACCCTCGAAGAGGTGGTCGAGGAAGGAACCGGGCCGGTCGTGCAAGTGCCCAACAGCTTGTTCTTCCAGAAGGTGGTGCGCCGCTGGCGCGGCACCGATTTGAAGCCCTTCAATCACAACATTCACGAGTAGCATTCATGGAATGGCTCAGCAGCCCTGAAATCTGGGTCGCGTTTCTGACCCTCACCGCCCTGGAGATCGTCCTGGGCATCGACAACATCATCTTCATCTCCATTCTCGTGGGGCGGCTGCCCAAAGAGCAGCAGCCGCGGGCGCGTTTCTTCGGCCTGGCGCTGGCGATGGGGACACGGATCCTGCTGCTGTTGTCCATCGCCTGGGTGATGCGTCTGACCGATGAGCTGTTCCGAGTCTTCGACCACGGCGTGTCCGGGCGGGACGTGATCCTCTTCTTCGGCGGATTGTTCCTGCTGTTCAAGAGCACCATGGAGATCTGGCACAGCGTCGAGGGCGAGGAGGAACAGGAGAGCGGCGCGGGTGGGGCGGCCAAGGCTGGTTTCATTGGGATCATTCTGCAGATCGCGGTGATCGATATCGTCTTCTCGCTGGATTCGGTGATCACCGCGGTGGGGCTGGTCGACAACGTGCAGGTGATGATCGCAGCCATCGTCATCGCGGTAGGCGTGATGATGCTCGCCGCCGGTACCATCAGCGAGTTCATCGAACGGCACCCGACACTGAAGATTCTGGCGCTGTCCTTCCTGATCGTGGTTGGCACGCTCCTCGTGGCGGAAGCCTTCGGTGCGCATGTGCCCAAGGGCTATGTCTACTTCGCGATGGCCTTCTCGCTCGGGGTCGAAGCGCTCAATATCCGCATGCGCAAGGCAATGAATCGCAAGCTCAAGGAGCCGGTCAAGCTCAACAAGGACCTGCCGGACTAACCGTTCCCGGGCCGCGCCTTGCCGGCGCGGCCCGAATGCCTGAGGAGGCGCTGCATGACGCTCGATACCTGGCTCGCCTTTTTCGTCGCCTGCTGGATCATCAGTCTGTCGCCCGGTGCCGGTGCGATCGCCTCGATGTCGTGCGGCCTGCAGTATGGCTTCTGGCGTGGCTATTGGAATGCACTTGGCCTGCAGATCGCACTGGCATTGCAGATTGCGGTGGTTGCGGCCGGGCTTGGCGCAGTGCTGGCGACGTCATCGCTGGCGTTCAGCCTGATCAAGTGGTTCGGTGTGCTGTACCTGCTGTGGCTCGCCTGGAAACAGTGGCAGGCGCTGCCTTCGGCATTGGATGCACCTGATGCCCCGCGCCCGGTGGGCCGTCCGCTCGCGCTGGTCTTTCGCGGTTTCCTCATCAACGCCAGCAATCCCAAGGCGATCGTCTTTATCCTTGCGGTGCTGCCGCAGTTTCTCGACCCGCAGCGCGAATTGGTGCTGCAGTATGTCGAGATGACCGTCACGATGGTGGCGGTGGATCTGGTGGTGATGGCCGGTTACACCGGGCTGGCGGCAAAGGTCCTGCGTTTGCTGCGTACACCGCGGCAGCAGAGGCTGGTCAATCGCAGCTTCGCCACGCTGTTCGCCGGGGCGGCGGCTCTGCTGGCGACGGTACAGCGGGCCTCGACATGAGCGCACCGTTGCGGGTGTGGATAGACGCTGACGCCTGTCCCAAGGCAGCCAAGGACCAGGTGATCAAGTTCGCGCGCAAGCGTCGGTTCGAAGTGGTGCTCGTGGCTGGGCAGAGCCAGGTCAAGCCGGCGTTTGCCTGCGTCAGGTTGATCGTCGTGCCGAGCGGTCCGGATGCGGCGGATGATTATCTGGTCGAGCATGCCGAACCGGGCGAGCTGGTCATTTGCAGCGACGTGCCGCTGGCCGATCGGTTGGTCAAGAAAGGCGTGGCTGCGCTCGATCCACGGGGGCGCGAGTTCGACGAACGCAATATGGGCGAGCGCCTGGCCGTCCGTAACCTGTTCACGGACCTGCGCGAGCAGGGGCAAGTGGGCGGCGGGCAGGCCGCTTATGGCGACCGCGATCGGCAGGCATTCGCCAATGCGCTGGATCGCTTGCTCACTCCACTGCTCAGGGCGCGTTCGAACTGAGCGTGACCGGTCAGCCGCAGAGATAGGTTCCGGTGCCCACCGCAATGAGCACGCCGTGCTCGTTGAGCAGTTCGGAGCGCACCACCGCAACCTTGTTACCCGAGCGCAGCAGCGTGGCGCTGGCGCTGAAACGCTCGCCTCGTCCTGGCCGCAGGTAATCCACGCGCAGATCAATGGTGCCCAGCCGCGACAGGCGCAGGGCGCGTTCCTCGGCGCTCAGGTGCTGGTGTTTCTCGAAGGCGCCGATCATGGCCATGGCGCCGCCGACCACGTCGAGCAGCGAGGCAATGACGCCGCCGTGAAGAATGCCATGGAAGAAATTGCCGATCAGTTCGTGCTTCATCGGCAAATGCATGACCACCCGCTCGCGGGACACCTCGTCAAGTTCGATGCCCAGGTAGGCGTTGAAGGGGATGCGTTCGAACAGTTGACGGACAGCCTGGTGCTGCGCGTCCGGCGAATCGGCGTCTGAATGAGGCATGGGCGTGTTCCTGGTGAGTAGGAACACGCTGCCGGATCGACGTGCGAAAGACCAGAGGCGCGGCGTGACCGGCGGACGGATTGGCGGTATACCCACCGCCGAGAAAACCGGCGAGGCCGGTTCTCTCGTTGTCGGTGCGTTACTTGGCGTGGGTCAGGTCGAGAACGCGGTCGACCAGCTTGTAGATGCCCGATGCCGCCTCGCTGATCGATTGCGCGAGCATGTAGGCCGGCGTGGTGACCAGTTTGCGCTGGGTGTCCTCGACGATCTCACTGACTTCGCAGGCCTTGTGCACGGCGCCCATTTCGCGTGCCGCCACGGCGGCTGGATCGTCATCATGCCCAAGCGTGCAGAGCACGCCGGGGCCGAAGATCTGCGCGGCCATGGTCGGGGCTATGCACATCATCCCGATCGGTTTGTCGGACCTGGCAAAGGCTTGCGCAACGGCAAGTACGTCGGGCTGAACCTGGCAGGCGGCGCCCTTGCTGGCGAAGTCGGAGAGGTTCTTCGCCGCGCCGAATCCGCCCGGGATGATGAGTGCATCGAAGTCAGCAGCGTCGGCTTCACGCAGGTCTTTGATCTGACCGCGTGCCAGGCGGGCGGCCTCGGTCAGCACGTTGCGGCTCTCGCCCGTTTCCTCGCCGGTGCGGTGGTCGATGACATGCAGCTGCGGCCTGTCGGGCGCGAAGCACTGCACCGTCGCGCCCCGCTGGTCAAGGCGGAGCAGGGTGATGACGCTCTCGTAAATTTCCGAACCGTCATAGACACCACAGCCGGACAGTATTACGGCGACCTTTTTGTTCATAGCGACTCCTGGGCTGGTTTGCACTCGATGTTCTCAGGCGGATAAGCAGATGCTAATGCCTTGCAGGGCGCGAGTTAAGCGGCATCTTCGTCAGTTGGATGTCGCCGCTGTGTGGGTGGTTCAGTACCCGGACCGGGTCGGCGGCTGGGTGGAAACCCTTGATCGAAAGCACTGGCAGCGCTCGTGCCGGCTGGCGACAATGCGCGGTCTACATGGGCCGCTTGCCATTGGCTGTCATATTTCGGTCATATGGTCGGCCTATAAACGTCATATTCGCCCGTGCTGCGGGCTTGGAGTGCGTCGTGAGTTTCGTTCCTGCCAATCGCCTGTTTCCTGCCACTCGCCTGCGCCGTAACCGTCGGGACGAGTTTTCCCGCCGGCTGGTACGCGAGCATGTGCTGAGTGTGGACGACCTGATCCTTCCGATCTTCGTCCTGGATGGCGAGAACCGGCGTGAGCCGGTGCCTTCGATGCCGGGTGTCGAGCGGCTATCCATCGACCTGCTGGTCGAGGAAGCGGCCGAGCTGGTCGCGCTGGGTATTCCGGCGCTGGCGCTGTTCCCGGTCACGCCGCTGGAGAAGAAATCCCTGGACGCGGCCGAGGCCTGGAACCCCGACGGTATCGCTCAGCGTGCCACGCGGGCACTGAGAGCGCGGTTCCCCGAGCTGGGCATCATCACGGATGTGGCGCTCGATCCGTTCACCACTCACGGTCAGGACGGGATCCTCGACGACCAGGGTTACGTACAAAACGATGTGACGGTTGACGCTCTGGTGCGCCAGGCGCTGTCGCACGCCGAGGCCGGGGCACAGGTGGTGGCGCCCTCGGACATGATGGACGGGCGCATCCAGGCCATCCGCGAGGCACTGGAAATCGCCGGTCACCACAACGTGCGGATCATGGCTTATTCGGCCAAATACGCCAGCGCCTACTATGGCCCCTTTCGTGATGCCGTCGGGTCGGCAGCGAACCTTGGCAAAGGTAGCAAGAACACCTATCAGATGGACCCGGCCAACGGCGACGAGGCGTTGCACGAAGTTGGCTCGGACCTCGCCGAGGGCGCCGACATGGTGATGGTCAAGCCGGGGATGCCGTACCTGGACATCGTCTGGCGAGTGAAGGAAGCCTTCCGCGTGCCGACCTTCGCCTATCAGGTGAGCGGCGAGTATGCGATGCACATGGCCGCGATCCAGAACGGCTGGTTGAGCGAGGCGGTCATCCTCGAGTCGCTGACGGCCTTCAAACGTGCCGGAGCCGATGGCATCCTCACCTACTTCGCCAAGCAGGCGGCACAACAGTTGAATCACGGGCGCTGAGCCCGTTTTGAGCAAGGGCCGAAAGGCCCGACGAGGCAGAGTGATGACGAACCAGGGATTGAGCGAGAGCGACTTTCAGCAGGCCGCGGACGAAGCCCAGCCGCTCGATACCGTGGCCACAGCCGTCGAGGGCGAAGTCGTCGACGAGCTGCCGGCGCCCTTGCCGGCGCCGGTGGTGACGAACCTGGACGACAGCAGCCTTTACATCCACCGTGAGCTGTCTCAGCTGCAGTTCAATATCCGTGTGCTGGAGCAGGCGCTGGACGAGTCCTACCCGTTGCTCGAGCGGCTCAAGTTCCTGCTTATCTTTTCCAGCAACCTCGATGAGTTCTTCGAGATTCGTGTCGCCGGTCTGAAGAAGCAGGTCGCGTTCGCCCGCGAACAGGCGGGTGCCGACGGCCTGCAGCCACACCAGGCTCTGGCGCGGATCTCCGAGCTGGTGCACGAGCAGGTCGGTCGCCAGTATTCGATACTCAACGAAGTGCTGTTGCCTCAACTGGCCAATCACCAGATCCGGTTCGTCCGCCGCCGTCACTGGACAACGAAGATCAAGAGTTGGGTGCGCCGCTATTTCCGGGACGAGATCGCGCCCATCATCACGCCGATTGGCCTGGACCCGACCCATCCGTTCCCGTTGCTGGTCAACAAGAGCCTGAACTTCATCGTCGAACTCGAAGGGGTGGACGCCTTCGGACGCGATTCCGGCCTGGCGATCATTCCGGCGCCCCGATTGCTGCCGCGGGTTATCCGCGTACCGGAGGACGTAGGCGGGCCCGGCGCCAACCACGTGTTCCTGTCGTCGATGATCCATGCGCACGCCGACGATCTGTTCCATGGCATGAAGGTCAAGGGCTGCTACCAGTTCCGTCTGACTCGCAACGCCGACCTGTCGGTCGATACCGAGGATGTCGAGGATCTGGCACGGGCGCTGCGCGGCGAACTCTTCTCGCGGCGGTATGGCGATGCGGTGCGGCTGGAAGTGGTCGACACCTGTCCGTCGCACCTGTCCGACTTCCTGCTCAAGCAGTTCAACCTCAGCGAAAGCGAGCTGTATCGCGTCAACGGGCCGGTCAACCTGACGCGCCTGTTCAGCATCACCGGCCTGGACAGCCACCCGGAGCTGCAATACGCCCCGTTCACGCCAGCCATTCCGAAGCTGCTGCAGAACAGCGAGAACATCTTCAACGTCGTCGGCAAGCAGGACGTCCTGCTGCTGCACCCCTACGAGTCGTTCACCCCGGTCGTGGACCTGCTGCGCGAAGCCGCGAAGGACCCGTGCGTGCTGGCCGTCAAGCAGACGCTATATCGTTCGGGTGCCAACTCGGAGATCGTCGATGCCCTGGTCGAAGCGGCACGTAACGGCAAGGAAGTCACGGCCGTCATCGAGCTGCGGGCGCGGTTCGACGAGGAGTCCAACCTGCAGCTGGCGAGCCGCCTGCAGCAGGCTGGCGCCGTGGTGATCTATGGCGTCGTCGGCTACAAGACGCACGCCAAGATGATGCTGATTCTGCGGCGCGAAAACGGCGAGCTGCGCCGCTACGCCCATCTCGGGACCGGCAACTATCACGCCGGCAACGCCCGCCTTTATACCGACTACAGTCTGCTGACCTCGGACGATGCGCTCTGCGAGGACGTTTCCAAGCTGTTCAGCCAGCTGATCGGCATGGGCAAGACCATGCGCATGAAAAAGTTGTTGCATGCGCCGTTCACGCTGAAAAAAGCATTGCTGGACATGATCACCCAGGAAACCCAGCACGCCAGCGAGGGGCGAGCGGCGCACATCATCCTCAAGGTCAATTCCCTGACCGATGCTAAGATGATCCGCGCGCTGTACAAGGCCAGCCAGACCGGCGTGCGCATCGACCTGATCGTGCGCGGCATGTGCTGCCTGAGACCGGGGATTCTGGGCGTATCGCACAACATTCAGGTGCGATCGATCATCGGGCGCTTCCTTGAGCACAGCCGCGTGTTCTATTTCCTCAACAACGGCGACGAAAAGCTTTACCTGTCGAGTGCCGACTGGATGGAGCGAAACCTCGACCGGCGTGTAGAAACCTGCTTTCCGGTCGAAGGCAAGAAGCTGATCACGCGGGTAAAGAAGGAGCTCGAGGGCTTCCTTACCGATAACACGCAAAGCTGGACGCTGCAGCCCGACGGCACTTATCTGCGCAACAGCCCCAGCGGTAACCAGAATCCGCGCAACGTGCAGAACACCCTGCTGGAGCGCCTGGGCAGCCCGTCGACACGGTGAGGGGCTCGGCACATCTGACGCGGCGTCGAGCTGGCGCCGCACCCGCTCAGTGTACGGTCAGGTCGAAATCGATTCGCTTGAGCCACTCCGCTTCGAGGGCGAAGTCGGCTTGTGTCAGCGGATTCTGTGCCAGCCACCCTTCGGGGAATGCCACGTCCAGGTGGTTCTCGCCCGCGCTGAGCCTGAAGTCCGGTGCCTGTTGCGGCCCGCGAATATGATGGAAGAGGATGGCGAACCTCAACAGTACGCACAGCCGCGTGAGCTTGACGCCGTCTTCGCTCAGTTCCTCGAATTTCTGCTTGGGTATGTTGCGCCGATGCCCCCTGACCAGCAGCGCCAGCATCTGCTGGTCCTGGCGAGAGAAGCCGGGTAGATCGGAGTGCTCGATCAGGTAGGCGCCATGCTTGTGGTAATGGTAGTGGGCGATGTCCAGGCCCACTTCGTGCACCCGTGCGGCCCAGCCGAGCAGCTCGCGGTGCCAGTCCTGGTCCAGGCTCCAGTCGTTGGCCACCTGGTCGAACGCCTCGAGGGCCTTGCTCTCGACGCGCGCGGCTTGTTCAGTGTCGACGTGGTAACGCTCCATGAGAAAGCTCAGGGTGCGGTCGCGAATGTCCTCATGGTGATGACGGCCGATGAGGTCGTACAGCACGCCCTCGCGCAGCGCGCCTTCGGAATGCGCCATGCGGTCGAGCTCCAGGGCATCGAAGATCGCTTCGAGGATCGCCAGGCCGGCGGGGAAGATGCTTCGACGGTCCGGCTTGATGCCTTCGAGGTCGAGCTTTTCGACCTCGCCGAGTTTGAACAGCTTGCGCTTGAGCCAGCCGAGCCCTTCGGCGGTGACCTCGCCGTTGCTCAGTCCTGCCCCCTTGATCGCCAGGCCAACTGCCCGAATGGTCCCGGACGCGCCGACGGCGTCCTGCCAGCCGAGGCGCCTGAGGCCATGTTCGATGCTCATCAGCTCCAGCCGCGCTGCGGTATAGGCCTGGGCGTAGCGCGCAGGCGTGATCTTGCCGTCACGGAAGAAGCGCTGGGTAAAGCTGACGCAGCCCATCTGCAGGCTCTCGCGCAGCAGCGAGTCGAAACCTTCACCGACGATGAATTCGCTGCTCCCGCCACCAATGTCCACCACCAGCCGCTTGCCGGCTGCGGCGGGAAAGGTATGCGAGACGCCAAGATAAATCAGGCGCGCCTCTTCCCGGCCCGAAATCACCTCGACCTGATGGTTGACGATGGCTTCGGCTTGGCGGATGAAGTGCGCACGGTTGCGGGCTTCGCGCAGCGCGTTGGTGCCTACGACACGCACCGCGCCCTGCGGCAGATGATTGATCAGCTGCGCGAAGCGGCGCAGACAATCAAGGCCGCGTTGCATGGCTTGCTCATCGAGCTGTCGGTTCTCGTCGATACCCGCAGCAAGCTGCACCTTTTCACCCAGCCGCTCAATGATGCGCATCTCGCCGTTGCTGGTGCGGGCCAGCACCATGTGGAAACTGTTTGACCCGAGATCGAGCGCGGCGATCATCGGGAAGGCATCGGCAGCGTGTGTGCGCATGGGGCGGTCTCTGTGCAAAACCCGGACATCCTGACATGATCGGTCGCATCCGCCAACGCGCAGGCGCCGTCCTGCGTCGTTCTGCCCGCTGGCAGGTGGCTCCGGCCGAATGCCCGAGCGACAGGCTGCGGCTTTCGATCCTCTCCAAGCCGGGCTATGATGGCGTCACTTTCGGTTTTGACCCTGGAGAAACTCCATGAGCGAATACATCAACAACGTCAGCGACAGCAGCTTCGAGCAGGACGTGCTCCAGGCCGACGGTCCTGTTCTGGTCGATTACTGGGCCGAGTGGTGTGGCCCGTGCAAGATGATCGCTCCGGTGCTCGACGAGATCGCCAAGGACTATGAAGGTCGGCTCAAGGTCTGCAAGCTGAACATCGATGAGAACCAGGAAACGCCGCCGAAGTACGGTGTTCGCGGTATCCCGACCCTCATGCTGTTCAAGAACGGCAATGTCGAGGCGACCAAGGTCGGCGCGTTGTCCAAGTCGCAGCTGGCGGCTTTCCTCGACAGCAACATCTGATCGAATTCCTGCCGCTAAAAAAAGCCCCCGCTCAAAGCGGGGGCTTTTTTTTGGCGGCAGGGTGGACGCTTCGTCTGGGCAGTGCTAAATTCGGCCTCGCGACGCTTCTTCCGTCGCCCTCTGCATGCCGTCGCCGACGCACTTCCGCCTACAAAGCACAACGACCCCGTTCGTCTCTTGCTGCGCGGCTTCTCAAGCTAATCGCTTTCTTCATCCTCCCTGATCTCTTTCTATGAATCTGACCGAACTTAAGCAAAAGCCCATCACCGAACTGCTGGAAATGGCCGAACAGATGGGCATCGACAACATGGCCCGTTCGCGCAAGCAGGACGTGATTTTCTCCCTGCTGAAAAAGCACGCGAAAAGCGGCGAGGAAATCTCCGGCGATGGCGTGCTGGAGATTCTCCAGGATGGCTTCGGCTTCCTGCGCTCCGCGGATTCGTCCTACCTCGCTGGCCCCGATGACATCTACGTCTCGCCAAGCCAGATCCGTCGGTTCAATCTGCGTACCGGTGACACCATCGTCGGCAAGATTCGTCCGCCGAAAGAAGGCGAGCGTTACTTCGCCCTGCTCAAGGTCGATACGATCAACTTCGACCGTCCGGAAAACGCCAAGAACAAGATTCTCTTCGAGAACCTGACGCCGCTTTTCCCCAACGAGCGGCTGACCATGGAGGCCGGCAACGGCTCCACCGAAGACCTCACTGGTCGAGTGATCGACCTCTGTGCGCCGATCGGCAAGGGCCAGCGTGGCCTGATCGTCGCTCCGCCGAAAGCGGGCAAGACGATCATGCTGCAGAACATCGCCAGCAACATCACCCGCAACAATCCCGAATGCCACCTGATCGTCCTGCTGATCGACGAGCGCCCGGAAGAAGTGACCGAGATGCAGCGCACCGTGCGCGGCGAAGTGGTTGCCTCCACCTTCGACGAGCCGCCGACCCGCCACGTGCAGGTCGCCGAAATGGTGATCGAGAAGGCCAAACGCCTGGTCGAGCACAAGAAGGACGTGGTCATCCTGCTCGACTCCATCACCCGTCTGGCACGCGCCTACAACACCGTGATTCCGAGTTCCGGCAAGGTGCTGACCGGTGGTGTCGATGCGCATGCCCTGGAGAAGCCCAAGCGTTTCTTCGGCGCGGCGCGCAACATCGAGGAGGGCGGCAGTCTGACCATTCTCGCCACTGCACTGGTGGAAACCGGCTCGAAGATGGACGAGGTTATCTACGAGGAATTCAAGGGCACCGGTAACCTGGAGCTGCAACTGGATCGCCGCATCGCCGAAAAGCGGGTGTTCCCAGCCATCAACATCAACCGCTCCGGCACCCGCCGCGAGGAGTTGCTGACCAGCGAAGAAGAGCTTCAGCGGATCTGGATTCTGCGCAAGCTGCTGCACCCCATGGATGAAAGTGCGGCCATCGAGTTCCTGCTCGACAAGCTCAAGGACACCAAGACCAACGACGAATTCTTCATGTCCATGAAGCGCAAGTAAGCGACTCTTCGTTGCCAACAGGGCCGGGGAAACCCGGCCTTCGTCTGTCTGCAGGTTTTGGAAAACCCGACGCTGAGGCTACACTTTGCGCCCCGACCTGCCGGCCCATGCGAGGCTCAAGCATGCAGTATCGCGATCTGCGCGACTTTATCAGCGGCCTGGAAAAACGCGGTGAGCTCAAGCGCGTCACGGCTGCCGTCTCCCCCGTCCTGGAAATGACCGAGATCTGCGACCGGACGCTACGCAAGCAGGGCCCTGCGTTATTGTTCGAGAATCCGACAGGCTTTGACATGCCGGTGCTCGGCAACCTGTTCGGCACGCCGGGGCGGGTCGCGCTGGGCATGGGCGCCGAGGACGTGTCTGAGCTGCGCGAGATCGGCAAGCTGCTGGCTTTTCTCAAGGAGCCTGAGCCGCCGAAGGGGTTGAAGGACGCCTGGAGCAAGCTGCCGATCTACAAGAAGGTCATCAGCATGGCACCCAAGGTGCTCAAGGATGCGGCTTGCCAGGAGCTGGTGGTCGAGGGCGACGACGTCGATCTGTCGACCCTGCCCGTGCAGACCTGCTGGCCCGGTGATGCCGGGCCGCTGATTACCTGGGGCCTGACGATCACCCGCGGGCCGAACAAGGAGCGCCAGAACCTCGGCATCTACCGCCAGCAGGTGATCGGCCGCAACAAGGTGATCATGCGTTGGCTCAGCCATCGTGGCGGTGCGCTCGATTTCCGCGACTGGTGCGAGAAGTACCCAGGGCGCCCTTATCCAGTGGCGGTCGCCCTCGGCGCCGACCCGGCCACCATTCTTGGTGCGGTGACGCCTGTTCCCGATTCGCTCTCCGAGTATGCCTTTGCCGGCCTGTTGCGTGGCAGCCGGACCGAGCTGGTGAAGTGCCGTGGCAGCGATCTGCAGGTGCCGGCCGGTGCCGAAATCGTGCTCGAAGGGCATATCCAGCCCGGCGAGATGGCCGATGAGGGGCCCTACGGCGACCACACCGGCTATTACAACGAGGTCGATCGCTTCCCGGTGTTTACCGTCGAGCGCATCACGCGGCGCCGCGACGCCATCTATCACAGCACCTATACGGGCCGCCCACCGGATGAGCCGGCGATCCTCGGGGTCGCGCTCAATGAAGTCTTCGTGCCGATCCTGCAGAAGCAGTTTCCAGAGATCACCGATTTTTACCTGCCGCCGGAAGGGTGCTCCTACCGCATGGCGGTGGTGACCATGAAGAAGCAGTACCCCGGGCATGCCAAGCGGGTGATGCTCGGTGTCTGGAGTTTCCTGCGTCAGTTCATGTACACCAAGTTCGTTATCGTCACGGACGACGACATCAACGCCCGCGACTGGAACGACGTCATCTGGGCGGTCACCACCCGCATGGACCCCAAGCGCGATACGGTGATGATCGAGAACACCCCTATTGACTACCTCGATTTCGCTTCGCCGGTCTCCGGGCTGGGCTCGAAGATGGGCCTCGACGCGACGCATAAGTGGCCCGGTGAGACCAGTCGCGAATGGGGGCGCGCCATCGTGCAGGATGAATCGGTCAAGCAGCGGGTCGACGAACTCTGGGCCGAGCTGGGCATCGACTGATGGTGGGCTGCGCATTCCTTCAGGGCTTCGATCGATGAAAGTGACCCTACAACCGTCCGGTGCCGTGCTCGAGGTGGAGCGCGGCGAGGTGATCCTCGACGCGGCGCGTCGGCTAGGCTATGACTGCCCGCAGGCCTGCCGGAACGGCAACTGCCAGATCTGCGCTGCGCTACTGGTCAACGGGCGAATCCGCCAGCGTGGCGAAAGCCATGACAAGGGCGAGGTGTTTGCCTGTCTCGCCGAGCCTGAAGAGGATTGCGTGCTGCTGTGGGACGGCGTCCTTGCGCCTGGTGAGCTGCCGGTGCGTACCTTCAGCTGCCAGATGATCGCCTGCGAAGACGTAGGGGGCGATGTATTTCGCGTGCAACTGCGCGCGCCGGCGGGCAAGCTGCCGCGCTACCACGCCGGCCAATACCTTTTGCTGCAGCGCGAGGATGGCGAGTACAGCGCTTTCTCGTTGGCCTCGGCACCGGCCAGCGGCCGGATACTCGAGCTGCACATCCTGGCGCGCGAGGCCTCAACGATCCAATTGTTGGCCCATCTGCGCCAGAGCGGGATGGCCCGGGTGCAATTGCCCTTCGGCGACACTCATCTGGCCGAACTTCCCGATGGCCCGCTGGTGCTCATCGCCGCGGGAACCGGCATGGCTCAGATGCACAGTCTGATCGAGCATTGCCGTGCTGAAGGCTTCGCTCACCCCGTTCATCTCTATTGGGGGGTGCGACGCCCGGAAGACTTCTATCGCTTGCCGCATTGGGAAGATTGGCAGCACATGCCCAATCTGTTCCTGCATCAGGTGGTTAGTGACGTCTGTGGTTGGCAAGGACGCTGCGGAATGCTGCACGATGCGGTGCGGGAAGATTTCGCCGATCTCGGCCCGTTGCACGTGTATGCCAGCGGTTCTCCTGCGATGGTCTACGGCACGCTGGATGCGCTGGTCGAAGCCGGTATGGATGCGTCGCAGATGCGCGCCGACGTGTTTGCCTACGCGCCGCGCGAGGGCTGAAGCGATGATCGCCGGGCTCGGAACGCGTTCCGAGCCCGGCAGTTCATTAGCGGACCTGCCGCTGCTGCAGCAGCAGATTGCTGTATCCGCTCGCCGATAGGGTCTTCTGCGCCGCGCCAAGCTGATCGCGATCACGGTAAGGACCTACCAGCACGCGATACCAGACCTCATCCCGCACTGTCACGTTCTCGATCCGCACATCCTGGCCGAGCAGAATCACCTGCGCGCGTACCCGCTCGGCTTCGGCCTTCTGGCGGAACGAGCCAGCCTGCAGGAAGAACTGGGTCGAGGGTGCCTTGGCCACGGTAGGCGGCGGGGGTGGGGTTTGACCGTTGAGCGCCGCCTCGGCGCGTGCTGCGTCGATCTTGGCTGCTTCTTCAGGCGTCACGGCCGCGGGCGGAGTCGGCGGGGTCTGCGCCGGCTCTTCCGGCGGCAGGATCACTTCCGATTCCGGCAGCAGGGTATAGAAGTCGTACTTGGGCTTGACTGATTCTCCGGCAGCCTGTGCCGGGCGCTTCGGCTGTTCCTTTGGCTTGGCGGTTTCCTTGTTGCGTTTGACTTCGTCACGGCCTGGTTCGAGGTTCATCAGGAACATGATGAATCCGCCGATGACCAGGCCACAAACGAGCCAGACCCAGCCCGGTACCGGTTTTTTCGAAGGCGCCTGGTAGCGACTTGCCCCGCGTTTCGGTGCGGGCTTCTTCTTGGCTGCCACTTACATCCGCTCCAGGGTTTCCAGACCCAGCAGTTCGAGGCCCTGCTTGAGCGTCTTGCCGGTCAGAGCGGCCAGCCGCAGACGGCTCTGCTTCACCTCGTCGCGCTCGGCGGAGAGGATCGGGCAGTGCTCGTAGAAGCTCGAGAACAGGCCGGCCAGATCGTACAGATAGCCGCACAGCACATGGGGAACGCCTTTCTCGCCAACACTGTTGAGCACTTCGGAGAACTGAGCGAGCTTGGCGCCCAGGGCCTGTTCCGGTTCGGCATCCAGATGAATGGTGCCAGGCAGCCCGTCCATGCCGGTACCCAGCTTGCGAAACACGCTGACGACACGGGTGTAGGCATAGAGCAGATAGGGTGCAGTGTTGCCTTCGAAACTGAGCATCTGCTCGAAGTTGAAACTGTAATCGCTGGTGCGGTGCTTGGAGAGATCGGCGTACTTGACCGCGCCGATGCCCACCGCGCGGGCGATCCGCCGCAGTTCGGCTTCGTCCAGCTCCGGATTCTTGCCCTTGACCAGCTCGTAGGCACGTTGTTCGGCTTCATCCAGCAGATCGACCAGTTTGACGGTGCCGCCATCGCGCGTTTTGAAGGGGCGGCCGTCGGCGCCGTTCATCGTGCCGAAACCCATGTGCTCGAGCTGTATCTCGGGGTGCACGAAGCCAGCCCGGCGAGCCACCTCGAAGGCCATCTGGAAGTGCAGAGCCTGGCGCTGATCGACGAAGTAAAGCACCCGGTCGGCCTTGAGCTGCTGGCTGCGGTAGCGCATGGAGGCGAGGTCCGTGGTGGCGTAAAGGTAGCCGCCTCCGGCCTTCTGCACGATCACCGGGAGCGGATTACCCTCTGCATTCTTGAACTCGTCGAGGAATACGCACTGGGCCCCGTTATCCTCGGTGAGCAGGCCCTTCTCGCGCAGGGCTTCGACTATATCCGCCAGGTCAGCGTTGTAGGCGCTCTCGCCCTTGACGTCTTCAGGGGTCAGGCGGACGTTGAGGCGGTCGTAGACTTTCTGGCAGTGCGACAAGGATATTTCGTTGAAGCGTGTCCACAGGCGCAGACAATCGGGATCACCGGCCTGCAGCTTGACGACCAGCTCGCGGGCCCGGTCGGCGAACTCGGCGGACTCGTCGAAACGCTGCTTGGCGGCGCGGTAGAACTGTTCGAGGTCGGACAGTTCGCTCTCGGCGGCGGCAGGCTTTTCCTCGAGATAGGCCAGCAACATGCCGAACTGTGTGCCCCAGTCGCCGACGTGGTTCTGTCGGATCACCTCGTCGCCGAGGAATTCGAGCACGCGCGCGACGGCATCGCCGATGATGGTCGAGCGCAGGTGGCCGACGTGCATCTCCTTGGCCAGGTTGGGTGAGGACAGATCGACAACGACCCGCTGCGTGGGGCCCGTCTTGTTCACGCAGAGGCTGGGGCTGTCCAGCGCCGCATCGAGCCGCTCGGCGAGCGCAGCGCTGTTCTGGAAGAAATTGAGAAAGCCCGGGCCGGCGATTTCCACCTTGCTGATCGAAGGGTCCTCGGGCAGGGCGTCGATGAGCTTCTGCGCCAGGTCACGTGGCTTCATGCCGGCAGGCTTGGCCAGCATCATGGCGATGTTGCTGGCGAAATCCCCGTGGGTCTTGTCGCGGGTGTTCTCCACCTGGATCGTCGGACTGAGCCCGTCGGGCAGCGAGCCGTCTTGGGTCAGGCGTGTCAGGGCTTGCTGAATCAGGTGGCGAATGCTGTCTTTCATCGTCTGCTCGGTCGGCGCGAAGGCTCTGGTCGAAAACTGCGCATTATCGGTGTGCCGGGGCGCAACCTTCAAGGTTTAACGCGGCTGCCTGGCGTGCGGGAGTGGTCAGAACAGGTCGATGGGATCGACATCCAGCGACCAGCGTACCGCGCGGCTGCCAGGTAGTTGTTCGAGCAGCGGCACCCAGGCGGCCATCAGACGGTGCAGCGGCGCGCGCGCATTGCCCTGCAACAATAGTTGCGCGCGAAAACGTCCGGCGCGGCGTTCCATCGGCGCTGGCACCGGGCCGAGCAGTTCGATGCCCTCGAGTCCCAGCGTTTCGAGCAGGCTTTCGGCGTGCCCACAGGCTTGGTCGAGAAAGTCCTCCGCCTGGCCCGGGCGGTGGGCTTCGGCGCGCAACAGCGCCAGGTGGCTGAAAGGTGGCAGGCCTGCGGCCCGGCGCTCACTCAGCGCCTGGGCTGCAAAGGCAAAGTAGCCATCCTCGGTGAGCTGGACCAGTAGTGGGTGATCGGCCAGGTGGGTCTGGATGATCACCTTGCCCGGCTCCTCGGCGCGCCCGGCGCGGCCGGCCACCTGGACGATCAACTGAGCCATCCGCTCGCTGGCGCGGAAGTCGGCGGAGAAAAGGCCGCCATCAGCGTCAAGGATGGCCACCAGCGTGACGCGGGGAAAGTGGTGTCCCTTGGCAAGCATCTGTGTGCCGACCAGCACGCACGGTTCGCCGCGATTGATACGGTGCAGCAGGGCTTCCATCGATCCCTTGCGAGAGGTGCTGTCGCGATCGATGCGCAGCACCGGAAAGTCCGGGAACAGGGTTGTCAATCGCTCCTCGGCGCGCTCGGTCCCGGCGCCAATGGGGCGCAGGTCCACACGGTTGCATTTCGGACAGTTGCGGGGCGGGCGTTCGGCGTGTCCGCAATGATGGCAACGCAGCTCGTTATGGCGTTGGTGGAGCGTCATTCGCGCATCGCAGCGTGGGCATTGGCTCAGCCAGCCGCAATCGTGGCAGATCAGCGAGGGGGCGAAGCCGCGGCGGTTGAGGAAGACCAGGACCTGCTGGTCAGCGGCTAGTGTCTGCGCCATCGCTTGTTGCAGCGGGCCGGATATCCCGGCATCGAGCGGCCGGCTCTTCACGTCCAGACGCATGAAGCGCGGGGGCTGGGCATCGCCTGCCCGGCGCGTGAGTTTGAGCAAGGCGTATCGGCCCGCATGGGCGTTGTGCAAACTTTCCAGCGAAGGTGTCGCCGAGCCCAGCACGATGGGTACGTGCTCCTGGCGGGCGCGCACCACCGCAAGATCACGGGCGTGATAACGCAAGCCTTCCTGCTGTTTATAGGAGGCATCATGCTCTTCGTCGAGAATGATCAGCCCCGGATGTCTCATCGGCGTGAACAGCGCCGAGCGGGTGCCGATGATGATGTCGGCCTCGCCATCGCGGGCGGCCAGCCAGGCATCGAGCCGCTCGCGATCGTTCACATTGGAGTGGAGCAGTGCGATCCGGGCATTGAAACGCTTTGCGAAGCGGGCCAGGGTCTGGGGGCCCAGGTTGATCTCGGGTATCAAGACCAGCGCTTGTTTGCCGCTGGCAATGACCTGGTGGATCAGCTGCAGATAGACCTCGGTCTTCCCGCTGCCGGTGACGCCAGCGAGCAAGAAGGCATGGAAGGCACCCAGGCCGGCACGGATGGCATTGAACGCTGCCTGTTGTTCTGAGTTCAACGGCAGTTCGGCCTGCAGGAGCCAGCTGCCATGGTGATCCCGCTGCTGTTGGCGGCGGCGGGTTTCGACCCGCACGAGCCCTTTCTGCATGAGCGGCTCGAGGGCGTCCCTGCTCAGTTGCAGCTGACCAAGCAGCGCATGTGCCACACCATGCGGATGCTGCAGAATCGTCTTGAGCGCCTCGCGCTGGCGAGGGGCGCGGCTCAGGCGCGGGTCTTCCGGCCTGGCATCCCGGATCGCGTGCCAGAAGCGCTCCTGCCGCGCTTCGGCCGGCTCGCCCTGGCGCAGCAGGACCGGGAGTGCCCAGCTGAGTGTGTCACCCAGACTGTGCTGGTAGTACTGGGCCGTCCACAAGCAGAGCCTGAACAGCGCAGGTGGCAATGGCGGTTGGGCGTCGAGCAGGTCCAGCGCCGGCCTGAGCTTGTCCGGCGGCACCTCGCTGTGCGCAACCACCTCCACCAGCACCCCTACGACATCGCGCCGGCCAAAGGGGACCCGCAGACGTACGCCGGGCTTGAGCGCGGCATGCGCTGCCCCGGCGGGTGGCAGATAATCGAAGAGACGACGCAGCGGCGAGGGCAGCGCCAAGCGGAGGATCGGTTGCGACACGGTGTGGTCCTTGGTGGCTGCGCCGATGGTAAACGATCCCGGATGCCGCGGTTGCGTTACGGCATGAATGTCACGCTGGTCGCCGTGCGGGCGGGGCAACTTGCAACCTGGGTGCGCTCTGGTATCATTCGCGCCCTTCCGTGCGGTACTCGACATAGGGTCGGGTGGCGGCACATTGTTCAGAGGATTCATCCATGAAAGCCGATATCCATCCCAACTACGTTGAAATCGAAGCTACCTGCAGCTGCGGCAATGTGATCAAGACACGCTCCACGCTGGCCAAGGACCTGAGCATCGACGTCTGCTCCGAGTGCCACCCGTTCTACACCGGCAAGCAGAAAGTGCTGGATACCGGTGGCCGTATCGATCGCTTCAAGCAGCGTTTCGGTGTGTTTGGCGCCAAATAAGGCGTTGCGTGCGCAGCCCATGAGGCTTGCGATCGCTCTGAAGAAGGCGTCCCTGGTGGGCGCCTTTTTCATTTCCGCGCTGGTCAGCGGTCCGCTGCTGGCGTTGTGTGAGGGTTCGGGGGCGCTGGAGTCGGTCTCGGTGGCGCAGGTGGTCGATGGCGATACCCTGCGGCTGACCGATGGCCGTAACGTTCGCCTGATCGGCTTGAACACCCCGGAGCGGGGTCGCAACGGGATGCCCGACGAGCCTTGGGCGAACGCGGCGAAAGATCGCCTGCAGCAACTCGTCGAGGCGAACGGCCGGCGCGTTGGCTTGCGCCTTGGCCAGCAGCCCAGAGATCACTATGGACGCTATCTGGCCCATGCGTTCGGTCGGGATGGAAACAACCTCGAAGCGCAATTGCTTGCCGAGGGAATGGGCTATTTCGTTGCGATCGCGCCAAACGTCTCGCTGGCGAGCTGTCATCTCGACGCGGAGCGCGTTGCCCGTCGCAAGGGCCTTGGCGTCTGGCGCGACGCGCCAATCGTGGCGGCAACAGCATTGCGCAAAGGTGGCTTCGCCATCGTCCAGGCGAGAGTGGAGCGGGTCGAGCGCAATCGTGGCGGCGTCTGGCTGGAGTTAGAGGGCCCGCTGGTCGTGCATGTCGAACATCGCGATGCGCGTGCCTTCGGCGAGATTGCGACGCTGGCCGGCCGACGGATCGAAGCGCGTGGCTGGGTAGTGGATCGCCAGGGACGCCAACGCGACGCCAAATCGGCGCGTTGGAAACTTAAGGTAAGCCACCCCTCGATGCTGCAGGCGCTGCACTGAGCGTTCGCTCTGGGTGCTTGTCAGCGGAAAGTCGTATTTCCCAAGCCTTGACAGTCACATTTTTCCGTCGCTTGTGAGGGCGCGCGTTCTTGGCGTATCCTCGACCGCCTGTCTGTCCCAGTAAAAATAAGCGGAAATGCCCCATGACTGACCTTAAAACTGCCGCTCTCGACTACCATGCTCAGCCCCGTCCGGGAAAGTTGAGCGTCGAGCTGACCAAGCCCACGTCCACGGCACGTGATCTTTCGCTTGCCTACAGCCCAGGCGTGGCGGCACCGGTTCGCGAAATCGCTCGGGACCCAGAGCTGGCCTATCGGTACACCGGCAAGGGAAATCTGGTTGCGGTCATCTCCGACGGCACCGCGATTCTGGGTCTTGGTGATCTGGGACCCCTGGCATCGAAGCCGGTCATGGAAGGAAAGGGCGTTTTGTTCAAGCGCTTTGCCGGTGTCGACGTGTTCGACATCGAAGTCGATGCCGAGAGCCCGCAGGCGTTCATCGACACCGTGAAGCGGATCTCGATCACCTTCGGTGGCATCAATCTGGAAGACATCAAGGCGCCCGAGTGCTTCGAGATCGAGCGCGCGCTGATCGAGCAGTGCAACATCCCTGTCTTCCATGACGACCAGCACGGTACCGCCATCGTCACCGCCGCGGGCATGCTCAATGCGCTCGAGATTGCAGGCAAGACGCTCGAGCAGGCCAAGATCGTCTGCCTTGGGGCTGGCGCTGCTGCCACTTCGTGCATGAAGCTGCTGGTCAGCATGGGTGCCAAGGTCGAACACATCTTCATGATCGACCGCAAGGGCGTGATTCACTCCGGTCGTGACGATCTGAACCAGTACAAGGCCGTGTTCGCTCACGAAACCGAAAAACGCACGCTGGACGACGCGCTCGACGGCGCCGATGTCTTCGTCGGTCTATCCGGCGCCAATCTGCTCAGCGCCGAAGGGCTCAACCGCATGGCGGCCAATCCTGTAGTGTTCGCCTGCTCCAACCCGGATCCGGAGATCAGTCCAGAGCTGGCGCATGCCACGCGTTCCGACGTGATCATGGCCACCGGCCGCTCGGATTATCCGAACCAGGTCAATAACGTGCTCGGGTTTCCCTTCATCTTCCGGGGGGCGCTGGACGTCCGTGCTTCCCGTATCAATGAAGAAATGAAGATCGCCGCGGCGCTGGCGCTCCGTGATCTGGCCAAGCTGCCGGTTCCGAAGGAGGTTTCCAACGCCTATGGTGTCGATCATCTGGAGTTCGGGCGTGAGTACATCATTCCGAAGCCGATGGATCCCCGATTGATCACCCTTGTGTCGGACGCCGTGGCGAAGGCTGCGATCGAAAGCGGCGTGGCAACTCTGCCGTACCCGTCCAATTATCCACTCAAGTCCGTGGACGACGTGTTCAACGGCTAGTGCATCATGGCGACCGGCGACACCGCCGGTTCGCCAGGCGCTCGAGGCAAAAAGAAACCCCGCTCATGGCGGGGTTTCTTTTTTTTTTGGGTCATCGACGCTGACCTTCTCGGCAGCGTTCGAACCCAGCAGGGTCAAGGCTGTTTGGTTCAGAACAGATCCATGGGGGCTGATTCCGACTGCGGCAATGGGCTGCCCGGCGCCGTGGTGCCGGGTTCAAGTTCGCCCATGGCAGGTGGCGTGTCTTCGGTGCGGAACACCTCGAAATAGGCATTCGGCGTGCCGGGCGGGGCGGCGCGACCGCTTTCCGGATCGATCCGGAGCGTGAGTATTCCGCTGGGCTCGGGTGGGGCGTGTTCGGGCGTGCCTTCCAGTACGTCGCTCATGTAATGCATCCAGATCGGCAGGGCAACGGTGCCGCCATACTCGTGGCGGCCCAGGCTTTGCGGTTGGTCGAATCCGGCCCAGACCGTGGTGACCACGTCGGCGTTGTATCCGGAAAACCAGCTGTCCTTGGATTCATTGGTGGTGCCGGTCTTGCCGGCAATGTCGGCGCGTCCCATTTCAAGGGCGCGGCGGCCCGTACCGCGCTTTATCACGTCCTGAAGCATGCTCGTCATGATGTAAGCGGTACGCTCGTCGATGATCTGTTCGGCGTAGCGTGGCGCTTCCTCTGGGACTCCCGATGTCTCCAGAGGTGCGTCCTGTTGGGCAAAGGTCGAAACTTCAGCCTCGGTTGGTCCCTGGTCGGCGTCATCTGGCGCGGGTACGCGAGCGGGATTGGCGCGATAGATCGTCTCGCCGTTTCGATCATCGATGCGTTCGATGAGGTAGGGTTCTATCTTGTAGCCGCCATTGGCGAATGCGGTCCAGCCAGTAGCAATCTCCATCGGCGTCAAGGTGGCCGTGCCGAGTGCCAGCGACAGGTTGGGCGGAAGGTCTTCAGGCCGAAAACCGAATCGCTCGATGTAATCGATGGTGTAAGGGATGCCCAAGGTCTGGAGCAGGCGAATCGAAACCAGATTCCGCGACTTGTAGAGCGCCTCGCGCAGCCGTATGGGCCCGAGAAACGTGTTGTTGTCGTTCTTGGGGCGCCAGACCCGGTCCAGGCTGTCCTCGAATACGATAGGCGAATCGTTTACAAGCGTGGCCGGGGTATAGCCTGCGTCAAGCGCGGCAGCATAAATAAAAGGTTTGAAACTCGAGCCGGGTTGCCGCTTGGCCTGTATTGCGCGGTTGTAATTGCTCTGTGCGAACGAGAAACCGCCCGTCAGGGCTTCGATGGAGCCGTCAAGGGGGTCGAGCGAGACCAGCGCAGCCTGCGCCAGGGGGATTTGACTAAAGGACGCGGTATCGCCCTCGATGCGGACGCGCACCACGTCGCCGACCTTGACCACATCGTCCGGGCGGCGCGGCACTGGGCCGAGGCTGTTGGTACCAAGATGCGCGCGTGCCCATTTCATGCTGTCCCATGACACCGGCCATTCGGCGCCGTCGCGCAGCATTACGGTAATCTGCTCGGCACCGGTCTGTGTCACGACCGCAGGCAGCAGGCCTGACTGGTTACGGAACTTGTCTAGCTCCTCTCGCCAGGTGTCCTGGTCTTTCAGGTGAGCTTCGGGGCCGCGATAGCCATGGCGGCGGTCATACTCCACGAGGCCTGCTGCCAGTGCTTCGTTGGCTGCCACCTGCCGAGTGCTCGATGCCGTGGTGTATACGCGAAAGCCATCGGTGTAGGCTGCGCTTCCGTAGCGGCCGACCATTTCGGCACGCGCCATTTCGGCAATATAAGGCGCGTCCAGCTCGGGGGACGCACCGTGATAGGTCGCATCCACCGGCTCGGCCAGTGCCTGCTCGTAACGGGGCTGGTCGATGGAGCCCAGCCGGTGCATACGACCGAGAATCCAGTCGCGTCGCTCCTTGCTGCGCGCGGGATTGGCCAGTGGGTTGAACGCCGAAGGCGCCTTGGGCAGCCCCGCAATCATCGCCATCTGCGCGAGGGTTAATTCACCAATGGGTTTGCCGTAATAAACCTGGGCTGCCGCCTCGATGCCGTAGGCGCGATTGCCAAGATAGATCTTGTTCACATAGAGCTCGAGGATCTCGTTCTTGCTGAGTTCTCGCTCGATCTGCAGGGCTAGCAGGATTTCGTTGATCTTCCGGGAAAAGCTGCGTTCGCTGGTGAGGAAATAGTTCTTCGCCACCTGCATCGTGATCGTGCTGCCGCCCGTCTGAATCTGTCCGGTCTTCAATAATTGCGTGGCAGCGCGCATCAGGCTGGATACTTCGACGCCATAATGATTCGCAAAGTTGTCGTCCTCGGCGGCCAGCAAGGCAGCGATGAAATCCTTCGGGATCTCATCGAAGGCAATCGGGGACCGGCGCATTTCGCCGTACTCGGCGATCAGCTTGTCATCGCTGCTGTAGACGCGAAGTGGAATCTGCAGCTGGATGCTGCGAAGCGAGTCAACCGATGGCAGGTTGGGGCTTAGGTAGAGAAAAGCGCCACTGAGACTGAGCAAAAGTCCGCAGAAAACAGCCACGCACGACCATAGGAAAAACTTCAGAAAACGCATCGGGGTTCGTTGGATCCAGGTGGGGGATGAGGTGAAAACCGCAGACAATGCTGAAAGGAAAAACCGTTCACATTATAAGC
The DNA here is from genome assembly GCF_022810315.1 of Stutzerimonas marianensis. Classification (NCBI taxonomy): domain Bacteria; kingdom Pseudomonadati; phylum Pseudomonadota; class Gammaproteobacteria; order Pseudomonadales; family Pseudomonadaceae; genus Stutzerimonas; species Stutzerimonas marianensis. Next base: position 100,433 of record NZ_JALGRD010000008.1, on the reverse strand, counting down.
GGATTTTCTACGGTTGAGCCATTTGCGCTTCTGTCAAGGCTGTTATCTAATGTGGTCATACATAATTAATCCGTAAGTAGCGGATAAGATAGGAAATCGGCCGTGCTAGGGCTCTTCACGAAGAAAGCGAACACGCTGCTTGGGATCGACATCAGTTCGACGTCCGTCAAGCTCATCGAATTAAGCCGCTCGGGCTCCCGTTACCGGGTCGAGTCCTATGCTGTCGAGCCGCTTCCGCCGAATGCGGTTGTCGAGAAGAACATCGCCGAACTCGACGGGGTCGGTAACGCCTTGACGCGGCTGCTGGCCAAGGCCAGGACGGGGGTCAAGTCTGCCGCCGTTGCCGTTTCAGGTTCTGCCGTGATTACGAAGAGCATCGAAATGGACGGGGGGCTCAACGACGAGGAAATGGAAAATCAGCTCAAGATAGAGGCTGATCAATACATTCCTTACCCCTTGGAAGAGGTCGCCATCGACTTCGAGGTGCAGGGGCCTGCGGTGCGTTCGCCCGGAAGGGTAGAGGTCCTGCTCGCAGCCTGCCGGAAGGAAAATGTCGAGATTCGCGAAGCGGCGCTGGCGCTGGCGGGGCTTACCGCCAAGGTCGTCGACGTCGAAGCCTATGCGCTGGAACGTTCCTACGGATTGCTGGCTTCTCAGCTGGGTGCTGATCACGACGAGCTGACCGTCGCGCTGGTCGATATCGGTGCCACGATGACCACCCTGAGTGTGCTGCACAACGGGCGCACCATCTATACGCGTGAACAGCTCTTTGGCGGACGCCAGCTGACTGAAGAGATCCAGCGGCGTTATGGCCTGTCCATGGAAGAAGCTGGTCTGGCGAAAAAGCAGGGAGGCCTCCCAGACGACTACGACAGCGAAGTGTTGCAACCGTTCAAGGAAGCTGTCGTGCAGCAAGTGTCGCGCTCACTGCAATTCTTCTTTGCCGCGGGGCAGTTCCACGACGTGGATTACATTCTGCTCGCCGGGGGGACTGCTTCGCTCCCGGATCTGGATCGGCTCATCCAGCAGAAAATCGGAACCCAGACTTTAGTAGCCAACCCGTTTGCCGATATGGCTTTGAGCAACAAGGTGAACGCCGGAGCGCTGGCCAGTGACGCGCCGTCGCTGATGATCGCCTGCGGATTGGCGTTGAGGAGTTTCGACTGATGGCCCAGATAAACCTGCTGCCCTGGCGGGAACAGCTTCGTGAAGAGCGCAAGCAGCGATTCCTGGTCTCGCTTGGTGGTGTCGCGCTCGTGGCTGTCGGCATGCTGTTCCTCGCGGACCAGTACTTCACTGGCGCCATTGAGCACCAGAACGCTCGTAATGCCTTTATTCAAAAAGAAATCGCCGTGCTCGATTCGCGGATTGCCGAGATCAAGGAGCTCAAGCAACGGCGTCAGCAACTGCTCGAGCGGATGAAGATCATCCAGGACCTTCAAGGAAATCGCCCGATCATCGGTCGTGTCTTTGATCAATTGGTACGTACGTTGCCGGATGGCGTCTATTTCACCGGTCTGAAGATGACTGGCAAGAACATCGCTATTGTCGGTGCTGCTGAGTCCAACAACCGCGTTTCGAACCTGATGCGTAACCTGGACGGTTCCGATTGGTTGGAGGCGCCCAACCTTAACGAAGTGAAAGCCGTAACAGCCGGTGCAGTGGAGCAGGAAAACGTGTTCCAGCTGACCGTGCAACAGACACAGCCCGTTGTGGCGGCAGAGGGAAGCAAGCCATGAGCCTGTCGAGTTCACTGGAGAGTCTACGCAGCGTAGATCTCTCCGATTTGGATATGAACAACCTGGGTTCCTGGCCGGTTCCGGTAAAGGTCATCACTGCGGTACTGTTGATGGTCCTGGTTCTAGGGGGCGGGTACTACCTCCATCTCAGCGATCTTCAGGTCAATCTCGATCAGCGGAAAGCCGAAGAGGCGCGGCTGAAGCAATCATTCGCGACCAAGGCTTTCGAAGCGGCCAACCTGGACGCCTACAAGACCCAGATGGTCGAGATGGAGGCTTCGTTCGGAGCGCTGTTGCGGCAGCTGCCGAGCGACACAGAGGTTCCTGGCCTGCTGGAAGACATCACCCGCACGGGACTTGGCAGCGGTCTGGAATTCGAAGAAATCAAGCTGCAGCCTGAAGTTGTGCAGCAGTTTTATATCGAACTTCCGATACAGATTAAAGTTGTCGGCAGCTACCACGACTTGGCCACCTTCGTAAGTGGCGTTTCAAGCCTGCCTCGGATCGTGACTCTGCACGACTTTGAGATCAAGCCGGATAGCAAAGAGTCGTCATCAAAGTTGCGCATGGACATCCTTGCCAAGACCTATCGTTATAACGACAAGGGGCTTCAGAAATGAATGGAGTTCGTTCCATTGCGCTGGGCGTGGCGCTGGCTCTGCTTGGTGGGTGCATGGGCAACGATTTTTCGGATTTGCAAGCCTATATGGATGAGGTGCGTGCAAAACCAAAAGGTGTGATTGAGCCGCTCCCGGCTTTTCTACCCTACGAGGCGTTCACGTACAGCGCGGCATCGTTGCGTCATCCATTCCAGCCGCCGATGAAGATTGACCTGGCCCAGCAACAGAAGGGGTCCCAGGATATTCGGCCGGACGAGACGCGGATCAAGCAGTTCTTGGAAGAGTTCAACATCGAGACTTTCACCATGGTCGGTACGCTGGTCAATGGTGGGGGTACATACGCCTTGATAAAAGGCGGCGACGGGGTTCACCGAGTCAAGGTCGGTGACTATCTGGGGCGCAACCACGGACGGATCATCGAGATCGGCGAGGCCGAGGTGGATGTGGTCGAAATCGTTCCTGACGGAGATGGTGGGTGGCTCGAGCGCCCGCGTAGCCTGACCTTGAAAGAGCGGTCCTGAGTTCGGGGCAAAACATGGAAAACCTACAGCGATCTGTACAACGGAAGCCTTTTATGAATACCACTCTGTCCCGACTCGGCTTGTCACTGCTGGCAGCGTTCATATCGCCTGCCTTGCTGGCCGCCAATCTGAATGCGCTGGACGTCGCGTCGCTGCCGGGCGACCGGGTTGAGCTGAAGCTCGCATTTGACGAACCGGTAGCCACTCCGCGCGGCTATACCCTGGATCAACCGGCACGCATCGCATTGGATCTGCCTGGCGTGTCGAGCAAGCTCGGTAGCAAGAACCGCGAGCTGGGCGTTGGCAATGCGAGAAGCGTGACCGTAGTCGAGGCGCAGGGTCGTACGCGACTGATCGTCAACCTGACCTCTTTGGTGCCCTATTCCACCCGCGTAGATGGCAACAATCTGTTTGTCGTGCTCGGTGAAGCAGGGGCGTCTACCTCCGCCGTTTCGCCGGCACCTGTCGCAGCCAGCCAGCCGGCGGCTCCGGTTGCCTATGCGCCGGTTGAGAAGTCGATCAACAATGTGGATTTCCGTCGTGGCGACGACGGCGCGGGTAACGTGGTCATCACGCTGTCGGACCCGTCCGTGAGCCCCAGCATCGAAGAGCGGGGCGGCAAGATTCGTGTCTCGTTTCCGAAGACGCAATTGCCTGAAGCGCTGCGGGTTCGCCTCGATGTTCAGGACTTCGCCACGCCAGTCAAGTTCGTGGATTCGAGCAGCAGCGGTGATGGCGCCAGCATTGCGATCGAGCCAACGGGCCGCTACGACTACCTTGCGTACCAAACGGACGACAAGCTCACTATCAGCGTCAAACCGCTCAGCGAAGCCGATGCCGAGAAGCGCAAGGCCGAGCGCTTCGCCTATTCCGGTGAGAAGCTTTCTCTGAACTTCCAGGATATTGATGTTCGTTCCGTGCTTCAGCTGATCGCGGACTTTACCGACTTGAACCTGGTCGCCAGTGACACGGTCCAGGGCAACATTACGCTGCGTCTGCAAAACGTACCCTGGGATCAAGCCTTGGATCTGGTGCTCAAGACCAAGGGGCTGGACAAGCGCCAAGTCGGCAATGTGCTGCTGGTCGCGCCGGCTGATGAGATTGCGGCGCGTGAGCGTCAGGAGCTCGAGTCTCAGCGCCAGATCGCCGAACTGGCCCCGTTGCGCCGGGAAGTGGTTCAGGTCAACTATGCCAAGGCGGCCGACATCGCTCAGCTGTTCCAGTCTGTGACTGACAAGGAAGGCGTGACGGAGGATCGGGGGTCTATTGCGGTCGACGATCGTACCAACAACATCATCGCGTACCAGACCCAGGAGCGTCTCGATGAGCTGCGCCGAATCGTGGCTCAGCTAGATATTCCGGTGCGTCAGGTCATGATCGAGGCGCGTATCGTCGAGGCAAATGTCGATTACGACAAGGCGCTGGGTGTTCGTTGGGGGGGGACTCAGCTGTTCGCCAATGGTCGAGGTGCCGTTTACGGCAGTGACGATCTAGGCGACGAAGGCGGAGAGTCTGGCGAAGACAGCAACGGCAACTATCCGTTTGTCGATCTCGGCGTTGCCAACCGCACTGCCGGTATTGGCATCGGCTACATCACCGACAATCTCATTCTGGATCTGGAATTGTCTGCGATGGAGAAGTCGGGTAACGGCGAGGTTGTATCTCAGCCCAAAGTGATGACGGCGGACAAGGAAACCGCCAAGATCTTGAAAGGTTCCGAGATTCCTTACCAGGAAGCGAGCTCTAGTGGCGCGACTTCGACTACGTTCGTGGAGGCTGCGCTGTCGCTAGAAGTGACTCCGCAAATTACTCCTGACAACCGGATCATCATGGAAGTGAAGGTCAACAAGGATGAGCCAGACTTCGCCAATGCGGTGAATGGCACGCCTTCGATCAACAAGAATGAGGTCAACGCCAAGATCCTTGTGAATGATGGCGAGACGGTGGTTATCGGTGGTGTCTTCTCGAATACGCAGAGCAAGTCCGTCGACAAGGTTCCTTTCCTCGGTGACGTACCGTACGTTGGTAGGCTTTTCCGTCGAGATGTCGTATCCGACTCGAAATCGGAGCTGCTGATTTTCCTGACTCCGCGTATCCTAAACGCCCAGACAATCGCAGTGAATCGCTAGTATTGCATTCAAATATCATCCTCGTAGGTCCGATGGGCGCTGGAAAGAGCACCATCGGACGCCTGCTTGCCAAGGAACTCCGCCTGCCGTTTCGTGATTCTGACAAGGAGATCGAGCAGCGCACGGGTGCCAGTATCCCTTTGATCTTCGACGTAGAGGGCGAGCAAGGCTTTCGCGAGCGTGAGCATGCGGCGATTGCTGATATCTGTCGCATGCAAGGGGTGGTGCTGGCAACGGGTGGTGGCGCAGTACTTCGTCCTGATAATCGTGCTGTGTTGCGTGGCGGTGGTCGTGTCATTTATCTGTGCACGTCAGTGGAGCAACAATTGGCGCGCACGGCACGTGATCGTAACCGGCCGCTGCTTCAAACCGCCAATCCCCGTGAGGTCTTGCTGGGCCTCATGGCTGTCAGGGATCCGCTTTACAGAGAGATAGCTGACCTGGTCGTCGAGACCGATGAGCGGCCCCCGAGGCTCGTCGTCGGCGAAATTCTCGAGCAGCTCGAGCACATCGTGCCTCGTGAAAGCCAGGGGCGTTCTGCGCTATCCTAGAGCCTTTCACCTCTGGGGCCTCCATGCATACTCTTCATGTCGATCTCGGCGAGCGTAGCTACCCGATCTATATTGGCGAGCAGCTCATTGATCGAGGTGAGTTGCTGTCTCGCCACATCCGCGGCAAGCAGGTCGCCATCATCACCAACGACACGGTCGCTCCGCTTTACCTGGAGCGACTCAAACGGAGCCTGAATGGATTCGCCATCGCCTCCGTGGTGTTGCCGGACGGCGAAGCGCACAAGAACTGGCAGACGCTGCAGCTGATCTTCGACGGGCTTCTTCAGGCGCGACATGACCGCAAGACCACGCTTATAGCCCTGGGCGGCGGCGTGATCGGCGACATGGCCGGCTTCGCTGCTGCCTGCTATCAGCGTGGCGTCGAGTTCATCCAGATTCCCACGACCCTCTTGTCACAAGTGGATTCTTCCGTGGGAGGGAAGACCGGTATCAATCACCCGCTTGGCAAGAACATGGTCGGTGCGTTCTACCAGCCGCAGGCCGTGCTGATCGATACCGCCACGCTCAAGACGTTGCCGCCCCGCGAGCTTTCCGCGGGCCTCGCCGAAGTCATCAAGTACGGGTTGATTTGCGACGAGCCATTCCTGGGCTGGCTCGAAGATCACGTCGAAGAGCTGCGTGAGCTCGATTCGGCCGCGCTCAAGGAAGCGATCGGGCGCTCTTGCGCGGCAAAAGCCAGGGTCGTAGGTGCTGATGAGCGTGAGACGGGCGTGCGGGCCACGCTGAACCTTGGGCATACCTTCGGTCATGCCATCGAGACCCATCAGGGTTACGGCGCCTGGTTGCATGGTGAGGCGGTTTCGGCGGGAACCGTGATGGCGCTGGAAATGTCGCAGCGGCTGGGGTGGATCACCGCTGCTGATCGCGACCGGGCCATTCGGCTGTTACAACGCGCCGGGCTTCCGGTGGTCCCGCCGTCTGACATGAGTGCGGATGACTTCATGCACCACATGGCGGTGGACAAGAAGGTGCTTGATGGCCAATTGCGCCTGGTGCTGCTGAGGAGGCTGGGAGAGGCGGTGGTAACCAGTGATTTTTCCAGTGACGCGTTGGAATCCACGCTGCGCGCCGATTACGGCGCGATGGCGCAACAGCTTGCCTAAGAGATATTGATGACCACTTTGTCCGCTGACGATTCATACCTGAACCATTATGGCTTCAGCCATGACCCCTTCGCCGCTCGCGTGCCGGGCTTCAAGTTCTTTCCGGCGCAGCGCAAACCTGTGCTCGGGCAGTTGCATCACCTGGCGCGCTACAGTCAGTTGCTGCTGGTGGTGACCGGGCCCGAGGGGAGCGGCAAAACGCTGGTGCGTCAGGCGCTGGTCGCTAGCAGCAACAAGCAGTCCGTTCAGAGCGTAGTAATCACGCCTCAGGACACTTTCGACTCCAATCATGTCCTTCAGCAGGTGGCGCAGGCGCTTGGAAGCCCTCGAGCGGACTTCGAGGCAATCATGGCGCAGGTCATTCAGATGGGGTTGACCGGACAGGAAGTCTATCTGCTGGTGGACGATGCCGAGCGTCTCACGGGAGCAGCGGTGGAGACACTGCTGCGGCTTGCCGTTGGCAGTCCGGAAGGCAGGCCTCACGTCTTTCTGTTCGGCCAGCAGTCGCTGGTTGGTCGGCTGGAGGCACTGGTCGAGGGTGAAGAGCGCTTCCATGTCATCGCGCTTCAGCCGTATGAGCTGGAGGAGACGCGTGAGTATCTGGCGATGCGTCTGGAGGGGGCGGGCAGCGGGCTGGACTGCCTGAGCGAGGAACAGATCGCGCGGATCCATGACGTTTCCGGCGGCTGGCCTGGCAGTATCAATGAAGCGGCGCGGGACGAGTTGCTTGATGCCATGGAGCATTCCAAGGCCAAACGCTCGTCAGGATTGCGCCTGCCTCTGCCGATGAAACATGTGTTGGCCGTGCTTGCTGTGCTGGCAGTTGTGGCGGTCGCCTTTCTCATGCGTGGCGGCGATCCCGTCGAGCCGGCGCCGTCCGTGACTTCGCTGCCGCTTGGTGCGAACCCAGCGGTCGAATCGGATGTGCAATCGGCTCAAGCCGAAGCGCCTGTGCCTGCAAGCGAGGAGCCCATCGTACGCGAGCCGCTTGCGGCGTCCGGAGCGCCGGAGCTCGAAGGCGACGGCGAGGAAGCAGGCGATGAGCCCGCGGCGGCACCGTCGATTCCCGAACCTGCCCCTCAAGTCAATGAGCCCGCGCCTGCGGTCGTCGAAGAAACTCCAGCGCCGCGCGCCTCGACACCCGAACCTGTTTCACCCGCTGAGCCAAAGGCCCCGCAGCGCTCGGAACCGGTGCGTCAGGATGTCGCGGAGCCTGCTCCGGCCGATAGCGGCTGGTACGCCAGCCAACCGGCAGGGCATTATCTCGTTCAGGTGCTTGGGACCCGCGACGAGAACAACGCCAAAGGGCTGGTTCGGCAGCATGGCGACGGCTATCGGTATTTTGTCAAGCAGCATGAAGGCAAACCGCTCTACGTCGTGACTTACGGCAGCTTCAGCAGTCGCAACGCGGCGGTCCAGGCGATCCAGTCACTGCCGGCTTCGTTGAAAGCGGGTAAGCCTTGGGCCAGAACCGTCGGAAGCGTCCAGAAAGAAATCAGCAGCAACCGCTGATCGGGACGGGATCAGGTGCGCGCGCGCCGTGATGGCGCGCGCAAAAATGATTTGTGCCGCTCTCATTCGCTTTGTAAACTGCTCCCCCTTTTGCCCGCGTGAAAGACAGGGCTTTGCTCCGTCTATCCGGTAAGAGGTTGATTTATATCGTAATTAGCTGTTGGAGCGCCTATGAGAGCAGGTCTGTTTCGTCCTGAAGAGTTCAAGGATAACTGCGGCTTCGGTCTGATCGCCCACATGCAGGGCGAGGCAAGCCATCACCTGCTTCAGACTGCCATCCAGTCCCTGACCTGCATGACCCATCGCGGCGGCATCAACGCCGACGGCAAAACGGGCGATGGCTGCGGGCTTCTCATGCAAAAGCCGGACGCCTTTCTGCGGGCCATGGCCAGGCAGCATTTCAACACCGAGCTGCCCGACCTCTATGCCGTGGGCATGGTGTTCCTCAGCCAGGACCCGGTCAAAGCCGCCGCGGCGCGAGACCGCATCAACGAGCAGGTCGCCGCGCAAGGTCTGACCCTGGTGGGCTGGCGTGAAGTTCCGGTCGATACCAGCGTGCTGGGTCGCCTGGCCCTGGAACGTCTGCCGCGTATCGAGCAGGTATTCGTCTGCGCCGAAGGCATCTCCGAGCGCGACTTCGGTATCAAGCTCTTCTTCGCCCGTCGTCGTGCCGAAGTGGCCCTCGCTGGCGACAAGGAATTCTACGTCTGCAGCTTCTCCGACAAGGACATCATCTATAAGGGCCTGATGATGCCGGCGGACCTGGCGCAGTTCTATCCGGACCTCGGCGACGAGCGGCTGGCCACCGCCATCTGCGTATTTCACCAGCGCTTCTCCACCAACACCATGCCGCAATGGCCGCTGGCCCAGCCGTTCCGCTTTCTGGCGCACAACGGTGAAATCAACACCATTACCGGCAACCGCAACTGGGCACAGGCACGTCGCCTGAAGTTCGCCAACGAACTGCTCCCCGACCTGGAAAGCCTCGATCCACTGGTCAACCGTACCGGTTCGGACTCCTCGAGCATGGACAACATGCTCGAGCTGTTGGTCACGGGCGGCATGGATTTGTTCCGTGGCCTGCGCATGATCATTCCGCCGGCCTGGCAGAACGTCGAGACCATGGATCCGGATCTCCGCGCCTTTTACGAATTCAACTCCATGCACATGGAGCCGTGGGACGGTCCCGCCGGTGTCGTACTGACCGACGGCCGTCACGCCATCTGTCTGCTCGACCGCAACGGCCTGCGTCCGGCGCGCTGGGTGACGACCACCAACGGCTACATCACCCTGGCATCCGAAGTGGGCGTGTGGGACTACAAGGCCGAGGACGTCGTCGCAAAGGGTCGTGTCGGTCCGGGCCAGATTCTTGCCGTGGACACCCAGACCGGCCAGGTTCTGCATACAGAGGACATCGATAACCGCCTCAAGTCCCAGCACCCCTACAAGAAGTGGCTGCGGCAGCATGCGTTGCGTATCCAGGCGACGCTGGAAGACAATGACCACGGCTCGGCGTTCTATGAACCCGACCAGCTCAAGCAATACATGAAGATGTTCCAGGTCACGTTCGAGGAACGCGACCAGGTGTTGCGACCACTGGGCGAGCAGGGTCAGGAAGCGGTGGGCTCCATGGGCGACGACACGCCCATGGCGGTGCTGTCGCGTCGTGTGCGTTCGCCCTACGACTATTTCCGCCAGCAATTCGCTCAGGTCACCAACCCGCCGATCGACCCGCTACGCGAATCGATCGTCATGTCGTTGGAAACCTGCCTGGGTGCCGAGCGCAACGTCTTCGAGGAAACCGCCGACCACGCCAACCGCGCGATTCTGACCAGCCCGGTCATCTCGCCGGCCAAGTGGCGCACCATTCAGACGCTTGATCGTCCGGGCTTCGAGCGGCAATTCATCGACCTGAACTACGACGAGTCCATCGGCCTCGAGGCGGCGGTGCGCAATATCGCCGACCAGGCCGAAGAGGCGGTGCGTGGCGGCAAGGTCATGCTGATTCTCAGCGACCGCAACATCATGCCAGGCAAGCTGCCCGTCCATGCCTCGCTGGCCGTCGGCGCGGTTCACCACCGCTTGATCGAGACCGGCCTGCGTTGCGACTGCAACATCCTGGTCGAAACCGCCACCGCGCGCGACCCGCACCATTTCGCCGTGCTGATCGGCTTCGGCGCCACTGCGGTCTATCCGTTCCTGGCATTCGAGGTACTGGGCGACCTGATCCGCACCGGTGAAGTGCTGGGCGATCTTTACGAGGTGTTCAAGCACTACCGCAAGGGCATCTCCAAAGGGTTGCTGAAGATCATCTCGAAGATGGGCATCTCCACCATCACCTCCTACCGCGGCGCGCAGCTGTTCGAAGCTGTGGGCCTGGCGGACGAGGTGGTCGATATGAGCTTCCGGGGCGTGGCCAGCCGCATCAAGGGGGCTCGCTTCGTCGACCTGGAAGCCGAGCAAAAGGCGCTGGCGGCCGAAGCCTGGAACAACCGCAAGGCGATCCAGCAGGGTGGCCTCCTGAAGTTTGTCTATGGCGGCGAATACCATGCCTACAACCCAGACGTCGTGGCGGCACTGCAGCTGGCGGTGCAGCAGGGCGACTATAGCCGCTTCAAGGAATACACCGCGCTGGTCGACCAGCGCCCCGCGTCGATGCTGCGTGACCTGCTCAAGCTGAAGGTGTCGGAGAAGCCGCTGGCTCTCGAAGAGGTCGAGCCGCTCGAGCAGATCCTCAAGCGATTCGACTCGGCCGGTATCTCCCTGGGCGCGCTGTCGCCCGAAGCGCACGAGGCCATTGCGGCAGCGATGAATCGTATCGGTGCGCGGTCGAACTCCGGGGAAGGTGGCGAGGATCCATCGCGCTATCGCACCGAGCGCAGCTCGAAGATCAAGCAGGTCGCGACCGGCCGTTTCGGTGTCACGCCGGAATACCTGGTCAATGCCGAGGTCCTTCAGATCAAGGTTGCGCAAGGCGCCAAGCCCGGCGAAGGTGGCCAGCTGCCAGGCGGCAAGGTCAATGGCCTGATCGCCAAGCTGCGTTACGCGGTGCCTGGCGTCACCCTGATCTCGCCGCCGCCGCACCATGACATCTACTCGATCGAAGACCTTGCGCAGCTGATCTTCGACCTCAAGCAGGTGAACCCAAGTGCACTGGTTTCGGTCAAGCTCGTGGCCGAACCCGGGGTAGGCACCATCGCGGCTGGCGTGGCCAAGGCATACGCCGACCTCATCACCATCTCCGGCTACGACGGCGGCACCGGCGCATCGCCGCTGACCTCGATCCGCTACGCCGGCTCGCCCTGGGAACTGGGACTGGCCGAGACGCACCAGACCCTGCGCGGCAACGATCTGCGCGGCAAGGTGCGGGTGCAAACCGACGGCGGCCTGAAAACCGGCCTCGATGTGATCAAGGCGGCAATTCTCGGAGCCGAGAGTTTTGGTTTCGGGACCGCGCCAATGATTGCGCTGGGCTGCAAGTACCTGCGTATCTGCCATCTGAACAACTGCGCCACGGGCGTCGCGACGCAGAACGATCAGCTGCGTAAGGACCATTTCATCGGGACGGTCGACATGGTGGTGAATTTCTTCACCTTCGTGGCCGAGGAAACCCGCGAGTGGCTGGCCAAGCTCGGCGTGCGCAGCCTGCAGGAGCTGATCGGCCGTACCGACCTGCTCGAAGTGCTGCCCGGCGAGACCGACAAGCAGAACCATCTGGACCTGACGCCGCTGCTCGGCAGCGACCACGTGCCGGCTGACAAGCCGCAGTTCTGCGAAGTCGACAAGAACCCACCGTTCGACCAGGGTCTGCTGGCTGAAGAAATGGTCAAGCTGGCGCGTGAAGCTATCGAGGCCAAGCGTGGCGGCGAGTTCGAGCTGGACATCTGCAACTGCGATCGCTCGATCGGCGCCCGCGTGTCCGGTGAGATCGCGCGCGTGCATGGCAACCAGGGCATGAAGGACGCGCCGATCACTTTCCGCTTCAAGGGTACGGCAGGCCAGAGCTTCGGCGTCTGGAATGCCGGCGGCCTGAATCTTTATCTGGAAGGCGACGCCAACGACTATGTCGGCAAGGGCATGACCGGTGGCAAGCTGGTCATCACGCAGCCCAAGGTCAGCGGTTTCAAGTCCAACGAGTCGGCGATCATCGGCAACACCTGTCTGTACGGCGCCACAGGCGGCAAGCTGCTCGCCGCCGGTACCGCCGGTGAGCGTTTCGCGGTGCGCAACTCCGGCGCGCATGCGGTGGTGGAAGGCACGGGCGACCATTGCTGCGAGTACATGACCGGCGGTTTCGTCTGCGTACTGGGTCGGACCGGTGTTAACTTCGGTTCCGGCATGACCGGCGGTTTCGCCTATGTGCTGGACATCGACAACAGTTTCGTCGACCGGGTGAACAACGAGCTGGTGAACCTGCAGCGCATCACCGGCGAGGCGATGGAAGCTCATCGCAGCCACCTGCAGGACGTCCTGCGCGAATACGTTGCCGAGACCGGTAGCGAATGGGGTGCCGAATTGCTGGAGAACCTGGACGACTATCTGCGCCGCTTCTGGCTGGTCAAGCCGAAGGCCGCGAACCTGGCGTCGCTGTTGTCCAGCACCCGTGCGAACCCCCAATAAGAAGCAGATTCAAGCGGCTAACCCCGGATGCCTGTCCGGGGCCCGCCCCGCTCCCGTGATTGTCACGCAGCCCGCAGCGAGCGCTAGTGGCTGCTGCTAAGAGGTTTTGAAATGACTGAACGTCTGAACAACGACTTCCAGTTCATCGAGGTCGGGCGCAAGGATCCGAAGAAGAAACTGCTGCGTCAGCGCAAGAAGGAGTTCGTCGAAATATACGAGCCCTTCAAGCCACAGCAGGCCTGCGAGCAGGCCCATCGTTGCCTTGGATGCGGCAACCCCTACTGCGAATGGAAGTGCCCGGTTCACAACTACATCCCCAACTGGCTGAAGCTGGTCTCGGAGGGCAACATCCTCGCCGCGGCGGAGCTGGCGCACCAGACCAATACGCTGCCTGAAGTCTGCGGTCGCGTCTGCCCGCAGGACCGCCTGTGCGAGGGCGCCTGCACGCTGAACGATGGCTTCGGTGCCGTCACCATCGGCTCGGTGGAGAAGTACATCGCTGACACCGCCTTCGCCATGGGGTGGCGGCCAGACATGTCCAAGGTCAAACCGACCGGCAAGAAGGTTGCCATCATCGGCGCAGGCCCGGCCGGGCTTGGCTGCGCCGACATTCTGGTGCGCAGCGGCGTGACCCCGGTGGTCTTCGACAAGAATCCCGAGATCGGTGGCCTGCTGACCTTCGGTATCCCCGAGTTCAAACTCGAGAAGAGTGTGCTCAGCCGGCGCCGCGAGATCTTCACCGGCATGGGCATCGAGTTCCGCCTGAACACCGAGGTGGGCAAGGATGTGACCATCGACCAACTGCTCGCCGACTATGACGCGATCTTCATGGGCATGGGCACCTACACCTATATGAAGGGCGGCTTCCCGGGCGAGGACCTGCCGGGCGTTTACGATGCGCTGGATTTCCTCATCGCCAACGTCAACCGCAACCTCGGTTTCGAGAAGTCGGCCGAAGATTTCGTCGACATGAAAGGCAAGAAGGTCGTGGTGCTCGGTGGTGGCGACACCGCGATGGACTGCAACCGTACCTCCATCCGCCAGGGCGCCAAGAGCGTCACCTGTGCCTACCGTCGCGACGCGGCGAACATGCCGGGTTCACGCCGTGAGGTGAAGAATGCCAAGGAAGAGGGCGTCAAGTTCCTCTTCAACCGCCAGCCCATCGCCATCGTCGGCGAAGGCAAGGTCGAGGGCGTCAAGGTGGTCGAAACCCGCCTGGGCGAACCCGATGCCCGCGGTCGCCGCAGCCCCGAGCCGATCCCGGGCTCCGAGGAAGTGTTGCCGGCTGACGCCGTGGTGATCGCCTTCGGGTTCCGCCCGAGCCCGGCTGGCTGGTTCGAGGGCCAAGGCATCAAGATCGACAACCAGGGGCGAGTCGTGGCGCCTGAGATGGGCGAGTTCAAGCACCAGACCAGCAATCCGAAGATCTTTGCCGGTGGCGACATGGTGCGTGGCTCGGACCTGGTAGTCACGGCGATCTTCGAGGGTCGTCAGGCCGCCGAGGGCATCCTCGACTACCTGGGCGTCTGATGACCAGGCCGTCGGTGTGGCCCTAGAGGCTGCAGCGATCAGGCCTGATCTGAATCAAGCCCATAGACAAAAGGCACGGCGCCCGCCGTGCCTTTTGTTATCCGCTTTGCGACAATGCCGCCACTTTTCAGCTGGAACCCCGACATGACCGCCCTGAAGAACGATCGCTTCCTCCGCGCCCTGCTCAAGCAACCTGTCGATGTGACACCGGTGTGGATGATGCGCCAGGCCGGCCGCTACCTGCCCGAATACCGCGCCAGCCGGGCCAAGGCTGGCGACTTCATGAGCCTGTGCATGAACCCCGAACTGGCCTGTGAAGTCACGCTGCAACCCCTGGACCGCTACCCGCTCGACGCCGCCATCCTGTTTTCCGACATCCTCACCGTGCCGGACGCCATGGGGCTCGGCCTTTACTTCGAGACCGGCGAAGGCCCGCGCTTCAAGAAGGTCGTCAGCAACATGGCCGACATCGAGGCCTTGCCGATTCCCGATCCGGAGCAGGACCTGGGTTATGTGATGGACGCCGTGCGCACCATCCGCCGTGAACTCAACGGGCGCGTGCCGCTGATCGGCTTTTCCGGCAGCCCCTGGACCTTGGCGACCTACATGGTCGAGGGGGGCTCGTCCAAGGACTTCCGCAAGTCGAAAGCGATGCTCTATGAAAATCCTGAGGCGATGCATGCCCTGCTGGACAAGCTCGCTCAGTCGGTGACGCGCTACCTCAACGGGCAGATCCAGGCCGGCGCCCAGGCGGTGCAGATTTTCGACTCATGGGGCGGCAGCCTTTCGGCCGCGGCCTACCAGGAATTCTCGCTGGCCTACATGCAGAAAATCGTCGACGGGCTGGTCCGGGAGCATGACGGCCGCCGCGTGCCGGTGATTCTCTTCACCAAGGGCGGGGGGCTGTGGCTCGAGTCGATGGCCGAGACCGGGGCCGAAGCGCTGGGACTGGACTGGACCTGTGATATTGGCAACGCGCGGGCGCGCGTCGGCAACAAGGTTGCGCTACAGGGCAACATGGATCCCAGTGTGCTCTTTGCCAAGCCAGACGCCATACGCGCCGAGGTCGGGCGCATTCTCGCGGCCTATGGACAGGGCCCGGGGCACGTCTTCAACCTCGGCCATGGCATCACTCCCGAAGTCGATCCGGCGCACGCCGGTGCGTTCATCGAGTCCGTTCACGAGCTGTCGGTGCGCTACCACGGTTGAGCTGTTGAAAAAAGAGCCGCTTCGAGCGGCTCTTTTCATTCACGGCTGCTGGTAGTGGCCTGGAGTGGTCCCCGGCTCGTGTTCATGGACGAGCTTGGTCACCCGGATGTCGGTGATGCCAATGACTTCCGCCTGCTCCAGCACCTTGCCTTCGTCGGCGTCCGCCTCAGGCATAACCAGGCTGTTCTCCGCATCCCCGTTGTGAAGTTCGATGAGCTGCCGGGCAGCACTCGCCTGTGACATGCGCTCATCATCCGACTCGATGATCTGGACCCGCGGGTCGTTGTTGAAGATGTAGTTGACTTCGAACTTGTGCGATGACTTTCCGAACATGGCAGATCCTCGACTGGTTGCAGACTCTGCCTAGTTGACTGAGGAGTCAGGTCGTTCGTTCCCGCCGAGGTCAGCCCGAAGGCAGCCGCCGATTGAAAGCGGCTGCCTAACGCCATGATCATTTGATGGTTGCGAGCTGCCCTCTCAGTGCTACGCCCGCCATCAAGGTACCTGCACGGCATTCGTAGCGTGCTGGATCGCTGTTGACGCTGCGTTTGTGGTAGCTGACCAGATCAACTACCGCGTTTGCACCCGCCTGCTTAGCGGTGTTTTGCAATGAAGCCAGCACGGACTGCAACGCCCAGATGCAAGCTTCTTCGTCGCTCTTGTTTGAGGCGTTGGTTTTGCGGTTGCTCGTGACGCTTCTGATCTTGTGAACTTCGCCTGTCAAGGGCGTACCGGCAAGGTGGAAGGTGACGCTGCCATCGAGCAGGCCGCTGTCGAGCCCGCGCTGAACACCTTCTGCAAAGTCAAGATAGGTCACGTCGCCGTTGCCGCTGGTTTGCTCGACGATACCGAGATGATCGACCGACTCGATCATCGGATCGACATCCAGCTCTTTGAGAATGTTGTCGCGCAGTCGGTTGACCCAGCGGTTGTAATTGCGATGGATCTTGCCGTTCTTTTCATTCAAGCCCCAGCTGCTGCGAAGATTGATCTGGAATGACGTGCTGTCATACGGAATGTCCACTTCGGCGTGGTGGCGGCCCCTGACCGTAATGGCTGCCTTGACCATGCCAGGTTGCAACGACTGGATCTTCCACTGACGATCGTTCAATGCGGTGACGATGGCACGTTGCATTTGCCGATCACTCAGCTGCATCTGTGATGAAAAGCGTTCCTCTGCGTTGTAGATAGGCTTGCTTGTGCAGCCGCTGATGAAAATAAACAGAAGCGATGCAAGCAAAGCGCGGTACAGCTGGGTCATTCCCTTAACTCCTTTGGTTGGTTCAAGCCCAGCGGCGGAAAATCAACGATGTGTTGACGCCACCGAAGGCAAAGTTGTTGTTCATCACGTATTCGTGCTGCATGGCTCGTGGCGCGCCGATGAGGTAGTCCAGTTCGCCGCAGCGCGGGTCGATGGTGTCCAGGTTCAGCGTGTGGATGTAGCGATCGCTGTTCATCATCTCGATGCTGAACCAGGATTCGAGCGCGCCGCAGGCGCCGAGCGTGTGGCCGAGAAAACTCTTCTGCGAGCTGATCGGCATGCGGCTACCGAACAGCGACTGGGTCGCCAGGGTCTCGGCGATGTCACCCTGCTCGGTAGCGGTGCCATGTCCATTGACGTAGCCGATGGCGTCCGCGGCCAGTCCGGCGTCCTCCAGTGCCAGCTCCATGGCGCGGCGCATGGTCAGCTGCTCGGGCTTGGTGGCGTGCTGGCCGTCAGCGTTACTGCCGAAGCCGACCAGCTCGGCATGGATGGTGGCACCTCGGGCCAGGGCGTGTTCCAGCTCCTCGAGCACCAGCATGCCGGCGCCTTCGCCGATCACCAGGCCATCGCGCGCGCTGTCGTAGGGCCGCGGCGAAGTGTGCGGCGCATCGTTCTTCAGGCTGGTCGCATAGAGCGCGTCGAAGACCATCGCCTCGGTGGCGCAGAGCTCCTCGGCACCGCCGGCGAGCATCATCGGCAGGCGACCGAACTTGATCGCCTCGTAGGCGTAGCCGACGCCCTGACTGCCACTGGTGCAGGCGCTGGACGTGGGAATCACCCGGCCGGTCAGGCCGAAGAAGATGCTGATATTGGCCGCTGTGGTGTGCGGCATCATGCGGATATAGGAGTTGGCGTTGAGGCCGTCGGCGACCGAGTTGAGCAGCATGTTGCCGAATGCCTTGATTTCCTCGGTGCTGCCGGTGGACGAGCCGCAGGCGACCCCCATGCGGCCGTCACGAATCGAGGCATCTTCGAGCAGTCCGGCGTGCGCCAGCGCCTGCTCGGCGGCCCGCACCGACAGCCGCGACACCCGTCCCATGCTGCGCAGCTGCTTGCGCGTCCAGTGCCTGGGCACGGTGAAGTCATCCACCGGACCGGCCAGGCGGGTATTGAGCTCGGTGTAGCGGTCCCACTCGTGCATCCGCCGGATGCCACTGCGGTTACTACTGAAGTTGGCTTGAATGCTGGCCCAGTCGCTGCCCAGCGAAGTGATGCCGGCCATGCCGGTGACAACCACGCGCTTCATCAGCACAGCCCGCCGTTGACGGCCAAAACCTGGCGGGTGATATAGCCCGCTTCAGCCGACATCAGGAAATTGACCGCACCAGCGACTTCTTCGGGTGTGCCCATGCGCTGCGCCGGAATCATCTTGAGCATCTCTTCGAGGGGCAGGTTCTCGTCGAGCATGTCGGTGTCGATGAGCCCGGGGGCGACGCAGTTAACCGTGATACGGCGCTTGCCGAGTTCGATCGCGAGGGCCTTGGCCGCGCCGATCACGCCGGCTTTCGAGGCGCTGTAGTTGACCTGGCCGCGGTTGCCGATCAGCCCGGAAACCGACGTGATACAGACGATGCGCCCGGGCTGGCGGCGGCGGATCATCGGCATGGTCAGCGGGTGCAGCACATTGTAGAAACCGTCCAGGTTGGTGCGCATTACCAGGTCCCAATCGTCATCGCCGAGTGCCGGGAAGGCGCCGTCGCGGGTCAGTCCGGCATTGCAGACGACGCCATAGTAGGCGCCATGCGCTTCGACGTCCGCTTCCAGGGCCTCGCGGCACGCCTGGCGGTCGGCCACGTCGAACTGCAGTACCCGTGCCGTGCGGCCGAGCGATTCGATCTGCGTCTGGACCGCTTCGGCCTCGTCGCGGCGCGCGCGGCAATGCAGGACGATGTCATGGCCACTGCGGGCGAGGCGCAGGGCGATGGCCCGGCCGATGCCACGGCTGGAACCGGTGACGAGGATGGTTTCACTCATGGGGCAGACTCTTGCAGGTAGCTCGCCACTTCGGGAGGGCGATAAACGTTGAGACGCGCCTCGGCATGCAAACCGAGGCCGTCGAGATGGCATTCGAAGACGCCCATGCCGTTGTCGTCCTGCAGCGATCGCTCTACGCGAACCTGCAGGTCGCATCCGGCCGGGAAACGGTCGACGTCACACTGGTAGTTGCGGGTCCCGAGCAGGAAGCCGAGCTCCACTGGCAGGCCGACCAGGCGCGCCTGGCAGCCCGCGAAGGCGGCAACGGCCTGGGCCATGATCTCGACCCCGACCCAGGCCGGCAGACTGCCGTCTTCGAGGTTGAACAGGCCGCCCGGCTTGACGCGCAACCGCGCCTCAAGGCTCTCCGCATCAAAGCGCGCGATGGCATCGAGCAGGATCATGTCGCCCGCATGGGGGACCAGACTCGCAATTGGCCAATCGATCATGGCGCTTCTCCCAGAATCAGACTGACGTTGTTGCCGCCGAAGGCGAAAGAGTTGCTCATCATGCGCGACGGCCCACTGGACGGGAGCGGCGTACCGGCTGCTGCGAGACGCAGGGTGGGCAGGGCGGGGTCCGGCCGGCCGTCCCAGAGGTGCGGGGGGACCAGGCGCGTCGGGTTGTGCGCCGACAGTGCCAGCCAGCAAAACGCGGCCTCCAGGGCGCCGGCGGCTCCCAAGGTGTGGCCGGTCAGCGGTTTGCTGGAGGAGCAGGCCACGCCGTCCGGAAAGAGGGCCGCGACCGCATGGCTTTCCATGGCGTCGTTGTGCGGCGTTGCAGTGCCATGGAGGTTCAGGTACTGGATATGCTCGGCACGGGTCGCCGCGTTTTCGAGCGCCCTCCGCATCGCTTCGATGGCACCGCGGCCCTGCGGGTCGGGTGCGGATATGTGGTGCGCGTCGGAGCTGGCACCGGCGCCCAGCAGCGCGATGGGGCCCGGTTCGCGCGTCATCAGGAACAGGGCGGCTGCTTCGCCGATGTTGATGCCGTCACGGTTGATCGAGAAGGGGTTGCAGATCGTCTCGCTGGTGGCCTCGAGCGCGCTGAAACCCTGCAGCGTCAGGTCGCAGAGGCTGTCGACGCCACCGCAAAGCACGGCGTCGCAGACGCCCGCCTCGAGCAATCGGCGGGCACTGAGCAGGGCGCGGGCACCCGAAGTGCACGCGGTGGAAATGGCATAGCTGGGGCCGGCGAGCTGCAGGCGATCGCTGAGAAAGCTGGCGGGCGCCGTCAGCGCCTGATGATCGTAATGGTAGTCAGCGGGTAGCCTGCCTTGCCGCACCATGCGCGCAAGCCCTTCGGTCGCCTCTTGGATGCCGCTGGTGCTGGTACCCATGACGACACCAATCCGGGCGGGACCAAAGCGGGCGATGGCCGCCTGGATGTCCGCTTCGATTTCCTCGGCCGCGGCTCGTAGCAGCTGGTTGTTGCGTGTACGGTCGTGAAGCGCCTCCTGGGCCATGTCCGGAAGGTCGGCGGTCACGGCCCCGACCGGCAGGTCGCGGCCCGCAACCGGCTTGGCGTACAGCCGCATGCCCGCCTGGTCACCAGCCAGCAGGCCCCTGGCGACCGCCGCTTTGCCGCGGCCGAGGGCGCAAACCACACCGAGGGAGTGCAGGTAGGCGGTCATGGCGCGGAAGCTCCGGTGGTGTCGAGGGGGGCGACACCATAGGTGAGCGACGGCCCGACGTCGAGATGGATCTGGCCATCCTGGGCGTAGTGGACCTGCCAGGCCGACGAGCTGTCGATTCGCAGGGTGCGGTGGCCGGGGGCGCTATTCCAGTCTCGGCCGGCGTACAACTGCGCGAGTTGCGCATCCGGTGTGAGGGCGAACAGCAGCGCCGCGAAGAACTCCCGGGCGTGGGGATCGGGTGGTAGCAGGCCGTCGGCGCGCCACTGGCCGTCGCGCAGCATCTGGCGGGCCTGTGGCACACCCAGCGGGTCCAGCCACGACCAGCGCCAGCCGTCGCCCTCCTGCTGCACGACCAGTATCGAGTCGCGAACCTCTGCGCCGTCGTGCTGCTGGACATGAAATTGCAGCGGTAGCGTCAGATCGGGCAAGGGCTCTGGCAGCACCGGCTGGCGAGCGCAGGCGACCAGCAGCAGGGCGGTCAGCCAGAGCAGCAGGTAGCGGCCACTCACGTGAGACGGCTCATGCCGGGGCGCCATTGGCGCACAGCTCGGCGAGCACCCGGAGGCGGCGTTTGGGTTCGGCGACATAGGGGTTCTTCGCGTCCCAGGCGTAGCCGGCGAGGATCGAGCTGATCATCCGGCGGATCTCCGGTTGCGCGTGCGGATAGTAGATGACGTCCTGGAAGCTGCCATCGTACCAACCCTCCACGTAGGTCCGGAAGGTGTCGACACCGCGCTTGAGCGGGATCGCGAATTCGGTTTCCCAGTCCGCCGTTTCGCCCGAAAGCTGCCGATGGAGCACCGCGGCAGCCATGCTCGAGGAGCGCATCGCGATGGTGACCCCGGAAGAGAAGACCGGGTCGAGGAATTCGGCGGCGTTGCCCAGCAGGGCGAAGCCCGGCCCGTGCAAGGCCTTCACGTTGGCCGAGTATCCGCCGATCAGGCGCGCCGGGGTGTCCCAGACCGCATTGGCGAGAATGCGCCGGAGGTTCGGCGCTTCGCTGACGAACGCCCGCAGGCAAGCGTCGAGGTCGTCCGGGCGGCCCTGATAGCGCTCGGCGCTTGCCACCACTCCCAGCGAGCAGCGCCCGTTGCTGAAGGGAATGGTCCAGTACCAGACGTCACGCCATTCGGGGTGTGTGGTGATGAGAATCTTCTCGCGGTCAAAGTCAGGATCGGCGATCCGGTCCTCGATGTGCGTGAACACCGCGCGCCGGACCGGAAATCCCGACGGCGCTTCCAGGTCGAGCAGGCGCGGCAGAACGCGCCCGTAGCCGCTGGCGTCGAGCACAAAGTCAGCCTCTATGGCGTAGTCGCTGCCGTCGGAGCGACGTGCCTGCAAGCGTGGGCTCGCCTGGCTGAAGTCGGCCGCAATGATCTCTTCTTCATAACGGATTTCGACGCCCTGCAGCGCAGCCTGGTCGGCGAGGAGCTTGTCGAAGTCGGCACGCTGCACCTGATAGGTGCTGCCGAAGCCCTCGGTGAACTTGTCGCGGAAATCGAATTCGGTGTACCGCTCAGCGCAGGCGAACGCAGCGCCATGCTTGATCTGGAATCCGGCGGCCTGAACCGCATCGAGCATGCCGGCTTCGTCGATGAAATCCAAGCAATGCGATAGCAGGCTTTCGCCGATCGAGAACCGTGGGAATCGCTGCCGCTCCAGAATCAGCACATCGTGGCCCTTGCGCTTGAGCAGGGCGGCGGCGATGGCCCCCGAGGGGCCCGCTCCGATTATGACGACGCTACGTTGTTCGAATGCCTTGGTCATTTCTCGACTCGACGATGGGTATGGGGTGCCCGGCATGCCAGCCGGGCGGCTTCCTTGCCTGCCAGTGACAGGGTGGCAAGAGGGTTGCGCGCCGCTGCTGGCAGCGGCGCCGAAAGGGTTCGGGCCGGTCATGACGGCTCCGATTGGCTTTGCGCCGCCCAGGGCGCCAGGAGAAACGCGAACAGCAGACCCAGGCTCACCGCGAGCCCGAAGTTGCTCACGGCCGGGGTGCTGGACAGGCCCAGCAGGCCGAAACTGAGCCAGGTGGTGATCGCCGCCAGCAGGGTGCCGACCAGGCTCACGGCGGGCCCGCCGACCTGCTCGCGCATGAGAATGGCGTAATCGACCCCGATCGCCGTGACCAGCAACAGGCCGAAGAGGCCGAAGAGAGTCAGTGGTTGGCCGAGCCAACCGAGGCACGCCAGGCTGCCCAGCGCGGCGAGCAGGGGCACCGACAGGCAGCGCAGCGCGCCGCGCCATCCAAACGGCAGGCAGAGCAAGGCGAAGATCAGCGCTGCGGCGGCCAGCTTGAGCAACGCGGCCTCGCGCTGGGTGGCGGCGAACAACTGATTGAGCTCGGCGGGGCGGTCGACCAGGCGGACGCCCTCGATCCCTTCGTCGAGGCCCGTCAGTGCGGCGGTGTCGCGCAGGCCCTGGAGACTGATCAGTCCAGCCACCGAACCGTCCGCCTGCCGGCCCAGCCAGAGGGCGCGCCAAGGCTCGGCCAGCGGGCCGGCCAGCACCGCGTCGAGCGGTACGGGAGGCAAGGCTTCGAGCTGCGTCAGCTCCGCCTGCAGTTGGGCCTCGCTGACGCCCAGCGCCAGCAGTGGCGCGCTGCTCTGCAGCAGTTGCGGCAGGGCGATGCTCAGGTTCGCTTGCGCAGTCTCCGGTGCCGCCAGCTGGCTGAGCGCCAGGTAACCCTGCAGCTGACGATCGGCGACCAGGTTATCGAGCTCGTCGGCCAATGCCTGCTGGCGCTGCAGCAGCTCGTCGGCGCTGCCGGCGCGGACCAGGAAATACTGGCTGGTCGGTTGGAATCCGGTGATCTCGCTGATGCGCTCGGCCTGCTGTTGCAACGCCGGGTCACGGCTGATCCATTGGCGAAGGTCGTCCTTGAAATCCGCCTGTACGACCCCGCCCAGGCAGAACAGCATAAAGGCAGTCAGCAGCCAGGGCATGGCGATCCGGCGTTGCAGCGCTGCCCTCGCCCGTAGCCAGCGATCGGCCCAGCGAACTGGCGCGGGCCAGGGATGCAGCTCGGTGTCGATCAATGCAGGCAACAGACAGGTGGCGCATGCGAATGCACCTATCAGTCCGGCGGCGGAAAACACTGCCACCTGGGTCAGCGCGGGAAAGGGCGTGAAGGCCAGGGCCAGGTAACCGATGACGTTGGTGGCCAGCGCCAATCCCAGGCCCGGCAGGGTAAGGCGCAGGGCGCGGTTGCTGCGCCAGGGCTGCAAGGTCCAGCTTTTGGACAGGTAATGCAGCGGGAAGTCGATGCTGACGCCGACGAGGCTGGCTCCCAATACCAGCGTCAGAACATGGATCTGGCCGAACAGGCCGATGCAGGCCGCAGCGCCGGTCATCGCGCCAACCAGCACGGGAAGCGCAACGAGCAGCACCCGTGGCGTCCGAAACAGCAGGTGCAGCATTGCTAGCGTGGCGAGCAGCGAGACGCTGCCGATCAGGCTGGCCTCGTCGCGCGCCTGGCGCTGGCCATGCGCGGCGTGCAGCACGCCGCCGGCAGCCAGCAATTCGCCGTGAGCCGCCTCGATTCGTTGGCGTGCGCCATCGATCAGGTCGGCGACCTGCAGCGGCCGGTCGTCATCGAAGGCATTGCCCAGCATCCGTGCGTGAATCAGGTGCCAGCGCGCTTCGCCCTGCGCGACGACTAGACGCCCATCCGCCCGCGCCTGGACGTTGCCATGCTGCGGCAGTTGCCGTTGCGCGAGCTCCGCGATGCCGAACCAGTCCTGCTCGATTGGCACCAGGCTGGGACCGTCAAAAGGCGCGTACAGGCGCTGCAGGCGTTGCTCGACGAATACCTCGGGCTCGCCGATCAGGGTCTGCCGGGCTTCGCTGCCAAGCAGGGCCAGGCGGTGTTCGCTGAGCTGGCGACGCAGCGCGGGCAGGTCGGCCTCCAGCGAGCCGCGTGCCGAAGCGAACAGGCCGCTGGCTTCCAGCTCGCGCAGCAGATCGTCAGCGAGCGCCTCGGCGACCGATTCGTCGGCATGGCGGAGCAAGAGCATCAGGTCGCGGTTCAGCGGCTCCTGCATGCGCTTTTCGGCCAGCGCTTCGAGCGCGTCTGGCGCCCCGCTGGGTAGCAATTCCAGCAGGTTGGCGGTGACCGGTGGACCGTTGCGCCACTGCCAGGTGGTCACGCCGACCAGCACCAGCATTGCCAGCAGAAAGACCGGCAGCAGCCAGGCTGGCGGCTTGAGCGCTTCGTCAGTGGGTGAGGTCATGATGTTCGTCGGCGCTCAGCTGGTCATCGACCCGGCTGTTCTCGAGGGTCAGCAACGTGCTGTCGCCCTGGGCTTCGTACAGCTCGATACGGTCCGGCGTGGCGCCGCCGCTGATCAGGATTTGGGTGAAGATCTGCCGGAGCAGCGCCGCGCGAGGGGTGAGGGCGAGCTGCCAACGCTCGGCGGTGCCGCTCAGTTGCAGGTCGAAATCCCGTGCCAGCGCCGACGAGTCACCGCGCAGCACGGCAAGGAAAAGGCGGTTGTGCTGCGCGGCCGCGCGCTGCTGGTCGGTCATGTGCCAGCCGTCGGCATTGCGTCGCGCGACGCCGGCATCGGTGATCCGGTAGTCCTGCTGGAGCGGCTGGCGCAGCAGCCAGAGCAGCCCCTGGTCACGCGCCAGGACGAAACGGCCCTGGCTGACCAGCGGCTGGGGCAGGGCACGCAGGTGCTTTTCCTGCCTGAACTCACCGCGAATCACTGCCGGCTCGCTCAGCTGTGCCTGGAGTTCCTGCAGGTCGAACGCTCGAGCGGCTGTGGCCGCGGCGAGCAATACCAGGGCCAGCCATATCGTCGACACGCGGCGCATCAGCGAAGCGCTCGCTGGACGGCGTCGACGAACACCCGCGGCGAGGAGAACATCATCTCGCGGGTGGCAATCTCGACGGCTACCTGGACACTGCTGCCACGGGTCATGCGCGTGCCGGTTTCGGCGTCCGTGATCAGATAGTTGACCTTCAGGCGATGTTCCCACTCCACCAGGTCGGCTCGTACCAGGATGCGCTGGTTGAAGCGCGCGCCGCGTACATAGCGCAATTGGATGTCGATGATCGGCCAGGCATAGCCGGCTTCGCGCATTTGCAGGTAGTTGTGGCCGATGCGGTCGAGCAACGCACAGCGCGCAATCTCGAAGTACTTGATGTAGTGGCCGTGCCAGACCACGTCCATCGAATCGACGTCGAAAAAGGGCACGAGGATCTCGACCTCGGCCTGCAGCACGCCTTCCTTACGCATAGAGCCCCCAATGTCGTGCACGGATGCGCGCCAGGCACAGCCGCAGTTCGCCTTCCAGCGCCCGGTCTTCCACCACGGGCGGGAAATCCTCGCCGAGTGTCGCGTGCATCTGCGCCAGTGGTCCGGGCAGGGGGCGGCCGTCTGCCTGGCGCCGGCGCAGCCAGACGCCCTGGTTAGCCGCCAGCAGCGTCGCGGCCGCCACCTGCTCGGTCAGCTCCAGGCTGCGCAGCGCATCGCGCGCAGCGATGGTGCCCATGCTGACCTTGTCCTGGTTGTGGCATTCGGTGGAGCGCGAGAACACGCTGGCCGGCATGCTGTTCTTGAGCGCTTCGGCGGTCCAGGCGCTGGCGCCGATCTGCACGGCCTTGAACCCGTGGTTGATCATCGCCGTCTCGGCTGGCGCGCCGGATAGATTGCTCGGCAGGCCATGGTTATAGCGGGTGTCGACCAGCAGCGCCAATTGCCGATCGAGCAGGTCCGCGACGTTGGCGACGAGGTTCTTCAGGCTGTCCATGGCGAAGGCGATGTGCCCGCCGTAGAAGTGACCTCCGTGTAGCACGCGCTCGGCTTCGGCATCGATGATCGGATTGTCGTTGGCGCTGTTCAGCTCGGTCTCGATGAACTGGCGCAGCAGGCCGAGGCTGTCGGCCAGCACGCCCAGCACATGCGGGGCGCAGCGCAGCGAGTAGCGATCCTGCAGGCGGTGCAGCGGTGCGGTCGGGCGGTCGATGGCCAGGTCCGCGCGCAGCCAGGCGGCCACCTGGGCCTGGCCGGGATGCGGCTTGGCAGCGAACAGGCGCTCGTCGAAGTGCTCGGGATTGCCCTGCATCGCCGCTACGTTGAGCGCGGTGATGCGGGTGGCGAGCTTGAGCAGGTAGTCGGCACGTGCGTAGGCCAGGCAGGCGAGACCGGTCATCACGGCCGTCCCGTTCATGAGCGCGAGGGCTTCCTTGGGGCGCAGCGTCAAAGGCGTCCAGCCAAGCTGACGATGGACGTCGGCGGCGCTCTGCCGCTCGCCGCGATACAGCACGTCGCGCTGGCCAGCGAGTGTCGCCGCAACGTAGGACAGCGGCGTCAGATCGCCGCTGGCGCCGACCGAGCCTTCCTCGGGAATCAGCGGCAGCACGTCGTGTTCGAGAAAGGCCTGCATGCGCTCGAGCAGCTCGAGGCGTACCCCGGACATGCCGTGGGTCAGCGAACGCAGGCGCGCCGCCAGCACGGCACGCGTGGCTTGGGCGTCGAGCAGCTTGCCCAGGCCGCAGCCGTGAAAGGTGAAGAGATGCTGCGGCAGCGCCTCGACCTGGTGTAAGGGCACGGCGACGACACAGGAATCGCCATAGCCAGTGGTCACGCCGTAAATGACACCTTCGCGGTCGAGCAGGGTGTCGAGGAACTGCGCGCCGCGGGCGATGCGCGCACGAAAGGCGGCATCGGCTTGCAGGCGCACCGGGGCCCGCCGCTCGGCAACGGCCAGCACATCCTCGATACGTAGTGCGTTCTCACCGAAGAGGACCGGTTCAATCGTGGCGTCGTTCATGCGTGTTCCAGAAAGGGTAGAAGTTGAACCATTGCAGCGGCGCCTCCAGGCAGCGCGCGGCCAGGCGGTCGGCGTAGCGCTGCACCCACTGTTGCACCACGGCCTCACGTTCACGGCGGCGCCATTGGACCGTTTCGGCGAACGGCTCGAGATGGACATGGAACTGCTCGCCCTGCTTCAGGCAGAACAGCAGGTTGGCTGGGCATTGCAGCAAGCCGGCCAGCAGCCATGGCCCCTGCGGGAATGCCGCCGGCTGGCCGAGAAAATCGGCCGTGGCTGTACGCCCGCCGTGCAGTGGAATGCGATCGCCGGCGATGGCCAGCCATTCGCCTCGGTCTAGGCGCTGGGACAGGTCCAGCATGGTCGCCGGGTCCAGCTCGCTGACCTGCACCAGCCGCAGTCGATCGGCACCGGATTCGTCGAGCAGCTTGTTGAAGCGTTCGGCATGGCGGGTGTGCACCAGCACGTTCAGGGTGACCTGCCGGCCCAACTCTGCCAGGGCCCGGCAGATCTCGAGATTGCCCAGGTGCGAGCCGACCAGCAGCTGGCCGCGGGGGCCCTTGAGGTCGGCATGCAGGTTGGCCGGGTCATGCACGACCAGCCGATCCAGCGACAGGCGGCCGCCCCAGACATCGAGCTTGTCCAGCAGCGTATCGGCGAACGCCATGAATTGGCGGTAGACCGAGCCGGCACTGGGCTGCAGGTCGGCGCGGCCGCTCCAGTTCGCCAGATGCTGCTGGTAGACCCAGGCGCTACGCCGAGCGCGGCGACCGAACAGGTAGAAATACAGCACGATCAGGTAGAGCACCGGTGC
This sequence comes from Stutzerimonas marianensis, assembly GCF_022810315.1. Lineage (NCBI taxonomy): Bacteria > Pseudomonadati > Pseudomonadota > Gammaproteobacteria > Pseudomonadales > Pseudomonadaceae > Stutzerimonas > Stutzerimonas marianensis. The sequence continues at coordinate 72,410 of NZ_JALGRD010000008.1, read as the reverse complement.
CATCGGCTTGCGCCCGACGACCCGCACTGCCCAGGCGGTGAGCTTCATCAGGGCGAAGCTGCCTCGCTCGCGGTGTCCGGCCCAATGCGTGTCGGCGTTGCCGCGCTGATTCATTCGCGCCACCGCCGGCAGAGCAGCTTCGGCGCGCGCACGAGCATGCCGCCGAACAACCGGGCGTGCATGGCCGAGATCAGGAGGTTGTCACGCCACAGCCGGAAATGCGAAACGCCGTCGCGAGGGTAATGGACACGCGTCGGCAACCAGACCATCGGCTGTTCGCGCCAGAACAGGCGGACCAGTATCTCGGTGTCGAAATCCATTCGCTTGCCCAGGCGCGTCGAGTCGAGCAGGGCGAGCGTCTGGCGCAGCGGGTAGACGCGAAAGCCGCACATCGAGTCGCGGATCGACAGCGACAGCGTATTGATCCAGACCCAGACGTGGGTCAGGTAACGGGCATACAGGCGCCCCTTGGGCACGCTGGCGTCATACAGCGGGTAGCCGCAGATCACCGCGTCCGGCGCCTGGCATGCCCGGTCGAGAAACAGCGACACCGAACCGAGATCGTGCTGGCCGTCTGCATCGACCTGCAGTGCGTGGCTGAACCCCAGGCGCGACGCCTCGCGCAGCCCGCTCGTGACGGCGCCGCCCTTGCCCTGGTTGACGGTATGCCGGACGAGGAAGACGCCCGCTCGTTCGGCCAGCGCATCGATGGTGGCCGCGGCGACCGGGCTGGAGCCGTCGTCGACCAGGATGCAGGGCAGGTCCTGGTCGCGCAGTGCGCTCACCACGGCGGGTAGAGTGCGCTCGTGGTTGTACACCGGGATCACCGCGCAGGGCTTGAACCAATCCTCATCGATGCCCAGCGCCAACTGCTCGAAGGCCGGGTCCGGAATGGTGGCGAGCGGGGTCGCCGAGGTGAGACGGGTCATGTGGGCTCTCCCAGCAGGATGCGACCGGACGAGCAGGGGACGTCGCCGTTGAGGTAGTTGAAATGCAGCTTGCTGCGGCTGCGGTCGAAGCGCAGGGTCAGCCGCAACCGATCGCCGGGGCGGGCCAGTTGCTGGAACTTCAGCACTTCCATCCCGCCGAAACGCGGCGGCAGATCGTCGAAGACCTCCCGGGCCAGCGCCAGGGCCCAGTCGATTTGCACCACACCGGGCAGGACCGGGGTATGCGGGAAGTGGCCGGAGAAATGCGCAAGGTCCAGCGGTACGCCCAATTCCAGGTGCCATTGTGCGTCATCCTGCTGCTGGCCGAGGCGTTCAGGCAGGCGCGGGCGCGGCGCCTGCAACAGGCTTTCGAGCCAGGCCTGTGGCAGCTTGCCTTGCGCGTTGAGGGGCAGGTGACGTACCAGACGCCAGCGGCGCGGCAGCGCCAGGGTTTCGCAATGCACCGACAGGTGTTGGCGCAAGGATTCGGTCAGCGCCCGACGGCCACCGTTGCGCAATGCATGCAGCCCGGCGTCGCTCAAGGCGACCAAGGCGGCAAGGTAGGCGCGGTTCTCCGTGATCACGCCGAGCCGCGCTTCACTGACGCAGGGATGGCTGGCGAGCGCGCTCTCCAGCATGGGCAGGGAGATGCGTTTCTCCTCGAGCTTGACGATACGGTCCAGCCGGCCGAGGAGCCTGAAGCGTCCGTCAGCCTCGATGCGCGCCTCGTCGGCGGTTTGTTCCGTGTGCCCCGCTGGCAGGCAGGGCGAGGCGACACGCAAGGCGCCGTGCCCATCCTGGCTCAGCTGCACACCCGCGAAGGGTTGCCACAGCGGGCTGCCCTGGCGCCAGGCAATACCGCCGGTTTCCGAACTGCCATAGATTTCCGTCGGCGCCTGTCCGAGCCGGTCGGCAAGGCGAGTTGCGATTTCAGCGTCCAGCGGGCCGCCGGAGGAGAACACTCGACGCACCGCACGCAGCGCCGGCCAGTCGAGGTTGTCACCCATGCGCTTGAGCAACGCCGGGCTGGTGACCCAGCAAAAATGCGGTTGCGCGCGACTGGCCCGCTGCAGGTCCTCGGAAAAGGGTTGCGCCTGCCGCAGAAAGAGGCGCCCCGCGCAGAGCGGCCAGAGCACGCGAAAGAGCAAGCCGTAGATGTGCTGCGCAGCGACGCTGCCAATCACGCAGGCGTCGCCGAGCGCTTCGCCCCACTGGGCTTCGAGCGTCTGCACTTCGTTGGCCAGTTGACGCAGGCTCTTCTCGATCAGCTTTGGCGCCCCGCTGGAGCCGGACGTGCAGAGCACCAGGCGGTTGCCATCGAGGTCGAGCGGGGCACCGTGAAGCGGTTCGTCGAGCAATTCACGCCAGGGCGTATCACCGGAAGCGTCGCTGATCCAGAGCGGAGTCTGATCCGTCAGCCGGGCGCGGCTCGCCGGTTGCAGGTCGGCCGGCAGCAAGACGGTGACCCCGGCGCGCCAGGCGCCGAGCAGCACCGTCGCCAGTTCGGCGGCGTCCTGCAGGTGCACGGCGATACGCGTCACCTTGCGCCGACGCAAGCCTGCGGCCAGGCGTAACGCCTGCTCGCGCAGGTCGGTGTGCCCGAGTGCCGGGTCCGTGGTGACCGGACGGCCATCGATCGCCGTTTCGAGCAGGTGTTCCAGAGCTATCCAGTTCATGCAGTCTTCCTGACGTGCTGGCGAACCAGCCATTCTCCAGCGAACAAGATGCCCATCAGCAGATAGGCGATCAGACCGGTGTACAGCGCCCACCAGTTCAACGGTGCCCAGAGTGCCAGGCCGCTGGCGATGCCGGCGTTGAGCAGGAAGAATCCGACCCAGACCCAGGTTACCCGTCGCGTGTAGCGAACCGCCGCCGGGGGCAGCTCCGGCTCGCTCAGACGGGCCAGGCGCTCGACCACCGGCATGCCGTAGCAGAGGCTGCCGCCGAACACGCCTAGCAATGCCAGGCTGATGAGAACCGGATACCAGCGCAGCAAGGCCGCGCTGTCGGCCCACCCGAGCAGCAGGCAGAACAGCAAGGCGGTGACCGCGAGGGTGCGACTCAGCAAGGTCTGCTTCGACGCGAGCGTCCGCACCAGCCAGAGCGCACCAAGCAGCACGGCGAACAGCCGGGGGGAGAGGACGTCCCGGCCGGCATAGACGGCGAACGGATAGGCGAGACCGGCCACGAGCAGGCCAAGGCCGACCAGCCGGCCGGCGTGGCCCGTGGCGGTTCGAGCAGTTAGGGGCATGTGATTGTCCGGGGCTGGGCGGCCGGCGACCGGGCTCGTGGCGAGGCGGTCGTCGGAGCTGGCGTTCAGGCGGCTTCGGGGTTGACCATGCGATGGACGGCTTCGACCACGTCGCCGACGGTGCGCACGGACTTGAATTCCTCGGCGGCGATCTTCTTGCCCGTCTGGCGCTTGATGTGGTCGATCAGGTCGACCGCGTCGATGCTGTCGATTTCGAGGTCCTGATAGAGGTTCGCCTCGAGGGTCACTCGCTCGGGCTCCAGTTCGAAGAGCTCGACCAGTGCATCACGCAGGGTCAGGAAGATTTCGTCACGGCTGTTCACGTTGGGCTCCTCCTCAGGCGACGGCACGGTTGGCATGAATGTACGCGGCCAGGCTGTCGACGCTGGCGAAATGCGTACGGGTGTCCTTGGCGTCGGCGTCGATCTTGATACCGAAGCGCTTCTGAATGGCCAGTCCCAGCTCGAGCGCGTCGACCGAGTCGAGGCCCAGGCCTTCGCCGAACAGGGGTTGGTCAGCGACGATATCGTCCGGCGAGAGGTCTTCCAGACCCAGGGCGTCGATGATCAGTTGCCTGATCTCAAGCTTAAGTTGGCTCATCGAGTGCGAGCTCCTGTATGAAGTGTTGGTGCAGATGATCATTGAGTCGCCGCGAAGCGATGGGCGCCGCCCCCCCGGCGGCAAACGCCTGCGGATCGATGTCGGCACCGACCCGCAGATGAAAATGAAACCGCCGGGCCGGGATGCGATACCAGGGCTCGGCCTTGGTCAGAGTCGTCGGCGTGACGCTGATGACCACCGGCGTTACCACGGTCGCGCCGCGTAGTGCGATCGATGCGGCCCCGCGATGAAATTGCGGCGCCTGGCCCGGCGTCGTGCGCGTGCCTTCGGGAAAGATGATCAGCGTCTGGCCGTCGCGCAGCGCGCTGGCGGCTTCGTCGAGCATCTCGGCACTGCCGTTGTTGCTGATGTACTGCGCGGCACGAATCGGGCCGCGGGTGAAGGGGTTGTCCCAGAGGCTTTGCTTGACCACGCAGTTGGCGTCGCGGATCAGACCGATCAAGACCACCACGTCGATGAGCGAAGGATGGTTGGCAATGACGAGCTGGCCGGGGCGCCCGAGACGCTCGGCGCCCTCGACCTCATAGGTCAGCACGCCGCTGCGGTACATGAACTGCACGAACAGCCAGAACAGACGGCTGACGGTCTGGCGTGCGCGCCGGCGCTGCAGCGCGGCGTCGCCCGGCAGCAGCGAGAGCAGCGGGAACACGACCAGGCGCAGGCAGAGCCCGCCCAGGCCAAACAGGGTGAACGACAATGCGGTAGCGATCAGGCGCCAGGCCCAGGGTGCGCTGCGGCGGGGGGTCAGTGAGCTTGCTGCCAGTTCCATCTGCGTCCCTTCCATTGATGCGCGCGGCGCGGCTGGCCAGTGACCAGTGTGCGGATCAGCTCGAGCGCGTGCGGCCATTGGCCGGGCTCGTGCCGAGACGGGTCGCCGGCTTCCAGACTCAGGCGCCAGCGATCGCCGGGCGTGAGGAGCAGCCCTAGGGCGTAGGGGAACGGCACGTCGCTGACCCAGGGCTCATAGGCCGCTGGCGGTTGGTCCTCGGCGATCACGACGAGCACACCGGGCGCACCTTCGGCGAGTAGCAGGCCGGCTTCGAGCACGGCATGTTCGAGGCCGTCGCCCTCGGCGGCCAGCGCGGTCATTTCACTGGTGTCTCCACGCTGAATCGACCAGAGACCGATGATCGCGTTGTGCACCGAGAGGCTGAATTGGGTCGGCGACATCGGCTCGTCATGAGCCAGGTCCTCGAGAATGGCGTATGTCCGCGGTGTTTCGCCGTGGCGCGAGGCGTAGACCAGTGGGAGCGGGGGCTTGCCTTCAGCCAGTGGCGTGGCCACGGTGAAGGCCATACGAGCCAGGCGGCTGAGGCGGCGGCGTTGCATCGCCGGGAGGAACGTGACGTCCGGCATTTCATCGCCGGGTTGGACACGATAGGGTTCCCTGGCCCAGATCGCCCAGTCGGCAACGCTCGCCAGGCCTGGAGCCCAGGCCTGCCATTGATCGATATCGAATTGAATCACGCTTGAACTCACCGGCTCTTCTTGAGCCTTTGTTATTGGCGTGTCGACGTCCCTGTACAGCGACTATCGGTAAATGTCCGCCGCGAAAGTGCGGGGCATTATCCAATCGCGTTCAACCCGAGGCAAACGTTGCTTGAAATATCCGGATAAGAGGTAGCGGTATTCGGGAACCGAGCGGGCTAGATGTTGTCTGCGGGCCTGTCAGTTCAGCCCACGCCTTGCTGTTTCAGCCAGGCGAGCAGCTGGGGCAGCGGCATGGCGCCGCTCTGTCGGGCCAGCTCACGGCCGTCCCGGAACAGGATCAGGCTGGGGATCGAGCGAATGCCCAGGCGGGTGGACAGTTGCGGATTGGCTTCGCTGTCCAGCTTCGCCAGGCGGCAGACACCCACGAGCTGGGCGGCGGCCTGCTCGAATGTCGGGGCGAAGGCACGGCACGGGCCGCACCAGCTGGCCCAGACATCGACCAGCAGCGGCAGGTCGCCCTTGATCTGCTGATCGAAACGGGACGCGTCCAGAGCGAAGGGCGTGCGGCTGAGCACCGCGGACTTGCAATGGCCGCAGCGTGGCGCGTCGCCAAGACGCTCGGCGGGGATGCGGTTGAGCCCGGCGCAATGGGCGCAGGGGACGAGGCGGGCGGTCATGACGAAGCTCCTCTGGCAGACACTGAAGTCTTAGGTGGAGTCGGCTGGCGCAATATCAAGTGCGTAGAGCGGTGGCCGGCCGGCAGGGCTCAAAGTGGTGCAAGGGGCCAGAACAGCGGGATCACCAACGTCGCCACGACCCACAACAGCAGATTCAACGGAATCCCCACCTTGAGGAAATCGACGAACCGATAGCCGCCGGCGTTGTAGACGAAGGTGTTGGTCTGATAGCCGATCGGCGTGGCGAAACTGGCGCTGGCGGCAAACATCACCGCGACGACGAAGGCGCGTGGGTCGATACCCAACTGCTGCGCCAGACCGATGGCGATCGGCGTGACCAGCACGGCCACTGCATTGTTGGACAGGATCTCGGTCAGCACCGAGGTGAACAGGTAGATGAAGGACAGCATGAACAGCGGTCCGGCCCAGGGCGTCAGGTCAACGACGTTGGCGACGATCAGGCCAACCAGGCCGACCTTGTCCATCGCGACGCTGATGGCCAGCATGCCGAAGATCAAGCTGAGGATCTTCCAGTCCACCGCCTTGTACGCATCCTCGACGTCCAGGCAACGGGTCGCCAGTACTGCCGCGGCCCCCATGATGGCGAGCCCCTCGATCGGCATCACGCCGAACGCCGCGAGCGCCATCACGATCAGCGTCGTCGCGATGGCGATGGGCGCCTTGTCACGGCGGAACGCGCGCTCCTGCACCGCGTTCAGGCTGATCAGCTCGCCGTTGTCGGCGAACCGCTTGATTTGCGCCGGCGTGCCCTCGACGAGCATCACGTCGCCAAACTGCAGCTGGAAGTCGTCGAGGTTGCCCTGGATATTTTCGTCCTGCCGATGCACGGCCAGGACGTTGATGCCGTAGCGTGCAGCCAGGTCCAGGTCACGCATCGGGCGATGACTGTAACGTGAGTTGCGGCCGACAATGGCTTCGGCCAACACCTCGTCTTCGCGGCTGAGCGTTTCGAACGCATCGTTGCGGTTGAAGCTCAGGTGCCCGCTGCCGCGCAGCTCGACCACGTCACCAACCTGCCCATGCACCACCAGCAGATCCCCCGTCTCGAGCAGGAAGTCATGCTCCGGTCGGCTGAAGACCTGGCTGCCCCGATTGACCTGCAGAACCTGAAGACCGCTCCCGCCGTCCAGGTTGGCATCGACGATGCGCTTGCCGGCGACAGGCGAGCCGGGCGGGACCCGCAGCTCGCTCATGAAGGTGCGGTCGAGTCGTGGCCCGAGCAGCTTGGTCAGGGTGTCCCGCTCGGGCAGCAGCCGCCGGCCGATGGTCATCATATAAAGCATGCCCGCCGCGGCCAGCACCAGCGCGGCGCCGGTAATTTCGAACATGCCGAATGGCTCCAGCCCCGCCTTGCGTGCCACGCCGTCAACCAGGATGTTGGTCGAAGTCCCGATCATCGTCAGCGTGCCGCCGAGAATGGTGGCGTAGGAAAGCGGGATCAACAGCTTCGAGGGTGTGGTGCCCGCGCGCTTGGCCAGGGAAATCGCCACGGGAGTCAGGATCGCCACCACCGGCGTGTTGTTGAGAAACGCCGAGATGGCCAATGCGGTAATCGTCAGACCGCCGAGCACCCGGGTCGGGCTTGTACCAACGAGGCCGCCCAGCCAGTTACCCAATGCATCGATACAACCCGTACGCTCCAGGGCTGCGGAGATGACGAACATGCAGGCGATGGTGACCGGCGCCGAATTCGACAGCACGCCAAGCACCTCGCTCGGCGTCAGCAACTGCGCACCTATCAACACCGCCACTGCGATCGCCACGACGATGTCCGGGCTCCAGCTTTCCCGCACGAAGGACACCAGCACCCAGACCAGCAAGGCGCATACGAACAGCAAAGGCAGGGAGTCGGGCAGCATGGACGTCCTTAGCATGACGGCAAGCACGGAAGGCTTTCCGCGCGCACGATAGGGTCGCCGCGTTAGACAGTCCAGGATCGTTTTATAAGATTTATATTCGATTAAGGAATATGTCGTTAGGCGGGGCTGGGCTTACGGCCCGTGGTTGCGTGAGGGCTGGGCATGGAAACGCGGCGGCGTTTCATAGGCGGTAGCGGCGCGATCATCCAACTCCATAGCCGCGCAATGCGCGGCTTTGAAGATGGTAGGCCCACACGGACTCGAGCTGTGGACCAAAGGATTATGAGTTGCCGAGAAACGCCGCAAGCCCAGTGAAATCGGACGTAGCTTAGCGTAGGTGCAGTTAGCTGAAAGTATCGTGCTAGAAAGGTTTAAGCGTAAAACGTGTCCGACAGGGCTGCCCAAAGCCTGACTTGGTCCTGCCTTGTCGAGAGGCCTCTCATAAGAAGGCTTGTCATTTATTACTCCTGCGAACCCGACATAGCGTGGCTAATGCATCAACCCAACGCTTTGATTGAGCGTTGGGATTTGCTCATTCGAAGCAGGCAGCCGGAGCCAGCCCCGTACCCGGTCATTCTCGATGTACCAGCGGCCGTCACGGTGGGCGAGGGGGATGGATTCCCCGGTGCTGGCGAAGGGGCCTGGGTTCTGTTGGGCTATTTGCAGCGTGTCGCTACCGACGCTGGCAATGATCGCAACGTGCCCATAGCGGTTGAGCAGCGAGGGGGCGAACACCAGCAGGTCGTCTGCTTGCGGCGGCTCGGCGCTGCCGTTGGTGAACTGCAACAGGCCGCGCCTGGTATTCAGTGCGCCGTCGCTGACCTGTGTATCGAAGAAGTCTTTGGCATGCCCGTAGCTGTCCGGCATGCGGTGGTCGTGGCGCTCGAAGTAGTAGCGTTTGACGAACTCGACGCATTGGTAGCGAAGGCCAAGGTTGTATCCGTCCTGAGTCAGGTTGCGGCCTTGCACCGTGTTGACCCCGCCGTGGTAGTAAATCGCTACGCCGTTTAGCTCGTCGAGCTGCTCGCCCACGGCATGCTTCGGGTTGGGGTCTATTCGGGTAACGGCGGCATAAAGCGCCAGCGCGGCCAGTGGGGGTAGCACACCGGCAGCGAGCGCGATGCATAGGCGTTTTCTCATAGGAAGACTCGCGGCTGCCGGGTCGTCGCGGCACTGAGGTGATCAGCGTGCTTTACGCTCGAACGCGTCTATCTCGGCAAAGGCTTTACGGTGCTCGGCTTGCGAGGCGTAATCGCCGCTGATTTCCTTGACGGCCTTCCCGGTGATGTTGTCGCCGGTTTTACCGTCGCGAGAGAAGGTGACTGCGAAACGTCTACCGGCCAGATCCAGGTAGAGGTAGTAATAGTCTTCCGGTTTGTTCGGTTCGGCGAATGCGCTGTAGGCGTAGCGGATGCGATGGCTGAGATCGGGTGGGTTAAGAATGAGTGCCTCGGTATCTACGCCTTCGAGATAGCCCGCATCGAATGCCTCGGCTGCGGCATATGGGAGTTCGCTTAGCTGCTCGCGGGTAAAGGGTTTGGGCTGGCTGCGCAACATGGTGACATTGCTGGCACCTCCGTCGGCTTCGATGTTTCGCGTTCTGTACATTCCGCGAGTAAACCACTGGCTCGCATCGAACATTTCTTCTATTTCAAAGCCCCCGTAGTACATCATCATTTTTTTAGGCATCTCGCCCTCCTTGGCATTTAGATTGGGCCCAGCGGCTAGTAGGGCCGCGATGGCGGCGCATCCGAGTAGCTTTTTGATCCGGGGATTCATTGCGGCTTGAACTCCAGCAAGGTGGCCGGCACTCCAGTCGGTGAGTCTCCAGCCCGAACAGGGCGAACCGCCCCTTCTGCGTCCAATGGATACCCTATGGATTGCTCATACTCGTCTCGACTATTGGCATGCCGTACGAGGGCTTGGTCGTCGGCGCTGGCAGTCTTTTGGGGTGGCCGCGGCGAAGACTCGTCAGGTAGGGCTGCGATGGGGTTGTTGCTGGCCTGACGGTGAGCTTCCAGACGTTTTTGATACTGACTCAGCTGGCGCCTGTATGCCTTCATGGCGTTTGCGTCCGCTTGGACTCGGTTGCGAGCGCCAGTCAATGCAGCCCGGTCTTCGGAGCTTCCATAGGTCTGATCGTAATTGCTGCGCCGCGCAAACGCCCAGACAGGGGTTTGAGCAGTGTTTGCTAAAAGCTGCGCCAGGCTCTGTTCGTATAGCGGGTCTTCCCCTTCGCTCACGTACACATCGGCATCAATGCCAAGGCCGGTGCGGCAAGCATAGGAGTGGATCTTGCCCCTCAAATCGAACGCCTCGGGTTTGAGCATCCGGGCCTGGGCGTCGCGCATGCGGTAGCTATCGGCCTTGGCCAACTCGTATCCAAACTCAATGGTCCCTACCAAGCCGTGCGCGAACAGATCGAGCTGCTTTATCTCCCGATTTTTGCTGATGCGTAAGTTGATGAAATCGAGAAGGTGGGCGATCGAATCGAGCTCCCTGTACTTGGCGCCGTAGCGTGTTTCGACCACATCCTTCACGGCTTCGAGCAGAGGGCGTTCATAGTCTTCGGTGAATATCAGGAAGATGCGTTGGGTGCTGTCGTCAGCGCTTGCTGGAGGGTAGAGGCGAATCTGTCGGATGCCTTGATTGATGAAGCGCATCTTGTTGCCTTTCTGCCCGCGCAGTTTTTCCATCAGCGTCATATGCGATGCGCCGACGACGGTGATGAAGTCTCGCTGCAAGGAGATGGGTACTTGCTGAATGGCATGTTGCGCACTCGTCCGCCCCGTGTGTGGTGCTGTCATTGCATCTGTCCTTAGAAGCTAATGCCTTGTTGCTTGAGATATTTGGCCGCCTCTCGTCCCCAGCGAACGATCACGGCCTGCGGGTCGTTGGTGAATACTCGCTCGGTATTGCCGTAGGCGTTGGTGTACCCGACGAAACGCTGTCCATCGGCACACTCCACGCAATAAAGCGCGTCCTCGACGGGCTGGCCGGTATTGCTGTCGATCAGCTGGTACTGCTCGCTGTGCCTGGGTAAAACCTCAGGTGCGGTGAACGGCGCGCTACCCGATTGAGTGCCGACCAGAACATCACCGGAGCCCGTAACGATGACTCCGCCGTGAGCGGTGGCGCTGCCGAGAAAGGCGATGGGCTGGCCATTTATCAAGATGCTACTGATTCCTTCGGCGACGGCATCTCCGCAGGCCGTGCTGTCCCCGACCCGCAGCGTGGGCAGCCCATTGATCAAAACATCAGGCGAGCCGCTGGTGGTGGCGTTGGTCCCGTGCCCGGTTTTTGGACAGGCATTCAGATCGGTAAGTCGAGCGGCGGGTTTGGCCATGATTCAACGTCCTTGTGCATGGGGTGTGTATTCTCGGTGCTATTGGTGGCGCTCGATGTGGTCACGGTCACTGTTCGGATGTACGGCAAACGTGCCCGCCCGCACTGTGCCTGGGGCATCGACCTGTTCTTTGGCATCCCCGCCCGCCGTCGGTTTTCGCGCGATAACTGCCAGCAAGACGAGCCCATGGCCGCTGTACTTCGGTATTGCGGCCAACGGCACCGAGCATACCCAGCAAGTGCCCCCGGGCCGGATACAGACGTGCATCAGAGAGCAAACGGTCTGGCTTGCCAGCTAAAGTGCGGCCAGTCGGGCAGCCCCAGCTCCAGCGAGGGTGATTTATGGGACGGTTCGTCTGTGCGCCGATTAGCGAGATTATTCGGCTCACTCTCTAGCAATGGCTGCGAGTACGAAAAAGCCGCGCAATGCGCGGCTTTGAAGGTGGTGGGCCCACACGGACTCGAACCGTGGACCAAAGGATTATGAGTTGCCCGGAAACGCTGCAAACCCAATGAAATCGTGCGTAGTGCCGTAGGTACAGTTAGCTGGACGTAGTGTGGCGCTGGGTCGGCAGAGCGGATTTCGATCAGCTAAACGGTTAGATAGTCAAAGCTCTGTTCTCAAACTGTCGAAGGCGTCCCGCAGGAACTTGGCCGCCGGCTTTCGAGGGCCGGTCTGCTCTCGCCATGACGACAGCGCGACTCGCATCGCACCGATGGACACCATGGCCACCATCCGCAGCGCCGGACGGCGCTCGGGCTGTCGCCAGACCTCGCACAGTGCGTTGAAGAGCGACCGCTCCTGTTCCGCATAGTGTGCCTGCTTGCGCACAAGCAGCGTTTCGCTCGACATCATCAGATTGTCGATAGCGATCATCTCCTCGCTCGTATAGCGCTCGATGCGCTTCACCATCACATCACGAACGGCATCGAGCGGCGGTACGTCAGGCGATGTCTTCAGCAGATCGGCAATCAGCATGGCCGAATCGGCATCCAGTCCGAACAAGATGATGTCGTCCTTCGACTTGAAGTACGAGAAGAAGGTGCGGCGCGAGATGCCGGCGGCTGCCGCGATGTCGTCCAGCGTCGTGCCGTGGTAGCCGTTGGCGAGGAACAAGCTCAACGCGGCTTCGGCGATGCGCTGGCGTGTTTCGCGGCGCTTTCGTTCGCGCAAGCCTTCTGAAGGTGCGATGCCCGAACTGGCAGAAATTTCCGACATTTTTAGATGGCCTATTGCGTGCCTGCACCGAGTGCATTAGATTCAGCACTCGGTGTAAATATTTATGCATCTAGCTTACGTTCCTTTCCCGAGCAAGGCAAAGACCATGGCCTGGACCGACTCCGATACCTACTCTTGGCACTCCCTCACTGCGGTTGTCACTGGAACGGCGACCCTGGATTCTAAGGTGCGCCATGCGTATTCCCGGTGGCGAATCTGCCTCGCCGCCCTCGGTTTGCTAGTGATCTCTGCAAATGCCTCGGGCGGTTCGATTGCTCAGAGCCCGCCCAAACCCGATTGGAGCTCTGCCGACATGCCTTCTCAGAAGGGGCGCATCTTTCTCGTCACGGGCGGCACGAGTGGCATCGGATACGAAAGCGCCAAAGCCCTGGCGGGCGCAGGTGCGCAGGTCGTGATCGCGGCGCGCAATTCGAAGCAAGGCGAGGAAGCGATCACAAGCATCCGCCAGCAAACGCCCGACGCGCGCTTGCGCTTCGAGTCGCTCGACTTGGCTGACCTGTCGTCGGTCCGCGCGCTGAGTGAGCGCCTCAATGCGACGCTCCCCCGTCTCGACGGCCTGATCAACAATGCGGGAATTATGGAACCGCCGGAGCGCGGTACATCGGCGGACGGGTTCGAAATGCAATTTGCCGTCAATTACCTGGGCCACTTCGCCTTGACCGCAGAGCTACTGCCGTTGTTGCAAAAGGCCGACTCGCCCCGCGTCGTCACCTTGTCCAGCATAGCCGCCGCCCGCGGCGGTGCCATCCACTTCCAGGATATGCAATTCGAGCAAGCTTACGATCCAATGGCTGCCTATAGCCAATCGAAGCTGGCCTGCCTGATGTTTGCTCGTGAACTGCAACGGCGCAGCGATGCAGGCGGTTGGGGCATACAGAGCCTTGCATCCCATCCGGGGGTCTCGCGCACCAACCTGTTGGCCAATCGCGGCGGCGTTTCGGGATTCGTCCGCCGCAACCTGCCGTTTCTGTTCCAGCCGGCCGCGCACGGCGCGTTGCCGACGCTGTTTGCCGCCACCGCCGTGGAGGCGCAAGGCGGAACCTACTACGGGCCTACCGGGATGATGGAAGTGCGCGGCCCGCTCGGCCTCGCCAAGGTACCTCCCGCTGCCACGGATGCCGACACGGCCGCTCGGCTTTGGGCGATCAGCGAGGAGCTTAGCGGCACGCGGTTCCCGTAGCGCCTCGCTGATTGGTCGCCTGCCTCTGCTGCCTTCGCGACCGACGACCGACCCGATCCCCTCTTTCGTTTCCGGCGCCGATGTGCTCCGGTCAGGAGCTTATTCCATGAGCGGAACCACGACCCCCGTCTCGCGCCGTCCCCGCATGCTGCAAGCCCTGCTCAATCTTCGTCGCGAGGAGTTCGGACCAGTGCTGATCGCAGCCCTGTTTTTCTTCTTCGTACTAACCGCGCTGATGCTGCTGCGGCCGGCGCGCGACGCCTTGGGGATGGAACGTGGCATCGAGAGCATCCGCTGGCTGTTCATCGGCACCGCAGTTGTTACGTTGGCGGTGAACCCCTTATTCGGTTGGTTGGTTAGCCGTCTGCGGCGGCTGCAGTTCATCGGCACGACCTACGGATTCTTCGTGCTGAGTCTGGTGGGCTTCTGGGCTTTACTGATGTTCGCTCCCGACTCTGTGGGCCAGCGCAGCGGCCAGGTGTTCTTCGTCTGGTACAGCGTGTTCAACCTATTTGCAACCATGGTGTTTTGGGCGTTGCTGGCCGACCGCTTCACCAGCGACCAGGGCAAACGCTTCTTCGCCCTGATCTCGGTCGGCGGCACGCTCGGCGCGATTTTTGGACCGTGGCTCACGTCGCGATTGGCCCAGCCTCTGGGGACACCTAGCCTGCTTCTTGTTGCGTGTGGATTCTTGTTGCTGGCGCTTGCCATGGCCTGGCTTCTGGTTCGAGCGGCGCCGGACCGGGCGCCTACCGACACATCCGTTGAGGCGACCGGTTTCGCGAGCGAGGGCGAGCGCATCGGCGGCAGCGCCTGGTCGGGCCTGCGTGCGGTGTTCCGGTCTCCTTACCTGACCGGCATCGCCGGTTACATCCTGCTAATGACTGTGGTGGCGACGCTCGTCTATTTCACTCGCCTGCAGATGGTCGCGGAGGTGGCCGAAGACACCGATGCGCGCACAGCGATCTTCGGCAACATCGACATGTGGACGCAGGTCGCGGTGCTGGTCCTGCAACTCACCCTGACCGGAAAGATCATCAAGCGCTTCGGCCTCGGCGTGGCATTGGCGATCCTGCCGGCGGCCACCGCACTCGGCTTCATCGGCCTGGCGGTCTACGGTTCGTTCGTGGTGCTGATCCTGCTCGAAGCTACCAACCGCGCCGTACAACGCGGCATCACCCGGCCGGCGCGGGAGGCTCTGTTCACCGTGGTCAATCGCGAGGACAAATACAAGGCCAAGGCCTTCATAGATACCTTCATCTACCGCGCCGGCGACGTCCTAGGCGCACAGACCGAAGGCGCGTTCGGAAGGCTGGGACTGGCCATGGGCGCACTGATCGGCGCTGTCTTGCCGCTGGCGCTGGTCTGGGTCGCACTGGCCATCTGGCTGGGGCGTGCGCAAGCACGGCGCGTGGAGCAGCTTACGGCGCGCGCCGCGCCTGCGGCATCCGACGGTGCGCAGGTCGGCGCTAGTCCGCCCGTGGCGCGCGGCGCGGATTCAGCCGCGCCATAGATGCCGACCGCAAGCCTTCTGCATACCAAGGTAGGAAACCAACCCATGGCTATTGGAACCACGAGATGAACCTGTCAGCACGAACACTTACCAAGCTCGCTCGTCCTGCCGACGCGAAGACGAAAGTACCAGTCCGATTCTCGGCCTTGCTTGTAGTTCCTATGCTCTTGACTGCTTGCGCTCAGGCTCCCAAGAGCACGGTGGACGAGCGGCAGTTCGGAACACTGTCTTGCGCAGAGTTGGCCCAGCAAGCAGAGGAGGGAAGTGCGTCGAAGGCCGTCGCAGATCAGGCCAAGAGTGATTCCTGGCGCGCTGTTGTGCCCTTCATCGTGGCAGCCCGCTACGGTCAAGCCGCCTTTGCCTCCAATGAGGCGGAAAAGCGTTTGACTTTGCTTGCACAGCAGTCAACCCGACTGGGTTGTGTTCATTGATTTCTTTCCGAGTAAACGTTCGTCGACTGGATTGCTTCGATTGCTCAGACGCTTCTGATCCCTCGATGCAACTCTCCAACCTTGAGGGCACAAAGATGATCAACATACTGCGAACGAGAAATACGCGTGTGGCGCGTTCCGGATGGCAAAGCCGTCTCGCCGTCTGTGGCGTGCTGCTGAGTTGCGTAATTGTCGTGGGCAGCGCGGCGGCGCAGAGCCCGCCCCAACCCGATTGGAACCCTGCCGACATGCCTTCTCAGGAGGGGCGCATCTTCCTGGTCACTGGCGGAACCAGTGGCATGGGGTATGAGGACGCCAAAACCCTGGCTGCCGCAGGTGCGCAGGTTGTGATCGCGGCGCGCAACCCTCAGCGGGGTCAGGAAGCGATCGACCGGATCAAACAGGAAGTGCCCAACGCCCAGGTGCAGTTCGAATCCGTTGACCTGTCCGATCTGTCCTCGGTCCGTGCGCTGGGCCAACGTCTCGGCACCACGCTGCCCCGACTGGATGGACTGATCAACAACGCGGCCATCATGGCGCCTCCCGAGCGCGGCACCTCTGCGGATGGCCTGGAGATGCAATTCGCCACGAACTACGCGGGGCACTTCGTTCTGACTGCCGAGCTGTTGCCGCTGTTGCGCAAGAGCGATTCTCCTCGCGTCGTAACGTTGTCCAGTATTGCCGTTCACCGTGGCAGCATCAATTTCGACGACCTTCAGTTCACGCAGGCGTACGAGCCGATGCTTACCTATGCCCAGTCCAAACTGGCATGTTTGATGTTCGCGTTCGAACTGCAACGGCGCAGCGATGCCGCAGGCTGGGGCATCCAGAGCCTGGCCGCCCACCCCGGCGTCGCGGTGACCGAACTGGTTGCGCGCGGCCCCGGCCTGGAAAGCGAACAGGGGCGTCAATGGTCTGCGATGCGTGAGCACCTCCAGACCGCGGCTCAGGGCGCAGTGCCTACGCTGTATGCCGCCACCGCACCCGAGGCGCAAGGCGGAGCCTACTACGGGCCGACTGGCCCCAACGAGATGGCGGGGCCGCTTGGCCTGGCGACCGTTCCCCCGCTCGCCAGCGATGCTGCGGCCGCTGCCCGTCTATGGACGATCACCGAAGAGATCACCGGCACGAGGTTCCCTGCGCGCGGCCGTTGATCGCATCGTCAGGGACAAGCGCCTCTTCTTCCTGATCGCAGTCGGCGGCACGCTCTGCGCGATCTTCGGCTCCTGGCTGTTGATCGAATCGGAACGGCTGCCTGACGTGTTTCTCC
This sequence comes from Stutzerimonas marianensis, assembly GCF_022810315.1. Taxonomy (NCBI): domain Bacteria; kingdom Pseudomonadati; phylum Pseudomonadota; class Gammaproteobacteria; order Pseudomonadales; family Pseudomonadaceae; genus Stutzerimonas; species Stutzerimonas marianensis. The sequence continues at coordinate 55,642 of NZ_JALGRD010000008.1, read as the reverse complement.
ATGGACGAGGCGCAGGACTCCAGCGTCGCCATCATCCGAAATTAGTCCCTGCCGATCCGCTGGCCGTCCCTCAATCGAGTCTTGTCCGATGAACGAGCAACTTAGCTTTCTATGCAACTGGGTCAGTGCGCCGAGGCGCGTCGCAGCAATCGCTCCATCGAGCAAAGCGCTCGCCACGCTGATCACGAGCGGAGTCTCACTCGACGACGCGCCCGTGATCGAACTCGGCCCAGGTACGGGCGTGTTTACACGACAGCTCATTGAAAGGGGCATTCCACAGGAACAACTTGCCCTCGTCGAATTCGGCTCGCACTTCGCGCGAAGTCTGCGAGAGGAGTTCCCAGCGATCAGAGTCTTCTGCATGGATGCGGCCCGGCTCGGGGGTATACAGCCATTCGGTAGAGAAAAGGCCGGTGCGGTGGTCAGTGGCCTGCCCTTGCTTTCGATGCCGCCCTTGCAAGTTGTACGCATCCTGAGGGGAGCGTTCGCACATCTACGTCAAGACGGTGCGTTCTATCAGTTCACCTACGGCCCCCGTTGCCCCGTTCCTCGGGCGATCCTTGAGCGTTTCGGCCTCCGGGCGCGCTACGTCGGCGGGACTCTGGCGAACCTTCCACCAGCGGCTGTCTTTCAAATATCTCGCAATCCCATTCCGGCCAAGGGCTTCTAGCCGAAGCAGCGCGGTTTGACGCCAGGAGTCTTATGAGCGATATCCCAGAACGCGGGCCAGTCACCGGAGGCCTCAATCCTAAGGCGTGCGGCATCCCGCCGAAAACGCCAAAAATGCGGGGGAGCATGGGGCGGCGGTACGTGAATGCCATGCTGCTGTTGGCTGCGTTGACCTTGTCGCATCCGGCCGCGAGGGCACAGGGCACCGAGCCACCCTATCTGGTAATTGATTTCGACTGGGTCGATCAATCTCGATCGCGCCCGGTGCCAGCGCGCCTGTACTGGCCAACCGGTACCGTGCCTAATTCGTCGGTGCCATTGGTGGTGTTCTCGCATGGCATCGGCGGTTCTCGGCAAGGCTACAGTTACCTCGGCAAATACTGGTCGGCCCGTGGCGTCGCCAGCCTGCACGTCCAGCATGTCGGCAGTGACGTGGAGCTTTGGAGGGGCAACCCGTTCGGTGTGGTTGGTCGTTTGCAGGCCGCGGCTCAGGAAAAGGAGGCCATCGCACGTGCCGGCGATGTGCGCTTCGCGCTCGACCGAATGCTCTCGGACGAAATGGGCAGCCGTGGTGCTGCGGTAGACCGCCAGCGCCTGGTCGCGGCCGGCCATTCGTACGGCGCGAATACCACGCTGCTTACGGTCGGCGCGCAAGTCGTCAGAGACGGTCAGACCATCAACTACCTGGACTCTCGCTTCTCCGCGGCGGTCGTCATTTCGGCACCGCCGTTCTACGGCGAACCCGATCTGGCGGCAGTGCTGAGCAAAGTGTCGGTTCCGACCATGCACGTGACATCGACCGACGACATGATCGAGATTCCGGGCTATCGCTCGGGTGTGGAGGATCGACTGGCCATCTTCGATGCGATCGCCCATCCGAACAAGCTGCTAGCGGTATTCCATGGCGGCTCCCACAGCATGTTCACCGACCGTTCATTCACCGGCGGCCCATCGCTCAATGCCAAGGTGAAGGTTGCCACCGCAGATCTCACCTTGGCCTTCCTCGACTTGATCTATGAGCGTGACGGAACAGCGCTCGCGCAGTGGCAAACCAACTGGCAATACATCTTGATGCGGGCACCAAGCTCGAATGACACGCCGCGAAGCATGACGACACGGGCCGGCGTGAGGACAGGACTGCCCTCCTTGGAGGACGCCGACTCAACCCAAGCCAACGTGAGATGAAACAACTCCCGCTTTCGTCATGACTGGCTCGATGGTCGCTGCATGGTGCCCCTTCGATGGTCGGATTGTGCCAATAATCGAATACGCATGGGTGACGCTGAACATTGAGCCCATGGCGCTTGACCTTCCTGTATCGAACGCGCCATGGCATTGGCCCGACAGGATGCGATACTCGCACCATCAATCGCGAGCATCGAACTGGAGCTGCCTCGCACCCTTTACAAAGGTGGCAGGGCCGCTCGAAATGGGTGCCGTTCGCCGGCAATACTGTCGAGGCGAAGCGCCCATTACACGCTTGAACGCCGTGCTGAACGCGCTTTCCGATTCGTAGCCGAGCGACAAGGAGATGACGGATACCGGATCGCTGGAATTTTCCAGCTTGTCCCCCGCCAGCAGCATGCGCCAGCGCGTCACATACTCCATGGGTGCCACTCCCACCGTCTCCTTGAATTTCTGGGCGAACGCCGAGCGCGACATGCAGGCGTGTCCGGCCAGCGCTTGCAAGGTCCAGCGGTACGCCGGGTCGGCATGAATCGCGCTGATGGCCGGACCCAACTGCTTGTCCGCCACGCCGAACAGCCATCCCGCACCATCTGCTTCGCCCTTGGCGACATGCAGTCGCAGGGCCTGAATCAGCATCATGTGGGCGAGGTGCTGGGCGATCAAAGAGCTGCCGGCCTGTGGGGCGTGCAGTTCCAGCATCATCCGTTCCACCGACCAGCGCAGTGCGGCCTGTTCCGACTCGTTGTGGATATGCACGATGGGCGGCAGCATGCCCATCAGGATGCCGGCATGCCCGCCGCTGACGCCGAAACGGCTGCCGACGAGGAAGAAGTCACCTCCGCCGTTAATTTTCACGACGGCGCCAGGGCGCGGCGGGGGGAAGTAGTTGCTGGACGGCTCCGGTGCTAGCGCCAAGTCGCTCGCCAGGCGGAACGGACGTCCGCTCGGCAGGACGAAGCAGTCGCCTTGTTTCAGATGCGCGGCGTCAGGAACGCCATCGACGACCAGCCAGCATTCCCCGGTCACCACTGCGTAGCACTTGATGAGCTTGTTCTGGTCAGGGAACTGGATCGACCAGGTTCCCCCGGCATCCACGCCCGAAGATACGTAGCTGCGCGGCTTCAACAGCGAAAGAACATCTGAGAGCGGATCCATGGCATTCCCTGGACGATTGCAAAGATAAGGGGAACTTTATCGTATAGATAGCACAGCCACATTATGGCCTCGCAGACGAACTCGCAGCTGCTGGCGCAGCGATAAGGCGCTGACTGGGCAAGCCACAGGCTATGTGCGAGTCACCGGCGGCGGGTAGTAGGCGGGTGTAAGGGTGTAAGTGCGTTGTCTGGCGCCGCCGTCATGGACGATCGCAAAAGAAGTCCGGCTCATCTCGCATGGTTCGTATCGTTCAGGCCGCCTATTGTCGGAGCAACGGTGTACAGCGGACCCGCGGCCCACATGAGTGCAAGCGTGATCTAGCGAAGTCGGACATGAAGCATGGACGACGGTGCCCCGCATGCCCAGCAGGCTTTGCCTGTCACAAGCGTCGGACTCCACACCATCGTCCACTACCGGTGCCGCGACATCATGCAAAACAGTTGTTCGAGCCTCCACGCCCGATTGCCCGGATTGTCCTCTTCGACCTCATGCGCGATATGCGCTTCGCCCTCGGCCCTACATGCCTTCCGGGGCGCCGATGGGTACCCACCGGTACGCGCCGCGGTGCGGTCGGTTCTTTCGCTGACGCTCGCCTATCTGCTTGCCGCATGCGACAGCGCATCCGAGGATGACGGAACGAATCAGCCCGCCTCGGCAATGCGAGTGACCGTGGGCGTGGCTGAGCCGGCCGCGTTCGGCGAACGCTTCTCGCTATCGGGCACCCTGACCGCCGAACGTCAGGCGCGGCTGTCGGCACGCGTCGACGGGCTGGTTTCGCGTGTGCATGTCGATGCTGGTGCTCATGTCGAGGCCGGACAGGTACTGCTCGAGCTCGATCCGGCCATCTCCCGCCAGGTGCTGCTGCGCACGCGTGCGGAAGCAGCGGAGGCCGCCGCTTCCGTGCGCGAGGCCGAGCGCCTGGTCACCGAGGCGCAGCTGCTCGTCACGCACAACGCTATCGCCGCCACAGAGCTAGGGGCGCGAACCTCTGCCCTGGCGCTCGCTCGAGCGGCGGAAGAGTCCGCCCGCGCCAGTGCACGCGAGCAGGAGGAGATCGTCGCCCGGCATGCACTGCCGGCGCCGTTTGCCGGCGTGATCGCTGAAAAGCTCGCAGAGGCCGGGGAGTGGGTTCAGCGTGGCACGCCGGTGCTGGCGCTGGTAGCGACCGACCGTGTTCTCCTAGATATACGCGTGCCGCAGGAGCGCTTTGGTCAAATCGATGATGGTGCGCAGTTCCGCGTTTTCGCTGATGCGGTTGGTAGCGCGCCTTTGCCGGCGCGCGCAGCGGCGCGGGTACCGGTCACCGATCCCGGCGCAAGAGCCTTTCTGCTGCGGCTGCTGGTGGATGATCCCCAAGGCCGACTACTCCCCGGCACTTCCGCCCGTGCCGAAATCTCACTCTTGCCAACCCGCGGCACAGTGGCTATCAGCCGTGACGCCTTGCTGCGCCAGCCCGACGGTAGCCACAGCGTCTATGTAATCGAAGACGACGGAGACCAACCCGTGGCGCGCAGGCGCACCGTGCAGATGCTCTATGGGCGCAATGGCCGGGTCGCTATCGTCGACGACAGCGTTAGAGAAGGGGAACGGATCGTCATCCGTGGCAACGAGGCCTTGGCCGATGGCCAGTCCGTAGAAGTGGTAGAGCGCTGAGCAATGGTATTCGGACGCGTTCTTCAACACAGCACCCTGATCGCCGTTGCGGTCCTGATCATGTGTATACTGGGCGTCAGCGCCGCGCTGCGTGTACCGGTGCAGATGATTCCGGACTTGGAAGTACGCACCATCAGCGTGGACACGCGCTGGCCCGGTGCCTCGCCGCGGGATGTCGAGCAAGACATCCTGATCGAACAGGAACAGTATCTGCGCTCCTTGCCCGGTCTACGCCGCATGGTTTCGATCGCCAGCACTGGGCAGGCCACCATCGAGCTGGAGTTTCCCTTCGGCGCCGATATCAACGAGGCCCTGATCCGCACCAACAATGCGCTGAGCCAGGTATCCGGCTACCCGGAGAACGTCGATGCGCCGGCGCTGACCATGATCTCCTCGTCCAACCAGCCCTTTATGTACTTCCGCGTCGGCCCGCGCGGCGAAAGCGGCGCCAGTCTGGACCTGGCGATGATGCGTAGCTTCCTCGAAGACGAGGTACGGCCGCGCCTGGAACGTGTCGATGGCGTCTCCTTGGTGGAGATCCGTGGTGCTGAAGAACGGCAGGTGCGCATCGAAGTCGATCCGTATCGCCTGGCCGAACGCGGACTGGACATGAGCGACCTACGCAACGCGCTGCGCGCGCGTAACATCGACCGCTCCGCGGGCGACCTGGACAGCGGAAAGCGCAGCGTACTGGTGCGCACAGTCGGCCGCTTCCGCGAGCCTGCCGACATCGGTGCGCTGATCATCGCCGAGCACGACGGCGCTCTGGTGCGGCTGTCCGATGTGGCCGACCTGCAACTCAGCCACCATGAACTGCGTTCCCTTTCGTACTACAACGGATTGCCGGCGTTGATCCTCTCGGTTCAGCGCGAGACCGGTTCTAACGTTGTACAAACCAAGAACGCCATGCTGCCAGCGGTCGATGCCGTCAACACCGAGGTCTTGGCGCCGCTGGGTCTGGAGATGACGCTTGTCAACGAGGACGCGCGCTACGTGGAGGAGTCCGTCGCCAACGTCTGGAACAACCTTCTGCTAGGCACGCTGCTGGCGACGCTGGCGATGTACTGCTTCCTGCGCTCTGCCCGCAGCACGTTCGTTGGCGTCATCGCCATTCCGATCTGCACCATTGCCGCCTTCATCGGCCTGCTGCTGGCCGGCCGCACGCTCAATGTGATCTCGATGGCCGGCGTGGCCTTCGCCATCGGTATGACGCTGGACAATACCATCGTCGTGCTGGAGAGCATCGACCAGGCACGGCGGAGAGGCCTCAAGCCCTTCGAAGCTGCCGTAGAGGGAGTGAGTCGGGTCTGGCCCGCCGTGCTGGCCTGCACGTTGACCACCGTACTGGTGTTCGCGCCTACGCTGTTCATCCAGCAGGAAGCCGGGCAACTCTACTCGGATATCGCCATCGCCATATCCGCCTCGATCCTGGCGTCGATGGCGGTTGCGGTGACGGTGCTTCCTACTATGGCGGCACGGCTGCTACCTGCGTTGACACCCGCCGCGTCCGCGGGGAGCGGTGCATTCGAGCGAATGGGCCGCGTTATTGGCAGGGCGTACCGTACCCCGACGCGGCGGGCCGCGATCCTGCTTGGGACGCTGTGCGCATCGGTGTTGGCCGTGGTATGGCTGACGCCGCCGGCTGAATATCTGCCGGAGGGCGAAGAGGCGCGGGTGTTCTCTCGTATGATAGCGCCGCCGGGCTACAACCTGGCGGAGATGGAGGGCATCGCGCAGGTTCTGATTTCGGAGTTGCAGCAGCGCCTCGAAGACGACCCGGCCCGTTTCCACCGCGGCGAGACGGACGTGCCCGCCATGCGATTCTTTTCGATGTTCGTCGATGCTCAGGGCATCAGCGTCATCACCGACCCCAAAGATCCCGTCGACCTGCAGGCATTGATGACCGCGCTTGAAGCGCGCTTCACGGCTTGGCCGGGCATGCGAGCGTTCGCCTCGCGCGGCTCCATCATCTCAAGCAACGACGGTGGCACGCGCAGCATCAACCTGAACATATCCGGCACTGATCTCGGGCAGATCTATCAGGTGGCCGGCCGTGCCTACGCGCGTGCCGAGATCCTGTTCGACGGCGCGCAGGTAGGCTCTGAGCCCAGCTCGCTCAGTCTGGACCAGTCACTACTGGAAGTGCGGCCGCGCTGGGAGCGCCTGGCAGAGGTCGGTCTGGATGCGGAACGCTTCGGCTATTCGGTGGCGGCGCTGAGCGATGGTGCCTTCGCCGACGAGATGATCTTGGATGATCGTCGGGTGGACATCTATCTGTTCAGCCGCGCGGGCAGGGACCAACGGGCGGATCTCCTTCGCGAGCTGCCGATCGCAACGCCGTCGGGGGCGGTGCTTCCGCTGTCCGCGCTGGCCGACCTGCACGAGGCCGCCGATACCGACAGCATCCGCAGGCTGGATGGCCGCCGTACGGTTACGCTAAACATCGTGCCTCCGCGCTCAGTGGCGTTGGAAACGGGTGTCGAGCGGGTACGCAGCGAGCTGATCGAGGCCATGGTCGCCGCTGGTGAGGTTCCACATGGCATCGCGATGAACATCACCGGTGCCAGCGACCAGTTACAGGCAACGCGTGAGGCGGTCACTGGCAATTTCCTGATCGCGATACTGCTGTGCTATCTGATGCTGGTAGCGATCTTCCGCCACTGGGGGCGGCCACTGTTCGTCATGGCCACGATCCCGCTCGGGCTGGCCGGCGGGATCGTCGGACTGGCGATGCTCAACGGCATCGGCGCCGTCTTCGGCATCCACCAGCCGTTCGACATGATCACGCTGCTCGGCTTCCTGGTGCTGCTAGGTGCCGTGGTCAACAACCCGATCCTGATCGTCCAGGAGATGTACAAGCGATTGGAGGAAGGCGCCGAGTCGATCGCCTCGGCGGTAGACGATGCGGTGCGCATCCGCTTGCGGGCGATCCTGATGTCGAGCCTGACGACCATCCTGGGCGTGGCGCCGCTGGTGCTGGTCCCCGGTGCTGGTACCGAACTCTATCGGGGTTTGGGCGCCATCGTGATGTTCGGCATCGCGTTCTCCACTGTCGTCACGCTGACCTTCCTGCCCAGCCTGATGGTGGCGACGCTGGCGCTGCAGGCGCGTGTCGGTGCGCGTTTAGGCTCTCGCCTGGGAGGTCTTCCTGCGAACGGATGATCCGGGGCGCAAGCGTGCCGCGCATAGGAGCGTCATTCCTCCCAGGATCCTGGGCGGCACCGTGGCCGCCTGGCTGTATGCCTGTCTCGCCGCGCCTGCGACCCGCGCGAACGAGATCGGCCCACCGGCGACCGTTGGGCCGGCCACGGAGTCGGCCTGGCAGCACTGCCGACAGTTGGACGGCCGTGACGCGCGCCTCGCCTGCTTTGACCACTGGGCGCGACAACAGACTGAGGCTGCAGCTGCCGAGCCGGCTACGTTGTCTCGGGTGCAGCCCAGCGAAGTGCCGAGCGATGACACTCCAGTCACCCGCGTGGCGTCAGCCAGCCCGGCCGGTGATTGCCGTGACGGCCGGTACTCTGCCTTGTCGCGGTTCTGGGAACTCGAAGCCGGTACTGATTGTGGAACCTTCGGAGTCCGCGGCTACCGGCCGTTGAGTATGTCGATCTCAACGGCGACCCACCGTCCCGAGATGCCTGCTTCGCTGGGCGGACGGGCCGTCGAGCGCGCGGACTATCAGGCCAGTGAGGCGCGTATAGGCCTGTCGCTGCGCACCAAGGTCGCCCAGAACCTTTTGACGCGCCACGACATCAAGCAGGACTCACTGTGGTTTGGCTATAGCCAGCAATCGACCTGGCAATTGTTCAACGAGGATATCTCTCGGCCATTCCGCAGCACCGACCACGAGCCGGAAATCATGTACGTGTACCCGACTGACCTCGGCCTGCCCGGCGGCTGGCGCCTTCGCTATGCCGGCGCGGGCGTGGTTCACCAATCGAATGGGGAGTCGGAGCCGCAGTCGCGCAGTTGGAACCGTGCTTACCTGATGGGCGGTATGGAAATCGGCGATCGCTACCAGATCAACGGCCGCATCTGGCACCGGATTAGGGAAGCTCCCGCGAATGACGACAATCCGGACATCGCGGATTACATCGGCCGGGCCGAGATAACGGGACGTTGGAGTCCCGGCCGGTCGAACGCCTTCGATGCAACGCTGCGTAGCAACTTGCGCAGCAACGGACATGGATCGATTCGCCTCGAGTGGTTCAAGGTCATCGGCGATCCGGCCACGAGCAACCTGCGCTTGCATACCCAGTTGTTCCACGGATACGGCGACACACTGGTCGACTACAACCGCAGTCGCACAGTGTTGAGCATTGGCTTGAGCCTCGTGGATTTTTGAGAGAAACCTTTTGCGTTTGTCCGACTCTGGCTCCGCGTGTCGATGGACGATCGCGAAGATTAAACAGACTTCGGCACATAGATCGTACAAGCGTCGTTTTCTAGTCTTTGTAACAGGTCGGCATCACATCGATGCCGTCTGGCCAAAGAGGTGACGTATGGTCAACAAAGCAGATCCCGATTTTGTAGGCGATGCACGGCGGCAGTCCGAGCACGGTATCGACAGACGCCGCTTTCTGGGCGGTCTGGTGCTGGGCGCCGGTGCCGGTATGCTTGCGAGCCTTGGCGCTCCGCGCTTTTCACATGCTGCCTCGACGTCCATGCGCAACAGGATCGTCGTGACCGCTCCGACGGGCAACATCGGCCATCAGGTTCTCCACAACCTGCTGGACAGTGATGCCCTGCACAGCGGCGTCTCGATCCGGGTAATCGCGCGCGACCCCTCGCGTCTTCCCACCGCAACGCGAGGGCGCATCGAGGTCGTGCAGGGCTCTCACGGGGACTCCGCGGTCGTCGACGAAGCATTCAAAGACGCAGACACCGTTTTCTGGTTGTGCCCTGCAGACCCAACTGCCGAAAGCGTCATGGCGGCCTATGTGGGATTCACCCGTCCGGCCTGCGAAGCCATCACGGCGCATGGCGTCCGCCGCGTGGTCGGTATTTCCGCGCTGGGGCGCGGTACGCCGATGGCCGCCAGCGCTGGGTACGTCACCGCGTCGCTGGCGATGGATGACCTAATCGCGGGCACGGGTGCGGACTTCCGTGCGCTGACCATGCCGTCGTTCATGGACAACATTGCCCGCCAAGCCAAACCGATCCGCGATCAGGGCGTGTTCTTCCTGCCGATCGATGGCGACCGCAAGCTGCCGGCGGTGGCCACTCGCGACATCGCCTCGGTGGCCGCCAGCCTGCTGCTCGACACCTCATGGAGCGGGCGCAGCGAAGTGCCGGTGCTCGGTCCAGAAGACCTGTCCTTCAACGAGATGGCGAGCATCATATCCGACGTGCTGGGCAAGCCCGTGCGCTACCAGCAAGTCAGTTTCGAGGCCTACAAGGCCGGCTTCGTCCAGCGCGGCATGTCGGAGGCCATGGCCCAGGGCATGACCGACATGGCCAGGGCCAAGAACGAGGGGCTCGACAGCGCCGTGCAGCGCACGCCGGCAAGCCGTACCGCGACCAGCTTCCGACAGTGGTGCGAAGACGAGTTGAGGCCCGTTGTTCTCCGCTAGCGACACACACCGACCCCGAGGCGAATCGGACGCTGCTTGCCCACGCACGCAACATCATCCTACTCAGCACGCCGTTGCAGCCGACACTGATGCGTGCTGTCCGGACTGCGCGTGTAGCCTGTCCGTCGAAGAGCGCAGCGATGTCCCGCGACGAAACCTGCCAGCCCAGAAATGAGATACGGCTAAAGCGGGGACTGAAATTGCCGCAAACGAAAAAGCCCGTCATTGCGACGGGCTTGAATCGTTAATTTATGGTGGGCCCACACGGACTCGAACCGTGGACCAAAGGATTATGAGTCCTCTGCTCTAACCAACTGAGCTATAGGCCCCCAGAAGGCCGGCGGATTATACCGGCGAGGGGAGGGAGCGCCAACAGACGAGGGCGTGTTCTGGGTGCATAAACAAAGAAACCCCGGCCAGAGCCGGGGTTTCTTTGATGCCAATGACGTTTTTTATTCGTCGAGGAAGGAGCGCAGATGCTCGCTTCGTGTCGGATGGCGAAGCTTGCGCAGTGCCTTGGCCTCTATCTGACGGATACGTTCGCGGGTGACATCGAACTGCTTGCCGACCTCTTCAAGGGTGTGGTCGGTGTTCATGTCGATGCCGAAACGCATGCGGAGCACCTTGGCTTCACGGGCTGTAAGGCCGGAAAGCACCTCGCGAGTGGCTTCCTTGAGGCTCTCCACCGTTGCAACGTCGATCGGCGATTGCATGGCCGAGTCTTCGATGAAATCGCCGAGGTGCGAATCTTCGTCATCACCGATTGGCGTTTCCATGGAGATCGGTTCCTTGGCGATCTTCAACACCTTGCGGATCTTGTCCTCAGGCATCTCCATGCGCTCGCCCAGCTCCTCCGGCGTGGGCTCGCGACCCATTTCCTGCAGCATCTGGCGGGAAATACGGTTGAGCTTGTTGATCGTCTCGATCATGTGCACCGGGATGCGGATGGTCCGCGCCTGGTCGGCAATGGAGCGCGTGATCGCCTGACGAATCCACCAGGTGGCGTAGGTCGAGAACTTGTAGCCGCGACGGTATTCGAACTTGTCCACTGCCTTCATCAGGCCGATGTTGCCTTCCTGGATCAGGTCGAGGAATTGCAGGCCGCGGTTGGTGTACTTCTTGGCGATGGAGATGACCAGGCGCAGGTTGGCCTCGACCATTTCCTTCTTGGCGCGGCGGGCCTTGGCTTCGCCGATCGACATGCGACGGTTAATGTCCTTGATGTCGGCAATCGCCAGCGCGCACTCTTCTTCGAGGGCGAGCAGTTTTTCCTGGCAACGCTGGATGTCTTCCTTGCGTGCAGCAATTGCTTCGGCGTACTTGGCCTTGCCGTTGGTAAGTTGCTCGGCCCAGCTCAGGTCGGTTTCGTTGTTCGGGAACTGCCGCAGGAAGTCGGCGCGCGGCATGCGGGCATCACGCACACAGATCTGCATGATGGCGCGTTCCTGAGCGCGAACCTGATTCAGCGCGTTGCGAACTCGCTCGACCAGCGCATCGTACTGCTTGGGGATGAGCTTGATCGGCATGAACAGCGTGGCCAGTTCCTGCAGGGCTTCGTTGGCCTGCTGGCTGCCTCGGCCATGCTTCTTCAGGGCGCTCTTGGCGACTTCGAGCTGTTCGGCTACGGCACCGAAGCGGACGCGTGCGACTTCCGGGTCCGGACCGCCATCGCCTTCTTCCTCTTCGCTGTCGCTTTCGTCCTCGTCTTCGTCGTCCTTGTCGTCATCGGCCGGCTTGGCGGTGGCCTGCGGCGCGACCGGCTCGACTTCCTGGGGCGCAGCCGCGCCGTCATCGTCAGGGTCGATGTAGCCACTGAGAATGTCGGACAGGCGACCACCTTCGCTGGTGACGCGCTCATAGTCGGCGAGAATGCTGTCGACGGTACCGGGGAAATGGGCGATGGCGCCCATGACTTCGCGGATGCCTTCCTCGATGCGTTTGGCGATTTCGATCTCGCCTTCGCGGGTCAGCAGTTCCACGGTGCCCATTTCGCGCATGTACATGCGCACTGGATCGGTGGTGCGGCCGATGTCGGTCTCGACAGCAGCCAGGGCGGCGGCTGCCTCCTCGGCGGCGGCTTCATCGGTATCGGCTTCGGCCAGCAACAGGGCATCGGCATCCGGGGCAACCTCGAATACATTGATACCCATGTCGTTGATCATGCGAATGATGTCTTCCACCTGTTCCGGATCGGAAATATCCTCCGGGAGGTGGTCATTGACCTCGGCGTAAGTCAGGTAACCCTGCTCACGGCCACGCTGGATCAATTCTTTGAGACGAGACTGCTGTTGCGCTTTTCCGGACATATAACCCTATCCACTGACGGTTCTGGCGGGCTGAAAACAAGCTGAGCATTATAGCTGAGCAAGGACCTCACGCGCCAGTTGAGGTCGATATAGCGGTTGCCGAGCCGCGGCTCAGCAGCTTGCGTAGCTGGTCTTTCTCTTCCGCACTCAGTTCACCCTGGCGTGCCTTGCGCAGCAGTGTTTCCAGGCTGCGTTCGCGTTGCCGGGCGGCTAAGGACGTTATGGTGTCGAAAAACTGCTGTTCAAGGTTGTCGGCCGATATCAGCCATTCTTTCTCGGCCAGGGCGCGTAAAAGGCGCCCTTGGTCGGTTCCATGCCATCGGGCGATCAGTTGCAGGCTCCTCAGCTTCGGATTCTTCTGGAGCGTGCCGAGCAAGGCCACGAGCAACTGGGCGTAGGTGTCGTCTTCCGCGGCGAAATGGCTGACATCCTCGACTTTCTGCGCGAGTTCGGGATGGTGCAGCAGGGTGCGCAAGGTGGTCAGCGTGGGCGGCTCGACCGTCGTTGGCTTTCGCGGTGCACGTGTTGTTAAGTCTGGACGCTGGCCAGGTTTTTTCCAGTCCTTTTTCCATTCCTTCTTGCCGCCGCGTTTCGGCTGGCTGGCTTCAGGCGGCGGGTAGTAATCCGCTTCGTCGTAAGCCGAGCTGGTGTCGTAGTAGGCGCTACCATCGAAGTCGGACGGCGCGCTGGGGGCGGTGGCCGGCGGCGACTGCAGCGCTTCGCCATGAAGGCCCGTGATGTCGCTGAGGCGTTTGCGCATCAGGGCCCGCAGGTTTGCACCGGGGATCTTTTCGATGAGCGGTGCGGCCAGAGTGGCAAGATGCGCTTTGCCTTCCAGTGAGCGTGGGTCCGCTTCTTCGCTCAGTTGCTGGAAGAAATAGTCGGCCAGCGGTTGGGCTTGCTGCTGGATGCGCGCCAGGAATGCATCCGTGCCTTCGCGGCGAACCAGGCTGTCCGGGTCTTCGCCTTCGGGCAGAAACAGGAAGCGGGCACGGCGACCGTCCTGCAGATTCGGCAGTGCCGCTTCGAGGGCGCGCCAGGCGGCCTTGCGCCCCGCACCGTCGCCATCGAAGCAGAACAGCACGCTCGGCACGATGCGGAACAGGCGCTTGAGGTGCTCGTCACTGGTGGCGGTGCCCAGCGTGGCGACGGCGTTGCGCAAGCCCTGTTGGGCCAGGGCGATGACATCCATATAGCCTTCGACCACCATGATCTCGTCGAGATCGCGGTTCGCCTTGCGCGCCTCGTACAGCCCGTAGAGCTCCTGCCCCTTGTGAAAGACAGGAGTTTCCGGAGAGTTGAGGTACTTGGGCTTGTCGTCACCGAGCACGCGTCCGCCGAAGGCGATCACACGGCCGCGGCTGTCGCGTATCGGGAACATCACCCGGTCGCGGAAGCGGTCGTAGCTGCGGCCGGTTTCGGTGTTCTCGATCAGCAGTCCGGCGTCGATCATCGCCCTTTGCTGGAGCCCGTCGCCGCCCAGGTGCTTCATCAGGTTGTCCCATCCGGGCGGGGCGAAACCGAGCCCGAAGTCGCGTGCGATCACCCCGGACAGGCCGCGGCCCTTGAGGTATTCGACCGCGGCTTTGCGGGCCGGGTGACCCTTGAGCGCCTGGCGATAATACTCGGCGGCCGCCTCGAGCAGCGGATACAGCGGTGAGTCGACGGGTTGACGTGGCTTGCGCCCCGGGCCGCCTTCCTCGCGCGGAACCTCCATGCCGGCGCGCTTGGCCAGCTCCTCGACCGCCTGGGGAAATTCCAGGTTGTCGTGATCCATGATGAAGCCGAGCGCGTTGCCGCCTGCGCCACAGCCAAAACAGTAGTAGAACTGCTTGTCCGGGCTGACGCTGAAGGAAGGCGTCTTTTCCTGGTGGAACGGGCAACAGGCGGTGTAGTTCTTGCCCGATTTCTTCAGTTGCACGCGCGAACTCACCACCTCGACGATGTCGGAGCGGTTGAGGAGGTCGTCAATGAAGGATTGCGGTATCAGGCCGGCCATAGGGGTATGACAATACGCTCGCGCTGTTCGGGCCGGAATGAAAAAAACTCCGACCATTCGCCGGCCGGCGAAGCGGAGTCTATCTCAAACGCAAAGCCCGGCATGTGCCGGGCTTGATGCAGCTTCAGCCGTACGGGATCAGTACAGGCGAACGCTACGGCGCTGCTCGCGCTGAACCTTCTTGGCGTGGCGCTTGACTGCGGCAGCAGCTTTACGCTTGCGCTCGGCAGTGGGCTTCTCGTAGAACTCACGGCTGCGGACTTCAGCCAGTACACCGGCTTTTTCGCAAGAACGCTTGAAGCGACGCAGAGCTACGTCGAATGGTTCGTTCTCTTTGACTTTAACGTTGGGCATCCAGGACGTACCTTCACTTGTTTACCGGTTCAACGCGCTTCGGCAAATTCGCGAGCACGCTGGTTTTAAGGGTTGCGGATGTTAACGCCTTGCCGTCGGGAATGCAAAGCCCCCCGGTCGAAAAGCGCTGGCCGGTCGCGGGCCGCGGCTATTAATATGCGCGGCTTCATTCGCTTCCATGAAAGGTTGTGCCCATGCTGGTGCTGGGGCTTGAAACTTCCTGCGACGAGACGGGCGTCGCGCTGTACGACAGCGAGCAGGGCTTGCTGGCCGACGCGCTATTCAGCCAGATCGACCTCCACCGCGTCTATGGTGGCGTGGTGCCGGAGCTGGCATCGCGTGACCACGTCAAGCGTATGCTGCCGCTGATCCGCCAGGTGCTCGAAGAGGGCGGGCGCCAAGCGGGCCAGATTGACGCGATTGCCTACACGGCTGGGCCAGGGTTGGTTGGTGCGCTGCTGGTCGGCGCGTCCTGCGCCCAGGCAATGGCCTTCGCCTGGGGCGTTCCGGCAGTCGGTGTGCATCATATGGAGGGGCATCTGCTGGCGCCGATGCTGGAAGCGCAGCCGCCGGCGTTTCCGTTCGTCGCCTTGCTGGTCTCGGGCGGCCATACTCAGCTGGTTCGTGTCGATGGCATTGGCCAGTACGAGCTGCTGGGCGAATCCATTGACGATGCCGCGGGCGAGGCGTTCGACAAGACCGCCAAGCTGATGGGGCTGCGCTACCCGGGTGGGCCGGAGATCGCCGCACTCGCCCAGCGGGGCACTCCGGGGCGTTTCGTCTTCCCCCGCCCGATGACGGATCGCCCAGGCCTGGACTTCAGCTTCAGCGGCCTGAAAACCTCGACCTTGACCACCTGGCAGCAATGCCGCAGCGCAGGCGATGACGGCGAGCAGACCCGCTGCGACATCGCGCTCGCCTTCCAGCAGGCGGTGGTGGATACCCTGACCATCAAGTGCCGCCGGGCGCTGCAGCAGACCGGCCTGAACAGCCTGGTCATCGCCGGCGGCGTGAGCGCCAACCTGTCGCTGCGCGAGAGTCTGGAAAGCATGCTAGGCGAGCTGAACGGCCGAGTGTTCTATGCGCGGCCGCGCTTCTGCACGGACAACGGGGCGATGATCGCCTATGCCGGTTGCCAGCGCCTCTTGGCCGGGCAGCAGGATGGCCCGCAGATTACCGTCCAGGCGCGCTGGCCGATGGAAACCCTGGCGGCGGTCTGATCCGGGTTCAGAAATGTCGCTCTCGACCGGCATGCAGGTCGCGCAGGTTGCTACGGTGGCGCCAGACGATCAGGCAGGACAGCAACGCCATCGGCCCAAGGGCGGCGGGTTGTTGCCACGCCAGCAGAGGCAGGCAGAGGGGCAGGGCGACGAGCGCCGCGAGCGAGCTGGTGCGGGTCAGCCGGATCGTGACCAGCCAAGCGCCGATGGCCAGCAGGGCGGCTGGGGGATAGAGACCAAGAAGCGCACCGGCCGCCGTGGCGACGCCCTTGCCGCCTCGAAAGCAAAAGAACAGCGGATAGAGATGGCCGATCACCGCGGCCAGGGCGATCCAGGCCTGTTCTTCGATCGACAGGCCGAGCCATCGGGCCAGCAGGATCGGTAGCAGCCCCTTGAGGACATCGCCGAGCAGCGTGGCGATCGCCAACCTCTTACCCGCCAGCCTTAGCATGTTGGTGGCGCCGGGATTTCCCGATCCGCTGGCGCGAGGATCAGGCGCGCCGGTCAGACGACTGAGTACAATGGCGAACGACAGTGAACCAAGCAGATAGGCGAACAGCGTCAGTTGCCAGAACATGGCATCCATCCGGGGCGGTGAGCCCTTGAGTCTAGCGGCCGCGCGATGCGTTGTCGTGCGGTGGGAGAAAGTTGCGTGGATAGGGTTTTCATCGAAGGGCTGGAAGTGGATACGCTGATCGGCGCCTATGACTGGGAGCGCGGCATTCGGCAGTGCCTGCGTCTGGATCTGACTCTGGGTTGGGACATTCGTCCCGCCGCGGCGGGTGACGACCTGGCCAAGGCGCTGGACTATGCCGCCGTCACCCAGGCGATCGATCGCTTTGCCGCATCGTCTCGCTTCGAGCTCGTGGAGACTTTTGCCGAGCGGCTGGCGAGCACGCTGATGGAGGACTTCGGAATTCCCTGGCTGCGCCTGCGGGTGACCAAGCCGGGCGTGAATACCCGGGCGTCGGCGCTCGGCGTGGAGATCGAACGCGGATGTCTCTGACTCCCGTATTGCTCGGTCTGGGCAGCAATGCCCGGCGCGAGCACAACCTGACCGCTGGGCTGGATGCGCTGGCTGACCTGCTTGAGGAGATGCGCTGCTCGCCGGTCTTCGAAAGCCTGGCGGTGGGTTACAAGGGCGACAACTTCTACAACCTGGTCGTCGCCGGCGTGACGGAGCTGCCGTTGATGGAATTGGACCGACGGCTCAAGTTCATCGAGGCGGATAACGGCCGCTATGCCCCCGAGCGCAAGGGGCTGCCGCTGGACATTGATGTGCTCATGTACGGCGACCAGGTGGGTAACTTTCATGGCCTGGAGCTGCCGCGCCCGGAAATATTGAAGAACGCCTTCGTGCTCTGGCCGCTGGCGCTGCTCGAGCCCGGACGTCGCGAGCCGCGTTCAGGGCAGTCCTTCGAGGATCTGTGGAGGGCCGCAGCGATCGATCAGCGCCTCTGGCCTGTCAGGTTTCGCTGGCGAGAAGGGGAGCTGACGCCGGCCTCGCTGATCGAGGCCTTTCCGCCCCCGTTAACGGCGTGAGCCGCCGCGTGTCAGAGGGCTCTATCGGCCTGGAATCGGCCAATGGCTTCGAGGCGTGCGCGCTTGAGTGCAGCACCCAGCGCCGCGCCTTTCAACCCTTCTTCCATCAGTGGCTTAACCTGGACGGCGCGGGCCGCGTCGGCGGCGTCACGTAGATAAACCGTCGCCGGGTTGAGGCCTTCATGGGCGAAGCGTCCGCGGGCGATCATGTCGCATGCCGCTAGAAACTGCTCGAAGCGCTCGGGGCGGCGATAGATGTCGAAGTGCTGTAGCAGATCAA
Source organism: Stutzerimonas marianensis (assembly GCF_022810315.1). NCBI lineage: Bacteria > Pseudomonadati > Pseudomonadota > Gammaproteobacteria > Pseudomonadales > Pseudomonadaceae > Stutzerimonas > Stutzerimonas marianensis. Next base: position 37,703 of record NZ_JALGRD010000008.1, on the reverse strand, counting down.
ACAGGGCTTCAGGTGCCAGCGTGGCAGGTTTCCGTGCCGCGTGCTGGAAGTGGCCCACCAGCAACGCCAGCTCCTGGCAGTCGCGCGGCGCCTTGACGCGCTGGTTGAGCTCCTCGATGGCTTGGCCTGGCCTCTCGCTCTGCGGGTCCTCTTCTCCGAGTGGGTGCAGCAGGCAGGCCCACCGGACCGGTAGCGGCTGATCATGATCGGCGCACTGGCGCAGCGTTGCGAGCATGCCCGGCGTGGTGCCGACTCGATCGTTGTCGAAGAGCGCGTCCAGCGGCGGAAAGAGTTCAGCCAGTGCGCCACAGTCACGCAGCACCTGGATGAACACATCCGGGCGAGGCTCCATCAGCGCGCGCGAAATCTCTTTCCAGCTCCGTTCCGGGGTCAGTGCCTGCAGTTCGCCGGAGCGAGCCAGTTGCCTCATGAGCGCCATGGTTTCGTCGGCGACGCGAAAGCCCAGCTCGGCATAGCGCGCGGCGAAGCGGGCTACGCGCAGCACGCGTAGCGGATCTTCGGCGAATGCAGGGGAAACATGGCGGAGCAGACGCGCGGCGAGATCGGCCTGCCCGCCGTAGGGGTCGATCACCTGGCCGTGCTCGTCCTCGGCCATGGCATTGATGGTCAGGTCGCGCCGGGTCAGGTCGTCTTCGAGCGTCACGTCGGGACTGGCGTAGAAGGTGAAGCCGCCATAGCCGCGCCCGCTCTTGCGCTCGGTGCGAGCCAGCGCATATTCCTCGCCGGTCTGCGGATGCAGGAACACCGGAAAGTCGGCGCCTACGGGCCGATAACCCTTTGCCTGCATCTCCTCTGCACGAGCGCCCACAACGACCCAGTCGACCTCGGTGACGGGGCGTCCCAGGAGCCTGTCGCGTACTGCGCCGCCTACTTTATAGATCCGCATGTGTCCTCCGTTGGCGCGGAGGATAAACGATGGGCCCCGTAAGGCGAACAGTGGAGGTGATTCAGTCGCTCCGCTGCCCGGCGCTTCAGATCGGTGGAAGCGCTAGGTTCATGCCGGCGAATTTGCCCTCCGGCTCGGAGTCGACCCGCGGCGGCATGTGGTGGGTGGACACGACTTTGTCGTCCTGCATCGATTGCAGGTGTACATCGAATCCCCAGAGCCGGTGCAGGTGCTTCAACACCTCGTCGGTGGAGTTGCCCAGCGGTTTGCGGTCGTGCTGCTGGTGGCGCAGCGTGAGGGAACGGTCGCCGCGCCGGTCCACGCTCCAGACCTGGACGTTGGGCTCGCGATTGCCCAGGTTGTACTGCGCCGCCAGCAGCTCGCGGAGGGTGCGATAGCCGCCCTCGTCGTGAATCGCCGGGACCAGCAGTTCGTCCTTGCGGTCGTCGTCCAGGATGCTGAACAGTTTCAGATCGCGGATCACCTTGGGCGAGAGGAATTGCAGGATGAAGCTCTCGTCCTTGAAGTTGTTCATGGCGAATTTCACCGTCGTCAGCCAGTCGCTGCCAGCGATGTCCGGGAACCAGCGCTTGTCCTCCTCCGTCGGGTGCTCGCAGATCCGGCGGATGTCCTGATACATGGCAAAGCCGAGCGTGTACGGATTGATGCCGCTGTAATAGGGGCTGTCGAAGCCCGGCTGGTAGATCACGCTGGTGTGCGACTGGAGGAACTCCATCATGAAGCCGTCGGTGACCAGCCCTTCGTCGTAGAGATCGTTGAGCAAGGTGTAGTGCCAGAAGGTGGCCCACCCCTCGTTCATGACCTGGGTCTGACGCTGCGGATAGAAATACTGCGCGATCTTGCGCACGATCCGCACGATTTCGCGCTGCCAAGGTTCGAGTAGCGGGGCGTGCTTCTCGATGAAGTAAAGGATGTTTTCCTGCGGCTCTGCCGGGAAACGTTGCATGTCGGCCTGGCCGTCGCCCTTGTCCGCGCCCTTGGGAATGGTGCGCCAGAGGTCATTGATCTGCCGTTGCAGGTGCTCCTCGCGGTCCTTCTGCCGGCGCCGTTCTTCCTCGGCGGAGATCGGGTAGGGGCGCTTGTAGCGGTCGACGCCGTAGTTCATCAGGGCGTGGCAGGAGTCGAGCAGGTCCTCGACGGCGTCGATGCCGTGGCGCTCCTCGCATTGCATGATGTACTGCTTGGCGAACACCAGGTAATCAATGATCGAACTGGCGTCGGTCCAGGTGCGAAACAGGTAGTTGCCCTTGAAGAAGCTGTTGTGCCCGTAGCTGGCGTGGGCGATGACCAGCGCCTGCATCGTGATGGTGTTTTCCTCCATCAGATAGGCGATGCAGGGATCTGAATTGATCACGATCTCGTACGCCAGCCCCATCTGGCCGCGCGAATAGGATTTCTCCGTGCTGAGGAAATGCTTGCCGTAGGACCAGTGGTGGTAGCCCAGCGGCATGCCGACCGAGGCGTAGGCGTCCATCATCTGCTCGGCCGTGATCACCTCGATCTGGTTGGGGTAGGTGTCCAGGGCGTAGCGCTCGGCGATGCGGCCGATCTCACGGTCGTAGGTGCGGATCAGGTCGAAGGTCCATTCCGAGCCGGTGGAGATGGGCTGTCGTTTCATGCTGCTTACCTCAGCTGGCCATGCGCCGCTGGAAGAGTTCGCGGAACACCGGGTAGATGTCGCCTGCGGTCACCAGTTGCTGTTGCGCGAACGAATCACTGAAGGCTTCGGCTACCTGGTTGTATTCGTACCACAAGGCCTGGTGTTCGCGAGGCGTGATTTCGACATAGGTGAAGTATTGGACGAACGGCATGATCTGGTTGACCAGGATGTCGCGGCAGATGGGTGAGTCGTCGTTCCAGTTATCCCCGTCGGACGCCTGCGCCGCGTAGATATTCCACTCGTTGACCGGGTAACGCTCGGCCATGATCTCCTGCATCATCTTCAGCGCGCTGGAAACGATGGTGCCGCCGGTTTCGCGCGAGTAGAAGAACTCTTCTTCGTCGACCTCCTTGGCGCTGGTGTGGTGGCGGATGAACACCACTTCGATCTTGTCGTAGTTCCGCTTGAGGAACAGGTACAAAAGGATGAAGAAACGCTTGGCGATATCCTTGGTGGCCTGGGTCATGGAGCCGGAAACGTCCATCAGGCAGAACATCACCGCTTTCGAGCTGGGGTTGGGGTGCTTGACCAGCAGGTTGTACTTGAGGTCGAAGGTATCGAGAAAGGGCACGCGATGAATGCGCGCGCTCAGCCGCTCGATTTCCTCCTCGGCGGCCTGGATATCGGTGAAATTCGCTGGTTCCTCGAGCTTCAGGCGAGCCAGTTCAGCTTTGACCTCCCGCAGCTTGGCCCGGCTGCTGCCTGACAGGGCGATGCGCCGGGCGTGCGCCGAGCGCAGCGTGCGGATGATGTTGATGCGCGAAGGGTTGCCCTCGTTGCTGATGCCGGCGCGCACGGTCTTGAAGGTGTCCGTCCCGGCCAGGTGCCGCTTGACCAGGTTGGGCAGTTCCAGGTCCTCGAACATGAAGTCGAGGAATTCTTCCTGAGTGATCTGAAAGACGAAGTCGTCCATGCCTTCGCCGCTGTTGCTGGCCTGGCCGGACCCTTGTCCGCCGCCTCCGCCCTGCGGCCGGGGAATGCGCTCGCCAGCGACGAATTCCTTGTTGCCCGGGTGGACGATCGTCTGTCGACCACCACGACCGTGATGGAGGATGGGTTCGTCGATATCCCGGCCAGGGATGCTGATCTGCTCGCCATGCTCCATATCGGTGATGGACCGGCGGCCGACGGCCTCTTCCACCGCCTTCTTGATATGCCCACGGTATCGCTGCAGGAATCGCTGGCGATTGACCGTGCTCTTGTTCTTGCCGTTCAAACGGCGGTCGATCACATAGCTCATAGAAGCCCTCCGGGCAGAGCTGGAAGTCGTAAGCCTGAAGCCGGTGCCGTGTGCGCATCCGGCTTCAGGCTACCAGCTGCTTACTGCGATTTACGCACCCGCAGGTACCACTCCGACAACAGGCGGACCTGCTTCTCGGTGTAGCCGCGCTCGACCATGCGCACGACGAAATCGTTGTGCTTCTTCTGATCCTCCTTGCTGGCCTTGGCGTTGAAGCTGATGACCGGCAGCAGGTCCTCGGTGTTGGAGAACATCTTCTTCTCGATCACGACGCGCAGCTTCTCGTAGCTGAGCCACGAAGGGTTCTTGCCGTTGTTGTTGGCGCGGGCGCGCAGCACGAAGTTGACGATCTCGTTGCGGAAATCCTTCGGATTGCTGATGCCTGCCGGTTTCTCGATCTTTTCCAACTCCTCGTTGAGGGCTGCGCGGTTGAGAATCTCCCCGGTCTCCGGGTCGCGGTATTCCTGGTCCTGAATCCAGAAGTCGGCGTACAGCACGTAGCGGTCGAAGATGTTCTGCCCGTACTCGCTGTAAGACTCGAGGTAGGCGGTCTGGATCTCCTTGCCGATGAAGTCGACGTAGCGCGGCGCGAGGTATTCCTTGATGAAGCGCAGGTAACGTTCGCGCACCTCGGCCGGGAACTGCTCCTGCTCGATCTGCTGCTCGAGTACATAGAGCAGGTGCACCGGGTTGGCGGCGACTTCGTGCGGGTCGAAGTTGAAGACCTTGGACAGGATCTTGAAGGCGAAGCGGGTCGAGAGCCCGTTCATGCCCTCGTCGACACCGGCGGAGTCGCGGTACTCCTGAATCGACTTGGCCTTGGGATCGGTGTCCTTGAGGTTTTCGCCATCGTAGACGCGCATCTTCGAGTAGATATTCGAGTTTTCCGGTTCCTTCAGACGGCTGAGTACGGAGAACTGCGCCAGCATCTTCAGCGTGTCCGGTGCGCAGTGCGCCTTGGCCAGCGAGCTGTTGGCCAGCAACTTGTCATAGATCTTGATCTCATCCGAGACGCGCAGGCAGTAGGGCACCTTGACGATGTAGATGCGATCGATGAACGCCTCGTTGTTCTTGTTGTTGCGGAAGCTGTGCCACTCCGACTCGTTTGAGTGCGCCAGCAGGATGCCGCTGTAGGGAATCGCGCCCAGGCCCTCGGTACTGTTGTAGTTGCCCTCCTGGGTCGCCGTCAGCAGCGGATGCAGGACCTTAATCGGTGCCTTGAACATCTCGACGAATTCCATCAGGCCCTGGTTGGCCCGGCACAGCGCGCCCGAGTAGCTGTAGGCATCGGCATCGTTCTGCGGGAATTCCTCCAGCTTGCGGATATCCACCTTGCCGACCAGCGCGGAGATGTCCTGGTTGTTCTCGTCTCCCGGTTCGGTCTTGGCGACGGCGATCTGGTTGAGGATCGAGGGGTAGAGCTTGACCACGCGGAACTGGCTGATATCGCCGCCGAATTCCTGCAGGCGCTTGGTGGCCCAGGGCGACATGATCGAGGTGAGGTAGCGGCGCGGGATGCCGTAGTCTTCCTCGAGGATGTCGGCGTCCTCTGCAGGATTGAACAGCCCGAGGGGCGATTCGAATACCGGCGAACCCTTGATGGCGTAGAAGGGCACCTTCTCCATCAATTGCTTGAGCTTTTCGGCCAGGGATGACTTGCCGCCGCCTACCGGGCCGAGCAGATAGAGGATCTGTTTCTTCTCTTCCAGCCCCTGCGCGGCGTGACGGAAGTACGACACGATCTGGTCGATGCAGTCTTCCATGCCGTGGAAATCCTCGAACGCCGGGTAGCGACGGATCACCTTGTTGGAAAAGATGCGTGACAGGCGTGGATCGGCGGAAGTGTCGACCAGTTCCGGTTCACCAATCGCCATCAGCAGGCGCTCCGCGGCGGTGGCGTAGGTGCTCCGGTCTTCCTTGCACAGATCGAGATATTCCTGAAGCGAATATTCTTCCTGGCGGGTCGCTTCGAATCGTTGCTGGAAATGGCTAAAAATGCTCATTGACTTCACCTCGGACGATGCTCGGAGCCGGTGTTGTCATCAGGCATTCAGGTACCGGCCGACTATCGGCCCTTGGAGTCCCCCCGAACACCTAATGGTCGAAACCTGAGGCCTCTAGCCGAAAGCGGCTTCCATTTGTTTGGATGGCCTGAACTCAAGGATAGTTCGGATTCAGCAAATTCAAGGGAAAGGACGCGCGATAACCGCTGCGTTTCGTCGGGAGGGTGCTGTAAGGCCACGGGTTTCGCGGCCTTACGCGGGAAAAATTTTTACGTGGGTTCGCCCGTCTCGACCTGGTCGGGGTAGGTTTGCCGCCAGAGTTCGAAACCGCCGTCGAGGCTGTAGACGTCCGAAAACCCCTGGTGGGCTAGGTAGGCGGCTGCACTCTGGCTCGAATGGCCGTGGTAGCAGGTCACAATCAGGGGCTGGTCCAGATCGGCAGCGGCGATGAAGTCGGGCAGGGAGTGGTTGTCCAGGTGGGACGATCCGGCGATATGGCCGTTTGCATAGCTATGAGTGTCGCGGATATCGACCACGACGCCGCCTTGGCTGCGCAATGCCTGGGCCTGTTCGGGGGAGATGCGTTTGAAATCGGTCATGGCTGGGGCTCGCAATCGCAGTGGTGCAGTTCGTCGTTGTCCAGATTCATCAGCGTCATGCTATTGCCCCAGACACAACCTGTGTCCAGCGCGAAGACGTTGGGTTCGTCGCAGCGCCCTTCGAGCGCAGCCCAGTGGCCGAAAAGGATCCGGCATCCGCGCATCTTGCGGTTCGCATGACTGAACCAGGGCGCAAAGCCCGCCGGTGCGCTGTCGAGCCCTTCCTTGGCTTCGAGATCCAGGGTGCCGTCGGCCTTGCAGAAGCGCATGCGGGTGAAATAGTTGGTGATCAGCCGCAGCCGCGGAATGCCCCTGAGCTCCTTGTTCCATTTCGCTGGCTGGTTGCCGTACATGCCGTCGAGAAAGGGCAGCAGCCTGGCATCGTCGCGCAACACCTCCTCGACTTCAGCTGCGCGCCGCAGGGCCTTGTTCAATGACCACTGCGGTGGAATGCCGGCATGCACCATGGTGGTTTCGCGGTCGGCATCGTGATGGACCAGTTTCTGCTGGCGAAGCCAGTCGATCAGGTCCGCCCGGTCGGGGGCGTCGAGGATGGGTTGAAGGGTGTCGTTTTTCTTCAGCCGCTCGATGTTGTGCGCCACGGCGAGCAGGTGCAGATCGTGATTGCCGAGCACGGTGACGCCGGACGTGCCCAGGTCACGCGCAAATCGCAAGGCTTCGAGCGATTGCGGGCCGCGGTTGACCAGATCACCGGCCAGCCAGAGGCAGTCGCGGGAGGGGCTGAAGTCGACGCGGTCGAGCAGGCATTTCAGCGGTTCGAGGCAACCCTGGAGGTCGCCGACAGCGTAGGTAGTCAATGCAAGGCTCCGGGTACGGCCAGCCGGAAGGGCGCGATCTCGGCGTCGAAGGTATGGCCGTCCTCGGCCAGCATCTGGTAGCTGCCCTGCATGGTTCCGACGCGCGAGGCCATCAGCGTGCCGCTGGTATAGATATGGCGGTGGCCAGGTGCGATCACGGGCTGCTCGCCAACCACGCCGGGGCCGCGCACTTCCTGCACCTGGCCGTCGCCGTCGGTGATGATCCAATGACGGGACAGCAGCTGTGCGGTGAGCTGACCATTGTTTTCAATGGTTATGGTGTAGGCAAAGGCATAGCGGTTTTGTTCAGGCTGCGACTGCGCCGCCAGGTATTCGGGACTGACGCTGACATCGATCCTGTAACGGTCATCTGACATTCGTTGCTCCTGCTCGGTGTTACGCCTTCAGCCGCGCGCGGAAAGCTGGTCGGACAATCTTACGAACGCGGCCAGGTCCAACTGTTCCGGCCGCAGGCTGCCATCGACGCCTGCCGCGGCAATGGCGTCGGCGTCAAGTAGGCCCTTCAGTGTGTTGCGCAGCGTCTTGCGACGCTGGTTGAAGGCCTGGCGGACCAGGATTTCCAGCTGGCGCGGATCCTGAGCCCGATGTGGCAGCACTCCATGCGGTACCAGGCGCACGATTGCCGAATCGACCTTGGGGGCCGGGTTGAACGCACCGGGCCCAACGTTGAACAGGTGCTCGACCCGGCAGTGGTACTGAACCATGATCGACAGCCGTCCCCAGTCGCCACCGCCTGGCTCGGCGGCCAACCGCTCCACCACCTCCTTCTGCAGCATGAAATGCATGTCGCGGATCAGCTCGGCGTGGTCGAGCAGGTGGAAGATCAGCGGCGTGGAAATGTTGTAGGGCAGGTTGCCGACGATGCGCAGAGTGCGTGGCTCGCTGCAAAGCTGCCGAAAGTCGAACTTCAGCGCATCGCCCTGGTTGAGGGCGAAGTTGTCGCGTTCCGCGAATTTGTGCTGGAGGATCGGGATGAGGTCTAGGTCCAGCTCGACTACATCCAGGTGCGCACCGCTGTCGAGAAGGCCTTCGGTCAAGGCACCCTGGCCGGGCCCGATCTCCACGAGCCGTTCGCCGGGTTTGGCGTGGATGGCGCGCAGGATGCGGTGGATCACCCCGGCGTCGTGAAGAAAATTCTGGCCGAAGCGCTTGCGCGCACGGTGTTGGTAATCGGACATCGAAAGCTCCAAGGGGCAGCTCGAAGCCTGAAGCTTGAAGCTGGAAGCGAAAAGGCGCGCATTTTAGCAGGCGGGGCAAGGGGGCGACGACAAAAGCGCTGGTCGCCGCGATACGTAACCTGAGGCGCCCGGGTTACGCACCCGCCAGCGTTCGATCTCCGGCCATCTGATAGGCCGTCTCGAGTGCCACCTGCAGGCTGCCCGTATCGATTCTCCCGGTGCCGGCGAGATCCAGGGCGGTGCCGTGGTCGACCGACGTCCGCACGATGGGCAGCCCTAGGGTGACGTTCACCGCAGCGCCGAAGCCTTTGTACTTGAGCACTGGCAGGCCCTGATCGTGATACATCGCCAGCACGGCGTCGCAGTGCTCCAGATGCTTGGGCGTGAAGAGGGTGTCGGCCGGTAGCGGGCCGACGAGATCGATGCCTTCGTGGCGCAGGGTCTGCAGGGTCGGTTCGATGATGTCGATCTCCTCTCGTCCCAGATGCCCGCCTTCGCCCGCATGGGGATTGAGCCCGCAGACAAGGATGCGCGGCCTGGCGATTCCGAATTTGCCGACCAGGTCCCGTTGCAGGATGCGAATGACGCGCTGCAAACGTTCGACGGTGATCGCGGCAGCCACCTCCTTGAGTGGCAGGTGCGTGGTGACCAGCGCGACCCGCAGGCCGCGTGTGGCCAGCATCATCACCACCTGCTCGGTGCCGGTCAGCTCGGCGAGGAACTCGGTGTGCCCGGAAAAGGGAATGCCGGCTTCGTTGATGATGCCCTTGTGCACGGGCGCAGTGATCATCCCGTCGAAGCTGCGGTCCAGACAGCCACGCCCGGCACGTGACAGCGTTTCCAGCACATAGGCCGCGTTGGCCATATCCAGCTGGCCTGCGTGCGCCGCTCTGCCCAGCGGCGTGTCCCAGACATAGAGACAGCCGGCAGCGACTGGAAGGCTTGGCCAATGACCGGGGCTGACCTCGACGAGCTGAATGCTCAGGCCCAGCGCTTCGGCCCGGGATCGCAGCAGGTCCTTGCTGGCGACGGCGACGAGCGCGTGTGGTTGTGCTTCGCGGGCCAGCAGCAGGCACAGGTCCGGCCCGATGCCAGCGGGCTCGCCGGGGGTCAGGGCAAAGCGTTTGGTCATGATCGGGGCCTCAATGAAAAACGGGCCGGCCAATGCTGGCAGGCCCGTTCGGGTGGCGAATGATCAAGCCGGTCCGGCCCGATCGGTCAGATCTTGATTTCGATGTAGGCCTCGTCGCGGATCTGGCGCAGCCAGGCCTGCAACTCTTCCTCGTACTTACGGTTGCGCAACGCGTTTAGTGCCTGCTGCTCGCGGAACTCCTCGCTGGCATCGGTGGCGCGACGGCCCAGTACTTCGAGGATGTGCCAGCCGTACGGCGTCTTGAAGGGCTCGGACAGCTGGCCGCTCGGAATGTTGGTCATCACATCGCGGAATTCCGGTACCAGCGAGTTCGGGTCGACCCAGTTCAGGTCGCCACCGTTGAGCGCCGAACCCGGGTCCTCGGAGAAGTTCTTCGCCAGGTCGGCAAAGCTCTCGCCCGCCAGGATACGGTCACGCAGCCGTTCGATCAGACGACGGCTCTCCTCCTCGCTGCGAATCTGGCTGGGTTTGATCAGGATATGGCGGACGTGGACTTCATCCCGAACCTGGGTTTCGCCGCCGCGCTTGTCGAGGACCTTGAGCAGGATGAAACCTGGCGGTGTACGTACTGGCTGCGTGACTTCGCCAACGGACATCTCCCGGACCTGGCTGTCGAAAGGCGGCGGCAGTTGTGCGGCCTTGCGCCAGCCCATGTCACCGCCTTCCAAGGCGTTCTCGCTCGCCGAACGGCTGACAGCCAATTGGCCGAAGTCGGCACCGTTCTGCAGCTGCTGGTAGGTCTCCATCGCGGTCCGCTCAGCGGCCTGAATGGCTGCCGAGTCGGCCGATTCGGACACCGGGATCAGAATGTTGGCTAGACGATATTCCTCGGAGAGCTGCAGCTTGCCCAGGTCGGACGCCAGGAAGTTCTTCACCTCCTGATTCGATACCTGTACCCGCTCGGCGATGCGACGCTGGCGGACTCGGCTGATCACCATCTCCCGGCGGATCTGCTCGCGTGCGGTCTCGAGGCTCAGGCCGTCCCGCTCGAGGGCAGCGCGGAACTGATCGAGGGACATGTTGTTGCGTTGGGCGATGGTGCCCATCGCCTGGTTGAGTTCCTCGTCGGAAATGCGAATGCCTGAGCGCTCACCGATCTGCAGCTGCAGGTTCTCGGTGATCAAGCGTTCGAGCACCTGCTGTTCCATTTCCTCGGTCGGCGGCATCTGCGCGCCGCGCTTCTCGATGGTCTGCCGGACCTCCTGCATGCGCTGGTCCAGTTGGCTCTGCATGATCACGTCGTTGTCAACGATCGCCACGATGCGATCCAGCGGGCGAACCTCGGCCGATACGCTGGTGGCGATCGAGGCGTTACCCAGGAGCAGTGCACCCAGCAAGAGCGGGCGCACGAAATCAGAAAGCTTGGTCTTCACGTTCACGGTAGCCTTGTATGCCCTCCTCGAGGAACGTCTCGGTCGAGCTGCCAAACACGCCGCCGAGTCCCTTGAGGACGATTTGCAGGAAGATGCCATTGTCTGGCTCGTCGTTCTGCGATGGGTTGAGACTGGTTTCGTCGTAGTCGATCCAGTAGCGGTTGATCAGACGCAGCTTCCAGCAGCAGCTGTCGTACTCGAAGCCGCCGTAGGCTTCGAGGGTGCGGTTGCGGCTGTAGTCGTGCTGCCAGCGACCGATGACGCTCCACTGCGGCACGATCGGCCAGATCGCCGAGATGTCGTGCTGGTTGATCTTGTAGTAATCCTCGATGTACTCGGGCGTGCCCGGCGTGCCGTAGTCGCCGCCGTAGGTCCATTGGCCGGTCGCCTGGTCGAAGCGAACGGTGTCGTTGCGATAGCGATAGCCAACGTTGAGGATCTTGTTCGGGTTGTCCGCCGGCTGGTAGTGGAACATGGCACTGCCCGAGCGGGTGCGGCCTTCGTCCGGGTCCCAGTTGAAGGTCGAGGTGAAGCGCCAGTCGCGGTTGAAGCGGAACATGTATTCCAGCGCGTAGGGCGACACATCGGACGTCGAGCCCGGGCGGTCCTCCAGATTCGGCAACTGGACCTTGCGATCGCGGAAGTAGTAAGTCTGGCCGATGCTGAAGCGCTGGCGCTCCATTCCGTTCGGCTCGATCCAGCGGTTGGTCACACCCAGCGAAACCTGGTTGGCGTCACCGATGCGGTCCTTGCCGGAGAAGCGATTCTCGCGCCACAGCGAGGCGTAGCTGAAGGTGCTTTCGCCGGTATCGAAGACAGGGATGTCGCTCTGGTCTTCGTAGGGGACGTACAGGTAGAACAGGCGTGGTTCGAGCGTCTGGCGATAATCCTTGCCGAACCAGTTGGTGTCGCGATCGAAATACAGCCCGGTGTCGAGGCTGGCGATCGGGATGCTGCGATCGGGTGAATCATCGAAGTCGGTGACTTCGCTGCGGCCCCTGTTGTCGAGCGTCAGGTCGTAACGGGTATACGCGTACTTCAACGAGGGCTTGATGAAGCCCCAGCTCCAGTCTAGAGGCAGACTCATGCCCGGCTCGAGGTGCAGGCGTTCGCCTTCGGCGCGATTCAGGCCTCTTAGCCGAGCGTCATACCAAAGCTGTTCGGAAGTCCCGGTGTTGCCATCCTCGTCCGTGAAGTAGCCGCTGCGCAGGCTGCGCTGGAAGCTCACGAACTCGGTGTTGTAGGCGAAGCGTACGCCACCCGGCTGGAAGGGCAGGGCACCGTTCAGAGTCAACTGGGGCAGCCGCTCGTAGGGCGTGACATCGGCGATCGTGGCGCGCTCGTAGGCGTGCACGTTCAGGCGTGCCGTGTAGCTCGGCGCTCGGTAGGTCAGGGTGCCTCGCTGGTCGAGATGGTCCGGCTGGTCGATGTCGAGATTGGTGTCCAGATCCTGGAAATAATAGGGATCGCTGATGTCGGTGTAGTCGACCTCTGCCAGCCAGCGCGAATCCAGACCGGTTCGGTGCTGCCAGCTGTACATCCAGCGCTGGTCTTCGTATTCGGATTGCAGCTTGCGGTCGTCGTTGCTGTCGTCCAGATAGGCCGCGCCGAACTGACCTTCGCTGTTGCGCGTCAGATAGCGAAATTCGCCTTCCATCAACAGGCCGCGATCGCTCATGTAGTTCGGGTACAGGGTGGCATCGAAGTTCGGCGCCAGGTTGAAATAGTAAGGCGTGACGAGTGACAGGCCGGTGTCGCTGGACGAGCTGATGCTCGGGGCGAGGAAGCCGGACTGGCGGCGGTCGTCGATCGGGAAATAGATGTACGGCGTATAGAATACCGGTACGCCCTTGACCCGCAGCGTCACGTTGGTGGCCGAACCGAAACCGGTGGCCGGGTTCAGGGTCACGTTATTGCCTTGCAGGTACCAATCGTTGTCGCCCGGCTCGCAGCGGGTGTAGGTCCCGTCCTTGAGGCGAATGATGGCGTTTTCTTCGCGCTTGGCGTATTGCGCGTTACCCCGGACCTTGCCTTCATGCACCACGTATTCGGCGTTCTCGACCTTGGCCTCGCCGGTGTCGAGCAGCAGTTCGGCACGGTCGCCGACCATGAGCGCGCCACGATCGCGCAGGCGCACGTTGCCGCGAAGTTCACCACGGTTTTCAAGCTGGTAGAGGTTCGCCTCGTCCGCTTCGGCCTGGATGCTGCCCTGGCGCAGCACCACATCACCGGCGAGCGTGGCGACTTCCTGTTGCTGCTCATAGCGCGTCGCCCGCGCCGAAACATAAGTCGGCGCCTCGCTCATCGGCGTGTCATCGAACTGTCCGGGACGGTTCGGTTCGACATAGGTACCGGAGCAGTACGGGCCGGTTTCGGCCAATTGCGCGTTGGTCAGTTGATCACGCGGGACCCAGTCCAGATGGCTGTAGTCGGCGCTACGCGACGCCAGGGCGCGGCCGCGAGCTTCTGACACCTGAGTAGTGGTGGCGGTCGCCGGGCGGGAAGCGGTCTTGCGCGTTTCGGTCGCGGGCTGGGCCGGGTCGCTGGCGGCGGCGCTTCCCGGGTGGACGGGACGGGGAGGCAACGCCTCGGCGGGCGTCTCGGTCGCGCAGTCCCAGCCGCCGTTGGCGCCGGGCTGACAGGCGAATTGTTCTGCCGCGATGACCAGGGGTGTCGCTACGGGTTGCAATGCCAGCAGCCCACCCGTAACCAAAAGAGGGAATTTTTTACGAAAAGCGGGATATTTGACTGCCATCTTGTTTTTCGGGTCCGTGCTTGCGGCGAGCCATCGGCCGGGCTAGGCCGCACGCCTCTCGATGGTCTGAAAAAGATGCTGGATAATAAAGCATGACCTGCTGATCGGCTAGCGCCGTGGAGACCCCTGATATGCCGCAACATGATCAACGCCTGGCGGACCTGAGCGCCTGGCTCGAGCCGCGACTGACCGAGCTGTACACCCGGCGTGGCTGGGGAGAGGTGCCTGAAGCGTCGTTGATCGCGGCGAGCAGCGATGCCAGCTTCAGGCGCTATTTCCGCTGGCAGGCGCCGGAGCGCAGTTTCATTGCCATGGACGCGCCACCACCGCAGGAAAATTGCCGTCCCTTCGTAACCATCGCGAGAACCCTGGCGGATGCCGGTGTGCATGTGCCCGAGATTCTTGCAGCGGATCTGGAGCGCGGCTTTCTGTTGCTGAGTGACCTCGGTCGCCAGACCTACCTGGACGTAATCGACGAACAGAACGCCGACCGCCTTTTCTCCGATGCGATCGACGCGCTGCTGACGCTACAGGTAAAAGCGGCACCGACCGGACTGCCTGCCTATGATGAAGCGCTCTTGCACCGCGAGTTGCAGCTCTTTCCCGAGTGGTACGTGCAGCGCCATCTGGGCCACAGTTTTTCCGCCGCGGAGCAAGCCCTGTGGGATAGCACGTGCCGTCTGCTGATCGACTCGGCACTTGCGCAGCCGAGGGTGCTGGTGCACCGCGACTACATGCCGCGCAACCTGATGATCAGCCAGCCGAACCCAGGCGTGCTGGATTTCCAGGATGCGGTGGCCGGCCCGGTCACCTACGACATCACCTCGCTGTTCAAGGACGCCTTCGTCAGCTGGCCGCCAGCACGGGTGCAGAGCTGGTTGCAGGAATACTGGAACAAGGCGCGCGATCTTGGCGTCCCGGTGCAGGACGGCTTCGAGGATTTCCTGCGCGCCAGTGACCTGATGGGCGCGCAGCGCCACCTGAAGGTCATCGGTATCTTCGCGCGGATCTGCCATCGTGATGGCAAACCACGCTACCTGGGCGACGTACCGCGCTTCTTCGCCTATCTCGATGCGGTGATCGAGCGCCGGCCGGAGCTGGCAGCGCTATCCCAGCTTCTGCAGGCGTTGCCAACGGCGCAAGGAGCATCATGAAAGCGATGATCCTGGCGGCCGGCAAGGGCGAACGTCTCCGTCCGCTGACGCTGCACACGCCGAAGCCGCTGGTTCGGGCTGGCGGCGTCCCCCTGATCGAATACCACATCCGCGCGCTGGTCGAGGCCGGCTTCGATGAGCTGGTGATCAACCATGCGTGGCTCGGCGAGCAGATCGAGGCTCACCTGGGAGACGGCTCGGCGTTGGTCGCACGAATCCACTATTCGCCGGAAGGCGAGCCGCTGGAGACCGGCGGCGGAATCTTCAAAGCGCTGCCGCTTCTGGGCGATGAGCCCTTCGTGGTGGTCAATGGTGACATCTGGACGGACTTCGACTTCCGCGCCCTGTCGGCCCAGTTGCCCGGGGCCGGCCTCGCGCACCTGGTGCTGGTAGACAACCCCGCCCACCACCCGCAGGGTGACTTCATGCTTCGCGATGGCGCGGTAGTCGATGCGGTCGGCGAGGGTGCGCTGACCTACAGCGGTATCGCCGTACTGAACCCACGGCTGTTCGACGGTTGCCAGCCAGGGGCCTTCAAGCTGGCTCCGCTGCTGCGACAGGCCATGGCGGCGGGACGCGTCACCGGCGAGCATTACAGGGGCCGCTGGGTCGATGTTGGCACGCACGAGCGGCTGGCCGAGGTGGAACGCATAATCGAGGCCGGGCGCTAGATGTTCTGGCCGATGACCTACCTGGGCGCCCTGGCTGGCTGGTGGCTGGCCAGCATTCCCGGCGCGCTGTTGGGCGGACTGATTGGTCATGTCGTCGACCGCCGCCTGGGCTTGACTTCCTGGTCCCGGCTGCGTCAGCGCCTGTCTGGCGGGCCACCTGTCATGCAGGGCCACGAGCTGCTGTTCTTTCTGCTCGGGCGCCTGGCCAAAAGCAGTGGGCGGATCAGCGAGGCGCACATCCAGGCGGCGCGCGGCGAGATGCGGCGTCTGCAGTTGACGGCCTCGCAGCAGCGCGCGGCCATTGATGCCTTCTACCGCGGCAAGGCCGGCGGCGACGGCTTGCGCGAGCCGCTGCAGCGCTTGCGCGGTCGCCAGGACGAGGTGCGAAGTGTGCTGCAGGCATGCTGGCGGATGGCGCGGGCGCAGGGGGCGGTGGATACGCGTGAGCACGAGCTGATCATGCTCTGGGGTAAATGGATGGGCTGGGATGCGGCGGCAGTCGCCGCGCTGGACCAGGGTGGCGGGCCGCGCCAGGGGGCGCCGCGCCACGTTGGCGGCGCCTATGAGCAGGCCTTGCGCTTGTTGGGGGTCCGGGCTGACAGTGACCCGCAGGTCATCAAGCGTGCCTATCGACGCTTGCTCAGCAAGCACCACCCCGACAAGCAGGCGGGCGCCGGGGCCAGTGCGCTCCAGGTGCGTGAAGCGACCGAGCGGACTCGCGAACTGCACAGCGCCTACAGCCTCATTCGCGAACGACGCGGGTTTCGCTGAGCCGCTCGTTCGCGCAGCCTTCAGCCCTGCCGGTCGAGCCACCCGCGCACGCGGCGCACCAGTCGCTCCTGCTCGGCCTGGCGATCCCCCTCGATGGCTTGCAGTCCGACCTGCTGGTAGGCCGGATGTCGGCTACGGCGGCTTTCGTCGAGCCGAGCCCTGGCAGATGCGACGCTGCTGCCAGTCCTGAAGTAGAAATCCCCAATCGCGATCTTGAGCGTGCCGAGCCGCTGCACCAGCGGCTCCTCGGTCGCGGCAGGTTCCTTGGGCTGAACCAGGATCAGGCGGCTGACATCGCCAGGGTTCGCCTGCTGCAGGTAGCGCGCCGCCCAATAGGCACCGGTGCCCTGACCCAGCATCACGATCACGTCAGGCTGACTGGTGCGGATGTGCGCGAGGGCCGCTTCAATGCGTGCATCGATGCGTTCGGCGAGGTCGAGCGGTGCGGGCGCGCTCACTGGCGCTTCGCCTTCTTGTTGTGCGCTGCCCTCCTCGTCGGGCTCGGAAGCCGCTGGTGCCGTCTGCTCGGGTAGATAGCCGGCCTCGCTCGGTGCCCCCTCTGATGGCTCGGCCTCCGCCTCGGGCTCTGGTGTTGGTGCTTCGGTCGGCGGAGTTTCGCGGGGTGTGACGGCCGTTGGCGTGATGCGTTCGGACTCCGGCAAGCTGAGGCTCAGTGTGTGCCAGCCGTGATCGGGCAGCTGGCGACGCAGTGGCCCGATGCCGCGTGGCCAGTCCGGGCTTTCGCCGTCGTCCGGCAGCAGGATCAGTACACCCTTGGGGGCGCCGACATTGGCCGGTCGCCATAACGCCGAGAAGGTTTCGGTGCCCGTCTTCAGTTCGATCACCTCGCCGACCGGCAGTTGACGTAGCAGGTCGCTCGCCATCACCTCGCTGCGCGATGGCAGGCCTGGGCGTTCAGCTGGCGCGGCGGGTGCGGCGTCGGGCGCAGGCGCCTGCTCGTCGCTGGGCTGGTCGGCAGCATTGGCCGTCAACGCTAGTGCTGCCAGATAGAGCACTAGCGCCCTGGTTGCATGGCGGAAGTGGGTCATTGAGTTTCCTGCGTTATGAACCGCTCTTGCTGGACTCGCCCCAGCTAACCTGATTTGAAACCTGACGGCCAGCAGTAATATCGAGCGTGCAAAATAATGCACGGAGTTTTATTGTAATCCGAACGCTCTGGATGGTGCGGCAGTCGATCATCGTATGCTGCCGTGCCCGCTTCCTGGCGTTCTTTCCGACCCGTGCCGACGATGAGCGGCTACCGAGGAGCTTATGAGCAAGACCAACGAATCCCTGATGCAACGCCGTGTCGCCGCCGTCCCCCGTGGTGTCGGTCAGATTCACCCGATCTTTGCGGATCATGCCAAAAACAGCAGCGTGGTCGACGTGGAAGGCCGCGAGTTCATCGACTTCGCCGGCGGCATCGCCGTGCTGAATACCGGTCACCTGCACCCGAAGATCGTCCAGGCGGTGGAAGACCAGCTGCACAAGCTCACCCACACCTGCTTCCAGGTGCTGGCCTATGAGCCCTACGTCGAGCTGTGCGAGAAGATCAACGTGCGGGTGCCGGGTGATTTCGCCAAGAAGACCCTGCTGGTCACCACCGGCTCCGAGGCCGTGGAGAACGCGGTAAAGATCGCCCGCGCCGCCACGGGCCGTGCCGGTGTGATTGCCTTCACCGGCGCCTATCACGGCCGCACCATGATGACCCTCGGCCTGACCGGCAAGGTCGCCCCGTACTCCGCCGGCATGGGCCTGATGCCGGGCGGGATCTTCCGTGCGCAGTATCCCTGCGCAATCCATGGTGTCAGTGTCGATGAGTCGATCGCGAGCATCGAGCGCATCTTCAAGAACGATGCTGAGCCGCGCGACATCGCCGCGATCATCGTCGAACCGGTGCAGGGCGAGGGCGGCTTCAATGTCGCGCCGAAGGATTTCATGGCCCGCCTGCGCGCGCTCTGCGACGAGCACGGCATCCTGCTGATCGCCGACGAGGTGCAGACCGGCGCCGGGCGCACCGGCACCTTCTTCGCCATGGAGCAGATGGGCGTGGTCGCCGACCTGACCACCTTCGCCAAGTCGGTCGGCGGCGGCTTCCCGATCGCCGGCGTGTGCGGCAAGGCCGAGATCATGGATGCCATCGCGCCCGGCGGGCTGGGCGGCACCTATGCCGGCAACCCGCTGTCCTGTGCGGCGGCGCTGGCGGTAATGGAAATCTTCGAGGAGGAGCATTTGCTTGACCGCTGCAAGGCCGTGGCGGAGAAGCTCACCGCCGGTCTCAAGGCGATCCAGGCCAAGCACAAGGAGGTCGGCGAGGTGCGCGGCCTCGGCGCGATGATCGCCATCGAGCTGTTCGAGGAGGGCGACCTGGCGCGACCGGCTGCGGCGCTGACGTCGCAGATCGTCGCCCGGGCGCGGGACAAGGGGCTGATTCTGCTGTCCTGCGGTACCTACTACAACGTGCTGCGCGTGCTGGTGCCGCTGACCGTCGAGGACGATCAGCTCGAACGCGGCCTGGCCATCATCGGCGAGTGCTTCGACGAGCTGACCTGATCCGACCTGGCGCGCCGGCATTCGTGGCGGATGTCAGGCGCGCCGCAACCCTGACCCCTCGGGTACAATGCGCGGCATCTTGCCGTGCTACCCGAGGTCGTCATGCAGCCGTTCGCCATCGCCCCTTCGATTCTTTCCGCCAATTTTGCCCGCCTGGGCGAGGAAGTGGACAACGTGCTGGCCGCCGGCGCCGACATCGTCCATTTCGACGTGATGGATAACCACTACGTGCCCAACCTGACCATCGGCCCGATGGTCTGCTCGGCGCTGCGCAAGCATGGCGTCACCGCGCCCATCGACGTGCACCTGATGGTCAAGCCGGTGGATCGCATGATCGGCGACTTCCTTGAGGCCGGCGCTACTTACATCACCTTCCACCCGGAAGCCTCGGAGCACATCGACCGTTCGCTGCAGCTGATCAAGGACGGCGGTGCCAAGGCCGGCCTGGTGTTCAACCCGGCGACACCGCTGGATGTGCTCAAGTACGTCATGGACAAGGTCGACATGGTCCTGCTGATGAGCGTCAACCCTGGCTTCGGCGGGCAGAAGTTCATCCCCGGCACGCTGGACAAGCTGCGCGAGGCGCGTGCCCTGATCGACGCCAGCGGCCGCGAAATTCGCCTGGAGATCGATGGCGGCGTCAATCCGAAGAACATCCGCGAGATCGCCGCGGCGGGTGCTGACACCTTTGTTGCCGGCTCGGCCATCTTCAACCAGCCGGACTACAAGGCGGTGATCGACCAGATGCGCGCCGAACTCGCACTGGCCCGCTCATGACTCGCCTGGAGCAGCTGTTCGACGGCACGCTGCCACGGCTGGTGATGTTCGATCTGGACGGCACCCTGATGGATTCGGTACCGGACCTGGCCGCCGCAGTGGACAAGATGCTGATGCTGCTCGGCCGGAAGCCCGCCGGCATCGAGCGGGTACGCGACTGGGTCGGCAATGGCTCGCGGGTGCTGGTGCGGCGCGCCCTGGCTGGCGGCCTCCAACATGAGGGCGTTGCGAACGAGCTGGCCGACGAGGCGCTGGCGCTGTTCATGCAGGCCTATTCCGGCGGTCACGCTCTGACAGCGGTCTACCCCGGCGTGCGCGACTGCCTGGACTGGTTGCGTGAGCGCGACATCAAGCTGGCGATCATCACCAACAAGCCGGCGCAGTTCATCGAACCATTGCTGGAGGAGAAGGGGCTGGCCGGCTATTTCCAGTGGCTCATCGGGGGCGATACCTTGCCGCAGCAGAAGCCCGATCCGGCGGCTTTGTTTTATGTAATGGACAAGGCGGACGTTGCTCCGGCCGACGCGCTGTTCATTGGCGACTCGCGCAACGACGTGCGCGCCGCCAAGGCGGCTGGCGTCCCCTGCGTGGCGCTGAGCTATGGTTACAACCATGGGGAGCCGATCGTTAACGAAGCACCTGCGCTGGTGCTCGACGACCTGCGCGAGCTGGTTGCTTCGGTTCCGGGGCTGCGCTAGTGTGGCCCCTGTTCCGTAACCCGCCGAGCCGAGATCAGATCGTGGTGGTCACTCGCAAACAATGGATGAATGTCATCAAGGCACTGGCCCGTTGGCGCTGGCGCGCCTGACATTTCCTGCCGGCTTGCCCGGTCCGTTTGCACGTATTGACCCAGCAGTTCCCTCCGACCACGAGGCTGACATGACCCGCGAAGAATTCCTGCGTTTGGCCGACGAAGGCCATAACCGCATTCCCCTGTCGTTCGAGACGCTCGCCGACTTTGATACCCCGCTGTCGCTCTACCTGAAACTCGCCGATGCGCCGAACGCCTACTTGCTCGAATCCGTTCAGGGCGGTGAGAAGTGGGGGCGCTATTCGATCATCGGCCTGCCGTGCCGCACGGTGCTCAGGGTCCAAGGGCATCAGGTCAGCGTCACCACTGACGGCATCGAGCAGGAACGCAGCGAGGTGGAAGACCCCTTGGCCTTTGTCGAGGCCTTCCAGCAGCGCTACCGGGTGGCGCCAGTCGAGGGGCTGCCGCGTTTCAATGGTGGACTGGTGGGCTATTTCGGTTATGACAGCGTGCGCTATGTCGAACGCAAACTTGCGCAATGCCCGAACCCCGATCCGCTCGGCACGCCGGACATCCTCTTGATGGTGTCCGACGCCGTGGTGGTGTTCGACAACCTCGCCGGCAAGCTTCACTGCATCGTGCTGGTCGACCCGTCGCAGTCGGATGCCTACGAGGCAGGCCAGGCGCGGCTGCAGGCGCTGCGGGCGAAGCTTCGTCAGCCGATCACACCGCGCCTGGGCCTGGATTTCGAAAGGAGCAACGGCGCCGAGCCGACCTTCCGCTCCAGCTTCAGCCGCGAGGATTACGAGCAGGCGGTCAACCGTATCAAGGACTACATCCTCGCCGGCGACTGCATGCAGGTGGTGATTTCCCAGCGCATGTCGATCCCGTTCAAGGCTGCGCCGATCGATCTCTACCGCGCGTTGCGCTGCTTCAACCCGACGCCCTATATGTACTTCTTCAACTTTGGAGACTTCCACGTGGTGGGTTCGTCGCCGGAAGTGCTGGTGCGGGTCGAGGAAGGCCTGGTCACGGTCCGCCCCATCGCCGGCACGCGCCCGCGCGGTGCGAGCGAAGAGGCTGACCTGGCGCTCGAAGAGGATCTGCTCAGCGACGCCAAGGAGCTCGCCGAGCATCTTATGCTGATCGACCTCGGACGCAACGACGTCGGCCGGGTTGCCGAGAACGGTTCGGTACGGCTCACCGAGAAGATGGTCATCGAGCGCTACTCCAACGTTATGCACATCGTTTCCAACGTCACGGGTCAGCTCAAGGCGCCATTGACGGCGATGGACGCGCTGCGCGCGATTCTGCCGGCTGGCACCCTGTCCGGGGCGCCTAAGATCCGCGCTATGGAAATCATCGACGAGCTCGAGCCGGTCAAGCGTGGCGTCTACGGCGGCGCGGTCGGCTACCTCGCCTGGAACGGCAACATGGACACCGCCATCGCCATCCGCACGGCCGTGATCAAGGATGGCGAGCTGCACGTGCAGGCCGGTGCCGGCATCGTGGCCGACTCTCAGCCCGCTCTCGAATGGGAGGAAACGCTGAACAAGCGCCGCGCCATGTTCCGCGCGGTCGCCCTCGCCGAACGCGACCCGCAGGAGAACTGATCATGCTGTTGATGCTCGATAACTACGATTCCTTCACCTACAACGTGGTCCAGTACCTGGGCGAGCTGGGCGCAGACGTCAAGGTCGTGCGCAACGACGAGCTGAGCGTGGCCGAAATCGAAGCCTTGAATCCCGAGCGCATCGTAGTATCGCCCGGCCCCTGCACTCCGAACGAGGCGGGGGTGTCGCTGGAGCTGATCCGCCATTTCGCCGGCAAGCTGCCGATCCTCGGCGTCTGCCTAGGCCACCAGAGCATCGGGCAGGCGTTTGGGGGCGATGTGGTTCGCGCACGCCAGGTCATGCATGGCAAAACCAGCCCCGTCATGCATGCGAACACCGGCGTCTTTGCCGGGCTCAACAACCCGCTCACCGTCACGCGCTATCACTCCCTGGTGGTCAAGCGCGAAACGCTGCCCGATTGCCTGGAAGTCACCGCCTGGACCCAGCTCGAGGATGGCTCTGTCGATGAGATCATGGGGCTGCGGCACAAGACGCTGAACGTCGAGGGCGTGCAGTTTCATCCCGAATCCATCCTGACCGAACAGGGTCATGAACTGTTCGCCAATTTTCTGAAGCAGACCGGAGGCGTGCGCTGATGGACATCAAGGAAGCCCTGAACCGGGTCGTCGGTCAGCTTGACCTGAGCACCGACGAGATGAAGGCCGTCATGCGCCAGATCATGACCGGGCAGTGCACAGACGCCCAGATCGGCGCGTTCCTCATGGGCATGCGCATGAAGAGCGAAACCATCGATGAAATCGTCGGGGCCGTGCAGGTGATGCGTGAGCTGGCCGCTCCGGTGCAGTTCGATACACATCGCCTGGTGGACACCTGCGGCACCGGTGGCGATGGCATGAACATCTTCAACGTCTCCACCGCCGCGGCCTTCGTGGTCGCGGCCGCTGGTGGCAAGGTGGCGAAGCACGGCAACCGCGCCGTATCCGGAAAGAGCGGCAGCGCCGACCTGCTCGAGGCGGCTGGCGTGTATCTCGACCTGACACCCGAGGAGGTCGCTCGCAGCGTGGAGGCGGTCGGCGTGGGGTTCATGTTTGCACCCGCCCACCACGGCGCAATGAAATACGCCGCCGGGCCGCGTCGCGAGCTAGGGCTGCGGACGTTGTTCAACATCCTTGGGCCGATGTCCAATCCGGCGGGGGTCAAGCACCAGGTTCTGGGCGTGTTCAGCAAGGAACTCTGCCGGCCGATGGCCGAGGTGCTTTCGCGCCTGGGAAGCAAGCATGTGTTGGTGGTCCATGCGCAGGATGGGCTCGATGAAATCAGCCTTGCCGCACCGACCTTTGTTGCCGAGTTGAAGGATGGCGAAATCAGCGAGTACCGGATTCAGCCAGAGGATTTCGGCATCAAGAGCCAGAGCCTGATCGGGCTGAATGTCGAAGACGCGCAAGGCTCGCTCGCCTTGATTCGTGACGCGCTAGGGCGACGCAAGACCGAGAATGGTCAGAAGGCCGCCGACATGATCGTGCTCAACGCCGGGGCTGCGCTCTACGCGGCAGACGTGGCGAACAGCCTCAAGCAAGGTATCGAAATCGCGCATGATGCGTTGCATACGGGCCTGGCGCGCGACAAGTTGGACGAGCTCGTCTCCTTCACCGTGGTGTTCAAGCAGGAGCAGGGCCGATGAGCGTGCCGACCATTCTGGAAAAGATCATTTCCCGCAAGCACGAGGAAGTTGCCGAGCGACGCGCTCGTGTCGGCCTGGGGGAGCTGGAACGGTTGGCCGCTGGCGCCGACCCGGTGCGCGGCTTCGCCATGCGCTTGCAGGAGCAGGTCGCGCGCAAGCAGCCGGCGGTTATCGCTGAGGTCAAGAAGGCTTCGCCTAGCAAGGGCGTGCTGCGCGACGATTTCCAGCCGGCAGAGATCGCCAGAAGTTACGAGGCCGGGGGCGCAACCTGCCTGTCGGTGCTGACGGACGTTGATTTCTTCCAGGGTGCAGACGACTACCTGAAGCAGGCCCGTGGTGCCTGTTCCTTGCCCGTCATCCGCAAGGACTTCATGGTCGATCCTTATCAGGTCGTCGAAGCGCGTGCGCTCGGTGCCGATTGCATCCTGCTGATTGCCGCGGCACTCGACGATGCCCAGATGCATGAGCTCGCCGACGTGGCCTCGGCACAGGGGCTCGATGTGCTCGTCGAGGTGCATGACGGCGCGGAGCTCGAGCGCGCCTTGCAGCTTTCGACACCCCTGGTCGGGATCAACAACCGTAACCTGCACACCTTCGAGGTCAGCCTGGAAACCACGCTCGACTTGCTGCCGCGTGTGCCACGGGATCGGTTGGTGATTACTGAAAGTGGCGTGCTGCACCGCGCCGATGTCGAGCTGATGGAAATCAACAAGGTGTACGCCTTCCTCGTTGGGGAAGCGTTCATGCGTGCTGAACAGCCGGGTGTCGAATTGCAGCGTTTGTTCTTTCCCGGCCGCGCCCGGACCCAGGCGCCTGCCGACCCGGAGTGACAGGTAGATGCAAAAAAGCCGGCGGAAGCCGGCTTTTTTGCTGGGTGGCAGAGGCGTCTTAACGCGTTCCGAATACCACCATCGTCTTGCCCTTGACGTGCACCAGACCTTGCGATTCCAGACTCTTCAGGACTCGCCCGACCATTTCGCGCGAGCAGCCAACGATCCGCCCGATTTCCTGACGGGTGATCTTGATCTGCATGCCGTCCGGATGGGTCATGGCGTCGGGTTGCTTGCACAGATCAAGCAGCGTGCGGGCGACTCGACCGGTCACGTCGAGGAATGCCAGGTCGCCTACCTTGCGTGTCGTGTTACGCAGGCGCTCAGCCATCTGGCTGCCCAATGCATAAAGAATGTCCGGGTCCTGCTGGGTCAGTTCGCGAAACTTCGCATAACTTACCTCGGCGACTTCGCACTCGGTCTTGGCGCGGACCCAGGCGCTGCGTTCCTTTTCGTTGCCTTCCTTTTCGAAGAGCCCCATCTCCCCGAAAAAGTCCCCCGAGTTGAGGTAGGCAATGATCATTTCGCGGCCGTCGTCATCCTCGATCAGGATGGTGACCGACCCCTTGACGATGAAGTAAAGCGTCTCCGAGCGATCACCCGCGTAGATGATGGTGCTCTTGGAGGTGTAGCGGCGACGATGACAATGCGCAAGTAGCTTGTCGATGTTCTTGATCTTGGGCGTGAGTGTAATAGCAACCATGCTGTAGTCCCGGAAGATAGTCCAATAGAAGGCTGGTTCTTATTTTTATGACTGAGTTCTTTATCAGTGCCGTTGAGCTTAACAGACAGACTCAGCTGGACAACAAAACTGGGACACGAATATCAACTTCATTGCCATCATTTCGTCGGATTGTCAGCCCGGGCCCGCTTGAGCTGTCGTGATAAGCTTTGCTCCCTTTTTCTTGCGGAGTCGAAGATGAAAGCGCGCATTCAGTGGGCCGGCGAAGCCATGTTTCTCGGCGAGTCGGGCAGTGGCCACGTCGTGGTCATGGATGGTCCGCCGGAAAATGGTGGACGCAACCTCGGTGTTCGGCCGATGGAGATGCTCCTGCTTGGCCTGGGTGGGTGCAGTAACTTCGATGTAGTCAGCATCCTGCGTAAGGCGCGACAGCCAGTCGAAAGTTGCGAGGCATTTCTGGAGGCCGAGCGGGCCAGCGAAGATCCCAAGGTGTTCACCAAGATTCACTTGCACTTCGTGGTCAAGGGGCGTGGCTTGAAAGAGGCGCACGTGAAGCGAGCCGTCGAACTCTCGGCGGAAAAGTACTGTTCGGCCTCGATCATGCTTGGCCGTGCCGGCGTTGAAATTACACATGACTATGAGATTGTCGAGCTGGGCTGAGCCGTCGCGGGTCTGAAACCGATCGTCGAAGCCTATTCGGACGCCCGTGGCACTGGCACCGGGCGCCGCCAATCTGCATAATGCGCGCCCCGTTTTCAGCGGGGCGCTTCACAAGAACAGCACAGCCAGTCGCAAATGCGCAGAGGTGTAAACGGTCCTACGCAGATAATCCTTATCTGACGGGCATGCTCAATCACGCGGTAATCCGCATCAAAGAGAGTCTCCAATGGTGAAAAGCAAACTCAAGCTCCACGGGTTCAACAACCTGACCAAGACCTTGAGCTTCAATATCTACGACATCTGCTATGCCGAAACCCAGGAAGATCAGCAGGCGTACGTCCAATACATCGACGAAGAGTACGATGCCGAAAGGCTCACGCAGATTCTGACCGATGTTGTCGACATCATTGGTGCCAATATTCTCAATATCGCCCGG
This sequence comes from Stutzerimonas marianensis, assembly GCF_022810315.1. NCBI lineage: Bacteria > Pseudomonadati > Pseudomonadota > Gammaproteobacteria > Pseudomonadales > Pseudomonadaceae > Stutzerimonas > Stutzerimonas marianensis. Next base: position 11,435 of record NZ_JALGRD010000008.1, on the reverse strand, counting down.
CAAGATTACGAGCCGCAAGGCGCGAGCGTGACGATCCTGATCTCCGAGCAGCCTGTTACTCCGACGGACAGTCAGATCGAAGAGTCTCCGGGGCCGCTACCTGAGACGATTCTCGCGCATCTGGACAAGAGCCATATCACGGTTCACACCTACCCGGAAATTCATCCGGTCGAAGGCATCGCCACCTTCCGTGTCGACATCGATGTGTCCACTTGCGGCGTGATCTCTCCACTCAAGGCGCTCAATTACCTGATTCACCAATTCGAGTCGGACATCGTCACGGTGGATTATCGCGTTCGCGGATTCACGCGAGACGTCGAAGGCAAGAAGCACTTCATCGATCACGAGATCAATTCGATTCAGAACTACCTCTCGGAGGACACGCGGTCGGCTTACCAAATGACCGACGTGAACGTGTACCAGGAAAATCTGTTCCACACGAAGATGCTGCTAAAGAACTTCGAACTCGAAAACTATCTGTTCGGAGATGCGACGAGCAACCTGTCCGCCGAGCAGCGCCTGCAGGTCGAAGATCGCCTACGTCATGAGATGCTTGAGATCTTTTACGCGCGCAATATGCCGGGTTGATCGTTGCGGTAAAAGAAAGGCGCCTTCAGGCGCCTTTTTTTTTGAGCTCCGAGGTTACAGCCGGTAGGTCGTTTTGGTCATAAGCTTGGCTACGAGGCTCATGCCGAACTTGACTGGAGCAGGAAACCTTACCCCGCCGGCCTCCAGCGCGACCGTGGAATGGTGCGCCTCGTCCTCGCGCATCTGTTCGAGAATCGAGCGTGACTTCTGATCGGCTTCCGGCAACTGCGCGAGATGTTCGTCAAGGTGTTTGCAGACCTGATCTTCCGTCGCTGCAACGAACCCCAGGCTGATCCGGTCGCTGATCAAGCCGGCCGAGGCACCGACCCCAAATGAAAGCCCATAGAACAGGGGGTTCAGAACACTGGTATGGCTGCCTAGCTGACGGATCCGCTGCTCGCACCAGGCAAGATGGTCAATTTCCTCGTCCGCGGCTCGCTCCATCGCCTGGCGTACGCGCGGCAGACGCGCGGTCAGGGCCTGCCCTTGGTACAAGGCCTGCGCGCAGACCTCGCCGGTATGATTGATGCGCATCAGCCCCGCAACATGCCGAGCCTCGCTTTCGCTCAGTTCCGCATCCGCCTTCAGCACGGCCGGATTGGGGCGATTCGGTTGGCCGCTGAACGGCAGCAGCGTCCGCAGGGCGGCATCGGCCTGCATCAGGATGCGGTCTGCAGGCGAGTACTGGCGTTGGTTGGGCATCGTGCCTCCAGAGGTAAATACGTTTCGGCAGTATGAAGGGACTGACCCTCAGCCCGGCGGCCAATGCATCTGGCGCTGGCCAAGGACATGCATATGGATGTGGTAGACCGTCTGGCCGCCCTGGTCGTTGCAATTCATGACCACGCGAAAGCCGTCCTGGCAGCCTTGCTGCTCGGCGAGGCGCTGCGCGGTGATGAGCATGTGCCCGGCCAGCTCTTTGTCGTCCTTTTCGCTTAGGTCGTGCAGTGTGGCGATGTGCTTCTTGGGTATGACCAGAAAGTGAACCGGTGCTTGCGGCGCGATATCGTTGAAGGCAATGACTTGGTCGTCCTCGTACACTTTGTGCGCGGGAATATCACCCGCGACGATTCTGCAGAACAGACAATCCATGGCGTTTCTCCGGAAGCCGTATGGGTAAAGAGTGTAACAGGCGATATTCCAGGCGGTTAGCCTGCACAGGAAGTGACATATGAAGAACGATGTTCGTGATCTGGGCCTGGTGCTCGATTCGCCCGTCCGCTTGATTGTCATCGAGTCCTGGGATGAACGGCGGGTGCTAGAGACGTTGACCGGTTTGGCGATCAGCCGAGGGTTGGCGTTGCATCTGTGGTCGGCGACCGAGGGGTTGCGCAAGACTGCCTTTGGCGGGGAAGCGCTCGATGGGGGTGAAAGCTGCGCGCCAGATGTGGCGCTCAAATGTGTCAAGTTCGATCAAATGGGCGGCCTTTACGTATTCTGCGATCTGCATCCTTATCTTGATCAACCGCCCTTGGTGCGGTTGATCAAGGAAATCGCCATGGCCGAGGGCCGCTCGGCTCCGACGCTGGTGCTGGTTTCTCATGCATTGACACTTCCCGCCGAGTTTCAGCGCTATGCGGCTCGTTTCCGTCTAGCGCTGCCAAGCGAGGAGGAGCTGCTTTCTATCGTGCGGGAGGAGGCGGCTCGCTGGAGCGAGCGCAACCGAGGTCTACGCGTCCGCACTGACAATCGCACCTTGCAGCAGGTGGTGAAAAACCTTCGCGGGCTCAGCCACGCCGAAGCCCGAAAATTGGCCCACAACCTGATTTGCGATGATGGGGCGATTACCCAGGATGACCTGCCGGAACTCAACCGCAAAAAGTTCGAGCTGCTGGACATGCAGGGCGTGCTGGGCTTCGAACATGACACCGAGCGCTTTGCCGACGTAGGAGGCTTACATAATTTCAAGCGTTGGTTAGGCGAGCGGCAAGCCGCGTTTCTGGCGCCCGACGTTAGCGACATGCCGCGTGGCGCGATGCTTGTCGGCGTGCAGGGCGGAGGGAAAAGCATGGCGGCCAAGGCCGTGGCCGGGCTGTGGGGGCTGCCGTTGCTGCGCCTGGATTTCGCCTGCCTGTACAACAAGTTTTTTGGCGAAACCGAGCGCAACCTGCGCGAAGCGTTGAAGCTCGCCGAGGAAATGGCGCCTTGTGTACTTTGGATGGATGAGCTGGAAAAGGGGTTGGCGACCGGGGAGATGGATGGCGGTGTCAGCCAGCGTGTGCTGGGAACGCTGCTGACCTGGATGGCTGAGCGCAAAGCTCCGGTGTTCATGGTTGCCACTGCCAATTCAGTCGAGCGGCTGCCAGCGGAGCTGTTGCGCAAGGGGCGCTTCGATGAGCTGTTTTTCGTTGATCTGCCTGACCGGGAGACGCGGGTGGATATCCTTCGCATTCACTTGCAGCGCCGGGATCTGGACCCGGGTCATTATGATCTGCTCGCGCTGGCCAATGCCTGCGACGGGTTTTCAGGGGCCGAAATCGAGCAGGTAGTGGTTTCGGCTGTCTATGCCGGCCAGGCGCAGGCGAGGGAGCCGGATCAACAGATGCTACTTGGCTGTATCCAGGGTACCTCGCCCTTGTCGGTGATCATGGCCGAAGCCTTGACCAGACTCCGTAGTTGGGCCGATGGTCGCGCGATAAAGGCGTAATCGAGGCTAGAGGTCCGCTTGCCCCAAACCAAGCGACTGCATGTAAGCGGGTAGGGCGATAGCAGCCAGTATCCCAATCACTGGCACGAGCAGCCAGAGCGCAGCGAGCACCTTCACCGCGGTGCTGTTAGGCGGCTGCGGAGGGCCGAATCGGTTGGCGCCTTGCGTGCCGGGTACCAGCAACAGTGCCAGCGGAAACAGCGACCCCACAAAGGGTACGAAACAGAGAAACAGGAACCAGCCTGACCAGCCGAAGTCATGCAGGCGCTGTGCGCCGATCTGGAAGCTGACTACGAGATAAGCCAAGGCAACGAGGAGCAGTAGCAGCCCGCCAAACACCTCGGAAAGGGCAAAACCCAGTGCCGCAATGAGTGCGCAACCGCAGGCAGCGGCCGTGAGACCAAGCGACCAAGCAAGGTAGCGAAGGCGCCCGATCCGTCCATTGAAGCTGAACACCCGCAGCGCTCCCTGTTCCGGGCTCGCTCCGGCCACATCCGCGCTAGGTGGCGCATAGAATTGTTTGAGAGCGCCTGCCCCTTCGCCTGCTCGGATGGCTTCTTCTCGGGCGAGGCGGGCACGGTATTTCTCGAAAACGATTCCACATCCGTTGCACTGCACAGTGCCTGTCTGACGATGCCCGCACTTCGGGCATGACAGCTCGTTAGTGGCCTCTGGCTTGATGTCGGTTTCTTGCGGTTCGATGGTCAGCGCGAGTGTCACCGCTTCCGGCTCCTTGCGAGCCTTGGCGCCGGCAGTAGCCAGGGCTCGGATATAGCGATCCGCCTCGGCTTCGGTGAGTGAGCGCTTTACGGCTACTGGCGAGCCGGCGAAGAGCTTCTCGAGCCGCTCTGGAGCGGTCCGAAACAGCCGAGCCATGTTCGCCCTGACGGTTTCGGTCGTCATCCCAGGCATCAATTCGCCGTCGAACACGATCTTGTATTGGTCGGAAATCATGCAGCGTCCCTGGCACGATGAAAGAAACAGAGCCTAGAGGTTGGGCGCAGGTGCTACAAGCGGTGATCCCGCTACCGCGTGTGATCCGCATCACGGTCAGTCGCTATCGAGGCCACTGTCGTATCAGCTCAGTGGCCCGGGTGGCGGCTGCCCTGTACTCGCTGTCCAGCCGCGCGATCAGCTGTTGGACGCCGGGAATGTCAGCGATGCCGCCAACGCCTTGGCCGGCTGACCAGACCGTTTTCCAGGCTTTCGCTTCATCATTGATCGGCTTGAGCGTCGCATCGTGGGTCAGGCCCTTGGTTAGTTGCGATATGTCATAGCCGGCCTGTTGCAGACTCTGCCGAAGAAAGCTCGCTGGTACTCCAGACACTGCTGCGGTGTGCACGACGTCTGCGGCCTGAGCTTGCAGAAGCATCTCTTTATAAGCGTCGCTCGCTTGGCTTTCACGCGTCGCGATGAAACGAGTGCCGATGTACGCCAGGTCGGCGCCCATCATCTGGGCGGCCAACATCTCGTGTCCGTGATTGATGCAGCCGGACAGCAATACAGTCTTGTCGAAGAACTGCCTGATCTCGGCGATCAGTGCAAAGGGGCTCAAGGTTCCAGCGTGACCACCGGCGCCAGCTGCCACGGCGATCAGTCCGTCAACGCCGGCTGCGGCTGCCTTTTCGGCGTGTCGGCGAGTGGTGACATCATGGAACACCAGGCCGCCATAGGCATGGACGGCATCGACCACTTCCTTCACCGCTCCAAGGCTGGTGATCACGATCGGCACCTGTTCGTCGACGCAAATTGACAGGTCCGCCTGCAGGCGAGGATTGCTGCCGTGCACGATCAGGTTCACCGCATATGGCGAGGCGTCGGGCGTGCGTTCGAGGGTGGTGCGGATCTGCTGCAGCCAATCGCGAAAACCGCTGCTTTCGCGCTGGTTGAGTGCCGGAAAGCTGCCGACGACGCCGTTCTGGCAGCACGTGACCACCAGTGCGGGGTTGGATACCAGGAACATGGGCGCGGCGACGAGCGGTAGGCGCAAGCGCCCTTCGAGTGAAACAGGTAGCGGCATGGGACCTCCTGACCTCAGAACGGTTTGACCACGACGAGAACAACGATGGCCAACAGCAGCAGTACAGGAAACTCATTGAACCAGCGATAGAACACATGGCTGCGTTGGTTTTCTCCCCGTGCGAAGCGCTTGAGCTGCGCGCCGCAGAAATGGTGATAGGCAATCAGCAGCACGACCAGCGTGAGCTTCGCATGAAGCCAACCGCCTCCGCTGAACAACGCGGGATTGAGCGCCAACATCCAGAGACCGAAGATCAGCGTCGCAACCATCGATGGCAGCATGATGCCTCGATAGAGCTTGCGTTCCATGACCGCGAATCGGTCACGGCTGGTCTGGTCATCGCTCATGGCGTGGTAGACGAAGAGCCGAGGCAGATAGAACAGTCCGGCGAACCAGCAGACCACCGAGACAATGTGCAGGGCTTTGACCCATAGATAGAGCATTCCGAAATTCCTTGGCTGGATATTGGCTGGATAGTAGAGGCTGTGCCCTCCATACGTCATCTGGGGAGTTGGCCCTGACCGTTCGCAGCCTTATCATCACCGCTCTTATCAGCTCCTATTCGAGAGGCAGGCATGGTCAAGGTCGGGATCGTCGGCGGTACGGGCTACACAGGTGTCGAGCTGTTGCGTTTGCTGGCGCAACATCCTCAGGCTGAAGTGGCTGTCATCACGTCTCGATCCGAGAACGGCGTACGTGTCACCGACATGTTCCCCAATCTCCGCGGTTTCTATGACTCACTTGCGTTCAGCGTACCCGACACCGCGACGCTTGGCGCTTGCGATGTGGTCTTTTTCGCTACGCCTCATGGTGTCGCGCACTCCCTGGCCGCCGAGTTGTTGGAAGCCGGGACCCGCGTCATCGACCTGTCCGCCGACTTTCGGCTCCAGGACGCGGTTGAATGGGAAAAGTGGTACGGCCAACCCCATGGGGCGCCGAGCTTATTGCCTGAGGCTGTTTACGGGCTGCCCGAAGTCAACCGCGAACTGATCAGGCGTGCGCGCCTGATTGCGGTGCCAGGCTGCTACCCAACGGCGACTCAGCTGGGCTTCCTGCCGTTGCTCGAGAGCGGGCTGGCCGACGCATCGCGTTTGATTGCCGACTGCAAGTCCGGCGTCAGCGGAGCAGGGCGGGCGGCCAAGATTGGTTCGTTGTTCACCGAGGCAGGCGAAAGCATGATGGCGTATGCCGTAAAGGGACACCGGCATCTACCTGAGATCACCCAAGGTCTGCGTCGTGCTGCCAAGGGCGAGGTCGGCCTGACGTTCGTCCCGCATCTGACGCCGATGATCCGAGGCATCCACGCGACGCTGTACGCAACCGTCGCGGACACGTCAGTCGACCTCCAGGCGCTTTACGAGGAACGCTACGCCGATGAACCGTTCGTCGATGTGCTGCCTGCCGGTAGCCATCCTGAGACTCGAAGCGTACGGGGCGCAAATGTATGCCGCATAGCGGTGCACCGGCCGCAGGGAGGCGATCTGGTTGTGGTGCTGTCGGTCATCGATAATCTCGTCAAGGGTGCGTCCGGCCAGGCGCTGCAGAACATGAACATCATCTTTGGCCTCGATGAGCGGCTTGGCTTGAACACTGCGGCCCTGCTGCCATGAGCGAGGCGAGGCAGCACCCGCGATGGCTGGTATGCGAATAGTTGACCGATTTCGTAGGGTAAGCCGATAATGCGCGTCAATGCGGTAATGGGGCGCTTTGCGCCGGGAGAGCCTTAAATGAGTGTCGAATCCTTCACGCCAACTGCCATCCAGTTCACACAGGGGGCGGCGAGCAAGGTGAAGAGTCTTGTCGATGAAGAGGGCAATCCACGTTTGAAGCTGCGCGTATTCGTCACCGGTGGTGGCTGCTCCGGTTTCCAATATGGATTTACCTTTGATGAGGATCTGGCCGACGATGACACGGTCATCGAGCGCGAAGGTGTCAGTCTTGTGGTCGATCCGATGAGCTTTCAGTACCTGGCGGGTGCCGAGGTTGACTATCAGGAGGGCCTGGAGGGGTCGCGGTTTGTCATCAAAAACCCGAACGCCAGCACTACCTGTGGATGCGGGCAGTCGTTCTCGATCTGAGCGAACGAATCGGCGCGCTGATCGCCATTCAGGCTGGGTAGATGGCGCCAAGGATGCGTTGTCCCTTGGCGCCGGTCACTTGGGGACGGTTGGCTGGGATAGCTTCCAAGCAGCAGTGTGCCAGCCAAGCGAACGCCATGGCTTCTATCCAGTCGGGATCCACCCCCACGGAGGCCGTGCTCGCGACCTTACATCCAGGGAGCAAAGCGCGCAGCCTATCAAGCAGCGCGGTGTTATGCGCTCCTCCACCACAAACGAGCACTTCCTCGGTGTCAGGCTGGCTCTGCGTCAGCGCATCTGTAATGGTTCGTGCGGTTAGCTCTAGCAGCGTGGCCTGAACATCCACAGCGGCCAGGCCCGTCATGGTACTGAGTTTGCCGTCGAGCCAGGCCAGATTGAAGACCTCGCGGCCAGTGCTCTTGGGCCCGCGAACGGCGAAGAATGGATCGTTGAGTAGTTGCGTCAGCAGCGAAGGAACAAGTGCGCCGCTAGCGGCCCAATCACCATTGCGATCGTATGGAAGTTTCTGGTGCCGCTCGATCCAGGCATCCAACAGCACGTTGCCCGGCCCGCAGTCGAACCCCTCTATAGGGCTGCCAGGTTTCAAAAGGCTCAGGTTGCTGAAGCCGCCTATGTTGAGTATTGCCCTGGTGCGCGCTGTTGAGCTGAACAGGACTTCGTGAAACGCAGGTACGAGGGGCGCGCCTTGTCCACCTGCGGCCACGTCACGTCGGCGAAAATCCGCTACGACTGTTATGCCGGTCAGCTCTGCGAGTAGGGCGGGATTTCCAATCTGGACGGTAAAGCCAAGCGCGGGTTCATGTCGCACTGTCTGGCCATGGCTGCCGATTGCGCGAATGGCCTCTGGCTTGACCTGGGCGGTCGCCAGCAGTGTCTGTATGCCGGTTGCGGCAAGTCTTGCCCACGTGTTCTCAGCAAGAGCCGAACGGGCCAGCTCATCGGGCCCTGAGACACAGAGATCAAGCAGTTGCTGCTTCAAGGCGGACGGCATCGGTTCGTAATGCGTGCCGACCAGATGTGTATGGGTGGTGTGCTCTATAAGCGCAAAGTCCAGCCCATCGAGACTGGTACCGGACATCACGCCGAGATAGAGACTCATGCTTACTCTTGCTGCATGGCTAACGTCGTGGCGCGCTCTTCATCCATGCGAGCCATAAGCGGTTGGCTCATCTGCAAAAAGCGTTGTTTTTCGGCTTTTGCAATCGGATCCGCCATCGGCAATTTCAGCCCGAGCGGATCTACATGGCGACCGTCAACCTGAAACTCATAGTGCAGGTGAGGGCCGGTCGACAGCCCTGTGGTCCCGATATACCCGATGATCTGGCCTTGCTTGACTGATGCACCGTTTCGAACGCCCTTGGCGAATCCCTGCATATGGGCATATAGCGTGCGATAACGGTTCCCATGCTGGATGACGACCGTATTGCCGTAACCACCCTTGCGGCCCGCTAGGATAACCTTTCCATCCCCGGCGCTTTTGATTGGTGTGCCACGAGGCGCAGCATAATCCACACCCTTGTGGGCTCGAATTTTGTTCAGGATTGGATGCTTGCGCCCGTTGGAAAAGCGAGAGCTGATACGCGCGAAGTCGACTGGTGTTCTGATGAACGCTTTGCGCATGCTGTTGCCATCGGCGGTGTAATAGCTCGTATTACCCTGCTTGTTGGTATAGCGCACGGCGGTGTAGCTCTTACCGCGATTGGTGAAACGAGCAGCGAGGATGTTGCCAGTGCCAACCCTTTCACCACCGACCATTTTCTCCTCATAAATGACTTCGAAAGAGTCACCTTTGCGGATGTCCATGGCGAAATCAATGTCATAGCCAAAGACGTTCGCCAGGTCCATGGTGAGGTTGTGATCCAATCCTGCACGCTTAGCCGCCAGGAACAGGCTGCTGTCTATCTGGCCTTGAGCGTACGCAGTATGGATTTCTGGTTTGATGTGCTCTTTGTTGAAGGTGAAACCGGCCTCGGTCTTGATGACCTGATAGCTTTCAAGCTTGCTGATCGGGCTGCTCAAGCGAGCAAGTTGGCCCTGTTCGTTAAGCTCGAATTCGAGGCGTTGGCCCACCTTCAACTGGGTCAAGCGCTTTGCTTCCTTGCTGCTGGCCAAAACCTCGTGCATGGTCGTCGAAGGAAGGCCAACCTTTGCAAATAGCGTCGATAGGGTATCCCCATTGGCCACCACCACCTCGTTTATCAGAGGATTGGGTTCGGGTTTTGCGAGGTTATCGAGTGCGGCTTCGGTCGGTTCCTCGGCCGCTTTCAGGTCAGCCGTCGAAAGCGGTTTGTTGTCCTCTGCCTGGGTAAGAGGGTCAGTCACGCCAGTGGCGAGCTCGGCCGAGGTGTCGAGTTGCAGGTCGAGAAATGTTTTCTTGGCTTCGACCTCGCGCGATGGGAACACCAGAAGCGCCAGGCTCAAGAGCGCAGCTACTCCGCTTGCAGCCAGCAGATGGCTTTTCGGGTAGTTGGGAACCCTGGGTTTTGGATTGGTCATTAGTGTCTGGCGGTTTTTTGTACAGAAAAAAGATCGGCCTAAAATATAAGCAAAGTGCCTACGAAGCAACCCTGGAGTGCGCGCCACGCCTGCTTGGCCACGTTTTCGACGTTGTTTTTTTTGATCGTTCTTGTAAGGATTATCCCCTTTCGTTTTGGGTACGGATCGATCCATGAAGTCGGTGCAAGAGCAACTGTCGGTAATCAAGCGTGGCGCTGATGAGGTGCTAGTGGAGTCAGAGCTGGTCACCAAGCTCGAGCGCGGCGCGCCCCTGCGAATCAAAGCTGGCTTCGACCCGACTGCGCCAGATCTGCATCTCGGTCACACGGTGCTTATTAATAAGCTTCGTCAGTTTCAGGATCTCGGCCATCAGGTCGTTTTCTTGATTGGTGATTTTACCGGGATGATCGGCGACCCCAGTGGCAAGAGTACTACTCGCCCGCCGCTGACGCGTGAGCAGGTTCTCGAAAATGCCGAAACCTACAAAAATCAGGTCTTCAAGATACTCGATCCGTCGAAAACGGAGGTTGCGTTCAATTCGTCCTGGATGGATCAGTTGTCTCCGGCTGATTTCATCCGTTTGGCGTCGCAGTACACCGTTGCTCGCATGCTGGAGCGAGATGATTTCAGTAAGCGCTACGCCGCCAATCAGTCGATCGCGATTCATGAATTCCTGTATCCGCTGGTGCAGGGCTATGACTCGGTCGCATTGAAGGCTGACGTCGAGCTTGGTGGCACCGATCAGAAATTCAATCTGCTGATGGGGCGTGAGCTCCAGCGATCCTATGGGCAGCCGTCTCAGTGCATTGTCACTATGCCCTTGCTGGAAGGGTTGGATGGTGTGAAGAAAATGTCCAAGTCGCTGGGGAACTATGTTGGTATCCAGGAGCCTCCAGGCGTGATGTATAGCAAGTTGGTGTCGATTCCAGATTCGCTGATGTGGCGTTATTTCGAGTTGTTGAGTTTCAGGGATATGGCTGAAGTCGAGGGCTTCAGGACTGATGTGGCGCGTGGCGCCAATCCTCGCGATATCAAGATGAAGCTTGCCGAAGAAATTGTCGCGAGATTCCATGGCGAGGAGGCGGCAGCGGGAGCTTATCGCTCCGCTGGTAATAGAATGAAGGATGGCGAACTGCCGGACGATATTCCTTCGATTGATTTACAGTCGACCGAAGACATGCCTATTGCTGCAGTGCTGAATCGGGCCGGTTTGGTGAAGAATGCGGCGGTAGCCCGAGATCTGCTCGCTGCAGGCAGCGTTCGGGTCGACGGTGAGGTGGTGGATCGCTCGTTCATGTTCCGTCGGGGGGCGACCCATGTATGCCAGGCGGGCAAGAAAGCGTTCGGGCGTATTTCTCTGAGCGCGGAACAATCGTAACTTTCTGGTTGACGTGCAGGTCGTGCGCCCTATAATGCGCACCTTCTTCGGCGCGAGCCCTTTGAAAAACCATTTGTATATCAATAGGTTATCGAGATAAAGGGCTTGCACGAAGGGCGGATTCGGGTAGAATGCGCCGCGCTGGCAGGGCGGAGGTTGAGCGCTGCTGGCGGCTCTGGTCGGATGATCGGGGTGGTGGAAGGAGGT